>CAZTXO010000079.1:0-10265 GCA_964617515.1 uncultured Saprospiraceae bacterium | reverse complement strand
ATAAAATATATATCTTTGTCTGTATGAAGCACTTATTGTTCCTCCTCCTGCTCCCCTGGGGACTTGGCGCGCAGAAAAATCCGGTCGAACTCGGGGATGTCCACTGGCTCCGATCCATGGAAGAAGCCCAGGCCAAAAGCAAGTCGGAAAACAAACTCATCCTGATCCTCTTCCAGGAAATCCCGGGATGCGAGACCTGCAAAAATTACGGGAAGGATGTCCTGACCCATCCCCTGATCATCGAGACTATCGAAACCTATTTCATCCCGCTGGCGATCTACAATAATAAAGGCGGCGCGGATGCGGAAGTCCTGAAGAAATACAATGAACCGGCCTGGAACAATCCGGTGGTCCGATGCGTGGATTTATACGGTCGCGATGTGGCCGTGCGACTCAACGGAAATTACAGTGCCGCCGGCCTGGCTTCATGGATGACGCAGATCCTGATCAAGAACAAAGGAAGAGCTCCTGCTTACCTGCAACTGCTTTCAGATGAACTGATGGCTGCGCAGCGACGCCAGGCGACGGTCACCTATTCGATGTATTGCTTCTGGACCGGTGAGGCTTTGTTTGGAAAACTCAATGGCGTCGTCAAGACGACCGCAGGCTACCAGGATGGAAAAGAAGTCGTCACCGTGACCTATGATCCCACTGTCATCTCCCTCGCCAAACTCAATGAAGTCGCGGGGAACAACAAGTGTACGGCAATGGAAAAAGGAGAGGTATGCCCCGATGCCACCCCCAAGTATTACCTGGCCAACAGCCCTTACAAAAAAGTGCCTCTCACGGAGATTCAAAAGTGCCGGGTCAACAGTGCCCTTGCTGAAGGACAGGACCCCAGGCCGTTTTTGTCGCCCCGGCAGTTGTCCGTTGTCGATAAAAAGTGATCGGATACGGCCAACACCAGGTAGCGGTTTCGCTTTGCCCAATGGCTGAAACAATCCCTTTGCCATTAGGCATCATATCCGGTTTTTCAGTTCTCCTGCCATATGATAGTCCCGGTTTTATTTTCCCATGTGATCATCGCGAGAGGTAAACTACCGGCGATACGCCATGACACGGTCGAGGGAGCGTTTTGTGCCGGAATAGCAGTACATTAGTTCACCATCCAAGACCTGAAACCAACCTCCCATGCAGCAACCGGCCTTCCTTTTCTTCAGTTTTCTCTTTATGGCAACAACCCTTCCTGCACAAAATGTGGGCATTGGAACCACTATGCCGCATGCCTCGGCACAACTCGACATCACCAGTACGTCCAAAGGCATGCTGGTGCCCAGGGTGAACACGATACAAATGAATGCGATCGCCAGCCCGGCTACAGGCCTGTTGGTGTTTAATATCGATTCATCCGCCTTTGCCTACCGCAATGCCACAGCCTGGGTGTATCTGAAGGGCAATACCACCGTCAGTAGCGACTGGAGTATAGCGGGTAATGCGGGCACTAACGCCGCTACTCATTTTATTGGCACCACCGATAATCAGAACCTGGTGTTTAAGCGAAATAATACGAGGGCGGGATTGATTACCCTGGATAATGTCAGCCTGGGGGTGGATGCATTAAACCCTGCGAATCCCGGGACCGGCAATATTGCCGTAGGGAGGGAAGCAATGAAATCGAATACCACCGGGTATTACAATACCGCTACCGGATTGCAGGCCCTCTTCCTTAATTCAACCGGTTTCAACAATGCAGCATTTGGAACCCGTACGCTTTGGAATAACACCAGTGGTTTCTCCAATGTGGCCATTGGAACGGATGCTCTCTACAGTAACACCAACCGAAGTAATCTCGTGGCGGTCGGTGACAGTGCTTTGTTTAAAAATGGCCTTGGTGTCTCATTAGCTTTTGAAGCTACGAACAACACTGCCATCGGCAGTAAAGCGCTGTATTCCAATACCACAGGTTTTTTTAACACAACCAATGGAACAAAGACGCTATTTTCCAATACCACCGGGTATAGGAATACGGCCAGTGGATTTGAGTCGATGTATTACAACACAACCGGGCATGATAATACAGCCCATGGGATAGAGACGCTTATGCTTAACTCAACAGGGGAATACAATACGGCAATTGGAGATGGTGCTCTTCGAACAAATACCACGGGAAATTGGAATTCTGCTATTGGAGCCTTCGCACTTCGCAGTAATGACTCCGGATCTGATAATACGGCGAATGGGACCAGCGCCCTTTGGAACAATTTGACCGGTGCCGTGAATACGGCTACTGGGAGGAACGCTCTTTTTCACAATACCTCCGGTAATGACAATACGGCCACTGGGGGTGATGCGCTTTTTCAAAATACGACAGGGTATCATAATTCTGCCTTTGGCAGGTTCGCGGCCAGGTTAAACACCACAGGGATTGGCAATACAGCCAGTGGGGTGAGCGCCCTTTATTCTAATACCACCGGCTTCTCTAATGTGGCTATCGGATCGAATGCCCTTTACAGTGACCCTGCCTGCAGTAACCTCGTAGCCGTTGGTGACAGTGCTATGTATAACAATAGTACCGGGGTCCGCAATACGGCCATTGGAAGTAAAACACTTTATGCCAATACCACTGGCTACAGTAATACGGCCAGTGGGTTTGGTGCACTTTTTTCAAATACGACCGGATTTCAGAATACGGCACATGGTGCTTATGCCCTTTATACCAATTCAGACGGGTTTCAGAATACGGCTATTGGTGAGCATGCGCTCGGTTTAAACACGACAGGGAGTGGCAATGCGGCCATGGGAGTGAACGCCCTCTTATCCAATACCACCGGACTTGCGAATACAGCCAATGGGGTGAACGCCCTATATTCCAATACCACCGGGCTTAGGAATTCGGCCAATGGATGGCAAGCGCTGTATACCAATACCACAGGATCTTCGAATACGGCCAATGGAGTAAACGCACTTTTTGCCAATACCAATGGGACAGAGAATACAGCCACTGGATGGCAAGCGCTGTATAGCAATACGACCGGGCTTGCGAATACGGCCACAGGAGTGAATGCGCTTTATGAAAATACAACAGGAGACCGAAACGTAGCTGTAGGACGCGGCGCAGGCAGCCAAAATAATGGCGATGACAACGTATTTCTGGGATATGCAGCAGGAGGTAGTGAAACCTCCGCATCACAGCGATTATATATTTCAAACAGTAATGCCAATTCGAATAATGCCCTGATCTATGGGGAGTTTGATAACAATAAACTACAGATCTATAATAAACTGGGTATAGGCCTTTCTACCGCGGGCTTTCCATTGGAAATCAAAGGCATTGATGCGGGAAATGACCAATTGATCAAGTTTTACAATAATGCCGGTACCGCCAAATGGCATATAGATTTAAGAAACGCAGATAATAATGCCCTGGAATTTGTGGAAACCGGAGTGGCAGACCGGATACTGGTGTTGAAACCGGGCGGCAGTATTGGCATGGGGATGGTTCCCGCCACCAATAACCTGGAAGTATCGGGTAATGCCAGTAAGGCATCGGCAGGCAGTTGGCTCGCCAACAGCGACAGCCGGCTGAAAAAAAATATCGTACCCATCGACGGGGAAGAGATCCTGAATAAATTATTGCAGCTCCGGGGGATAACGTATGAATGGAATGATGACCAGACCGGATATAAAAGACCGGAAGGAATACAGTATGGATTTACTGCCCAAAACATTCAACAGGTATTTCCTGATAAAGTGCAGCTGGATCAATCCGGGTACCTGCAGACCGCCTATGGAGACTATGACCCCATGCTGGTGGAGGCGATACGCGTGTTGCACGATAAGTTGAAGGTATTGGAGGAAAAAGAGCAGGTTATCCGGACCCAGGAGGAAAGGATTGCGCGGTTAGAAGCGCAGGTGCAATTGCTCATGGAAAAAGTAAAATAAGCTTCCGCTTTTTCCAACCGAGGAGGGGGTATCAGGAGGGATCATCGCATGGCATGAAGTGGCCACGGGTGACAGATGGGTTCCATTTTCATGCGGTTGGACCGGTCGCCGGGCGAATGGACCCCGTCTCTTCAGGGGCTATACGTGAAAAGCCCTTGACCTGTCTGTTTGCCTTCAATGCAGACCCAATCCATCTACCCTACCAATCCCTTACGTCTTACTCAGGTTTCCCTGATGACGGGCCAGCTCCACCATGATCTTCATCTCCTCAAACAATTCATCCGGGTTGCCTCCGTACCCGACAGAGACAAATCGCACTTTCTGATCGGGCCCGATGACAAATTTGGTCGGAATGCCTTCCACCTTATAACTGCCCACCACCTTATTGTCCCGGTCCATCAGGACATGAAAGGGATATTGGTTATCCTCGATAAACCTGGATACCCTGGAGTCCACGTTGTCCGGATTTTCCCACGTATCGACGAAAAGGAAGACGACATCTTTATCCGAAGCATAATGCTCCACGGCCTGCTTCATACCGGGAAAACTGGCTTTGCAGGGACCACACCAGGTTGCCCAGAAATCCAGGATGACCGTTTTCCCCCTGTAATCATTCAGTGACACCTCATTCCCCTGCAGGTCTTTCAAGGCAAAACCGATGGCATCATCGGATTTCCATTTTTTCATCACCTCCGCTACCATCGCTTCATGAGCGCGGGCTTCGAGTTGATTCAGATACTGGGCATACAGATCCTCCACGGAAGCCTTCCCTGTCCAATAGGATTTGTGCAATGCCTTCATGGCAGGGGTCGCTTTTCCCATCACGATCATCTTCTCCAGGAAAGAGGTCAGTTCCTTTTGCTGCCCGGCTTTCTCCAGGTAGATGGCATACCGTTCATTCATGTCACCGTCCCCGTATTCGTTGTTTTGCACCGCAAACAACTGGTGATCGAGCGCGTCATCGACATGCCCTTGCTTGAAGCGGATCAACGCATAGGTATCGCCATACATCGCCTTATAGCTCTCCAGGTTGTTGGCCCACTCACTGCGGGTCAGGGAAGCGGGCTTAGGTACTTCCGGGGTAAGTTGCTTCATCGAGGTGGAGGAGAGATACTCCGCGATATCATAATGGGATCCGGCCTTTTCGATACTTTCCCCGGACAGCTTCCAGGCGTAATTGTTGCATACGCTGGCCTTCGTCATTGGGTTTCGGATTTCATCCACATATTTTTTCACATCGTCCCATTTCTCTTCCTCCGCAAAATGCTGGATGATCGTGGAGGTCATCTGGTCCAGGTACCCCTGGTTGGTTTCATCTATGACGTATTTGGCTTTATACTGCTCCCGGAGTTTGATCTGCTCTTCTACGGAATCGGAATTTTTAAAAATATTCAGATCCGCCTCCTGGGCCAGGATGGACTTTGGATAGGCCTTATCCAGTCCTTTCCGAAGAGAAGCCTGCAAGGTGGAATCCTGCATGTCCTTGGCTACCGCGATGGATTGAACGATCATTTTTTCAGACGCATCCTTCGGTTTGTCGGCGACGGTTTTGAGCTGGTTTTTGATATAATCCAGGTCCGGCTGGGTGCTCGTGGCTTTCGCGGACTGATAGTATCCCCGCAGTACGTCCGGTTCATTCATCCAAGTCGCACTGGCATGCACAGCCTCAAAGAAGAGCATATTGGATTCCATGTCATTCCGCTCAAGCCCAAGCGTGCGGGCATAGATCGTTTGGGAAAGTGCCTTTTCGATGGCTGCGGCGCCGGGCTGGGCTTTGTCATTTTCAACTTTGGTGATCGAAATGGACTTGATATCCGCATATTTATCACGCAGGGCCAGTGCCGCCCAACTGCCTTTTTCGGTCAGGGGGACGGGTACCTTGAATTCACCGGCATGCTCACCGGGAACCATACCCACATCGGTGGCTACCAGTTTAGTGCCTTCAAAGCTCAGGTAGGCGACATGTAAGGGACCTTCAGTCTCTGCAACGCCCGAGACTAAGACTTCGACATTCATGCCGGCTTTTGGATTGGATGGCCACTTCCAGGTCTGCGCGGAGACGGTCAGGATACCGGACAGACAGGCCAATAGGATGGAAAGGGATTTCATCAGAGTACGATTTGAACTTAAAGATAGGGCTTCACCGGATAGCCCCCAACCCCAATCAGGCATCCCGGGATTTCGTCGAAATCCCCTCCCGGGGAATCCGGGATTCATTAATATTGAAGATGACCGCGACCATCGAACTCAGCTATTATCCCCTCCGGGAGGACTACCCGGACAGGGTGATCCTTTTTTTGGAAAAACTGAAGCAACTGCCGGGAGCAGAAATTCAAACCAACGGCATGAGCACGATCCTGATCGGGGAATTCGGCCCGATGTGGAAAAACCTGGGTGAGCTGATCAGCGGTGAGTTTTCGGATGCGGCTTCTTTATTTGTCCTGAAGGTTGCTCCCGGACGCCGGGAATACCACTAAATCAGCGGCCTGCCGGAAGCCCCTATTATTCATTATAACGCAACCACTTGATCATCTCCCGGATCGTGGCCTTCTTACCATACATCAGGATCCCGACCCGGTAGATCCGGCTGGTCAGCCAGATGAAAAACCAGACGGTCATCAACATCAGCAGGATCGACAACAGGATCTGCCACCAGGGTGGGTCAAACGCCAGTCGGGCCGGCATGATGATCGGGGAAAACAGAGGAAACAAAGAGGCAAAAACGGCCAGGCTCCCATTGGGATTGGATAATACCGGAAAAAGCATATAAAAGGCACAGAGGACCACGATGACGATCGGCATCATGAGTTGCTGACCTTCGCCCATATCCTCATTGATGGCCGAACCCATGGCGGCAAACAGGGAACTATAGATGAAATAGCCCCCGAGAAAGAAAAGAATGAAGACCGGCAGGATCAGCCACCATTTGAGATTGAAGATGGCGTGGATGATCTGCTGGGCCGAAAAACTGTCGAATGACCCCTGGTCGATCTGCGTGACATTATACCGGTCCTGCATCTGGGCCGGATCAATACCGGGCATGAAGGCAGAAACGATGGTCAGTACCACGGGGATCAGAAAGGCCCATAAGGCAAGCTGGGTCAGGCCCACCCCGCCGACGCCGACCAGTTTTCCCAGCATGAGGTGGATCGGGCGCACCGAGCTCACCATCACTTCCACGATACGGCTGAGTTTTTCTTCCATGACGCTCCGCATGACCATGCTGCCGTAAATGAAAATGACGAGATACATCATAAAACCCATGATACCGCCGAGGGCAGTGCCGATCAGGATATTGAGCTTGCCCGCAGCCGCGGAGCCGGTCGGATCATTCGGATCCATGGCCCCGTTTTCGAGATTCACATCGGCGCGGAAAGAATCGAGGAGTTTCTGATCGATATTGGACTGGCGCATACGATACGTCTCGATCTGATCGGAGAGTTTCGACTCGATAGACTCCAGCAATACCAGGGAGGGTTTTTCTTTGCTATAGTAGGAGGCGGAGATACGCATGGTGGAGGTATCCCGCAATGCCGGAACATAGACCAGCAGGTCATATCCCATGGAAATGTAGTCATCCCGCAGCTGCTGCAGATCTTTATCGGAAAAGGCATAGGGAAATTTATCGTCTTCGGCCGCCATCTTTTCCATGATGCCTGTCTCGTCTTTGATCAGGACGCGCTGATCGGCTTTTCCGCCGGCATTCATGATCAGGCCCATCAGCAAGGCAAAAACGGCAATCCCCAGCGGTGTCAGCAAGGTGACCAGGATAAACGATTTTTTCTGCACCCGGCTCAGGTATTCGCGCTTGGCGACGATCCAGACTTTATGATTCATGGCTGATTCCTTTGACCTGGCGAATAAATATCTCATTGATCGACGGCAGGATTTCGCGAAACGAATGGATCTCACATCCGGATTGCATCAAGGACTGCAACAGCCGGTTCGGGCTGTCCCGTTCCGGAAGCCGAAACACAGCTACATGATCTTCCTGCCGGACCAGTTGCAACCCACCGGCGAAGGAGGCAGGCAGGGTGCCGCTATAGCCCACTTCGTACAGATTTTCTTTATACTCATTCCGGATATCCTTCACGGCACCCATGAGGATGTTTTTTCCGTGATTGATCAGGATGATTTGCTCGCACATCTCTTCCACCTGTTCCATCCGGTGGGTGGAAAAGAGGATGGTGACACCGTGGTTTTTGAGCCGGAAGATTTCTTCCTGGATCATGGCCGTATTGATCGGATCCAGGCCGGTGAAGGGCTCATCCAGGATCAGGAGTTTGGGTTCATGCACAATGGTGGCGATAAACTGGATCTTCTGCTGCATGCCTTTGGACAACTCTTCCACTTTTTTATTCCACCAGTCGAGCGCTTCGAAGCGATGCAGCATCCGTTTGCATTTGTCGGTCGCCTCCTGGGTGGACAGGCCTTTGAGACGGGCCAGATAGATCAGGTGATCCCCGACCTTCATTTTCTTATACAGTCCCCGTTCTTCCGGCAGATAGCCCATCTGGGCGGGATGGGATTTGTTGAGGAGCTGATCCTGGAAATAGACGTGCCCGCTGTCCGGCCCGGTGATCGTGGTGATGATCCGGATGGTGGATGTTTTGCCGGCGCCGTTGGGGCCCAACATCCCGAAGATGGTGCCGCGCTCTACTTCGAAACTGATGTCATCGACAGCAACCTGGTCTTTATATTTTTTGGTGACGTGTTCGAGCCGAAGGATGGACATGTCCTGTCATGGGGATTTTAGCGGGTCAATATTAATCCATTTTTAAAGATCAGCCCCGCGAAAATCCCTGATCGGGGAGGGCGCGATCCATTCTCAGGCCGGAGCCAATTGGAGGCGCAAACCATCGATGCGCTTATCCACATGGATCTGGCAGATCAACCGGCTATTGTTCCGGAGGATGGCGATTTTGTCCAGGGATTCCTCTTCCTGATCGGATATGGGATCCAGCGTATGCGCGCTGAGAATATAACTATGGCAACTGCCGCATAAAGCGAGGCCCCCGCAGGTGCCCTCGATGGGCAACTCAGCCGCTTTAATGGCTTCCATCACATTGAGGCCGATGTCATCCGGCACTTCGATGGTATGCATCTGTCCCTGGAGGTCAATGACCTCTAAACGGACCAGGCCATCGTGGGATACTGCGGGATCCTCTGTCATTCTGTCGTACCTTATTGAATTCAGGACTGCAAAGTTGCATTATTTCTTATATTAGACTTCTATTCACCAAAGTCTGAAAACATCACCATGCTCGCGAAAACATTTGCGGCTGCCGTCCACGGCGTGGATGCCCGCACGATCCAGGTGGAGGTCAACGCCGGTGGCGAACTTTCTCCCCAAACCCATCTCTACAATCTCGTCGGTCTGCCGGACAATGCGGTCCGGGAAGGCTGGCAGCGGATCGAATCCGCCATCAAGAATATCGGATATCGTCTTCCGCGTGTCCGTCTCGTCGTCAACCTGGCTCCGGCCGATCTGCGAAAAGAAGGTGCTGCCTATGATCTGCCGATCGCCACGGCGATTGCCGCGAGTACCGGCATGATTGGTGCCGAAAGGCTCGAACAGTTTATGCTCGTCGGCGAGTTATCCCTGGATGGACAGATCAAACCTGTGCGGGGTGTATTGCCCATGGCCATCCTGGCCCGAAAGCAAAAATTCGACGGGCTTATCGTTTCAGAAGCGAATGTGCGGGAAGCTGCCATTGTCAATCAATTGGATGTCTATGGCGTCAGCAGGCTGGATGAGGTCTTTGATTTTTTCAACGGGGTTCGTCCGCTGAGTCCTTACCGGTATGATACGCGGGAAGCGTTTCAGCAGGCGCATGATCTGTATTCCTTTGATTTCTCCGACGTCAAAGGGCAGCAAAACATCAAGCGGTCCCTGGAGATTGCCGCCGCCGGCGGACACAATGTTATTCTGATCGGACCGCCAGGAGCCGGAAAAACGATGTTGGCCAAACGGATGCCTACGATTCTTCCGCCGCTGACCTTAAATGAAGCGCTGGAGACTACCAAGATTTATTCGGTCGCGGGCAAGCTGGCAAAAGAATCCGCGTTGATCACTTCGAGGCCATTCCGGTCGCCGCATCATACGATCAGTGATGTGGCGTTGGTCGGTGGGGGATCCTCTCCCAATCCGGGTGAAATATCCTTAGCGCATAATGGTGTCTTGTTTTTGGATGAATTGCCTGAATTCAAACGAAGCGTGTTGGAAGTGTTGCGGCAACCGATGGAGGAACACCGGGTTTCGATTTCACGGGCCAAAATCGCTGTGGATTACCCGGCCAATTTCATGTTGATTGCAAGCATGAATCCCTGTCCGTGTGGTTTCTACAATCATCCCGAAAAAGAATGCGTGTGTGGACCCGGCG
>CAZTXO010000078.1:0-10416 GCA_964617515.1 uncultured Saprospiraceae bacterium | reverse complement strand
TTTTTCGTCCCTTAGCCCTGCATCCTCCGGTTCATAAGTAACCTGGTCCGGGTGCTTTATACACATCACACCGCCAGATCATGGATGAAGCACGATCAGTTTTTGAACCGAACTGTTTCCTTCCGCACCCGATATCCGCACAGTATACATTCCTGAGGGCCATGCGGCAACCTCCACCGGAATCATGGGTTCGGTCAAACGAGTCTCCATCATCACCTTGCCGTTCATAGCGGTGATTTTGATATGATCCTTTGCCGGAAGTCCGCCGAAGGTGATGGTGACGAGTTGATCTGCAGGATTGGGAGTGATTGACAGGATGCTTTTCTCTGCGGGATACACGGATGTGGGGATGCATTCTCCCGGAAGATGGTCGTCGAGCCATTGCAGGCGATCATGGATCCATTGCTTGAGATAACTGACTTCCTCTTCATAGGACTGGCCGATAAAATAGTTGGGCCATACATAGGTGCCAAGAATTGGCCAATGCGCATAGTTGCGCACCTGTGCTTCCGCAAACGTCCCTGCCATGCTGTCGAGGTAATGAAAGATGTGATTGGTGCTCAGGACATCTTCCCGTAATGCCTCGTACCGGCATTTGACCTCATTTTGAAAATACGGGTCCTCCAAAAGTCTGGGCCACCACACCGGTGTATTGCCACAACCTCCGCTGTTGAGATAGGTCCAGCCTTCCGTGCTCTGACAGCCACAATAATCGGCATTCCCGTAGGCCAGGTTGAAATCCCATAAGGGGCCAAGGTGGAGAAGTGAATCCACATCATCACGGTCCTTGTACAGGTAAGTGCTCAGGCGATAGGCATCCACATTTTGCCCCAGCTCGGAGATGATAAAATGCTCGGCAAAAGAACGCACATCCACATAGCGCCTGTAGCCCAGGTGTTCGTCCATAAAATCAGGCCCGAAGAGCGCATCCTCGAAATCATGATAAAAGCCCTGTATGTACGCACGCTGGAGCGGATGCATATCGGGTCCCTTTGGATCCTCATACACCACGCGGATCTCTCCATTGGGATCTGTGCCTTCATACTGGGACAGGAAAAAAGTACCGTCCCCGTCATCCCGGTCTACTTTGAGGATGTAACCACCCGTAAGTGAATCTCCCGCGAGATCTGTTTCCTTCAGTTTGGCAATATTGACCCTGTTTTTATCACGTTTTATTTTTTCCTCGAGGCAATACACGCCCTGGTAATCGCCGTTCAGGAACAGCTCGCCGAAAACCGTTCGAGGGGCATACTGACCCACCTCACGACCCAACTGGTACGTCAGGGCATCACGCAGGAACGTTTTGTCCGTGTAGGGAGCATACAGGATCCAGTCTTCTTCTTCCGGAAGACCGAGCAGGGAGACAGCGGTATCGATGTCGAAAGCGTCCCTCGTTTCAAACCCATAACTCTTTTTTGGAAAACCCTGGGACGAAGCACCACGCACCTCAATCCCGATGTTTCCCTCAAACTCCGCGGGATCTGTCAGGTGATTGGTTTGTCCGCCGGGCTGGCGGATGATTTTGAGCGTTGCATCAATTTTGGGCTCGTTGAGGATGGTCCATTGTTGGTCGGTATGGATGATGAAGATCGGCAGGTTCGTTCCGTCAAACACTTCCGGCGAAGGAGCGCCCGGCCCAAACGTCAGCGACCAGGATAATACATCACCCCCATCGGCATAGGCATAGGTGTCCACGATCCGTAACGTCCATGGGCCATTTCCATGCTGTCCATTGTTGTTGTTACCGATATTCGAGAATGGACGGAAGGATCCGGTAAAAGGGAGCTGGCCGTTGATGATCGAGGTGGAAGCCTGCATGTCAAAACAGGTATTCGTATAAAAATCACCGTCTCCTCCAAGACCGGAGGTAAGCGTGATCGTGGTGCCGTCAGGACCTACCAGGCGGATATCCAGGTCGGAAATCCAGGTGTGGGTAACATTGATACAAACTTCCCTGAGTCCGTAAGCGGGTGTCAGTGTGTTGGAATCAAGGCCCTGTACATCGATTACAAAGTCATTGATTCTCCCGTCATCGTGAATCGTTCCACCCGCACCCTGGTATGTTTGGGCGCGGAGTTGGAAAGTAAATAATAGAATGGCCGTCAGGAAGTAAAGTTTATGCATAGGTGAGGTATTGCCCGAACAAAATAAAACTTTTTTACCGGGTGATCGGGTGATGAAGCGATGCGGTGGGGCCCTGATGGTGGGGTGTCCTTATAGCAGCCTCACCCGCTTACCGCTTGATCCGTTGATCGTGGGTTAAACGGAGAAGAACATTTGGTATCCTTTGTTATGTTTTCCCAAAAACCTCATAAACCTCATAAGCTTTATAAGCTCTATAACCTTTCTAACCTTTTCATTCAAACGGATAAAACCCAAACATCACCGTATCACTCTATCATTCCATGATCCCAAGATCAGGCCTGGCCAAACAGGCCTTCATGGAGCGCTTCCAGCGCCTGCTGTTTGTACGTCGAATCGATGAGGATGGAGATATTGCTCTCACTCCCGCCGGAGGAGATCATCCGGATGGGGATGTGGCGCAGGGGATTGAGCACCTTGACCGCGATACCGTTTTCATCTTTGCGGAAAGCGCCCACGACACAGATGATGGTCTGATCGCGATCCACCGTGATGGTGGCCAGATGTTCCAGTTCGGCGACGATGTCGTCCAGGTGGGTAGTATCATCGATCGTAAGGCTGACGGCCACCTCCGACGTCGTGATCATATCTACGGACGTTTTGTGTTTTTCGAATACTTCAAAAATCTTCTTCAAAAAACCATAGGCCATGAGCATGTGGGAAGAACGGATATTGATCGCCGTGATCCCGTCTTTGGCTGCGACAGCCTTGGGGCCGGTACCTTCGGTGCTGTCTTCTGTATGGATCAACGTGCCTTCCGCTTCGGGATTGAGCGTATTGAGTAACCGGATGGGTACCAGGGCCTGTCTCGCGGGGCGGACGCAAAGCGGATGCAGGATCTTCGCGCCAAAATAGGCCAGCTCGGCCGCCTCCGCATAACTCAGCTCATCGATGCGCGAGGTCTTTTTGACGATCCGGGGATCATTGTTATGCACGCCGTCAATGTCCGTCCAGATCTGAATTTCCTCCGCCCGGATAGCTGCGCCAATGATCGTGGCCGAATAATCGCTCCCGCCTCGTTTCAGGTTGTCGATCTCTCCGTTTTCATTGCGGCAGATATATCCCTGGGTCACATAAATATGCTTATGCCCGGCGGTGGTGAGTTGCGTGTTTAACAAACGCGTGGTGAGATCCATGTCCGGCTCTCCTTCACGGGTGCGCACAAAATCAAGCGCCGGGAGGAAGGCTGCATCGATCCCCCGTTGAGCCATCAGGATCATAAACAGGGAAGTGGACATGATCTCACCGAAAGAGACAAACCAGCGCTCGTCCCTTGGGAGAGGCGCATGTAATCCTTCGCGGAGCGAATCCAGGGTCCTGTTGAGAAATGCGTAGGCCGATTGCCGGGCGTCAGGGGAGGTAAGCAATGCTGTCACGTACGTTTCATATTGCTGTTCCATGCCGGACAGGATCAACTCACCTTCCGCTTTGGTCGCACGCGAAAGTTTGATCAGCATGTCGGTGGTGCCTGATACGGCTGACAGGACGACTATCTTCGATGTGCTGTCCCGGGTGACGAGATCTGCGACCGATTGCATCCGTTGGGCATTACCCAGTGAAGTGCCGCCAAATTTGTAAACGAACATGAGGGAAAAAGAATCAGGGTTAGCCAATCGTAAAATGGAAGGGGCGAAGTTACGTATTCAGGACAGGTCGTGCTAATCGTCCGTCAGGCTATGCGGAATAGGGGCTTATTCATTTGCCCTGCCGGCATAGACGCTGGTCTCAGCGGGTTTGACCAATGACTGGTACAGGGCCAGGTATCGCTCTTTTTGCCCGGAAGAAAATTGTTTTTCACCCTCACCGATTTTGCCCCGGCGGATAAACTGATCAAGGATGCGGGGCACAGGCGGTTGCAGGCCAAACTTTTCTTCATGTTGCTTCATATACTCAAAACTGCTCCGCGTGACAGCACGTTCGATCTGCTCTTGACCTGGTTGGAGCCGGCAAAACCGGATGATTTTCCCGATCTCCCTTTCCTTGTCCGTCATCAGGTCTTCGTACCGGAGATACAGGATGGGTAATTGATTTTTGTTGTCAAGCCATTGTTTGGTAAAATGGAACCAGCTTTTTTTTCCTTCGCCCAGAAATTTTTCAATGGACCGTTCGAAAGTGAGATCCGGGGCATTGTAATTTTTATTCTGATGATACAGGCTCAGGGCCACATCCATCCCGTCCCGGTAGACAAAAATGAACCGCCCTTTCGTGCCTTTAGGAAAATCCGTATAGAATTCATGGGACTTGATCAGGCGCGGGGAGGGATAGGATTTTGGTTTTTCTTTCCGGAAGGAAGCATTGCGGATCCAGGGAGACACTTCGTAGATGTGGTTAAACGTCATGTCTCCGTTCGTGGTCAGCTGGTAGAGGATCATTTGCATCAGGGTTGTGCCTGACTTGGGGTAAGTGACGATATAAATGTCATCGTCGCGTTCCCCGAATTCCATCCGGTAAAGCATAAAATCGAGCCGGTCGGCGAGATGGAGGAATCGCTTTCCGATTCGCGTCAGCCAGCGGCTCAGGAACTGGATTCCTTCATATTCGTAATTCCGGGGTTGGGTCATAGGCATAAAAAAGGCTGCATCATCCTTGATCCATGCAGCCTTGTCCTTGTTTGATTAATCGCAGTTGGCGCCGAATGCCTCGGCATAGGTCACGAACTCATCCCAGGTGTCCGCGTAGTCTTTCCATTCGTTGCCATCACGGCAATAGGTGTAGGTGTCACCTGCGTAGGACCAGGTGCAGCATGGATCATCCTTCTTGCAACTGTTGCCGCCAAAAAGGATGACGACCAGGCCCAAGACGGAAGATAAAATTTTGAAGAGCTTCATACAAAAGTAGTTTATGGGTTAATGGTTGATTTGCATAGACCGGGTTATTCGGAACGGAGGATTTCTTCAAACTTAACAAATTTTCGGTTCCCTTTCAATTCATGCCCGTTAATAATGAAATAGGGGGTGGCGGAAATACCCGCTTTCCTGGCGAGCAGGGCATTCCGGCGGATCAGATCGGTGATCTCCGGGTCTTCGCTGCACCGTTGCAGGCGGGTCGTATCCGCGCCTGCATCCCCGGACCAGGCCTGCAGGCTTTTAAGCGAAACAAGTGTATCCGGATTTTTGATGCTCGTATTCAAAAAAGGTTCAAATAGATCCGCCTGGTCGAGGCAATAGGCATACCGGACACTGGCCAGTTCAGTCGAATCGGACAGATCGGGCAGATAGCGCAGGATGAATTTGGCTTTACCCGTTTCCAGCAATTTGTCACGGATCTCCGGAAAGGTGTTTTTAAAGAAATCATCACAATAGTCGCAGGTCAGCCGGGTGTACAGTATGATCGTGTTAGGCGCCTCCTCGTCGCCCAGGACGATGTCCGTAGGATGGACAGCATTGAGATGATCGATCCGGTCATTGTGCAGGGCTTCGTAGATAAACGTGTTTGTCCGTTTTAGCCTGGATTCTATCGCCGCCAGGCGGAATGCCAGGTAACCCACCAGGCCAAGGATCAGTGCCAGGATTAGCGTGTGCAGGTTTGTTGTTTTCAATAGTCAGAAGTGTTGACGGATTCCCAATTATTAATTACTAAGGATGAATTATTCGCCCTTGGGCTTGTACTTGCTTCCCCACCACATGTCCATCCGCCTGGCGATTTCCTGTTCATGTTTGTTGTCTCCCGGCGTATAAAAAGCATTGCCTGAGATCTCCCCGGGCAGGTATTCCTGCGGCTGAAAATTGCCTTCATACGCATGACTGTAGGCATACTCTTTTCCGTAGCCCAGGTTTTTCATCAGCCCGGTCGGAGCATTCCGGATATGCAGCGGTACGGGCAGCGGCCCCATGGTGTTGACCAGGTCCAGCGCGGCGGCGATAGCGGCATACGCGGAGTTGGATTTAGGGCTGGTGGCCAGGTAGATCGCTGTCTCAGACAGGACAATGCGGCCCTCGGGCATGCCGATAAACTGGATGGCATCTGCGCAGGCCTGGGCTATCAGCAGGGCATTCGGATTGGCAAGGCCGATATCTTCCGCGGCGAGGATCACCATCCGGCGGGCGATAAATTTGATATCCTCGCCGCCATGGAGCATGCGGGCCAGCCAGTACAAGGCCGCATTGGGATCCGATCCGCGGATGCTTTTGATGAAGGCGGAGATGATGTCATAATGCTGTTCGCCGCTTTTGTCATACAGGGCAATGTTTCGTTGGATGGCTGCCTGCACGCTTTCGTCGTTGATGATGACTGTATCACTCGATTCATTGGTGATGATCTCCAGGGCCGTGAGCAGTTTGCGGGCATCTCCACCGGTCAGCTGAAGCAAAGCATGGTCTTCCTCGATGACAATCTGTTTGTTTTTCAGGTCCGCATCCGTTTCGATGGCCCGCCTGACTAACCGGCGCATCGTTTCTTCCTGCAGGGGTTTCAATACATATACCTGGCAGCGGGAGAGCAGGGCAGAGATCACTTCAAAGGATGGATTTTCCGTGGTGGCGCCAATCAGGGTAATCGTCCCGTCTTCGACTGCTCCCAGTAAGCTGTCTTGTTGCGATTTGCTAAACCGGTGGATCTCATCGATAAACAGGATGGGACCCGGCCGGTCAAAATAGCGCTGCTTTTTCGCCTGGTCGATGGCCTCCCGTACCTCTTTGACGCCGCTGTTGATGGCCGAGAGCTGGATAAACGGCCGGTTCATTTCCTGGGCAATGACGCGGGCCAGGGTGGTCTTGCCGACCCCGGGTGGTCCCCAGAGAATCATGGAAGGGATGCGCCCGGAACGGATGGCTTTGAGGAGGACAGCCCCTTCGCTGAGCAGGTGCTCCTGTCCCAGGATATCAGCGAGCACTTTGGGCCGCATCCGTTCAGCGAGCGGTATGGAGGACATAAGGCGTATAATTTTTCCGGTTCAACCCAACCTTCCGGCTAACCAGTCCGTATTATGGGCTGAAACCAATAATTTTAGAAACAAAATAATGGATTCGATGATGATCATCAGAAAACTTTTACTCTCTTCCCTCCTTACCCTGCTCGGGTTGTTAACCCTTGAGGCTCAGCAAAATATCCACGTCTACGGGACGGTAGCGGATGGCAACGGCGCGGGCCAGCAAGACGTCAACCTCAATGTAACGGCTTTCTTCGCGGACTCAACGGTCTTCTTCGAGATGGCCGTAACCGACGCCGGAGGGGATTATGAGGTCTACATACCCTACCCGGACCCCAATATTCTTGGTTTTATTCAAGTGGATATGGTCGATTGCGACAACAATATCCAAACGCTCATTTTCACCACCCTCAACGGCCCGTATGAATTTGAGGCTGATTTCACCTACTGCCAAATCAATAATCCTGACTCCTGTGTCATGTTTATTGTTGTCGAGAATAATCCCGGCACCAACCAGACCTTGCTAACCGCCTGGACACCTCCCGCTCAAAATGTGGAGTTCCTGTGGAATACGGGGGAAACGACCCAAACCATCGTCGCCACCCAGGCCTGGACCTATTGCGTCACCGCCACCTTTGCCAATTCCGGATGCACCGTGACCGATTGTGAGACCGTCAATCCGGATTCCAACAGTTTCTGTTTTGCCTATATCATCTCCACGCCAAATGGAGACAGTACCTACAACCTGGAAGTGATCGCCAGCGGAGTGGCTCCTTTCCAATATGCCTGGATCACTGGGGAAAATACCCCATATCTCTATAATGTCCCTCCGGGTACATATTGTGTAGTCGTGACGGATGCAACGGGTTGTGTCTATACGACCTGTATCATTGTCAATGATGTCAATTTCTGTGAAGCCTATATCGCGGAAGATCCCAATGGTGGCTTGACCGCCTATGGATTCGGTAATCCGCCGATAAGCTACTTGTGGAGTACAGGGGATACCACCCAAACCATTTATCCCAATCAGATGGGCTTTTATTGTGTGACCGTCACCGATGCCAATGGATGTGTGGCTAGCGCCTGCTATGATTACTGGTGGAATATGGACTCCTGCTTTGTCTATGTCTATGGTTATCTGCAGGACTCCTCCACCTTTGTCCTGGAAGCCATTCCTTCGGGTTTCGGGATCACCTATCAATATCAATGGAGCACCGGTGAGACGACGCCTGTCATCTATCCGGCGGATCCGTTCGGCACCTATTGCGTCACCGTCACCGATGATACGGGATGTGTCGCTACCGGATGCTATGATCCCAACAACTGGTGTTATGTCTGGGTAGATGTGCAATACATCGATACCACCACGGCTATATTGTCCGCATACAACGATCCCATCTTCAACTGGCCCGGATCACCGGCCCCGGTTTACCTGTGGAGCACTGGCGAGACGACACCCACGATCACCGTCGATACATCAGGAGCCTATTGCGTCACCGTGACGCTCGGCAGCGGATGTACGGTCGAAGGCTGTGCCTGGGTAGATTTCGAAGGGCTCAGCAACCAGTGTTCCGCCTGGGTGGTGACCTACCCGGACAGCACCGGCGAACAATGGTACGCGGAAGCGTATGCCTGGGGCTTTGGCAGCTTCAACTATCAATGGTCTACCGGCGACACGACTAACGTGATTCCCATCAGTTCACCCTATGAGTATGTCTGCGTGACCGTCACCTCCAGCCTGGGATGTGCATGTTATGCTTGCGTGGATACCTTATTCAATCCATGCCAGCCTTATATTTCCTATGCATACCTGAGTGACAGTGTGGCGATACTGACCGCTTCTCTCTGGAATGATCCATCCCAGAATGCCACCTATGTGTGGAGCAACGGCGCTACGGGATCTGAGATAACCGTCACCACGGATGGTACCTACTGTGTGACCGCGACCGGTGGCGGGTGCACGGGTATCGCTTGTATCGACGTGTTTTTTGGAAATATCAAAAATTGCGGTGTCTGGATATCCGAAGAACCGGTACCCGCCGGAACGATGTATACCGCCAACGCCTGGGGTACCCCGCCGTTCGTGTACCAATGGGATAATGGCTCCACAGAACAGTCCATCATCATCGATTTTGGCCTTCCCGAGCATTGTGTCACGGTGACGGATGCTGCCGGATGCGTGGCTACGGCCTGCAATTTCATCCTCGACAGTTGCTATGCCGAAATCGCGCTGAACTTTACGCCCGATCCACAATTAGCGATATTCTCCTGGGATCCGATCACGTTTGTTCAGTGGTCCACCGGCCCGGGTGACACCATGCTTTGGCTTGACATCAATCAGCCCGGCACCTATTGCGCTACCTATACGACACTCAATGGTTGTGTCAATACCACCTGCATCACGGTTGATTCACTCAGCCCCAACAGCGGGTTCAATATCATCAGCGGATATGTCATCGGCGACACGCTGTCTTCCCTGAAGGGTATCGTCACGGCCTACCTGATCAACAACAATACCGGGGAGATATTTGCGGAAGCAGGATCGTCTCCGATCGGGCAGGATGGTTTCTATTCGATCGGCAACCTTGCCCCGGGTATCTATATCCTCAAAGCCTCCCTGGATGCCAACACACCCGGAGCAGAGCGTTATATACCGACCTACCATCTCAGCAGTGATACCTGGGATCATGCCGATCCTTACGTCATCCCTAACTGGCTGCCGGTCACCACGGATATCTGGCTGATCCGCAAAGCGGGTCTCACCGGAGGTGGTGTCATCGGAGGTTTGATCACGGATCCGCAGCACCTGGTGGCAGAAGAAGATGGCGAACAGCGCAACGGCGGTGGATTGGCCAACGTTGTCGTTCTGCTGCATGATGTCAACGGACTGCCATTGGATTACGAGGTCAGCCTTGAAGACGGTTCATTCCGCTTCACAGAGCTGCCTTATGGAACCTACCGGGTCAGTTTTGACATTCCGGGTATCATCTCCCCGGACGTTTGGGTGACCCTGACAGCGCAGAATCCGGAGATCCTCAATGTCAATCTCACCGCCGGTACGGTAGCCGTAGACGATCCGCGTTCAGAAGAGATCAGGCTATATCCGAACCCGGCCGCCCATAGGATCCATATGGCGGTCCCCGGCGAAAACCAACCGTATGAAATCCAGGTAACGGATATGCAGGGCAAAATGGTATTTGCAGGCAGCGCCCGCAACGTAAATGGTATCCTGTCTATAGATGTAAGCACATTCGCCAACGGGTTGTATCAAGTCAACCTCCTGCGCGAAGACCGCCTGTTCTATGGACGCTTCATCAAACAAGAGTGATGAACAGGATCCCAAAGAACTTTCTTTGAGAAAAGGGCTGCTGATGAGTCATTGAGAGGGAATGACGAGTCAGTGGCCT
>CAZTXO010000077.1:0-10771 GCA_964617515.1 uncultured Saprospiraceae bacterium | reverse complement strand
CAGTTAAACAGTTAAACAGTTAAACAGTTAACCAGTTAAACGATTAGGAGATTAGGGGATTAGACGATTAAACGCATAAACCTATAAACGGTTAAACAGTTACACAGTTACACGCTCACCCTATCACGCTATAAATTTCCCTGATCTTCGTGCAGCCTATGCCGCTCACTAACTACGAACGCATGCTCCAAATGGCCGAAGCGGTCTTTGACGCCCGGCATGACCCGGAGCAACTCGATGTGGACATGGATGTCCTGGAGCGTTTCGCCCGCATTCATCCAGCGACCCGCGGCGAATACAAAGACGAAAACGGTCCGATCGCCTGGGTGCTGTTGCTCCCCACGACACAGGAGCTCATGCGGCAGTTCCTGGACCGGCAGATTTCAGAAAAGGACCTTTTCGATCGCACCCCGCTGGATGTGCCCTATGATGCGCTGTACCTGTGCTCCGCGATGGTCCTGGAAGAATATCGCCAAAAAGGCATCACGAAAAAACTGGTCCTCGAGGCGCTGGAGAAAATCCGGCATGACCATCCGGTCCAATGCCTTTTCGTCTGGTCCTTCAGCCGCGAAGGGGATCTCGCTGCGGAAGCCCTGGCGAAACATACCGGGTTGCCGCTCTACAAGCGATAGTCCTGCCTTGTGTTCGTTCTGGATTTTCCCGGGGGAAGATGACGTTTTCGATAAAAATGTTTACTGCCGCGCAGTGAAGCGACAGCCATTCGGGTAACACTTGGCAGGGAGGTTCTTTGCACTAAATCATATAAAAAAAATTCCCATGGCAAAACATACAAAGATGCTTCACCATGGGCTTCACCATCATCTTCGGCACAAATAATTCAATGATGGCTGATCGTATCAGGAAATCGGGCTCCTTCCCTGGATGATCCGGAGCAATACCGCGATGATCGCGATGACCAGCAGGATGTGGATCAGTCCGGTAGCGTTATAAGCGAAGAAACCCAATGCCCAAAAGATCACCAGGATGACGGCTAATGCATACAGCAGGTTTCCCATGATCTTTGATTTTACAGTGGATGACTTGATTCAGTACGGTTCCCTTACCAGGGTTCATCAGAATGGCGCATGACATATTCTTCTGTTCCGGTAGAAACCGGTTGCGGCTCATCCTTCTTTTCGGGCGTATGCCGTGGAAATTCAGCCGGGATCGGTTTCGTCCTTTCCTTTCCTTCAGGATCGCGCGGTGTATTCCCTTTCTCTTCCCGGGTCTTACGCGGATCGGTAGATGGCCTGGGGTCTTCCCGCACCGACGGATTCGGTGACAAAACGGACTTTCTCATATCTGAAGTTATTTAGTGACACAACATGCCGCCGCGATGGACACGGCTGCCCTATGCTTCAGGGTGAGGAATACGCTATTACTTCAGGGTGAGGTATGCGTTGGTTTCTCGGGTGATACAGGTTAATAACGAATTTGCATTTTCCTGACGTATACAAGCTATGAATGAAAAAATCACAGGAACTGAATTTCAATGGTTTATAGAGACACATTCGAATGAACACCGGATATCCTCCGCCTGCTTCTCCGTATTTACCCGGTAGATGGAGATGCCTGGAGGATGCGTGAAAACCATTAGACGGATAGCTGTCTCATCCGCATAAAGGGTGACAGCTCATTTTCATACCACCCATATCCCCTTATCTTTGCCACATGAAATCCATCCTGCTGACTGCTATCCTTCTGGTGGCCGGTACCCTGACCATCCGGGCCCAGGACAAAACCTTCCATGATTTCAAAGCCCGCGACATCGACGGCAAGTCCGTCAGCATGAACTCGTTTAAAGGGAAGAAGATCCTGGTGGTCAATGTCGCTTCGGAATGCGGCAATACCCCGCAATATGAAACGCTCCAGCGGATGTACGAGCAATATGGCGGCGATCACTTCACCATCATCGGCTTCCCCGCTAATAATTTCGGCGCCCAGGAGCCGGGATCCAATGAAGAGATCAAAAAGTTCTGCACCGCCAACTACCATGTCACCTTCCCGATGATGGCCAAGATTTCGGTTAAAGGAGACGACATCGATCCGATCTACCGGTGGCTCACCCGCCAATCCGAAAACGGGGTCATGGATGCGGAAGTCACCTGGAATTTCCAGAAGTTTATGATCGACGAAAACGGGCACTGGGTCGGTACGCTGCGCCCGAAAGAAAGCCCCGACAGCGAGCGTGTGATCAACTGGATCCAGGGTAAATAATCAACTTCCCGCTTTCCCTGCCCTGAGCGGACTTCGTGCGTGCTCCGTCGCTAAAGCTTTGGCGCAAGCGACCGAAGGAGGCGCAACTTCGTCCTCGCGCCGTCGCAGGAGCTTTAGCGCAAGCGACCGAAGGCTTAGTCGACCGCGTGCCGCCATAGCTTCAGCGGTGGAGCAAGGATTTTATTCCCGCACATACCCAATCATCAGCTTCAAATACTTCCTCACCTCTCGCGTATGAAACGAAAGTTCCTCTGGCGTCTCGGCCTGCAGGATGCTCATGGCATGCACTTTCGCGCGGACATTGGCCCGCAGACATTTGAAATATTGAAAAATGACGCGGTCCTCGGGCACCACCAGGCTCGGCAATAGCCGATTGTAGTCCTTGAGAAATAACGAAGCCAATCGCTTTTGCTGAAAGGCTTCCAGGTCCATGCAGAAGAAAGCGATCTCGTACAAAACATCAATTTGCCGGTACGCATCGTTAAACTCAAGGCAGTCAAACAACACGGGCTTTTGGTATAGAAATATATTGCCGCTGTGGAGGTCGCCGTGCACATCCCGGACATAACCCGCTTTCACCCGCTCCTTAAATCGCCTGGCGTGTTTTTTCAGCAGGTCGTTGCTCCAGGCAACGGAGCGGTCGACCCATCCGGCGTATTGCTTGCCCAGGTGCCTGAGGATGACTTGCCTGACCCCCCGGATATCGTTGAATGTCGTCCTGGCAGCAGGAAGGCGAAAGGGTACATGGATCACGTCGGCCCGCCGGTGAAAGGCGGCAATCTCCCCGGCAAGCGCATGCATATGATGCGGTGCCACCTTACCCTGGTGTAACTGCTTATCCATTCGTTTGGATACATCCATCCGCTTCATCTTGACCGCATAGTCCACCACCCTTCCTTCGCGGCCACCGATCGTGTATTGCCCATCGTGGAGGCGGATAGGCTCTACCCCCAGGTAGATATCGGTAAAACGATTATTGAGTTTCACTTCCCGCTCGCAGTACAACTTTCGCAACTTAAGCGTCGTGAAATCGAGGAAAGAAAGCTGGATAGGTTTTTTGATCTTAAAGACATAGGGCCGCGAAAGGATCACCCAGGAAATATGGGTCTCCTCCACCTTCCCGTGCAGGGCCGAACCCTGGTAGGATCCATGGGCCGCCATCCAACGAACATCGCTTTCTTTCATGCCTCTTTACCTATATAAGCCATTGTCCGGTTCAGCATTTCTTCGAGATTTTGATCCGTTGACACGAGGGGCAGGTGTGGAAACGCAAGGGGTTCAAACTGATCCCGGATTTTTTCATAGACACTGTAATCCGCTTCACTTTCCCGTCTTGGATGGAGCAGTCTTCTGCGGATAAGGTCCTCCTCCGCCCGGACGACGATCAGATAGACTGATACATGATACTTAAGGGCAGTCCCGATAAACATGTTCCGGGTCTCCTCGAGATAAAAGGTAGCATCTGCGATAATCGATTCGCCCGCGGCCAGCACTGCTTCCACCTGATCCCTCATGTCGGTGTAGACCGCCAGTTTGTCCTCCTTTTCGTACCGACCCCTGGCCATCATCCGGATCCGCGTACGGTCACTGTTGATGTAGGCGATACCCAGCCGCTCCGCCAGTTTTTCGGCGAAATAACTCTTACCGGATCCCGGAAGACCTGCGACGAGAATGAGCATACCCAAAAGTAAGCAGGACGAATGGTGATCCGTCAACCATCCGCCACGATCTTTCACTATTCCTGGTCAAGAAGTCTCTTTTGAGCCGGGCATAGCGGTACCATCCATCTTTCTAAAAAAATATAGGGAAAATTAATGACGTCAGGATCTCTCCTACTGCTTCAATTGTACATTACCCCCAACGATCAGGATCAATCCGCCCGGACTGTTGACGGTCATCGCTTTCGGGGTAAACAGGTCTTCGACGTTGTTGTCAAATATCATGTTGTCCAGCGTAAGGTTCCCTTCCACCAGGATAGCTCCGCCATTGGGGGTAGGCGCGTTGGCATTGACCAGGGATAAATTTTTCAAAGAGAGTGTTTTACCGGATGTCACATGAAAAATCCTGGATTGGTTGTTTCCGGAAATAACCAATTCCGTTACCTGACCAGGACCAATAATCGTCAGGTTTTTATCGATCAGCAGTTCGCCCGATGTCAGGGTGATCGTTGAACCCACCAGGTTACTGACAAAGACAACCGTGTCCCCTTCGGGCACACAGGCAATCACATCGCGAAGCGATCCACTGCCCGAATCACTGGCATTGGCTACTTTCAGCATACAACCCAGGGTAAGTGCTTCTCCACGGAATTTTTTGTGATTTGCATTTGGCAATTGATTCGCCATCATGCCATCCCCATAATACACGGTCACCCCATTGTCCACGAGTACCGGGATGGTGGACGAAGGCGTCAGCGGATCCGGCACCTCCACGATGGATTCAAAACTGCCGCCCGACTGTAAAGCATTGAAATCCCCGGAGGTGGGAACCGGCATGTCCACAGCGTTTCCCGTCCAGGTATAAAACCGGTAATCGCCGGTGGAACCAGCGGGACCGGCAAGAATGAGATATTGACCGGAGGCATTGCGCTTGATTTCCCGGATACCTCGTCCATCCAGATCCAACTGGATAGGGGTTCCGAAAGTCGCGGGGCCTGCGGAGGGATTGCCCGCCACGAGGGCGGCAAGATTGGTGACCGGGACGATCAGGGCTTTCGTGCGATTACTTGCCGGTACGATCGGTGCCCTGAAACCGATATATGCGGTCACGTTGTCCGGAGCCACCACCAGGCCTTCGATATTAAATCCGGAGCCATCCGCCGCTTCGGGCAAAACTCCGGCAGCAGCACTGGCCGTCAATCCAAAGTAATTCGCTCCCAGCCCATGCCCGTTGCCCGCATCCCATGCTGTCAAATCCGAACGGAGGCCGTCGTATCGCCCCACATAACTGAGTGTGCTGCTACCGCCACTTCCGCTGATGTCTGTGGCAAATAAGCGGTACCGGTTGGGACGCAATGCGCCATCCGCCTCCGCGTTACTGTGTGAACCAAGCCAATAAATCCGGTTGGCAATTTTAACAGAACCCTCTATATCTACTTCCGGATTGGGCATGGAAACGCCTAAAGAGGTAGTGTAATCCACACTGTAGGCCGGAAGCCCTGAATTCTGACGGTTGTATAACCGCAATACCTGGTTTTGATCATCCGCCACGAACAGGAAATCCGCATCAACGATTTGCGTGGTGGAAGCGTCACTGGTGCCCGTCAAAAAACGGGTGACAGCCGTATTGACAGACGCAGCCGATGCCGCGTATTGGATGACATAGTCAGCCGTATGCACTCCGTCACTGACTGTGATGGTGATGTCCGCATACCCCACGGCGGCAGGAGTGACTTTGACATTGCGGGTGGCGCCGGTTCCGGTGATGACGATATTGGCATTGGGTACGACTGACTGGTTGTTGCTGGCACCGGTAACGATAAGGCTGCCCGCTCCCGTTTCCGCGTCATTCACCGTAAAGTCGACCCCCAGGTTGGTGAATGGATCCGTCGGGTCGCTGATCACGCCGCTCAGGGCATAGGGCGTCGGCGGAGATGACATCACCCCGCCATCCAGGTAATTGGACGTGCTGGTGACATTCATCACGATGGTCGGCGTATTATTGACAAACGCGTCCGGGACAATTTCCCCGGTGGACAAGATCAGCGCTGGTGCCGTGGCACCGGGCGAAGCGATCGTCCCATCATTGAAACTGATTTGCGCCAATTGAGCCGGTGTCAATGCTGCAGCGGAATTTCCAAAAAATATTTTCCCTTTGGTTCCCGACGTACCGGAAGTGCCTTGCCACCCATAGACTACCAGGGTCTTTCCTGCCGCAAAAGTGCCGGCGGTCGTGAAGGACAGCGTGTGCGCATTTACGGTGCCCAGATCAATCTTCGAATGCTCCGAAAGATGAAATGCAGGAAATGTCAGGGTTCGCGTATCGGCAATGCCCGTGGTGCCCAGGATACCGCCATTCATAGAGAGGTTACCTGTCATGGTTATGTTGGCGGGTGGATTGAAACGCAATTCTCCGCCGCTGATCGTCGTTGATCCGGTGTAGGTATTGGCGTCACCAAGGGTCTGTGTTCCATTCCCGCTTTTGACCAGTGAGATAGCGCCGGTGATCACGCCGGAATTGGCATTACTGCCGTCCCCATAGGCATACGTTCCATCTCCGCTGAGTGACAACGTGGCGGCAGCCGTGGATTGGATCGTATTGTTCGTGGCTCCGCCATTGATACCGGTCAGCGAATTGATACCGGCCACCAGGAGATTAAATCCATTCATATCCAGGGTGCCGAGATTGACACTTCCCGTTTGACCAAGATTGAGCGTGGTGGTGGCAGGAAGCCGATTGGCACCGGTGGTGAGCAGGAGTATTCCCAGGTTGATCGTCGTCGATCCGGTATACGTGCTGATGCCACCGAGTGACAGGGTACCGGCACCTTGCTTCGCCCATGATCCGGGCGTTGCGCCAGCGAGGTCGGCGATCACGCCATTGTAGGTCAGGGTGCCGGAAGTCACGACACTGATGGATGTCCCTGCGGTATTACCAACCTGGATTCCCCGGGCGGCGGCGATGGTAAAGGTGGTAGACTCCGTTGTCGCAAGCCTGCCCCCGTTGATATTGATGGTATTGGCGGCGTTTCCCAAACAGCCATCTGCGCCGATTCGTATCTCGCCGACACCGGAGGCGCCATTCCCCTGGAGATTGACCGGGCCCGTAAACGTATTGCCCGCATTGGTGAAATCGAATCGACCTGTGCCATTGGCATTGGCGGAAAAGGTGATGCCTGCTGAACCGGTGTTGGACACGATCCCCAGGAGACCATAGGTGGCAAAGCCGCCGACAGTCAACGTATGATTGGCATTGCCGAGAGAAACATTGTCGAGGAAAAACATGCTGGCGGATCCGGATGCCGGTGCTATGGTGCTCCCAAACTGAATATCCCCGCCAATATTGATGACCGTGTATTTCCCATTAAATGTCGTGGCGCTGGGCGCGGCGACCACACCGCTATTCAGGTTCAGCGGTCCTTTGTTTGGATTCGGTCCTCCCATGGCATTCGCGCCGCGGGTGACAATGGTGCCCCCATTGAGGGTAAAACCGCCGCTATAGGTCCCGCCGGCAAAGGCCAGCGTCCCGCTTCCGGTCTTGATGTATCCCGCCGTCGTACCGGTGCCGAAGGATTGTGTGGAAAAATCGATTGTCCGGCTGGAGGCGACATCGATCGTGACAACGCCATTGTCCTGGTTAGTGATCACACCAGACGGCGTATTGAGGGTAAAATTTTCCGTACAGGTGATCCCGCCAATGACAAGCGCGGCTCCCTTCCCGGTGCCACCTGCCGTACAGAAACACATGATGTTGCCGGATGAAAACGCGTTGTTGGCTGTCGTCATATCACAGGCCATGCCCGAAGCCGGAGTCCATTTGCTGGCATTGAGCAGTGAATTGTCCGATGCAAATGTTTGGTTTTGCCCGACGAGCATCCTGACACTCCTTTTCGCATCGGGCTTCCTGACTTTGCCAGGCAATGTCGTGGTGTCTTTAGCCACAGCGGATATACGAAGTCCGGTGCCAGGTTCCGGCCTAAAGGCTTTGGCAACAAAAAAGGAAAAGATCAACATCAAAACCAGGAAACTGCTGAGCAGGGTGGCAGGCTGGAAAGTCCGGGAGGAAGTCCGGAATTTCCAAACAAAATCCACAGGGTTATACGGTGTTGTCGGTGTTCTCTTCATACTCATCATTGATCAGATCAGTCAGTCGGGCAAAACCTGCTCCCATGCTGATCCAATCAAAAAAAACGGAATAGGGACCATTCCATTCCCCAACGCTTTGTCGACAGGCGGGTTGCCCTATGCATGCCAACCCAGGCCGGTCATGACCAGGTTTTAACCACATATTCTCAGGGGAGACAATAAAGGATTGGGGAAATGCAGCTCAAATATACGAAGTATGCGTTTTCCAGCCCTCCCCGAATGCGGATATCGTAATTTTACAGGAATCACTGTCTTATGCGCATTTTATTGACCGGGGCGAATGGCTATATCGGGATGCGGCTCTTACCCGTGCTCGTGGAAGGAGGACATGAAGTGACCTGCGTGGTGCGTGATCGCAACCGATTCAAGCCGGCGGAGGACCTGCTGTCCAAGATAGAAGTGATCGAATTCGATTTCCTCCAGCCGGAAAACGCCGTCAAACACTTCAACAAACGAGTTTTTGACGTCGCCTACTACCTGATCCATTCCCTCGGGGATACCCATACCACGCTGAAGGAATACGAACTGCGCTCTGCCGGTTGTTTCGTGCTGGTGGCTTCCCTGACCCAGGTCAAACAGATCGTTTACCTCGGTGGCATTTCCAATCAGAAGAAACTTTCGGCCCATCTCCTGGCACGAAAAGTAGTCAAGGATGTCTTCGTGGATTCGGGCATACCCTACACGATTTTTGAGGCCGGGATCATCGTAGGATCCGGCAGCATCTCTTTTGAAATCATCCGCGACCTCACCGAAAAACTGCCGGTGATGATCGTGCCGCGCTGGCTCAATTCAAAATGCCAACCCATCGCCATACGGAATGTGATTTATTACCTGGAGCGTTGCCTGCTCCTGGAGAAAACGTATTACAAAACCTTTGAGATCGGCGGTCCGGATGTGTTCACCTACAAACAGATGCTCCAGCAATATGCGGCCGTCCGGGGTTATAAACGCTATATCCTGACTTTACCGGTCATCTTTCCGGGACTGTCCATCTATTGGCTGTACCTCACGACCTCCGCCAATTTTACAATCGCGCGGCAACTCGTGGCCAGCATGAAAAACGATGTCATCTGCCAGGAACATTCGATCCAGGACGTGATCCCGCAATACCTGATACCCTACAGGGAAGCGATCAAAATGGCCTTCCTCAAAATCGAACAAAACATGGTGGTTTCCAGCTGGACGGATGCGGCTTCCAGCAGCCTCACCCGGCTGGACATCAATCAGTATATCGAAGTGCCGGTCAATGGATGTTACACGGACCGGCGGTGGGTCGAAATCGATCCCACCAAGGCCGAAGAGGTAGCCAGCCGGTTTTTCGGTATCGGTGGCGAACATGGGTGGTATTATGCGGACCGCTTATGGCGCATCCGGGGTTTCCTGGATAAACTCGTCGGAGGAGTGGGCATCGACCGGGGCAGGCGGAGTGACGTGGACATCCAGCCAGGCGATGCGCTGGACTTCTGGCGTGTCTTGCTCGCGGACCGAAAAAATTATCGATTGCTGCTCTTTGCTGAAATGAAGCTGCCCGGGGAAGCCTGGCTCGAATGGTCTATTGTCCAGAGCAGGAACAGGTGTGTGCTCAAACAAATCGCCACCTTCCGCCCCCACGGTATCCTGGGTCGAAATTACTGGTATGCCATGCTGCCTTTCCATTTTTTCATCTTCCGCAACATGCTGAAAAACATCGCGGGGGATGCGATCATGATGAAAGGGGAAAAGGAATTGATGCCTGGGTGAGGATTTTTCGGATAGGGATGGAAGGCGTTGCGCCAGGGAGTTGGTATTCCGGATGGTCAGTCAGGGAGTCAGCCGCAAGACTGCGGGAAGGTACTCGCGTGGCTTGGCGGCAGGATAAGGTGTTGGAAAAGGAGGAGGCGGGTTAGGGGCATACCCCGGCAGCCCCGGCAGGCAGGTTAAGATTTCGACGAAAACCCCGGCGTACATCAACCAGTTTCCCTGGACAGCTCTTTTATGACCCCCGAAACCTTGTTTTTTACTACCTTTTATTCCGAAAAAGCTACTTGTCCACCTCTGGACCCCCACGTTAACGGTTCAACCAACGAATGATGATGAAAACACTTTCTTGCCTCCTGCTCCTGTTCTTCCTGGCGGGCCTCCAGGCTTCCGCCCAGAAGACCACCACCCTGACATCCAATCTCAATTCCTCCAAAAGCAACATCAACCGGATGATCTACGACAACAGCCTGATCACACCGGCCCAGGCTGAAAAACTGCTTGCCGACGCCGAGCGTGCCGGCATCCGGGATGGAGAAAAAATGAAACAATGGCTGGCCTCCAATTTCAAAGCCATGGGAATCCCTTCGGATAAAATCAGCGTGCTCGATGTCTATGTGGCCCGCGAATCTTCCTCCTGCCCCGATTGCCGAAAAACATGCAAAGGTAGGTGCGTCTGGGAAGGAACCGACGAGTGCAGATGCTATTACCACTCCGAACCCAATCTCCGCAGAACCGAAACCCCTCAGCCCTTACTGATCCTCGCGCTCAAGGATCCCTCCCAGGAAAACCAGGTGTTCACTACTTCGGGCAGTCAGGGCGCGACGAAATCAGAGTGATCGTTGAGCGTGAGACGCGAAGCACCGATTGTGAAAAAGAGTAGAAGAGTAGAAGAGTAGAAGAGTAGAGGATTAGGTTAATTTTCGTAATGGTTCGACTTCGCTCACCACAAGTTCCTAATTCATTCTCCTTCGCTTAAGCTTCGGCGGATACCATAATTCGTAATTCCTAAT
>CAZTXO010000076.1:0-10970 GCA_964617515.1 uncultured Saprospiraceae bacterium | reverse complement strand
TCGCTTTCTATGACAATGGAGTCGCCTTCTTCCAGAAATCCGCTCCCGGAAGTGATCACTTCCGTCACATCTTCCAGGCCCGATCCAATCGCAACCTGCTCTCCCTCGAACAATTGAATCTTTACCCTCCTTTTTTCCGCTACGCCATTTCTGGGCACATACACGACTCCGGTTGTACCATTGGAGGAGACCAGCGCTTCAATCGGGATGACCTGAAATTCAGCGACCGTCGCCGGCATGAGTTGAACATGTCCCAGGAGGCCGGCAGCCATCCGCCTGTCTTTGGTCGGCAGAGCGATCTCCACATCGAAGGTTCCGCTCAGGGGATTAGCCACATCCGATAGCCTTTTGACGGTACCTTCGAGTTCCCATCCGGGATAGGCGTCCAGGGTGATTATCGCTTTGTTGCCAACGGATAGCCTTCCCCAGTTTTTGTCCGTGAGCCCGGCCACGATTTTCCAATCCGATGATTTCACACCCATGATGTAGTATACGGGCATGCCCGGCCCCGTGATCTCTCCCTCATGCATGAGCTGGGTGATGACCTTTCCGTCGATGGGTGACCTGATTTCTGAGTACGCGACATTGAATTCTGCAATCTGTAGCGCCTTCCTCGCAAGCTCTGCACCAGTAGTGGCGTTTTGCAGTTGTTCGAGTGTGGCGATACTGTCGGCATACAGGTTCTGCAGGCGTTGCTGATCCCGCAGCGCTTTATCAAGGGCATAACGGGCTTGCATGGCCTGCGCTTCGATCTCTGTCATATTCAGTTTGCCCAGGAGCTGACCTTTCCGGACGGCGTCACCCTCTTTCACATAGGTCTGGGCAATCACGCCCCCTGTTTTAAAGGAAGGTTTAGCTTCGGTATCGGACTGGATTACCCCTGTCACATAAATGGCCTCATTGAGCCGGTTTCGTACCACAGGAACGGTCCGGACATAAAAGACATTGGCGGGCGCCTCTGCCTGTACGACATTTTTATCACCGGGTTCAACGGCGGATCCACACGAGGATACCAGGCATAATCCGAGTGGCAGCATGAAAGCAAGTATGATTTTCATAAGAAATGGTATGCGGTTGAATTATTCAATGGGAGAAGAGGCACTGATCCTTTCGATGTTCACGTGCCGGATCCAGGCCTGATATCTGGCAATATTTTGCTGAAGACGGGTGTTCGTGACCTGCGTCCGGGCATCGAGGAGTTCGATGTAGTTGGAAAGCCCTTCTTTATATCGCCTGGCGGTTTCAGCGTAAAGCCGTTGATTGGTCGACAAGGAGGAAGAGTAACTCGCATAGATGGCTAGGGCTGTCTCCAGGTTTTGAATCTCTGTTTCGAGTTGTACGGTGAGCGCCTCACGGGTCCAGGCATACCGGGCTTCATTGGAAGCAATGTCCGATTTCCATTCCTGGCGTTTCAGGCGGCTTATTTTATTGTCCCAGATCGGAATTTCGAGTTGCACGCCGGCTAAAACATATCCGCCCCAATCCGGCGCATAAGCTTGTGAACCCACGTCCACCTGGAGCCCCAGGCGTGGTGCAAAATGTTTTTCCTCCAGCGTCAGCGCGAGATCCTGGATTCTGATCCCTGACCGGAGTTGAAGCAACTCTTCCCGGGAATCGACATTCATCCCGGATGTCAACCGCGGAACATCCGGGAAGCTGTCCGGGACAATCTCACTATCCGCCGGCCGGTGAAGTAAAAAATTGAAATACCTGGCGGCATTTAACCTGTCGGTTTCAGCGCGTTTCAATTCCGCCTGCACCGCGTCTATTTCCGCGTCCAGCCGCATGACCGCAGAGGGCAGGGCCATGCCGTTTTTGACCAGGCTTTCGGTCATTCGCTTATTTTCCTCCAGCAAATTCAGACCGTCACGGATGATGCTGATGCCTTCCCGAGCCTGCATCCATTGCAGGTAGGCAGTTTTGACATCCCGGACCAGATCACGCTTTGCCTGATCTGTCATCAGCCCTGCCAATACCGTCTCCTCCTGTTTTATGCGCTGGTTAAATTTGATTTCAGGTTGAAGAATCGGCTGGGCGATGCGAAGCCGGGCATCATAATAATTATCCGGAAGAAAATAAACAGTCGCGTTTTCGACCTGGCTGAAATCCTGTGTTCCAGTCAGGGAATTGAGCGTGGAGTAAACGTCATTGAGCAGGGATCCAATGGGAAAATCAATTGAGCGACCTCCCGCCGCCAGGGAGTAAGAAGTAAGAAATCCAACCTGGGGCCCGTACTGGCGACCAGCTTGCTTGAGACTATACGCCTGTTTTTCTTCCAGGAGTTTTTTCTCCCGGATGGAGAGGTTGTTTTCGATGGCTTCCCGGACATATCGATCGAGGTTGGATTGAGCAGAAAGGGAGCATGCGGTCAGCGTCAAGAGCGTTAAAAGCCAGGAACGGAACATAAAGTGCGTGATTTCGGGTGAACTGTATCAGGACAGGCATTTCTTAATGAGGGACATGAAGACATCCAACGCGTCAAACATCAGTTTCTGTTGATTTTCGACAGCATAGATGTTGAGCCGTTCTTTGGTATAAAGCGTAACGAGACCGTGTACCTGCGACCAAAGCATGAGGGATACCGCGTCCGTATCAATGTCCGGCTTGAAATAGCCTGCGTCTATGCAATCCCGGATGTTTTGTTTCAGCATTCCGATTGCCATGGCGCCGTCTTCCCAAAACTCCTGTTTGACGGCAAGGGCTTCCATCGTACAGGAGAGAATGAACATCAATTCATAATCTTTTGGATTTTCGATCCCGTAGGTGATGTAGGCCCTTCCGGTGGCAGAAAGCCTCTCCCAGGGATCTTGGATGTCCTGGACGGAGTGGAACAAAGCCTTCATTTTACACTCGAAGGCTTTATCATGAAGGGCCAGCAACAATTCGTTTTTGTCCCGGAAATGGAGGTAAATGATGCCGGGGCTGTATTCTATCCTGGAGGCGATCTTGCGGATGGAGGTGTTTTCGTACCCTTCTTCCAGGAAAATCTCCCTGGCGGCATTGAGAATCAGGTCCTTAAGCTCTTCGCGCGCTCTTTCTTTTCTTTCGGCAATACCCATGACTGAACACTATTTGATATAAAAACACTGCAAACATATTGAACAGTGTTCAATTTTACAATAGTGTTCAGTGACTTAATGTAAACTTTAACATTTAAGGCGCTTAACGTGGGTAATCCTGCTTTCGCTGAACCAGTTGTACCGGGTATCCACACGGGAGGTAATCTCAGGATCGTATTTTTTTACGCATGATGACGATTTGACCCAGGTGATAAGCATCGTGCTGCAAGATGCCCTGGATCAGTTCATAATAGGTCAGCCCACTGGAACCGTATTTTTTATGGAAATCCGAAGCTTTGGCGGACTTCAGGAAATGGATCCAGGCTGTCTGACTTTTTTCAAACTGTTCCAGTGTTTTCTTCCATGCCGCTTCACTGGTGTCCCGGACAGGGCGGATATAATTATTGGCCGGAGAGGCAATCATCCTTCCCTGTACCCGCTTCAGGACAGTTTCCCTCCATTGGATCATATGGTTGGTGATTTCCCAGATCGTATTCCATTCCGCGTAAAGGCGTTTTGCCGCCTGTTTGGCGGTGAGTTTTGTCAGATGCGGAAGGATGGTTACATCAATCCATGGACTTCCCTGGTACAGGTCATCGAAGAGCTTCGCCATGCGTAAGGATTCTTTCATTTTACAGTCATTTTAATAAATGCAAATATCCATTTGTGTAAGGCGTGCAGGGTAAAAAAGTCAGCATAAATCCGCCCGTCCCGGCAAGGGGATAAGGCAGTAAATTTGGTGCAGGAACGCAAATGGATAATTCTTTTTCCAATATAATCAATTAACCTTGCCCCCTTTAATCCTGCATTCAGATTCCGTTGAGTAAAACAAAAATCCTCGTTACCGGTGGGTGCGGTTACATCGGCAGCCACACGATAGTCGACCTGATCCGGGCTGGGTATGAGGTCATATCCCTCGACAACGGCATTAATTCCGATTTCACCATACTGGATGGGATCGAATCGATCACCGGTCGGAAAGTCCTCAACCTCAACCTGGATCTGTGTCATACCGAAGCTGCCCTGGAAGCCGTATGGAGCCAGGGCCCTTTTGCCGGCATCATTCACTTTGCCGCGCTGAAGCGGGTTGAAGAATCTGTTGCTCAGCCCCTGCGATACATTCGCAACAATATCGGAAGCACGCTTACGACCATGGTCCTGATGGAAGAACTGAGGATTCCCCATCTGATCTTCTCCTCCTCCTGCACGGTCTACGGGACTCCTTCCACCCTTCCTGTGACAGAAGAGACCCCTTTCGGGCATGCGGAGAATCCTTACGGGGCCACCAAACAATCCGGGGAAATCCTCTACGACCAATTCTTCAAAAACCGAAAGGATCTTTCCGGTCTGTCCCTTCGGTATTTCAATCCGGCAGGCGCCCATCCGTCTGCTTTGATCGGCGAAGATTCCACCCAACCGGCGACCAATCTCGTCCCGGTGATCACGGAAACGGCGATTGGCCGCAGGACCGGCATGACGGTTCACGGCCATGATTATCCCACCCGGGATGGAAGTTGTATCCGGGATTACATCTATATCATGGACCTGGCAAAAGCCCATACCATGGCCATGACGTATTTACTGGAAGGCAAAAATGATCATCCGTATGAAGCTTTCAACCTCGGCATGGGAGAAGGAGTTACGGTTCTGGAAGCGATCGATGCGTTCGAACGGGTCACCGGCAACAGGATCAACTACACACTCGGACCCCGAAGGCCCGGTGATGTCATGGCTATCTATGCAGATAATACCCGCGTTACGGATCGCCTGGGGTGGAGACCCGAGCATGACATAGGTTACATCATGCGTACTGCATGGGAATGGGAAAAAGTCCGCAGGAAATAAACATTAAGGCTATCTTCAAACGCTTTTTCCAAAAGCAGGTTTATGAAAATTTTCAACCTCATTCTGGCGCTGATTTTTTTCGCTTTTGCCGCTGTCCAGTTCAATGACACACCGGGTGACATCCTGTTTTGGGTGCTGTTGTACACCCTGGTGGCAACAGTATCCGCGTTTGGGGCATTCAACAAATACAACATGTGGATCCTGATGCTCGGAATAGCGGCCGCCGTGTATGAAATGTTCCGCAAGTTTCCCGCCTTTGCCCAATGGTGCAGTGACGGGATGCCCAGCATCGTGGAAGAAATGAAGGCCTCCAGTCCCTATGTGGAATTGGTCCGGGAGTTTTTTGGGCTCGTGTTATGCCTGGCAGTGTTAATCTTTCATTATATCCGGTATACCGCCGTCAAAGGCAGACTAAAGGAGACCGATCAGCAGGCGAGAATCTGATCAGGATTCCAAATACTTTTTCAGCCCCTGTAATACTGCAGGCCATGCCTGGGCCACCACGGCATAATACCAGTCCCAATCCTCTCCTTTTCCGGCAGGATAGGGCCCCTGCGTTAACCGAAGAAGACTACCGGAAGCCGTCCTGCTTACATCCACGGTCAGCGTTAATGGTCCCAGGGGAGGCCGTTCAGGATTGAGATACATATACCGGTCAATGTGGATTTTCGTCAGCGGATCATAAGCAGCGACTATCCCGGAAGAAATGTAGCGGATTCCCTGACCGGATATTTCCCACATTAGCAGGTAAACCCCGCCAGGTTGCTTTTGGATAAAAGATCTCTCCACACCCCACCAGGCATGGAGCATCTCCTGATCCGTAAATGCCCGGATCACTTTTTCAGGAACCACATCGAGTTTCAGCGAGCAACTTACTGAGCGTTCATTCCACATCCCCGAACCAGTTGCTCACGCAGTTGGAACAGCGTGTAAGCCAACGCGGTTTCCTTCCGTATCGCGGATCACCGCCATAAAGCCATATTCCGGGCTGATCTCGGTTTTGGGCACGAGAATCTTCCCCCCCGCCGCCTCCACGCGATCCAGGACTAACTGAACATCAGGATTGGCATTCAGATACACCAGGGGACCGTGTGTCTCGGAAGGATGATAAAAACCATCCGCGTGGACCACTGCACCGCCGATCCCGGTCATCGGATCATCGATGGGAAACATCCGCATCCGGATCATCGCCAGATCCATGGGGATCAGGGAAATACCAAATATGTTTTCATAAAACCTGGCGGCCCTGTCCAGATCAGTAGAAGGGATTTCAAACCAGGAAATAGCGTTATCCATAAGGCAGTAATTTTATCAGGTTATTACAGGGTAAACGTTAAGATGACTAAACTCGCCATTTATTTCCTGACGGAAAAGAGTGTTCTTCCGGATTAAGACGAACCGGAACAGGATATCGGCCAAACCCTGCTTTACGCCCGATCACGGGACAACCCGGCTGAGTAAAATTTATCCGGGGCTGCCGGGGATAATCTCTATTTTTGGAACCGCCTTAACTCCCGGAGGAAATAAATATACAGCCAAGGAAGAACAATGCAGATCCCCAAGGGGAAGGATACCAAATAACAATGATGCTGTATGAAACGTAAGAGTGGCTTCACCACCATTTTTATTTTATCTGCGCTGTTTTCCTGGTCGCAGAAGCCCGTTGCCTTCGAGACCATGTCACTCTTCCAGGGAAAACAGGCAGAAAAGTATGTGTTGTTCAACCCCTCCATGGAATCAAAGGAGGAATGGCAGGCCCTGGTCAGCAATGCCAGAAGTGTTACGATTCGCCCCGAAGTATTACAAAAGTTAATCAGGGATGATCAGGGGATCATCCAACTCGTGCTTCCGTCTCCTTCTGATATCACGCTGGACCTCTATAGGACGACGATCTACAATCCGTCGGCCACCATAAAAACTTCCCAGGGAGAAATTCTCGAGCCAAACCCCCGTTATCTTTTTTATCGTGGCATCCAGCATGGAAATCCGAATTCGCTGGCGATCGTCTCGGTCCTGGACGATCATGTCCTGATCCTCCTTTCGGATGAATCCGGAAACCGGCGGATACAACCGGCTCCGGACGGAACCTATCTCAGTTTCTGGGATTCGGATATTCGGAATGTTCCTGACCTCGACTGCTTCGTCGATGAAGGCGGTATGCCCCATCCGCTGAACGACACGACCGGTAATGACCGGGTGATGACGGGCAATTGCGTCGAAGTGTATGTGGAATGCGATTACAAAGCTTACCAGGACAATGGGAACAGTGTGGCTAACACCGAAGCCTGGGTAGCTGCCCTGTGGAATGAGGTGATTACCCTGTATGCAAATGAAAGCATACCGGTCGCGGTCTCCGATGTGTATGTCTATACCAGTACGGATCCTTTTGCCTCGCTCAATTCGACCAGTGCCGTCCTGTATGCCTTCCAGGCGCATATCGATACGCTGACATATAACGGAAGGCTTGCGCACCTGCTGAGCACACGGCCCCTGGGCGGAGGGATCGCCTTTATCGATGTGCTGTGTTCCAATTCAAGCCAGGTGGCGTTCAGCTCCAGTCTTTCCACCACGATCATACCGGTGCCCACCTATTCCTGGAATGTGGAAGTGGTGACGCATGAAATGGGACACAACATGGGTTCCTATCATACGCATGCTTGTGTATGGAATGGAAACAATACCCAGATTGATGACTGTGGAAATTATTACGTGGCCAACAATGGCGGCACACCCGAAGGATCAGCGTGCTATAATCCCAGCGCCCCTATTTTTCCCGCCAGTGGGACAATCATGAGCTATTGCCATTTGATCAGTGGGGTTGGCATCAATTTCAACAATGGCTTTGGCACCCAACCCGGGAACCTGATCCGGAGTAAATACAACGGGGCATCCTGTAATACCGGCACATGTGCTCCGCCGCCGTGTACTACCCTGATCGATCCCGCTCCAGGAGCCATCAATGTGGATATAAACCCAATCCTGTATTGGGCCAGCGCACCGGGCGCAAACGGGTACAGACTGACCATCGGTACTACGCCTACCAATGGGAGCATTCTCAATAATGTCGACGTCGGCAACGTCACCCAATTCGATCCGTTGAGCACCTTTCCTTTCAACACCACCCTATATACCAAAATCGTTCCGTACAACAACCTCGGTGACGCCATCGGTTGCAGTAACCAAACCTTCACTACGGAAGCCAATGTACAGCCGGCCTGCACGACTGTCACGCAACCCGCAAACGGCGAAACGGGAGTTTCGGTCAATGTCATCATCAAATGGGCACACTCCGTCGGCAATCAGACCGGCTACAAGATTTCGATTGGAACTACGCTCAATGGAACGGACATTGTCAATCAGCTAAATGTTGGGAATGTAACTTCCTATGACCACCCCACGGCATTTTCATACGCCACCACGCTGTATGTGAAAATCACGCCTTACTGGGCAGGCGGGGACATTCCCGGCTGCGCCTCACAAAGTTTTACCACCTGGGTGCCGATCAGCGGAGATTTCTGCACGTCCGCCATTGACCTGGCTTGTGGCCAATCTCTTTCGGGCAATACCTCCCAGGCGCTTCCGGATACCGGATTGCCCTTTTGCGGCACGTCCATTGACGCGCCTGGCGTGTGGTATAAGTTTACCGGGGACGGGCAAAATGCCATACTTTCCACCTGCTCCCAATACGGCTATGATACCAAGCTCAATGCCTATCAGGGGAGTTGCGCCAGCCCGGTCTGTGTGACCGGTATCGATGATTTTTGCCAGCAAGGGAGCCAGATCAGTTTTCCAACCACGAATGGCACGAATTATTATGTCCTCGTCCAGGGCTGGAACGGGCAGCAAGGTTCTTACACCCTTTCCCGGAGTTGTTATAGTGGTCCCTTCTATTGCCAGGCTTCCGGTTATTATGCGACACTTGAATGGATCAAAACAGTGAACATCGGCTCTTTTACCAAAAATTCCGCCGCTTCTTCCTACAGTGATTTTACTTCAAATGTGATTACGGTTTCCAGAGGCGGAAGCTATTCCATTACGCTGACGCCCATGTTTCCTCAAACCGCCAGGAACGAGTATTATAAGGTCTGGGGTGATTTCAACAAGGATGGCGATTTTGCCGATGCCAATGAGCAGATCTTCACGGCCGGTCCCTCCACGGCTGCTGTTACCGGCACCGTTATTATCCCGGTAGAAGCACTTACCGGTACAACCCGGCTCAGGGTGATGATGAGTCATGAAACGATTACCTCCCCCTGCGGCACATTCAATAATGGAGAGGTAGAGGACTATACGCTAAGCGTCCGTTGCAACCTGGTGACGTCCACCCTGGATAGTGGTAACGGATCCTTGCGCAATGTTTCCATGTGCGCGGATGATGGCGAGGACATCCTCTTTTCGCCCATCCTCAATAACCAGACGATCAACATTACGGCCGGGCCCATCACCGTGGATGGTGTCTGGAAGTGGATGGCTACCGCGGGCTCCAACATCACGATCAAAGCCGGTACGGGGGTCAGCCGGGTACTGAGCATTCCGTTGGGTAAATCAGCGGAAATTCAAAATCTGAAGATCATCGGCGGAACAGCCAGTCTCGGATCGGCTATTGAAAATTTCGGCACCTTATTGTTGCGCGACGCCAACCTGCATCCGGCTACGGGCAACACGAATGCCCCGCTTAAAAATTCGGGCCTGTTATCCATTTATGGCACGACCAACCTTAAATTATAAAGGTTATTCGACCGGTTCTACCAGGAAAAAACCATCATCTCCCTGCGGCTGGTATTTGGGCATCAGGATTAAGCCGTCATGGGGAATCCTCACAGGTCCCTGATCATTTTCAGCCACGATATCGCCTTTTCTGACCGGGTCGAAATTTTTATATCCCGGTTGCATCCGGAAGTGCTCACCGGAATGGATTTTATAATGGCAGATCAGCCTGGTCACACGCGGCAGTCCTTCCGCGAGGTCTTTCAACAGACGATCATGGCCATGGTCAACATCTTCCGGCAGCACGGCTCCCATGCTGCGCATGCAATTGATAATAGCGGAGACGGAATGCATGACACTGTTGGGGTCCGTATGTTGACCCGCTTCGAAGACAATGCAATGCATGCGTTCCTGCGGGCGATTGAAATAATCAAGTGTGGTGCCTTTCAAACCATGGGCAATTCCGAGAATCACCGGCACATGCAAACCTTTTGCCAGTTGCAGACTCATGTCATCATCTGCTGCAATGGAAAATAAGCCTCCGGATGCAGTTGTGGTATGTAAATCGATCAGCAAGACTGGCGAATCGGGCCTTGCCCTTTTTTCCCTTTCAATGCACTCCACCAATTCCAGGCATTGCTGTTCTTCTACTGTGCGATGACCGGTCGGGACGAGAAGAATTCGTTCGATTTCTTCCCGGGACAACATCCGGTTGAGATCCCGGTCGATAAAACGTTTTTGTTGCCGAAAAGCTTCCGTGTTTCCCAGGATCCCAACCAGGGTTCCGTGGTATTCAAATTCCGGGCGATTGATTTTTTCCTGTTTCAATCGCTCCAGGACTTCCCGGATCGCCAGGACACCGGCCGGTTCGTTTCCGTGAATCCCGCCGATACAGAGCAATACCGGTCCGGGCTTTTGGCCTTCATACCGGCCGATGATTCTCCCCTCCATGAGCAGGCAATATTAAGAAAGAGGTGGGGTTTTATACCGTTCCGAAATAACATAATATAAAAATTATTAATATATTTTTTGGCCTAATTCGTTGTGTTTCAGGGGGATTAAAGGTTACAATTTTTCAATTTTATGTAAAACTGTCTTCAAAATTGTCTAGTTGGGCAGGAATGTGTAGGTTCGTTCCATATTTCACAACGTAAACTATTGTGAATCAAGACTTGAAAAACCCTAATAACCCTGACAATTTTGTATTGGAGCAGGACTCCTCCCGCTTTCTCCGTGCATCTTTTTTTGGTCTGTTTTCTTTACTCCCCTGCCGGATGAATTTCATCCGGTCGATTATCATTTGACTACTAACCACCAACTTATATGAACTGCTCTACCCTTTTAAGTTCATTCGCTGAC
>CAZTXO010000075.1:9513-11821 GCA_964617515.1 uncultured Saprospiraceae bacterium | reverse complement strand
ATTCCTAATTCCTAATTCGTAATTCTCATGATCACAATCTTCATTCCGACACCCCTCAGGCGATTCGCTTCCGAACAAAGCAAGGTGGAGTTAACAGCCACCAATGTGGCGGAGGCCATGCAATCGCTGACCTCCATCCATCCCTCGTTAAAACCCTACATCTACGATGAGGGCCAGTCGATCCGCAAGCACGTCCGCATCTACCTGGGCGAGGAGGATATCCGCTCCCGGGACGGCCTGCAGACAACCCTGACAACCGGCGATGAACTCAGCATCATCCCGGCTATCGCGGGAGGAATCGCATGTTAATTTTGTTTAACTTCTAACCATGAATCCAGACAAATTTTCCAGGGAAGAGCTGGAGCGGTACAGCCGTCACCTGATCATACCGGAATTCAACATCGAAGGCCAGCGGCGGCTCAAACAAGCCCGCGTCCTGGTCGTGGGAACCGGCGGCCTGGGTGCCCCGCTCTTACTGTACCTGGCAGCAGCCGGTGTTGGCACCATCGGCATTGTCGATTTCGATGTAGTGGATCAGAGCAACCTGCAGCGGCAGGTATTATTTACCACAGCCGATGTGGGCAGACCCAAGGTGGAGGCGGCCAGGGATCGCCTGGCGGCCCTCAATCCTTTTGTCCGGTTTGAAATCTTCAACACGCGGCTCGACAGCAGCAACGCGATGGAGATCATCTCCGGGTTTGATGTCGTAGCGGATGGCACCGATAATTTTCCCACGCGCTACCTCGTCAATGATGCCTGTGTGCTCTCTGGTAAAGTCAATGTCTTCGCTTCCATTTTCCGCTTTGAAGGCCAGGCCAGTGTATTCAATTACCGGTATCCCGATGGCACCCGGGGACCTAACTATCGCGACCTTTTCCCGACACCGCCACCTCCCGGATTGGTGCCAAGCTGTGCGGAAGGCGGCGTCATCGGCGTATTGCCCGGAATCCTCGGAAGTATCCAGGCCAACGAAGTGATCAAAGTAATCTCCGGGGTGGGCGAACCACTCGCGGGCCGGCTATTTCAATTCGATGCGGCGGAATTCAAAACGCGCATCTACCAATTGGCCAAAGATCCTGAAAATCCGCTCACGGGCACTAATCCTACGCAGAAAGGATTAATCGATTACGATTTCTTTTGTTCCATTCAACCGGATGTAACTGAAGAAAGCGAAAAGGTCGTGCGCCGGGAAATTTCCGTGGCCACGCTCCGGGATTGGATGCAGGCCGGCCGGGATTTCCAGCTCATCGACGTGCGTGAGCCCTACGAATATGCTATTGCCAACCTGGGCGGCAAATTGATTCCGAAAGGAAATGTACCGGAACAGCTTGACCAGATAGACCGGCATCGGGAGGTGGTGATCCATTGCCGTTCCGGAAAGCGCAGCCAGGATGTCATCGATCTGCTCCGGAAAAAATATGGGTTCAGCAATCTTTATAACCTGCAGGGCGGTATCCTCGCCTGGGCGACCGAGATCGATCCTTCCCTGCCGAAATACTAAAAGCAAAAACATTCGTAAAAAGATGTATGATCAAACCCGTCCAAGGAATCCGAGGCACTTTTGCAGGCTTCCCTCATCCCCCGCGATACTTTTTATGATGACCATCCATCTTTGACTCACAACTCACAACTCACATTTCACATTTCACTAACCGCTAAACACTAAAAATCATGAGCATCAGACTCGGCGACATCGCGCCAAACTTTCAGGCAGAAACCTCCGCGGGCCCGATTGATTTCTATCAATACCTGGGCGACTCCTGGGGTGTCCTCTTTTCCCATCCAGCTGACTTCACGCCGGTATGCACCACCGAATTGGGACAGGTGGCCAAATTGAAAAAAGAATTTGAAAAACGGAACGTCAAGGTACTTGCCCTCAGTGTGGACCCGGTGGATTCCCATGAAAAATGGATCCAGGATATCAATGATACGCAACACACCACGGTCAACTTTCCGCTGATCGCGGATCCGGACCGCAAGGTGGCCTTGCTGTATGACATGATCCACCCCGGAGCGGCGGAGAAGACGACGGTCCGCAGTGTCTTTATCATCGGCCCGGACAAGAAAGTGAAACTGACGATCACGTATCCACCCAGTACGGGAAGAAATTTCACGGAAATCCTCCGGGTGATTGATTCCCTGCAACTGACTGCCTATCATAGCGTGGCTACCCCGTCGGATTGGGTGCAGGGTGAAGATGTAGTCATCCTGCCATCCGTACCGGATGCAGATGTACCCACTAAATTTCCTAAAGGAGCAACCTACATCCGGCCTTATCTCCGGCTAACACCTCAACCGGATAAATGAA
>CAZTXO010000075.1:0-9413 GCA_964617515.1 uncultured Saprospiraceae bacterium | reverse complement strand
ACATCCGGCCTTATCTCCGGCTTACACCTCAACCGGATAAATAAAAAAAGCGGCCATGGCCGCTTTTTTTATTTACATATTCTTCACCATGTTTCGGTGCAGAAGAATGTCTTTCAACTCATGCAAGACCTTATACTCATTCGGCATGACTTTCTTGAAGGCTTCTTTGATGGCAAAAAAAGTACCCTTCTCGAGTTCAGGGATAACGTATTTGTCAATTTTAGAAGAAACCAGCTTGATGTCTTCCTTGATCAGCTTCCGGATGGACGGTATATCATGCCAGTCGCCTTCGATGGCGCAGGTCAGGGATGCCGTACCGTCTGCGGCATCATTCGATTCAATGGCGATAAAATGCGCTCCCACTTCGACCTGCCCTTCCGGGTATTTGGCGATATCCGTAAATGGGATACGCCAATTCTCCTCCTCCAGTCCGGTATTGACCAGGAATATTTCCAGTCCCTTTTCATGAAACCGGTAGACCACAACACGTACAGTATCAAATACATTCATAAAATCCCGCTTGTACTGGAAGTTTCAAAAGTACGCTAAGTAACGCTTATTTTTTGGTTTTGTTCAGGAACTTACGTCCCAGTAATTCAAACAGGCCGAGCGCGAGAAAGATATTTTCCTCCTCTTCGGAAAGGTCTGCCAGGATATAGAAAGCCCGTTGCTGCTCGGAATGCGGACGGTCAGGATTGAACATATGCCCTGCGTCACGCCCCCAGGTATAGATGGAAAGCAGGTCAGTCGAATAGGGCTGGACAACCCCGATAACCTTGCCGGATCGCACCCCGTGCAGGACATGCTGATCATCCAGCACGGCCACATGGCCGCCGTTGAAATAGATATCGATCCCATGACGCTTGATCCGGTAGATAAATTCCGAATGCGTGGTCCGGCAATACAACAGGGCATCGCGCACCTGTTGGCTGTACACTTTAATGGCAAAGGCCACCATGGGTTCGAAATAAATGGATTGGATGGTGCCAATCTGGGTCTTGTCCGGCCCCCTGCGTGAGGGGGTCAGCGTGCAATTGAGGGACATCAGCTCCAGCTCCTTCTCTTCTTTCCAGGGTATGAGTTGTTCAACCAATGGTTTGACATGCTGCCGGATCGCAGCCAGGTCGGCATTGATCTTATGCGCTCCGGGCGGCATGCGCAGGAAGGTCCTGAGGAAATCACCAAGCATAGCAGGTTGGGAAAGTTACCGGTTCCCGGTTAAATGTACGACCGGATCGTGGTGTTTTTCTTCATCGTCTTGCGAAGACGACGGATGGCCCGTTCCTTGATCTGGCGTACACGCTCGCGCGTGAGCTCCAGTTGCTCACCAATCTCATCGAGCGTCAGTGGCTTCTCCCCCTTGAGGCCAAAATAATAGGCCAGCACTTCCGCTTCGCGGGGAGCGAGTGCGCTAAGACTGTATTGAATATCCAGGCGAAGCGATTCTTCCATCAATTTGAGATCCGGTTGCATCTCTTCATCGGTCTCGATCATGTCCAGCAGCGTAAAACTGTCCTCATCAGCACTGACCGGTGCGTCAAAAGAGACATGCCGGCTGGCGCCGGGCATCGCGTTGATCACGTCCCGGATCGGGACATTGAGCAGATCTGCGAGCTCTTCATGGGTTGGTTCCCGCTCAAATTCCTGGACAAAGGAGACATAGGCTTCATTGAGCCGGTTGTAGGAGGTCGATTTATTGTGCGGCATCCGGACAATGCGGGAATATTCCACGATCGCCTGCAGAATACTCTGGCGAATCCACCAGACAGCATAAGAGATAAACTTGAAACCTTTGGTTTCATCAAACCGCTTGGCGGCCTTCATCAGGCCCACATTGCCTTCATTGATCAGATCACTCAGGGAAAGCCCCTGGTTCTGGTATTGCTTGGCCACAGACACCACAAAGCGCAGGTTCGCCTCGGTCAGACGCTCAAGAGCAGCCTGGTCCCCGGCCCTGACCCGTCGGGCCAGATCCGTCTCCTGCTCCGGGGTGATCATCTCGATTTTACTGATGTCCTGGAGATATTTCTCCAGGGCGAGACTTTCCCGGCTCGTGATCCTGTTGGCGATTTTTAACTGGCGCATGTATTGAGTTCCTGTTTTCTGTGGCTTTTATGATAAATAGACACCTTAGGTACAACAGACACCCTCAAAAAGTTCAATTTTTGATGGTTTTCCTGTCTGGCTACCTCCATTCGGCCCTGTACCCCCGTTTTCCGCTTCCGGATTTAACCCCGGATACCCAACTTAACGATATAACTTCACGTCTATACATACCGGAACCCGTATTCAGATGAAATATTGCAAGTCCTTAACAATTTTATTCCTTGTTGCCCTGCTGACGGGCGCCTGCCATGATGAAATCGCCAGGGGCAACAGCCCTTGCCAGAACATCACGCTAGACAAACCATTTATCGCCAAATTCGGGGAGACCTGGTGCAGGCCGGCAGAAAACTGGGAAATCACGTTCGGCCCCTTCCTGGAGGACAGCCGTTGCAATGTGCCGGAATATGAATGTTTCTGGCAGGGCCGTTTTGTGATGGGGGCTCAGTATAATAACGGAGAAACGGTAAAAGATACATTCGAAGTGATATACGGTTCGACCGACACGCTAAACGCCTGGCCATTCAGGGTGATCATCACTGATGTCTATCCCGAGGACCGGACCTCCTTTGAACCCCTTGACACCTCCGCCTATTCTTTCCGGGTGGTTGTAAAAAAATAAAGGCTTCCGTTCTGGAAGCCTTTACGCTTATCGGTTATCTCGCCTCGGTCCGCGGTCACCACCCCGGCGATCGCCATCCCGGCGCCCGCCGCGATCCCGGTCGCCACCGCGCCGGTCGCCGCCACGGCCTCCCCGGTCACCACGGTCTCCATAGGAACGCTCGCGTGCCGGTGGCGGAGGAGGTCCTTCCTCCCCATAGCCGTCTTCGTATTCCCCTTGCTCATTCTTTTTCCGCTCCGGTTTAGGCATGAGCGATTTGCGGGACATGCGCATTTTGCCCGTACGCGAATCGATCTCCACCAATTGCACCTTGACGATATCTCCTTCCTTGAAGACTTCCTCGACATTGTCGATACGCGAATGCGACATCTCGGAGACGTGGAGCAATCCGCTCTTATTCATGAAGTCCACGAAAACCCCATACGGCATGATGGTCCGCACGACAGCTTCGTAAACATTGCCCACTTCCGGCACATGGGTGATGGCTTCAATCCGCCTTTTGGCGGCCTCGAGCCCATCCGCATTGGCACTCGCGATATTGACGATCCCCTTGTCACCTTCTTCCTCAATGTTGATGACGGTGCCGGTGGTCGCCTGGATATCCTGGATGACCTTTCCGCCCGGGCCGATGACGGCGCCGATCTGGCTCTTTTCAATGATGATCTCCAGGATCCGCGGAGCGTGTGGCTTGAGATCCGGTCTAGGAGCGGCCAGCACTTCATCCATTTTGGATAAGATATGCAGGCGTCCTTCCCGGGCTTGTAGCAAAGCCTTCTCCAGTAGATCATAGCTCAGTCCATCGATCTTGATGTCCATCTGGCATCCCACGATACCGTCCCGGGTTCCGGTGATCTTAAAGTCCATATCCCCGAGGGCATCCTCATCCCCGAGAATATCCGTCAGGATAGCCGCGCGGGAACCTTCACTGATGAGGCCCATCGCGATACCGGAGACAGGCGATTTGATCTGGATACCACCATCCATTAGCGCCAGCGCGCCGGCACAGACAGTGGCCATCGAACTCGATCCATTGGATTCGAGGATATCGGATACGATCCGGAGGGTATACGGCTGCTCAGCAGGCAATACTTTTCGCAGGGACCGGCCAGCCAGGTTGGCGTGACCTACCTCCCGGCGACCAGGACCCCGGCTAGGCTTTATTTCACCGGTGGAATACGGCGGGAAGTTGTAGTGCAGGATAAATTTTTCATACCGGTAATCCAGCGCGTTATCGAGGAGCAATTCATCATTCTTTGTCCCCAGTGTAAGGCTGGTCAGGGATTGCGTCTCCCCGCGCGTAAACACCGCTGAGCCATGCGCGGAGGGCAGGTAATCCGCCTCGATCCAGATCGGTCTTACTTCATTGGTCTTACGACCGTCAATGCGTGTACCGCTGTCCAGGACGAAGTGCCGGATGACTTCCTTTTTCAGTTTTTCAAAGTAGGTGTCGACGAGAGGCGCCTTCTCTTCCATGTATTCCTCCCCCTTATCAGCCGTCAGCCGTTCAGCGAGCTCTTTTTTGATCGCGTCAAAGGCCTCTTTGCGGACATTCTTTTCCAGAAACGACCTGGCGATGTCGAGGATGCGCTGACGTGCGAATCCGTCCACAAATCCTTTCAGTTCTTCATCTTCCGGGGCGCCGGCGATCTCGCGTTTGACCGTGGCTTTGGTCCCCACTTTTTGCGCGAGGGCCAACTGGGCCTGGCATTGAACCTTGATCGCTTCGTGTCCGATCCGGATCGCTTCGACCAGGTCATGCTCGGCACATTCGTTTGCTTCGCCTTCCACCATCATGATGTCTGCCAGGGTGGCTGCCAGGATGATATCGATGTCCGCTTCCTTCAGCGCTTCCCGCCCGGGATTGATGACAAACTGTCCGTGAATGCGGGCGACCCGTACTTCAGAGATCGGTCCTGCCCAGGGGATATCGGACACGCTCAGCGCCGTAGAGGCAGCAAGGGCGGCCAACGCATCGGGCATGACGTCCTTATCCGCGGAGATCAGGTTGATGAATATCTGGGTTTCGTTCATGTAGCCGTCCGGAAACAAGGGGCGGACAGCACGATCCACCAGGCGGGAGATCAGCACTTCATAATCGCTGAGCTTGGATTCACGCCGGAAAAAATTGCCCGGGATGCGTCCCGCGGCGGCAAATTTTTCCTGGTAATCCACGGAAAGCGGGAAAAACGGCTGGCCTTCCTTGGCTTCCTTATTCGACACGACTGTGGCCAAGAGCATGGTATCCCCCAGACGGACCATGGCGGACCCGTGGGCCTGGGCGGCCAGTTTGCCGGTCTCCAGGATGACCTCACGGCCGTCAGGCAGGCGGAAGGTCTGGGTTATTGGAATTTGAGCACCCATATATTTTTTATTTAATTTGTTTAGGTATGATTATCAATATCTTTAATTGCTTTTTTGGGAAAAATTCCAGGTTTAATGCGGATAGGCTGAAGCGCCCGGCCTGTTCCAGGGACTAAGGCAAAAAGCCAACTTGAAATTGAGGTAAACGAAGGCCGCCGGACCTGAAGTAATACCCTTTACGCCCCAGCATGGCTGAAGCAAAGGACAATTACTTTCTGATACCCAACTTTTCGATGATTTCGCGATAGCGCTGGATATCCTTGTGCATCAGGTAATGCAGCAGGCGTTTGCGCTGGCCGACCATGGTCAGCAGCGCCCTGCGACAGGAATTATCCTTTGGGTTGATCTGAAGATGCTTAGATAACTCATTGATTCTGTGAGTCATCAGGGCCACCTGTGATTCGGTGCCCCCGGTGTTGGTGGGTGATCCACCATGCTCGGTGAAAATCTCTTTTTTCTTCTGTGCAGTCAGGTAAATAGCCATGTCATTCGACGCTTTAAGAAATGACGAAATGTTAGTCCTTTATTTTTTAGCGGCGCAAAGATAGCGTTTTTCTTTGAAATCTTCAGTTTCACATATACCAATTACCCTGGCGGGATCAGGCATCATGATATACCTTTAAGACGCTGTCCCTCAGGTTGTTTCCCGGTTCTGACAGGACAAACGCGATCGTCTCGGCCAGGTCTTCCCGACGCACCCAGGTGGAAAAATCCGCTTCCGGCATGGAAATCCTGTTTTCAGATGTGTCGATCGTGCTGGGCACAACAACCGTTGAGTGGACCTTTTTTGTGCTTCCCTCCCGGTTGATCAGGGTGGATAACTGGACCAGGAGATTTTTGGAAAGTGCGTAGGCCACCATATTTTTTCCGGCAGCCATATCAACCGCCGGCCTCGCACTGATGAGCACAAATTGTCCTCCGCCCGTATGCTCAAAATGATTCATCAGGGGCCGGACGACATGATAGGCTGTTTTGAAGTTGAGTTCGATCATACGGTCCAGCAGAGCAGCATCGGTTTTCCGGATAGTACCGCCTGCATATCCCCCAACGAGTAGCACAGCCGCGTTTAGTGTTGGATATATTGATACCAGGTGATCAATATAGTCTGCGACGGCTTGTTCATGGGCCAGGTCTACTTGTTGGAAATGATCCACAAGGCTGAACAGGGGATCCGGTAATGGACTGTATACAGAGGAGGCGCAGATGCCATACCCCTTCTGCCGGAGCACCGGTATGAGGGCCGTACCAAGGTGTCCGCTCGCTCCGGTGATCAGCACGTAACGGTTTGGTGTAGGTAGAACAGGATCCATGGAGTGAAAGGTTTGCCTTCAAAATAAGTCCTTTTTCAGGCAACAGGAGATGAAGGCAAAAACTTGCCCCAAATACTAGGGTGGGGTTATCCCTCCCGGGCTACTTGATGCCACACCCACAGGATCATCCCAACAGACCAGGCTTGCTGAATGCATCCCTTGCCTGCCGCAGGATGTAATCCGTCAAAGACTTCCGAGATGGCCATCAAGCCCTGTTCTTTGTAAAAATGTTCCAGCAAGGGTTCCATCATGCGCAATACCTCGATCTTCGATTTTTTGGTGTATTCCTTTTGGTGGAGATAGGCCAGCCAGTATTCGCCGAGCAGGTAGGGCCAGACCGTACCCTGGTGATAGGCACCGTCCCGTTGCCAGGGATCACCGGTGTACGCTGCTTTAAAATCAGGATGCTCCGGATCCAGCGTGCGTAAACCGAAGGGCGTGACCAGCTTTTCACGGACCAACCGAAGCACCTGGTCTCCCTGCTTTGCATGCAGTAAGGGATAAGGAAGGCTCAGCGCATACAATTGATTGGGGCGAAAAGCATTATCCGCAAAATCATCCGGTACCACCACATCATGGAGGTAATGCCCGTTCCAGAAATGCGTCAGCAAACTCGATTTCACCTGGGAGGCCAGTTCGGCATACGCATGTTTGCCCGCTTTGATCTTTTTGGATAAAGCATCATAGATCCGCAGGGCATTGTACCACAGCGCGTTGATCTCTACCGGGCAACCATGCCTGGGGGTAAACGCGTGATCCCCGATGCGGGCATCCATCCATGTCAGCGCGGCATGCCCTTTTCCGCCGGAGAGCAACCCTTCCTCTGTCATGTGAATGCGGTACCGGGTGCCGGCGATATGATGTTCGATGATTTCTGACAAGGCCGGAAAGACCTGGCGTATAAATTCCAGGTCACCAAAGGCCTCGTCATATTCATGGATGACAACAAACAACCAAAGGGATGCGTCGATCGTATTGTATTCCGGTTTTTCGCCCTGGTCCGGAAACCGGTTGGGCAACATCCCCTTGTCCAGGTACTGGATAAACGTCAGGAGGATAGACTCCGCCAGTGCTTTCTGGCCTGTGGCGATCACGAGTCCCCGCAGGGCGATCATGGTATCCCTGCCCCAATCCGTAAACCATGGATACCCGGCTATCAGCGAATACCCATTGGTGGATTTTCGCTCGACGATAAATTGATCAGCTGATTCTGCCAGGTCCTGCACCAATGCCTTTGGTTTTCCTGACAACCCTTCCAGTTTTTCGAGTGCCTGAATGATCCGGTCCAGGAACGGGTTGGAGCGAATGGTTTTCAGTCGGACTATTTCCCGCTTTTGATGAACAGCCGGATCCGTCGCTAATACTTTTTCATCCAGGCCGAAGACGAGGTATATTTTTTCCCCAGGAGCGAGTTCCACATGGACACTGCCCGGAACAAACGTATCCTCCCGGTCATCCAATCCCCTCTCCGTTTCACGCCGGTAGAGGGCCTGGTAATACCAGTGTCGCTCCGGATGAAATTCCCCTTTGGTAAAATGAAGATAGAATGGGACGGCATCGTGATGCGCCTGTATCCTCGCAGTCCGGGCATCCCGCCAGGAAAAATCAAACGAAAAGAAATCACTGGCTTGCATCAGGTGATGATAATCCCGGTAGGCCAGGAATAAACGGAGCGCCAGGTGGTAGGCGGTGTGGCCGGTATTCGCATATTCCAGGATGGTAGCCTGCTCACCATGCGGCATGAAAACACGCTTATCCAGCAGATGCCCGCCGGCTTCATACTTCCAGTGGGGCATTCCCTGACGCTTAAATTTTTTCAGATGCGTGTAGCCATGGGGATGGATCGTACCGGGATATTCATTGGAAGAAAGCTCATAGCGATGATGCGCGGTAACGATCGTCTCTTCTACCTTGGAGACAAGCAGCGTTCGACGGGTGGGCGGTTCCAGCGCCGCCATGAGCAGTCCGTGATAACGCCTCGTGTGGGCACCGGACAAACTGGAAGATGCGAACCCTCCGAGACCATTCGTGACCAACCATTCCTTACCGGATAAATCGTGGAAGGTACCCGGACCGTTTCCGGGGATGGCGGGGTAGGTTTCAATGTTTTTATTCTTTTTCATGTCACGCCTGCAATCTCGTTTTTCAATCTTTCGGGTGGTGTGACAAGGAGGGTGCCGATCGGATGACAAACATACTATTTCCCCTCGGTGGATCGAAATTACATTCCTCCCCTAGCCCCGCTTGCTCTGCTCCCAGAGCACATCCATTTCCGCCAGGGTCATTTCGGTCAACGGCTTGGGCGCGTGCGCCTCGATATATTCAAATCTGCTTTTAAATTTCTGATTGACCCGTTCCAGCGATGTTTCCGGATCGATCCCGATGAACCGAGCATAATTGATCAGAGAAAACAGGACGTCGCCAAATTCCATTTCCATATGCTCTCTGGCACCGGGATGTTGTGACGCCTCCCTGAATTCGCCCATTTCCTCTTCCACTTTATCCCATACCTGCCGCGCGTTTTCCCATTCGAATCCTACCTGCCTGGTTTTTTCCTGCATGCGATACGCTTTGATCATGGCAGGCAATCCTTCCGGCACGCCGGCCAGCACTGATTTTTTTCCCTCCGACAATTTGATGGCCTCCCAATTCCGCTTGACATCCTCCTCCCCGTTCACCTGCACTTCACCGTAAATGTGCGGATGGCGACGGATCAGCTTTTCACATTCCTGCTCGATCACGGAAGTGATGTCAAATGCCCCTTTTTCTTTTCCGATCCGGGCATAAAAAACGATGTGCAGGATCAGGTCCCCCAACTCCTCTCCAATCCCCGTCCAGTCTTCCCTGACAATCGCGTCAGCAAGTTCATACGTCTCCTCGATCGTCAGGTTACGCAGCGAATGAATATCCTGCTTCCGGTCCCAGGGACATTGCTCCCGGAGTTCATCCATGATGTCCAGCAATCGCCTAAAAGCTTCAAGTCGGGGATCTCTTTCCAATTGTATTTGTGCTGATGG
>CAZTXO010000074.1:0-14222 GCA_964617515.1 uncultured Saprospiraceae bacterium | reverse complement strand
ATACTATAATTCCTAATGGTTCGACTTCGCTCACCACAAGTTCGTAATTCGTAATTCCTAATTCGTAATTTCTGTTCCCCCGGCTATCCTCAACTTTCCTCCACCGCCATCTCCTTCAGCCGTTCTGTATTCTCCGCGAGCTTGAGGGCATCAATGATGGGATCCAGGTCGCCCAGGACGATCCGGTCGAGATTGTACAGGGTGAGATTGATGCGATGGTCCGTTACCCGGTTCTGGGGATAATTGTAGGTCCTGATTTTATCCGAACGGTCACCTGTCCCGACAAGGGATTTGCGCTGCGAAGCATAGGCGGATGTAGCGGCCGCCCGTTGCGCCGCCCGGACTTTATCATACAACCGGTTGAGGGCAATTTCCCGGTTTTTTATTTGAGATCTCCCATCCGTACTCTCCGCCACAATGCCTGTGGGAAGGTGCGTAAACCGCACCCCGGATTCCGTTTTGTTGACATGCTGACCCCCCGCACCACTGGATCTGAATGTATCCACTTTGAGATCCTCTTTGCGGATGTTGATTTCCTCCAGTTCGAATTTGGGCAAGATAGCCACGGTAGCGGCGGAAGTATGAACCCTGCCCTGGGCTTCTGTCTTCGGCACGCGCTGAACCCGGTGCGCGCCGGATTCAAATTTGAGATGGCCGTAGACATCTTCGCCATAGATCTCCAGCACGATTTTATTGTACCCGCCTACAGTCCCTTCGCTGGCATCATCAATCTCATATTTCCATCCCTTCGAATCGAAATACCGGGTATACATTCTGAATAAGTCCCCGGCGAAAATGCTGGCTTCGTCACCTCCGGTCCCGGATCGGATCTCCATGATGACATCCTTGGTATCCTCCGGATCCCGGGGTATCAGGAGCCACTTGAGTTTTTCTTCTGTCTCCTCTTTTCGCTCTTTCAGGTCTGCCAGTTCTTCCTGGGCCATGGCCCGCATCTCCGGATCACTTTCTTTGAGCATTTCCGTCGAGGAGGCGAGATTGGATAAGATCAACTCGTAGGCATCGATGACACTGACGAGTTCGGTGAGATCTTTGTATTCCTTGTGATACCTGGAAAAAAGTTTGATGTCCCCGATGACTTCCGGGTCGGATAGCCGGAGTTCGAGGTCCTGGTATTTGTTTTTAATCGCCCGCAGGCGGTCAAGCATCATGGGCGCAAAGATATCGGGATTTAGAAAAGGGTGAATTTACCCCTCGGGTTCGTTTGGCATTAGGCAGGCACAGCCTCGATCAGGCCCGGATCGTTTTCCGTGACTTTGTTCACCCGGTTCGATACCCGGTACCAGAAGTAGTATTCCTGTGGGACGGGATCGAGCTTCGTCAACAGATCCCCGGGCGGGATGTCAGGATCGAGCCACAGCTTCTCCTGCTCGGGCAGGAGAACCAGGGGCTGCCGGTCATGGATGGAGCGGATGACGGGATCGGCATCGTGAGTGATGAGGGTAAAACTGTGAATGATTTCCCCCTGGGGGTTCCGCCAGTGCTCGTAAAGCCCGGCAACAGTGAAGATCTCCGTGTTTTTGAATTTGATCCGGTAAGGGATCTTGCCTTTCGCGGTCTGTTGCCATTCGTAGTAACCATCAAACGGGACGATGCATCTCCGTTTTTGAAAAGCCTGTCGAAAAGAGGGTTTTTCGTGGATGCTTTCGATACGCGCGTTGATGAGCTTATACCCGATCCTGATATCCTTGGCCCAAAAGGGAATCAGGCCCCAGCGATACAGATGTATGACGCGGGGTTCCTCCTGCGTGATGACGGGATGCATATGGGTGGGAGCGACGTTGTAATTGGGCAATGGATTGTACCGCTCCAGCTCCTCTGTGTAAAAAGTCGCCCGGAACCGCTCTTCTAGTTCTTTTTCAGTTTTTGTCAGCGATGACCGTCCGCACATCAGCTCCCAATCCTCACATATGCATCTATCTTATGATAGTCTTTGAGTTTTTTTACCAGCCTTCGCGCCTCATTTACATCCGCAAACCTGCCCACACACACGGTGTGATATTCCGACAGGTCAAAATTGATTACCTCCGCATCGGGAAAGCCGGCCTTCTTTAATTCCGCTACCCGTTGCTGCGCGTTGGCCAATTGCGAAAAGTTTCCGGCAATGACGAGGTGTTTTCCATCCAGCCCCGAAGAAACGGCTGTCGTGGTCTTGGCCGGTGATGTATTGGTTTTCACCGGGGCTGTATTTGTTTTGGCCGGGGTATTGGTTGTTTTCGGGGCTACAGTAGTGGACACCGGCATATTCTTCTCAGCAGGTTTGCTGACCGGCCTGGCAGGTTCACTCTTTTTGGTTTCCACTTTTTGCCCTGTTACCGTTTTGTCCCCGGCAGGTTTGGATGGCGTTTCTGTTTTGCCTTCATCCTGATGCTCCGTGGATACCTTGCGCTCCGTGCTGAAATCGTCCGTGGTGACGGGCTCCTCCTGGACCGCCGGGGCGGAAGGAACGGTGGTAACCGTATCGGAATCTGCGGTCAGGCCGTCAGACATATTGGTCCCGGTCGCATCCACGATTTGCTTCGGGCGGCGGGTCTCATCAGAGCCCCACACATGGCTGATCCAGATATACAGCAGCAGCAGGATGAAAATGGTGACGAGGATGGTGATAATGCGATTCATATCCGAAGTAGTTTTCTTATCCAAAAAAAGTGAGACCCCGGCAAAGATAATACAATAAAATAATGTATAATGTATTCTTTTTAACGGTATTATTTATAATCATTCGGATTAATATGCTTTCCCCGGGATCCACCCTGAGAACGTTCCAGTTATTCCGGCTATTGTTTGGTGATATGGTGCCCGGGAGGGCATCTTTGCAGGGTATAGGCTCCCTTTTATGCATGCATTACAGTCCATTATCGATGCGGCCTGGGACAACCGGGACCTGCTGCTGGAACGTCCGACGCGCGAGGCCATCATGGAGGTCATCCGGATGCTCAACCAAGGCGAATTGCGCGTAGCCCAACCGGTTGGGCCCGGACAATGGACGGTCAACGACTGGGTCAAAAAGGCGATTACCCTTTATTTTCCCATCCAACCCATGGAGACCATCGAAGTAGGTCCGTTCGAATTTTATGACAAGATTCCCCTCAAAAAAGGCTTCTCCAGGCAGGGCGTCCGGGTCGTGCCCCATGCTTTGGTCAGAAATGGCGCTTTTGTGGAATCTGGAGCCATTCTGATGCCCTCCTACGTCAATATCGGCGCCTATGTAGGATCGGGCACGATGGTGGATACCTGGGCTACAGTGGGCTCCTGCGCTCAAATAGGACGAAATGTGCACCTCAGTGGAGGGGTTGGGATCGGAGGTGTCCTGGAACCGCCGCAGGCCACGCCAAATATCATCGAGGACGATTGCTTCATCGGATCCCGGTGTATCGTCGTCGAAGGGGTCATCGTGGAGCAGGAAGCGGTACTTGGCGCCAATGTAGTCCTGACCCAGTCAACGCACATCATTGATGTCACCGGCCCTGAGCCGGTGATCCTCAAAGGAAGGGTCCCGGCGAGGTCCGTGGTCATCCCGGGGAGCTATGAAAAACAGTTTCCTGCCGGAAAGTATAATGTACCCTGCGCGCTGATCATTGGAAAACGCCAGGCGTCAACGGATAAAAAAGTCTCCCTCAACGCTGCGTTGCGGGAACACCAGGTAGCCGTCTAAGATTCTCCCCCCATGCAGCTGGCTTCTTATATCGATCATACCTATCTCAAACCCGATTGCAGTTTTGGCATTCTCGACCGCCTCATGGAGGAAGCCCGGCTCCACGGGTTCAAGGCGATTTGCATCCCTCCGTCCTTCCTCCCTTATGCAAAGGAAAAGGCGGGGATGAGGTCATTTTTGCTCTGTACCGTGGCTGGTTTTCCGATCGGATATGATCACCTGGAGGCAAAACTCACCTCCCTGCAGACCTCCGCTCATCTCGGGGCGGAAGAAGTGGACGTGGTCATCAACCTGTCAGCCGTAAAGACTGGCAATTGGGATTATATTCAGGAAGAAATGATCACCCTCCGGGATGCTGCCGCGGAACATAAAGTCACGCTCAAGTACATCATCGAGGCGCAGTTGCTGACAGAAGAAGAAATCCGGAAGATCTGCCTGCTCAGCAATGAAGTCCGGCTACCCTTCGTTAAGACGTCGACCGGTTTTTTCGGGGAGCCTGTCCGCGTGGAAACCGTTCGCCTGATGAGGGAAAATTTGCTTCCTGCTGTCCAATTGAAAGTGTCCGGTGGTATCACTTCCTATGCCCAGGCCATAGCCATGGTGGAGGCGGGTGCAAACAGGCTGGGTTGCAGTCAGAGTGTCCGTATTGTCACCGAAAAAGAATAATTTATCCGCACCCCGGGCATTTCCCGGAAGAAAAAAGCACCCTATGGATCACGTATCTGCTGGCCTGGTAGCATGAGAAAAAAAATGAACCATATCCTCCGGAAGATTCCCGCTTTCCTGGCGCTTATGTGCTTGCTGAAGCCCCAGGCCGGATTTTCCCAGGTCATCGAAACACCGGTAGTAACGGCACTCATGGACCGTTGGAAAGAATACAATTTCCGGCAGGAAGAGGTGCCGGGATGGCGAATCCAGATCCTGGCCACGGTAGATCGCCGGCAAATGGAAAATGCCATGCGGAAATTTGAAAATCTGTATCCCGATTACCCGGTTCACTCCGTACACAACGACCCCTACTTTCAACTCAAAACAGGGGCTTTCCTGACTATTCAAAAAGCCCAGGCCTTTCAGAAAAAACTGCAACCGGATTATCCTTCCGCCATCGTTGTCAACGACAATCTCAAGGTGGAAGAATTGTTACTTTACGATCAATAAAGCAGGATTCGGCCCTTGAGAAAATTTGATTGGATTAGTTTTGCGATCGTCATCAGCCTGATTATCATCGGCCTGCTGATGGTTTATGCGGCTGGCTATCAGCCGGAAGCAGAAATCCCCTTTATTAATTCCCAGGCGGGCCGACAATTCATCTTTGCGATCGGCGGGATCGTGATCCTCGCCGGAACCCAACTCATCGACTGGAAATTCTGGAGCGGTTTCGCCTATCCTTTTTATGCTTTTACGATCCTCCTGCTGGTATTGGTATTGATCCTCGGCTCCACGATCAAGGGATCCACGAGTTGGTTCCAGCTGGGCTGGTTTTCCTTCCAGCCTTCCGAATTGGCTAAAGTGGGGACGATCATGGCGCTGGCTTCTTTCCTGAGTCATCACCGGACACGGGTCTCGGATACGCGTGACCTGGTGACGGCATCGGGCATTATCCTGTTGCCTACGGTATTGGTGTTGGGCCAGGGAGACGCGGGATCGGCCCTGGTTTTTCTCTCCATCTTCCTCGTGCTTTTCAAGGAGGGAATGGCTATTTGGATTCCGATTCTATTGTTTGTCCTCGGGCTGTTATTTGTCCTGTCCCTTAAATATGACCCGCTGGTGGTTCTCCCGCTGCTGATGTTCACGGGTGGATTTTTCCTGTTGAGCGGACTGAAGCGGAAGCAGGCCCATACGGTGGTGAGTTGGAGCGCGGGATTGCTGACTCTCTTGCTGATGGTCCTGAAGATGTGGGAGTATATCCTGGGTGTATCTGCCGCCTTTGCCTTATACGCACTCGTCGAAAGTCTCCTGTCCCGCCAGATCCGGCAGATGATTTTGATTTCCCTTGGAGTTGTACTGCTTTTTGGATTCGCTTACACGAGCAGTTACCTCTTCAATCATGTACTCGAACCCCACCAGCAGGATCGCATCAATGTCTGGCTCAAGCCTGAAAACTGCGATCCCAGAGGGTCGCTGTATAATATCCTCCAATCGAAAATTGCGATCGGTTCCGGCGGATTTTCCGGCAAGGGATATCTCAAGGGAACCATGACCAAACTCAATTATGTACCGGAGCAGAGCACGGATTTTATCTATAGCATTATCGGCGAGGAACATGGCTTTATCGGATCGATTGCCGTCATTCTTCTCTTCCTTATTTTTATGTTGCGGGTGATCGACATCGGTGACCGGGCCAGGATGCCTTTTATCCGGCATTACGCTTTTGGCGTCGTGGGAGTGATGTTTACCCATTTTTTTGTCAACATCGGGATGACCATGGGGATCATGCCGGTTATCGGGATCCCGCTGCCCTTCATTAGCTCCGGAGGTTCCGCCATGCTGGGCTTTAGTCTGTTGGTTGGTATCCTGCTGAGTATGGATTCCAGTTGGATGCGGTCCAGGAGAGTGGTTTGATTGATAGCGCATCCTTTCTTCATACCCCACATCCGGCACATATCCTATCTTTGATCCATGGCTGCAATCCGCATAGGCATTACACTCGGCGATATCAATGGTATAGGCCCCGAGATCATCATCAAGACCCTGGCTCATCCCTCCGTCACCCAGCTTTGTACCCCGGTGATCTATGGTTCCGCCAAGGTGCTGACGTATCACAAAAACATCGTCAATCCGGCCGAATTCAATTTTCATTCATCCCCGTCGGCAGACAAGCTCTATACCCAGAAAATCAATGTCATCAATTGCTGGCAGGATAACGTCAATATCACCCTCGGCAAGGAAACAGAGGAATCCGGCAAATTTGCCCACGTTGCCCTGGATCGTGCGGTCCGGGATCTTAAGGAGGGCCATATTGATGTCCTCGTGACGGCTCCCATCAGCAAGCACGCCATGCAGTTGGCCGGTTTCGCCTACCCGGGACATACCGAATATCTCGCGCATGAATTTGGGGTCAAAGAAGGCCTCATGATGATGGTCGCGGAAGGCATGCGCATCGCCCTCGCCACCACCCATCTGCCCATTCAAAAGGTAGCCCCGGCGATCCAGCGCGATCTGCTGCGCCATAAACTGGACCAGCTCATCCATACGCTCCAGGTGGATTTCGGCATAGCCAAACCGGTTATTGCCGTCCTGGGACTCAATCCGCACGCCGGCGAAAACGGCCATATCGGCAGGGAAGATGACGAGATCATCCGCCCGGTCATCGTGGAAGCTAAAAAATCAGGGGATATCATCATGGGTCCCTTCCCGGCAGACGGCTTCTTCGGTGCCTTCCGGCATCAGAAGTTTGATGCCGTTCTGGCGATGTATCATGATCAGGGCCTGATCCCGTTTAAGATGCTCCACTTCCAGGATGGCGTGAATTATACGGCCGGATTACCGTTTGTGCGGACCTCTCCGGATCACGGGACGGCCTTCGACATGGCCGGTAAAAATGCCGCGGATCCGACCTCGTTCAGAGCTGCCTTGTACGCAGCACTGGATATATACAAGTCCAGGGAAAGGTACCGGAAGGATAGTTCGAATGCGGTACGAAAAACGCCAAAGCCTTCCGAGATACCTGAAGAATCATAACGATTCCATGAGATTGGTTGACCAGGCCTTTGGAGGCTTTGGCGGGAATGATAATGAACGATTTTACTTTTTTTCCTGCTTCCGGTTTTACTTCCTGACCCGCATCCATGTGTTCTCCCCGTCGGAGATGAGACTGGATTTCTCCACATACTGGACGGTATAATAGTCCAGTTCATTCAGCTGGTAGAGTTGGATCGTCCGTATTAGTTTGGCCGCGTAATTGACATCCGTGGCATATCCGCAGAGTTGTAGTCCTTTCGCCCAGGATTCGTAATCGGTCTTGTCATACGCAAACAGCGCCTGGTAAGTACTGGTCTGCAATAAAAAATCAGAATGATCCTGGTACGACTCGAGCACAGAGGTGTATTGACGGAAGCAGGAAGGAATCAATTGTCCTCTGGCATCATGATCATCATCCGGATGATAAAAAGTATCCCCCTGCCAGTAATCCTTGCATTTGATGCCGAAATGGTTGTTGCTTTCCCGTGCTAATAAAGAGGTTCCCGCATTGGTCTCCACGATTGCCTGGGCCATGATGATGCTGGCCGGGATTCCGGAGCGGTCCATCTCATCGATCGCCATGTATTTGTACGTCTCGATATAGGATTGCACATAGGGCTTCAGGGTTTCCTCGGGACCCCCGGGAAAAAGCCACATGACCATCAGGCTGGTTTTCAGAAATAACATAACGTCCGGAAATGGACTCTGGATGAGTCCTGTCAGGCAGGGCCAAATATTGTGCCAATCTGACGGGGCCGGCTCAAAACGTTTATTTCATTTGCGCATCAGGTCAGGCCGGCTTATTTTATACCCGGGAAAAGACAAAAAGAATACCTTCAAAGGTCTGATTATGGCCCATTCGCCCCAACCGTCAAAAACACACGATCACACGCTGATCTACACAGAGTCTGAATACCTGGAGGGGCCTAAGTCCAGGACCAGTGAATTCCGGTTTACCCTCAAAGTGGTCATCCAGTTTATCCGGGGGTTCCGGAAACTTCACTTTGTGGGACCCTGTGTGACCGTATTTGGATCTGCCCGTTTCCGGCCTCAGCATAAGTATTACCAACTGGCTGAGCAGATCGGGTCCGCCATCAGCAAAACCGGGTTTACCGTCATGACCGGGGGTGGACCCGGGATCATGGAAGCCGCCAATAAAGGAGCATTTGAGTCCGGTGGAACGAGTGTGGGCTGCAATATCCGCCTGCCCCTCGAACAACACCCCAATGCCTACATGCATGAGTGGGTCACCCTCGATTATTTTTTTGTCCGTAAATTCTTGTTACTCAAGTACTCCTATGCTTTCGTGGTTTTTCCCGGAGGCTGGGGCACGATGGACGAATTATTCGAAACCCTGACCCTCGTGCAGACCGGCATGATCCACCATTTTCCGGTTGTCCTGATGGGAAAAGAATATTATCAGCCCCTGCTCGATTACCTGGACCTCATGTTGGCCTGGGGTACGATTTCGAAAGAGGATCTCAATTATGTTAAACTGACGGATGATCCCGGCGAGGCGATTGCCCACCTCGAAACATACATTCATCACTATTACAAGATCAGGAGAAGGAAACGGTTCTGGCTGTTGGGTGAGCGGCAGAAACAAATTCATTCGAAATAAAAAAGGGCCCTTCTGCAACAGAAGGGCCCTTTTTCGTAAGGCGGGATCATCAGTTATTCTTGATGATCACGATGGTCTTGGTATGTACTTCGCTGTCTGTCTTCACCTGGATCAGGTACGTGCCGTCCGGTATCGAAGAGACATCGATCTTCCGGGTATTAATACCCTTGGCCGCATCTACTTCATCCACCAGGACGGTCTGGCCCAGGTAGTTGGTGAACTTGATCTCCACCTCTCTGGCCGAGGCTACTTCAAACCGGAAGTTCACCGTTGAGTTGGCTGGGTTGGGCCAGTAAGCGAGTCCTCTCAGGTAATCCTTGCCTGGCTGCGCCCCGTTCTGATCATCCGGTCCGAAGGTATCCGGACCATCAATGGTCGGGTTGACAACAAAGTTGTTATCAAACGGATCGATGCAATCAAGGGTGGCATGGCACACGCCCGAACATCCGTAAGCATCCGTTACCGTCAGGTAGATATCCACCGGTGTGAAGCCGATATAGATATCGATTTCACTGGTACCCTGGCCTGACTGGATGAAGCATTTCTCTCCGATGATCTCCCATTCATACGTGAATGGTCCGATACCGCCTTCTACATTGCTTCCGATCGTGACGCCGTGTGAGTTACACTCGACATTGATCGGCAGGATGATATCGCAGGCCACAAAAGTATCCGGTATCCACAGGATCTTTTGTGTGACAACGGTGACATTGCCGCAAGGATCGGTTGCAGTCCAGGTACGGATCACGATGAAGTGCCCCTGGCCGTTATCTGGCCCTATTTCCTGGGTATACACCACTGTTACCGGCTTACTGTAATCGGATACCGATACATCCTGTGGCGGAGGCAGCTGGTTACAAATCACAGTCAATGGCTCAAACGATCCTTCAATCACCGGAGGAATATCATCCATGATATCGACACTGAAGGAGATCGAACTTGAATTGCCGCAGGCATCCGTGGCTACCCATGTGTAGACACGGTGTTCATACCATCCGTCCTCATCACAGTTGTCCGAGTAAGTGACTACCACGGTGAATACGGGTATGATCAGTTCATCACATTCATCTACCACGTAGACGCTTCCCTCGTTGAGGGCATTGAGGGCATCCATGATGGCCTCCTGTGACAGGTAGACAAGGTTCGGATCCTGGTCAAGGAACTTGAGGATAATGGACCAGGACGGGATCTGGATGACGGGTGGTGTCAGGTCATTGACATACACAATCTGGGTTGCCTGGGCCACATTACCGCAAATATCCGTAGCGGTGTATGTCCGCTTGATCACGAGTCCATCGCGGCACGGGCTGTCCAGGGTATCCTGGGTCACGGTGACGGGCACGAATGCTTGCGCACACGGATCCCATGCCGTTACCTCCGGTGGTGACTGCTCATTACATACCTCAGGTTCAACACCCGAAATCACCGGCCCGCTGCCATCCCCTACGTGCACAATCTGGGTTGCCTCGGTGGTATTGCCGCAGGCATCCACTGCCTTGATGATGCGTTCTACCTCATATTCGTATGGACAATTTCCGGGTATGATCTTTTCCTCGATCGTCACGGTAGCGTCACTGCAATTGTCGGTAGCCGAGATGACCGGCAGTGGCTCATTACAGCCAATGGTCACATCCGGATCAAAGTCGTCCAGGGTCGGCGGCGTGTGGTCTTCCACATAGACATAGAGATAGAGGGAAGAACTATTGCCACAGAGATCCGTTGCCGTCCAGACCAGGTTGAGCCATACGACTGTATTCTGCTCACACTGGTAGTCCTGCATCACGATCTGCTGGAAGTCTACCGTCACACCGGGACAATCATCCACGACAGATACATCATTGAGGCCCCAATCCGTAAAGTACCCTTCGCTGTTGTCGCATTCCGTGGTGATAAACTCACCCTGGCCAAGCCCGATCAGATCGGGGTTGGTAAAGACGAGGGTCGGCGGAGTCTTGTCCTCGATGAGGATCGTCGTATCCCTGGAGTAATTACCACAAGGATCGAAAGCCTCCCAGGTCCTGAGATATGCTCTTCCGGAACCGCATGGGTTCGGGATCGGTGTATCCCAATGACTGAAGGATGCCGTGCCGCAATTATCATAGAAATCAACGAGGTCCAGTAACGGATCATCCACACACGCCGTATCCGGCACATTAAGGATAACCGGGGGCTGATCATCGATCAACCGTACGAAGATGGTCAGCGTGGTCACATTACCACAGGCATCCACTCCTGTCCAGGTATACTCGCGCTGCTCGATGTACCCAAAGTACTTGCAATTGCGGGATATGATGACACGCGATTCGAAACCAATCTCCGGCAGGCCACCACAGGTGTATGGGCTGAATACGGATTCGGCACTCAGATCATCATAGAAATCGGGTATGCCACCTTCATTGCAGTTATATTCCAGGATGGTGCCATCCGGTATACCCGCAATCTCGGGTTGGGTAATGGTCAACTCAGGTCCTTCGTTGTCGACGAGCGTAATGAACTGCTGCTCGATCGTCATATTGCCGCAATCATCCGTTGCCTTCCAGGTACGGGTGATGACCTGGCCATCCTGGCAGCCCGGATCGGGTCCGTCCTGTTCGAGCATGACGACGCAGGCGCAGAGGCATTCGTCGACAGCCATCAGGATGGGCGCTTCTGGTATTTCATCACAATTGACGGTGATGTCTTCCGGTACGCCGATGATGACAGGCGGTATATGGTCCACCAGGTTGATGTAGACGAAGGCACTGGAGCTGTTGCCGCAGGCATCCGTTGCCACCCAGGTCAGGCGGTACCGGTTGATATAACCATCTTCAGCACAATTGCCCTCATCGATCAGGGTCTCATCATAGGTTACCGTCACCGGTCCGGTACAGTTGTCGGTTGCCGTTATGCTGTTCGGTCCAAACATCGGCGGATCCCAGTTCGGATCCTGGCCATAACACTGGATTTCGACGGTTCCGCCATTTGGTACGCCGACCAGTAAAGGATCAACGAACGTGATCACCGGTGGTGTATTGTCAAATACCGTGATCACCTGAACGCAGGTAGCGGAGTTGCCGCAGGCATCTGTAGACCGGTACGTTCTGTTGAGGGTATACCGGTTGATACAGGTTTGATTGACCGTCACATCGCTGACGAACGTGACCACGGGTACGCCACCGCAGTTATCACTGGTGGTCACACTGCCCGGGTTTGGAGCAGGCACCAGCGAAGCACACTGTACGGTGATATTGGGCGGACAGGTGATGGTCGGTGGCGTATTGTCAAAGACCGTTATCACTTGAACACAGGTAGCGGAGTTGCCGCACACATCCGTGGCACGGTATGTCCTGTTGAGGGTATACCGGTTGACGCAAGTCTGGTTAACCGTCACATCGCTGACGAAGGTGACTACAGGTACACCGCCACAGTTGTCGCTGGCTGTAACACTGCCCGTATTGGGCGCAGGCACCAGCGAGGCGCACTGTACCGTGAGATTAGCCGGACAAGTAATGCTTGGAGGTGTATTGTCAAAGACGGTAATGACTTGTATACAGGTAGCGGAGTTACCACAAACATCGGTAGCCCTGTACGTCCTGTTGAGCGTGTACCGGTTGACGCAAGTCTGGTTGACCGTCACATCGCTGACAAAGGTTATCGTCGGGGATCCTCCGGAACAGTTGTCTGTTGCTGTCACGCCGGCTATGTCTGGAACCGGCACGAGGGTTGCACACTGAACTGTAAGGTTTGGTGGGCAAGTGATACTGGGTGCGGTATTGTCAAAGACGGTGATCACTTGCACACAAGTCGCCGAATTGCCGCATTCATCCGTAGCGCGATAGGTCCTGTTGAGCGTGTAGCGGTTGACACACGTCTGGTTGACCGTCACATCGCTGACATGGGTGACCACAGGTACACCGCTGCAATTATCGCTGGCCGTGACGCTGGCGGTATTGACCGGCGGCACCAGGTTGGCACACTGAACGGTTATGTTGGCCGGGCAGGTGATGCTGGGCGCCGTATTGTCAAATACGGTGATGATCTGTACACAGGTAGCCGAATTACCACACTCATCCGTAGCACGATACGTTCTGTTGAGTGTATACCGGTTGATACAGGTTTGGTTAACAGTGACATCACTGACATGCGTGACGACAGGTACCCCGCTGCAATTATCACTGGCGGTGACGCCTTGTGTGTTGACAGGCGGCACCTGGTTAGCGCACTGAACCGTCACATTGGCCGGACAGGTGATGCTCGGGACGGTATTGTCGAAGACCACAATGATCTGCTGACAGGTAGCGGAATTACCGCATTCATCCGTGGCCCGGTAAGTCCGCTGAAGGGTATACCGGTTAACACATGTCTGGTTGATCGTCACATCACTGACATGGGTAATGACCGGTACGCCACTGCAGTTATCACTGGCTGTAACGCTCTGTATATTGACCGGCGGCACCTGGTTAGCACATTGCACCGTCACGTTAAACGGACACGTAATCGAGGGTGCGGTATTGTCAAACACCGTGATGACCTGTTGACAGGTAGCCGAATTACCGCATTCATCCGTAGCCCGGTAGGTTCGATTCAGGGTATACCGGTTGACACAGGTCTGGTTGACCGTCACATCGCTGACGAAGGTGACCGTGGGCATTCCGCAATTGTCACTCGCCGTGACACCCTGCGTATTGACCGGGGGCACCTGGTTGGCACATTGTACCGTCACATTGAATGGACAGGTGATGCTCGGCGGCGTACTGTCATCCACAAAGATGATTTGGTCGCAGGTAGAGGTATTGCCACAAGCATCGCTGGCCGTCCAGGTCCGGATGATCGTGTATTCCTGCGGACAGGCTCCTGGCGTGATCACATCATTATAGTCCACCAGGACCTCCGGATCACAGTTGTCGGTGGCCGTGGATACGCCGGTGTTATCCGGACTGGTGCTGTCCGTACATTCGATCGTCACATCGTTTGCACACGTCAGCACGGGAGGTGTGGTATCCACAATCACAATGACCTGGGTGCATTGACTGCTGTTTCCGCAGGAATCCGTGGCCGTCCAGACCCGGTTGATGACATACTCCTGGGGACATGTCTCAAAGGTGAAGGTATCATCCACATAGGTCACTTCAGGTGTTGGATCACAATTATCGGTTGCGGTCGACTGGCCTGTATGATCCGGCAGCGTAGACTCATCACATTCAATGGTGATGTCAACCGCACAAGTCAAAATGGGCGCAGTAGTATCGATGACCGTAATGATTTGAT
>CAZTXO010000073.1:12768-14855 GCA_964617515.1 uncultured Saprospiraceae bacterium | reverse complement strand
GTCTGGTGGGTTCTCATGATGTGTGGTGCGAAGGAGGTCTGCACGGTGCAGATGCACGCGTTCATGACGGGGTTGGCATGCGGCACAAGTGCCGAAGACATGTCAACCAGGCGGTGTTACGAAGGAGAAGCCAGAATGTACATCGTGTACCCAGGTTTTCCGTTGAGGTTCTGATCCATAACTTTTCAGCAGGGTGATTCACAGCCGGATACACAAGGGGAGAGACACTTATGGATCCATGTTAACCCATCAAAAATAGAAGAAATGCCCTGAAAACAAAGTGAATTAACACTCCCCGTTGAGGCCCCTTTCAGAAATTATTACCTGATGGCTTTTCATTATCCGTAAAGCGGTCACGAGCAACAGATTACCCAAACAGCGTCCTCTTACTATTCAAAAAAATCTTTTTTCTTCTTTTTACGGCTATTCCCCTTTCCGAAAACGAAGAACGCGGGGAAACCGGCACCTTCCTCCTATCTTGCATCATGCACTCCGGCGCCATTTCGCCCCTCACCATCCTGGCCATCGTCGCCGGTTATTTCCTCCTGCTCATCTTCATCGCCTGGATCACCTCGCGCCACAGTACTACCGAAGATTTTTTCATCAACCGGCACAAATCACCCTGGTGGCTCGTGGCCATCGGGATGCTCGGCAGCAGCCTGTCCGGTGTCACGTTTATCTCCATCCCCGGCGTGGTCGGTGCGGGCGGACACAACCAGGCTTTTTCCTACATGCAGGTGGTGCTCGGTTATGTCCTGGGGTATATGACCATCTCCCTGGTGCTCATGCCGTTGTATTACCGCCTCCGGCTGATCTCTATCTATACCTACCTGGACATGCGCTTCGGTCCGGTTTCGTACCGCACCGGTTCGGCTTTTTTCATGCTGTCCCGGCTCATCGGGTCCGCTTTCCGCATGTTCCTGGCCGTCACGGTGCTTCACCATCTACTGTGTGTCCCATACGGCATACCGTTTTATGTCACCGTCACCATCGCGATTGCCCTCATCTGGGTCTATACCTTCAAAGGCGGGATCCGGACGATCGTGTTTACGGATACGTTGCAGACTTTTTGCATGCTCGCGGCAGTTCTTCTGACCATCGTGGCTATCCTGCAGGCGCTGGATATTCCCTTTCTGCACTGGCCGGATGCCATGCGGGATGCAGGCCTCAGCAAGGTATTTTTCTTTCACGGCGGATGGGCGGATGAAAACAATTTTTTCAAACAATTTCTCAGCGGCGCCCTGATCACCATCGTCATGACCGGCCTCGACCAGGACATGATGCAAAAGAACCTGAGCTGCAAAAGCATCGGCGACGCGCAGAAAAACATGTATTTCTTCTCCGTGATCCTGGTGATCACCAATCTCCTCGTCCTGTCCCTTGGCGCCCTGCTCTGGATGTATCTCGGGCACCTGCAACTCGACGCCCCCGCCCAGGCGGATCAATTGTTTCCGATGCTCGCCATGCAGCACCTGCCGGTGTACATCAGCATCGCCTTTATCATCGGGCTCGTGGCCTCCGCTTACAACAGCGCGGATGGCACGCTGACCGCCCTCACCACCGCCGTCTGCGTGGATTTTTTAGGCTTCGAGAAAAAGGAAATCTACCGGGATGAAGTCTATAAAACCAAGATCCGCGGAAGGATCCACCTCTCCATTGCCGTGGTCTTTGCGATCATCATTCTGCTGTTCCAGCTGATCAACAAAGGATCCGTGATCAACGAATTATTCCGGGCCGCAGGTTATACCTATGGACCCTTGCTGGGCCTTTTCGCCTTCGGTATGCTCACCCGCCGGAAGCTCCGGGACCGTTACGCCCTGCTGATTTGCCTGCTCGCGCCCCTGTTATCGTATGTACTCAATGTATATTCCAAGGCATGGTTCAACGGACTGACGTTTGGGTTCCTGATCCTGGCGGTCAATGGGGTGCTGACGTTTGCGGGGTTGTGGGCGATAAGCAGAGAGCGAGATAGCGAGATAGCGAGATAGCGAGACTGCGAGCCTTTTATTTACCTTCCAAAGCCGCCTTAAGTGAACAGGCCGTTTCAGCTTCGCGCAATGACCGATCGCTAAAAAATTGATGAAAAA
>CAZTXO010000073.1:0-12668 GCA_964617515.1 uncultured Saprospiraceae bacterium | reverse complement strand
CGTAGCCGAAACGACCGACGCCAAACATGGGGAAGATGGGAATCTGCGGATTAAAACACATCAAACAATTTCAGCAGGGATAGACTCACGGCCACGATCAGCAGGTAATAGGCCCACTTCGAGGCGCCCGGTATTTTCGCGGCGTAATGCGCGGCGATCCAGCCGCCGGCAAACTGGGCTACGCCCATCACCCATCCGATCGGCCAGGCGATCAAGCCTTTCCACCCGAAAATGATCACAGCGATCAGCGTAAAAAGTCCGACGGAAATCGCTTTGATCGTATTGCTTTCGATCAGCGGCAGGCGCGCGGCCAGCACCAGTACGGCAAGATAAAAGACACCCATGCCCATCTGGATGAACCCGCCATAAAAGCCAAGCACCAGCATCGCCGGCCATTCGATCCATCGCGGCAGCAGGCTTTTTTCCGCATGCGCGATGAGCCACCGCTCCGGGTTGACGATGATGACGATCAGCATCAGGACCATCAGCCCGCGGAACACCCACATAAACTGGGGACTGGTCACGATCGTCGCCACATAGATCCCCCCGATAGCCCCGGCGACGACCGGCAGGATATACGGCAGATGGTCCCGGTAACGCATGGCGCGTTTGCCATGGAAACCGGCCATGGCCCCAGCGGCATTGAGAAAAACACCTACCCGGTTGGTGGCATTGGCGATGACCCCGGGCAGACCTATGAGTTCCGTGAGAACGGTGAGCGTGATGATGGAGCCATTGCCGGCCAGGGCGTTGATCATGCCGGCCACGAAGGCGCCGCCAAAGGCAATGGCGAGATGGTCAAAGCTCCAGTTCATGACGACGGTGTGCGTGTCCTTCCGGAATGGATTGACAGATTTCGATCAATACCCCATTGGTCGTTTTGGGATGAAGGAAACACACCCATTTGTTATCCGCGCCGACAGACGGCTTTTCCTGCAATAACTGAAACCCCGCGCTTTTCAACCGTTCCATTTCCTGGTGGATATCCTGGACCTCGAACGCGATATGATGCATGCCTTCACCACGCTTTTCAATAAACCTCGCCACGGGGCTATCCGGGGCGATTGACTCCAATAATTCGATCTTGGTTTCCCCCACACGGTAAAAGGAAGTGATCACATGTTGATCCTCCACTACCTCGCGCTTGTACGAGGCGGTGCCCAGCAATTTATCAAAGAGGGGTTCGCTGACCTCCAGGGATTTGACGGCAATACCGATGTGTTCGAGATGATGCATGCAGGAAAAATAGCTTCTTACAAATGTATTGTTTCCGCTCCGCTTGTTTACCATAGTAGCCCAACCAGCCTGCAACCGGGGCGCCCCTTTGGGCATGATTTAAGCAAAGAAGCAGTACTTTCATCCCTATGAAAAGAACAATCACCTTACTTGCGATCACCCTGGTCCTGTCAGTCGCCGGGACTGCCGTGCATGCCCAGGATTATCTCGTGGATTTCACGTACCTGGGGAAAAAGACGAAGCTCGAGTTGTTTTTCCTGTTTGGACAGGCCGTTGACTACGATGTCGAGTATTACAAAGTCCGTTATAAGACACCAGATGTACATGGCCTGCCGGATACCGCCTCCGGGCTGATGGTCTTTCCGGTAGTACCGGCCGGTACCGCGTTACCGATCGTGGTGTACGCTCATGGTACGACGACTGGCCCGGAGGATGTTCCTTCAAAATTGCTGGGCGGATACCAGGTGGCTCTTGCCTATGCGTCCAAAGGTTTTATCACCGCCGCGCCGGATTTTCTCGGGCTGGGGGACGCGCGGGGATTCCATCCCTATATCCACGCGGAATCTGAAGCCTCCGCTTCCTTTGACATGCTCAATGCCACCGTCGAATATCTCGAAACCCACGAACCTGAATGGGATGTCGAACATCTCTTCCTGGCGGGGTATTCCCAGGGCGGGCATGTTTCCGCCGCACTGCACAAATACCTGGAAGATTACTGGTCGTTCGTCTACCCGGTGACTGCCGCCACCCACATGTCCGGACCTTACAGCATCAGTGGTGTGATGAAAGCGAAAATCCTCAGCGATGACTCATATGGTTTTCCATCCTATATCGCCTATGTTGCCCTGGGCCTCCAGGAAGCCTACGGGAACCTGTTTGATTCCATACCGGCTTTTTTCAAAGAACCTTTTGCTTCGAGCATTGCCCGGTTTAGAAATGGTGAAATCAATCTCAGCACGCTCAATGCGACGCTCATCACCCAATTGGCGGTCAGCGGAGACACGATCAACAAACGCATGCTCCAGGACAGCGTGGTAGAGCGGATGAGCAACGATCCCACCTACTCTGTCAACATCGCTCTTGCGGACAATGATCTTTTCAACTGGAGACCGGAAGCACCGACCCGCCTCTTCTATTGCACCGGTGACAAGCAGGTTCCGTTTCAAAATGCGATCATCGCCGATTCAGCCATGAATGCTATGAGTGCTGTCGATGCCCATGCGATCAACCAAGGCGATGGCCTGGATCACGGCCCCTGCGTCATTCCCTCTGTCATCAGTTCGGTCGCCTACTTTGAATCATTTCTTATTCCTTCCTCCGTGGCCGCGCAGCCCAAACAGACGGCACAGGTCGAATTGCGCCCCAATCCTGCCACGGATTATATCACGATCGCCTGGGATGCGGCGGCGGATGGTATGGCTTATGATATACTTGACCTCCAGGGCAGGCATCTCCTCCGGGGACACACCACCTCCGACAAACTGGATGTCCAATCCTTGCCTTCGGGCCTGTATACGTTGATCATCACCGCGGGAGATGAAATCCGCGCGGCCAGGCTGGTACGTCCATGAGCATCCATATCGACCGGTTCGAAGAAGAGGTACATGTGCTGATCACTGAACGTGGCAAAGAATATTTCGATGCCCACCAGGTATCGGCGCTCAAAGAAACCGCGGAGGGATGGACCGCTACGATCGAAGGAAATGAGACCTATGAGGTACTCCTCGAAGGCCATGATATCATCACGCACTGGCAATGCACCTGCCCCTTTGAGCACGGACCGGTCTGTAAGCACGTCGCGGCCGTGCTCTACGCCGTGCGCGACGCAATCCAGGTCAGCCGGGCCTCCTCCAGCGGAGAGATGGACCGGTGGATCGACCAGGCGGAGCCGGATACACTCAAGCGGCTGCTGAAGATGGGGATCCGCCTGCATGATGCCGTACGTTCCACTGTCTACCACGAGATGAAGCATGAAAACAAAAGCTGATATCGTCAACAACTGGCTGCCCCGCTACACCGGGATGTCGCTGGACCGGTTTGAGAAGTACATCCTGCTGGTCAACTTCTCCCATTACGTGGAGGTATTTGCCGATAAATTCGGTGTGGACATCTACGGGAAGGGACTGTCGATGCAGTGCGCCTCCGCGGAACACATCACCATCATCAACTTCGGGATGGGCAGTGCCAACGCCGCGACCATCATGGACCTGCTCATGGCCATCAAGCCAAAGGCTTGCCTGTTTCTGGGCAAATGCGGTGGCCTCAAACAAAAGAAAAACAAGGTCGGGGATCTCATCCTGCCGATCGCGGCCATCCGGGGCGAGGGTACATCCAATGACTATTTTCCCACCGAAGTGCCGGCCCTTCCATCCTTTGCTCTCCAAAAAGCCATTTCCACCACCGTCCGGGATTATGCCCAGGATTACTGGACAGGCACGGTGTATACGACCAACCGCCGTGTCTGGGAGTTTGATCTGAAATTTAAAAAATACCTCAACAAGATCCGGGCACTGGCTATCGACATGGAGACAGCAACCTTATTCAGTGTCGGTTTTCATAACGGCATACCGACCGGCGCCCTGCTCCTCGTGTCCGATATGCCCATGGTCCCGGAAGGGGTAAAGACCACGCACAGTGATGTGACCGTCACCGCCACTTATGCGGAAAGCCACCTGGACATCGGCATCGATTCCCTTCGCCAGCTCATACACAATAAGCAGACGGTGAAGCACCTGAAGTTTTGAGTGGGAGGGGAGTTGTCAGATGGGAGTTGTCAGATGGGAGTTGTGAGTTGTCAGTTGTGAATTGTCATTGGTGATTGGTGAGTGGTGAGTGGTCAGTCGGTAGTGTCTTTTTGGTTTTCCTCAGCCTTCTTTGTCCCCAGGTATTTTGGTAAATCCATTCCGGCCATATTGAAAAGTTCGTTCATCGGGGGAACGGCTTTATACATACTCGAAATAAAATTGGCGGTCGCATTGTTGTTGCCTTCCTGATTGCCCCCTTCCCAGACGGTGACTTTGTCGATCTTGATATTTTTGATCGCTTCCACCTGTGTACGCACCAGGTCGGGCAGTTTGTCGGCGATCAGCATGAGTACGGCGTCACGCGGATTGCCCCCTGCGGCTTTGACGATTTCATCGAAGCCATCCGCCTGTTTCTGGAGGATCTCATACAAGCCCCGGGCTTCGGCTTCCTTTCGCATGACAATGGCATCTGCATCGCCTTTGGCGATCCGGCGGGTGCGCTCCGCTTCCGCTTCCGCATCGATTTCCATTTTACGCTTCGCGATTTCGGATTGCACGATGATATCGGCTTCCCGGGAAGCCCGCTCCCGGGAAGCGCGCGCGATTTCGGCTTCCTTTTCGGCGAGATAGGCATCCTGGAGGGATTTCGCGGACTGGATCTTTTCGGCCGCTGTCGCTATCCGCAGGGCTTCCGCTTCCTTTTGCCGTCGTTCGGCATTGGACATAGCGATCCTGACTTTGGCGGTATTTTCCCCTTCGATCGACTCGGCTTCGGCCCTGGCCTCCCCTACCTTAGCAATGGCATCCGCCGCGCTGACCGATATACGTTTCTCTTTGTTCGCGTTGGCCTCCCCAATACTCCCGTCCCGGTTTTTTTCGGCCACGCTTTGCTTGGCATCGTTGATGGCTTTGGCAGCCGCTTCCTTACCGAGCGCTTCGATATAGCCGCTTTCATCCTGGATGTCCGTGACATTGACGTTGATCAGCATGAGACCGATCTTGCGCAGTTCACTGCCGACGTTGGAACTGACATTGGAAAGGAACTTGTCACGGTCCGCGTTGATCTCCTCGATATCCATCGTGGCCACGGACAGGCGGAGCTGGCCGAAGATGATATCCTTGGCGGTTTCGCGTATCTCATCGGCGGATTTGCGCAAGAGTCGCTCGGCGGCGATTTCCATCACTCCCGGTTCATTGCTGACCGCCACGGTAAAACGGGACGGCACATTGACCCGGATATTTTGCCTCGACAGCGCGCCCCGCAGATCCACATCGATACTGATCGGGGTCAGATCGAGAAAATCATGCGCCTGGATCACGGGCCACACGAAAGCGGCACCGCCGGCAAGACATTTGGAGGAGGTGCCGGCACCGGTCTTTCCATAGATGACCAGCACTTTGTCGGAAGGACATCGCTTATACCGGGAGATCAGCCATAACAACATAATAAAGGCAAGACCGATCAGTCCGGCGGTAATGACAACGATTGAGCTCATTGGCGGTTAGGTTTTGAGTTTTGAATTTGACGTCAAGTTAAGGGGCAGTTTCGCCACAGCACTTTCAGCCCCATCAGGCAGTGTCGAAAGGCGATGGACGTGTATCCTCTGTTTTTATTTCGAGTGCTTCTACTTTCATGACCCGGTCATCCAGGATTTCGGTGACCCTGATCCGGCTCCCCGTTTTGAGTCTCTCCCCGTCCGTGACGGCATCGAGTTCGCGCAGGCGGCCGTCGATCTGGAGATGGATTTTTCCCTGGCCCTGCTGATGGCCGGGAATGGACAGGTAAACTTCTCCTTCCTGGTCCAGAGCGTGATAGAGGTTGAGCGTCCCGGATTGTTCCAGTTGGGAAAATTTATACATCAGGTAGGCCACGATAAACATCGCCGCGAGACCGGCCACCGTTGACACCGTGACGGCCACCCAAACGCCGAGTTGCTGTTGGAGCGCCAGGACACCCGCCCAACCAAAAAAAGTGAAAAAAGCAATGATACTTTTGATGGATAACGCGGAAAACTCATGATCCGCCCCTGACAGATCCCCATGCACGTCTGCCCCGGAGGCATCATGCGTCTCGAAGCCGATCAGGACCAGGACAAACTGGATAAAAAACAGGACGCTGAAGACGATGGCGATAAACCAAAACACCTGGTGCGGAGCGGATAATCCGTCCCACCAGGAATTGATGCTGAATAGGGGTATCACAGGTTAGCAGTTCCGGTTTTGATCAAAGGAACATCGGCTTGGAAGCGGAAGTTCGTCAATTTAGACCAACAGCGTCCGGGCATCGTCATGAAAGGTACTAAAGCCCGTCCAAACAGGCTGGCCGAAAAATGAATTACTTTTGCAGCACACAAACGATACCTGAGCGTGGATGTAAAACTTTTCAGCGGAAAATATTCCGGTTACCTCGCAGAAAAAATCGCGGATTATTACGGGTACAGCCTGGGCAAGTGGGAATTGCTCAAATTCAGCGACGGGGAAATGCAACCGGTGATCCAGGAATCCGTGCGGGGGTCCTATGTTTTTTTTATCCAGTCCACGCCCGCGCCCACCGATAATCTCATGGAGCTGTTGCTGCTGATCGACACGGCCAAACGCGCCTCTGCCGATTATATCACGGCGGTGATCCCCTACTTCGGGTATGCCCGCCAGGACCGGAAGGATAAACCGCGCGTGCCGATTTCCGCCAAACTCATTGCCAACCTGCTGGAAGCTGCCGGCGTCAACCGGATCATGACGATGGATCTGCATGCCGACCAGATCCAGGGTTTTTTTGACATCCCGCTGGATCACCTCAAGAGCAACGCCATCTTCATGCCCTACCTGGAAGGCCTGGACCGGGAGCGGGTGATCTTTGCCTCCCCGGATGTGGGCGGGGTGAAGCGGGCCCGTAACTATGCCAATCACTTCCAGACGGACATGGTCATCTGTGATAAATACCGTCGCCGGGCCAACGAAGTGGCCGGCATGACGGTCATCGGCGACGTGCAGGGACGGGAAGTGATCCTGGTCGATGACCTGGTCGACACGGCCGGCACGCTGTGCAAGGCCGCGGATGCTTTAATGCAGAAAGGGGCGGCCAATGTGAAGGCGATCTGCACACACCCGGTATTGTCTGGCAAAGCCTTTGAAAATATTGAAGCTTCACAGTTGTCGGAACTGATCGTGACGGATACCATTCCACTCCGGAGGAGTTCTCCGAAGATCAAGGTTTTGTCCTCGGCCAAGTTGTTTGCCCATGCCATCCGCAATACGCATGAGCACCGGTCGATCTCGGCGTTATTTTTAGGAGATTAAGCTTATATGATATATTTTCAATAAAATACATATTAAATATTTTGAAATATTAAATAACATCTGCCTCCTGTTTTCCCCCAGCCAAAATTATTTGGGGGAGTCCTCCCTTCTTCCCCCTGAAAACCATACCTTTGCGTCCCTTAAAGAATAAAGGTTATGGAAGTCCTATCGCTCACCGCCACCCCGCGTACCCAGCTGGGTAAGACCGCGAGCAAAGCCGTCAGAAAAGAAGACCGTGTCCCCTGCGTCCTGTATGGCGGGGATGAAATCCAGCATTTCACCGTGGCTCCGCTGGATCTGCGGGCGCTGGTGTATTCGCCCGAATTTAAGATCGTCGAAATCCAGTTGGACGGGAAGCAGCACCGGTGCATCCTTAAGGATGTTACCTTCCACCCGGTCACCGAAAAAATCATCCATATCGACTTCCTCCGGCTGATCGAGGATCACCCGGTCCGGGTTGACGTGCCGATCAGTTTCGAAGGTATCGCGGTTGGCCTCAAATCGGGTGGCAAGCTCATCAAGAAGATGCGCAAAGTCACCATCCACACCACCCCGCAATACCTCATTGACAAGATGGTGCTCGATACCACGCCCATGGAACTCGGCCAGACCCTGCGGATCAAGGACCTGAAAGAAGCCGAAGGCGTGGAAATTCTCAACAATGAGAATATCCCGGTAGCTTCGATCGAAGTACCGAGGGCACTTCGTACCGGTGAAGCCGAAACCACTGCTGCCGCTGCCACGCCCGCTGCCACACCCGCTGCCGCTGCCACACCGGCTGCGAAGGGAGCAGCTCCGGCAAAGGCTGCCGCTCCGGCCAAAGACGCCGGAAAGGCTCCTAAGAAGTAAGCGTCTAAAGTCCAATCAAGTCATCAAAAGCATCCTCCGGGATGCTTTTTTATTTTTGACCCATGTCCCCGAACCTTACCATCGGCCTGGCCCAGTATGACATAGCCTGGGAAAAACCCGAAGTCAACATGGTCAAGCTGGATCATTGGCTGAAGGATCTGGCAGGGTATGACCTGATGGTCCTTCCTGAAATGTGGCCGACCGGTTTTACCATGGATACCCGGTTGGCTGAAACGCATCCGGGGCCTGCCCTCCAGTGGATGACGGAAAAAGCAGCCGCCGGCCGGATGCATATAGCCGGCAGCCTCCCTGTTTGCAGCGAGCGGTATTATTACAACCGGTTTTATGCGGTTAGCCCCGATGGTGAAACCAATGTTTATGACAAACGTCACCTTTTTTCCTATGGGAAAGAAGACCGGTACTACGAGCGGGGTAATCAGCGCACCATCTTCCGCGTTAATGAATGGCGCATCATGCCGATCATTTGTTATGATCTTCGCTTCCCTGTCTGGTGCCGGTATCGCAATGATTATGATGTGTTGCTCGTGGTAGCCAACTGGCCCGCGGCCCGGATCCACCACTGGGACGCCCTGCTCCGGGCACGCGCCATCGAAAACCAATGCTATGTCGTCGCCGTCAACCGGGTGGGTACGGATGGGAATCAACTCGTCTATCCCGGTCACAGCTGCGTCATCGACATGAATGGACAGGATATCGGGTCCCTTCCGGATCACCAGGAAAGCCTGGGTAAAGTCACCCTGGACCGGAGTGCTTTGGAGGAATTCCGCAATCAATACCGTTTCCTGCAGGACCGGGACTCCTTTAGCCTGTAAAAACCTACCTTTGTCATATTAATTATTTTTTTAATATTAAATGACCCTTTTCCGTCTGTTCGTCCTCTTTTGCCTAAGCCTCTTGTGGACAGGCTGCGCCAATGTGCGCGTAGCGGTGTATGACAAGGAAAAACGGGAGACGTATACGGCGGAAGCGAAAGAGGCCTATCGCCATTCGCCGGCCGGAAAAGCCAATGCCTGGAAAAAGTCTGTCATGGAATCGGCCCGTGATTACATCGGCGCACCATACCGGTATGGCGGTACGGATGCCAAAAAAGGATTCGACTGCTCCGGTCTGGTGTATACGGCAGCCCGGGAAAACCAGTTAGACCTGCCCCGTTCGTCCAGCCTGATGGCCAAAGCCGCCCCCCATATCCCGGTGCGCAAGGCCATTCCGGGTGACCTGGTATTTTTTGGCGACCGGGGCAAAGTGCATCATGTCGGTATCATTGAGAAAAATACCGCGGATGAACTGGTCATCATCCACAGCACCAACCAACTGGGTGTGATCCGGGAAAACGTGTATGAAAGCGCTTACTGGAAGAAACGAATCCTCTACGCGGTCGACCTCACCGCCTTCCGGAAAGGCAAAGCCACCGGTAAAAGTTAATCTTCCCGGACGTCAAACCAAACCTCCTGGTCCGGGTTGCCGGCGTGATAATCCACCAGGATCTCCTGCCCGGCCGGAATGAATTGGGTCGCTGTAAACACGATCAATTCGTTTCGATAATCGACATCAAAAAAGGCATTGGGTTTCGGGGAATGGTTGTAGAGGGATCCGTATCCCAGGGCCAGCGCAATGCTGTCCTTTTTCCATTCAAAATAGTACTCATAGAGAATGTGCTCACGAACAATCTGCCGGGCCTGCTGGCCGGGAATGATGATGACCGGACAGAGTTCAATGATGCTGTCCGGCTGGATATCTTCCGTACAAAACATACCATAGCGGTGTTTGCCGCTGGGGGCGTAATACAGACCGGGATGTTGTTGCAGCATGAGCGATAGCGGGATAGGTAGAGAATCAGTGTTTGCGCAACGTATAGACGGCCGAGATAATGAAAAGAAACCCCGCAATCTGGAACCAGGTGATGGCTTCCCCGTCCAGTCCGCCCCAAACCAGGGCCATGCAGGGGATCGCGTAGGCGATGGCCGAACTGAATATCGCATTTGTCCGCTGGATGAGCCAGTAGAAAAGGATATTGGCAAAAACCGTGCAGACCAGGGCGAGGCCCAGCAAGGCGAAGAGCGATTCTTTCCAAACCAGGCTATGCGTCATTTTTGAAAAAGTCCCGTTTGCCAGCAGCAGGATGGCCGCGACCGTCCCGATGGCAACGAACCCGACAGCGGTAAAGGCCAGCGGATGGACATCCTGACCGAATTTTTTCACCAGGTTGGCTGACATGCCATAGCAAAAGGTTGCCAGGACGATGTAAAACACATAGGCGCTGACATGCCAGTCTTTCTCACCGAGCATCAGCAGGGCGATACCCATGCAGCCGAGCAGTAATCCGAAAATATAGTGTGGTTTGAATTTTTCCTGAAAGATGAAAATAGCGAGCAACAGGGCGAAGATGGGAGAGAGGCTGTTTAAAACCCCGCTCACGGCACTGCCCAGCCGGGTTTCCGCGAGGGCAAAGAGGACGGCGGGCAACCCATTGCCCAAAAACACCGTCAGGATAATCACCGGTGTTTTTTCCTTCGGGTAGCGGACCCTGGAGACCAGGTAAATCGCGGCGAAGGCCACTGCGCTGATGAACACGCGTAAGGATCCGACCTCTACCGGTGAGAAATGGACGAGGCCTTTTTTAATCAGGATGAACGAACCGCCCCAGACAAAAGCCAACACGGTAAAAACCAGCCAACCTTTCCAGTCGCGTGTCGTGGTGGTAGCCATCACAGGGGCCTCCTCCTTCATTTGGAGGCCGCGATTTCATTGACCTGATGCCAGACCCGCCAGACATTTTGATACAGGATCCTGGCGATTTCGTCTTCCGTATAGCCCCGCCGGAGCAATTCGTGGATGAGGTTAGGATACATGCTTACGTCCTTGAGTCCGACCGGAAGACTATCGCCGACGCCGTCGAAATCGGATCCCAAGCCTACATAATCGATGCCCGCGATATCCCGCACGTGATCGATATGATCCGCCACCCGCTGTACGTCCGCATAGAGGGCCGGATAATCCGCTTTGAATTTTTCAATGATGGCTTTCGCCTCCGGATCATGCTCCTTAACATTGGCTTCCTCCAGGCGTTTTAAGAGTTCTGCCCGGTAATTTTCCCGGTTACTGGCAATCGCGGCATCCAGGAAGGTCGAACCAAAATTGATCTGGATGACCCCGCCTCTTTCCGCGAGCAGGCGGATCATATCATCGCTCATATTCCTTTCCCAACCCGGCGTAAACCGGCGGCAGGACGAGTGGGTGGCCAGTACAGGCGCTTTTGAAAGCCGCATGACCTGGTAGAAAGCACTGTCTGAGATGTGAGAGACATCGATGATCATCCCGGTGTCATTCATGCGCCGGATGAGCGCTTTTCCAAACGGACTCAGTCCGCCCCAGGTGCGCGTGGTGTCATACGAACTGTCACAGATATGATTGTCCGTCGCATGGGTCAGGGTGACATACCGGATACCCCGGCGGTAAAAATGATCGAGGTCTTCGAGCGCTTCGATCGGGGCGCCGTTTTCCAGGCCCATCGGGAGCGAGATGAGTCCTTGCTGAAAATTGGAATCAATCATGGACGGTGTATACCCATAGGCGAACTTATCCGGGAGTTCGCGGATAATCCCTTCCACCATATCGATGATCGAATCCGCAAACAGGCGGGCCTCTGCGAGATCGCTTTGGTACGCAGAGGGCACATAAATGGCCATAAATGGTGCTGATAAACCGCCCTGCCTGGCCCGTACATAATCAAAATCACCTTCGGTCGTCTCCACCGGAATGCCCATGTATTCGCGTTCGAGCCTGAAGTTGCGTGCCTTGAGGCGATACGGGAGGTCAACGTGACCATCCGTAATGATATAGCGGTGGGCGATGTCCACCGCATACTGGTAGAGATTCTGATCAGCTTGTTTCATGGCAGATTTGGCAGTATGGCAGGCGACAGCCGAAGCGCAAATAAGGAGTAGCAAAAGCCTCATGGCGGATAATGTCCGCAATATTAAGCACATAGCCGGGAGGAATGGGAGGAATTTGACAAAAGGGGGTGCTGAAATGAAAGTTTTCTTAGCTTTGCCCTCTCTTTTTGAAAATCAGCCGGATCGGTAGTTCAGTTGGTTAGAATGCCGCCCTGTCACGGCGGAGGTCGCGGGTTCGAGTCCCGTCCGGTCCGCAAAAAGTCTCTTTTCGAAGAGTTCTACCATTTTTGAGGCTGTCTCAACACCGGGGCAGCCTCTTTTTTTTCATGGCCTATTACGTCTATATTATTCAAAGCCTGAAAGATGGCGTTTACTATAAGGGGTCCTCTGAAAACCCCCTCCAGCGTCTTGAACAACATAATCTCGGCCTATCCACCTATACTTCCTCCCGAGTCCCCTGGAAACTCGTCTATGTCGAAGAACTTCCTTCTAAACGCGATATGATCATCCGGGAGCGAAATTTGAAACGTGGTCATGCCAGTTATTTTGAGGCTTTGATCCGTTCGGATAAAAATATGCTCAACAAACTGCCATAGGCCGCCTGTCACGGTCTCTACGTATGTAGAGA
>CAZTXO010000072.1:9867-15103 GCA_964617515.1 uncultured Saprospiraceae bacterium | reverse complement strand
CGGCCATCCGAGACGCGGTAGGTGCCGGCGCTATGCCAGGCCATCCGGATAAAAAATGGTCCATAATGACCGTAATCGGCCGGCCACCAGTCCTGGGAGTCGGTCATCAGGTCAAATAGATCCTTTTTAACTGCCCGCAGATCGAGTTTTTTGAACTCCTCCGCATACGTAAATTTTTCGCCCATCGGGTCAGACAGTGAGGCATGCTGACGAAGGATATGCAGGTTGAGCTGATGGGGCCACCAATCGCGGTTACGGGTACCGCCGCCAGCCACATATTTAGGCACACCACCGGTGAAGGGACATTTTGCTTCCCCGTTGGACTTGGTGGTGGCAGACAAAGTTGTTTTCTCTTCCATTATGTGTGGATTGAATGTGTTTCAGAATAGTACCGGAAAGATAGGGGCTAATTATATACGCGTTTTGAATTATCGGATCGAATTTTTCAACCAAATGCGCGATGGATCATGCCGTAAAATACCTGTAGCGGTCCTGTTGCTGTGGTAAAGAGGCGCATAAAATTTGTTATCTTCGGTTGAATACCTCACCCACCTGTAAAACCCTTTGATGAAAAATCGGCGATGAGCATGATCCGCGTGGCTATCGTGGAAGACGACCAGGAAATTCTCCATTCCCTGGTCAACCTCCTGGCAGGCGATCCGGAGATTGTCCTGACCAGGACTTTCCCGGACGCCGCTTCAACCTGAACTACATCGTTGTATAATGTATACCGCGGAACATTCCTGCCGGTTAAACGAAAATCAATACTGATGGAAAACGCCTACCAGGTTGCCTTTCTCGTATACGGCGAACCCCATTCCGGCAGGGACGCCTTGACGGAAGACCGATACAAACCCCTCGCCGAAGCCTTTCGCACCGATGGTTGCCAGGTCAAATCCGTCTTATACCATGATTCCCAATCGGCATCACTTCTTCCTACGCTCCTGACATTTGATGCTGTCCTCGTGTGGGTCAATCCGATTGAACAGGGCAATGACAGAAAAAAGCTGGATGCCCTTCTCGCCCGGGCATCTGAGCAGGGCGTTTTGGTGTCTGCACACCCGGAAATCATCCTGAAGATGGGAACGAAGGATGTACTGACCAAAACAACAGAAATGAGCTGGAGCGGCCGGGTGGATTTGTACACCAGTTTCGATGATTTTCAAAAACGATTTATCCCTGCCATCGAAGAGCAGGGAACTGTCGTACTCAAACAATACAGGGGCAACGGGGGCAACGGGGTATACAAGGTGATGATCGCGGAGGAACCCGGGAATCTCCGGGTCCTGCATGCCAAACAGGGGGCAACTCTCCAACCTTATTCCTACCGGAACTTTTTTGAGTTTTTTGAACCGTATTTTACCCAGGATGGCATGCTCATCCAACAGGAATGGAACCCGCATCACGCCAACGGAATGATTCGCTGCTACCTGAGTGCGGATAAAATTGCCGGATTTGGTTACCAGGAAATCAATGCCCTGTATGAAAACAAAATACCTGGGAGTGACCCGCCACCGCCAAGCCAGCGATACTATTTTACGGAGCAATGTGGACTCTTCCTTGATTTAAAAAGGACGATGGAAGCGTTATGGGTGCCCCACTTACAAAAAATCCTTTCCATCCGGACGGAGAATCTTCCTGTCCTCTGGGATGCGGACTTTTTCATTCATCAAAGCAACAGCCCGGATGCCGTTGGCAAATACACCTTATGTGAAATCAATGTGAGCAGTGTTTCTCCCTTCCCTCCGAGCGCCGTATCCTTTATCGTAGCAGAGACACTGGACCGTATCCATCGGAGCAAACGAGTGTAACAGCAGTTTGCCAGCCCTGAGGACCCTTTGTGCATATCCTTTTCCCAATGCCGCAGATTGCCTTCAGCACTGATTTTCCTCATGGTTTTTGGCCGGAAAACCGCGTACTATTCCTGGTTGAAAAACCGTAAGCCATGAAAGCCATTACCCCCAATGCCATGGTTTTCCATGTTGGCGCACAACATGGGACGCAATCTACATGGCAACGCATTTTGCTCCTTACCGTCTTACTGTATGAAGGTCTCGGCGGTTTGGCCGGCGGGATATTACTTACCCTGGAACCTGACGGGCGGTTAATGAAAATGCCCGTTGACCTGATGCATGGTATTTTCCCGGATTTTTTACTTCCGGGTGTAATACTTTTAGCCCTTGGCGTCCTCAACTGTTTCGCCTTTGTCTCAGTTCTGCGGCGATCGCCAAATGACTGGATCCTGGCCAGCCTCGCCATGTACGGATTGCTAATTTGGTTTTATGTGGAAATCCTCATCCTTCAGGAATTCCATTGGTTGCATGCGATGTGGGGATTGCCGGTTCTTGCCGGCGCGTTGGCGGCTCTCCCACTCTATCCATCCCGGTATGAGCCATTACGCCAGGCATTGCTCTGGTGCGGCATATTGTCTTCCTTGCTGTACGCACTGATCAATGTCCTGGTACCTTTTGCCTGGCCTGGGTATAATGTGATCACCCAGGTGGTCAGCGAACTGTCCGCGGTGGATGCCCCGACCCGTATGTTATGGACATTGGTCTGCTCACCCTACACACTCCTGGTGATTGCTTTCAGTGCAGGCATCCTCCTGTCGGCGGGTGATAACCGGCGGCTGACCATCGCCGGGTGGCTCATGTTTGCCTATGGGAGTCTGGGCATTCTATGGCCCTTTGCCCCGATGCATATGCGTGAAATCCTGGCTGCGGGTGGTTCGACGGGCAGCGATACCATGCATATTGTTTTAGGTTCCCTTACACAACTGATCTATTTCGTGACCCTGTATTTCACCGCCCGGGCATTGGACAAGCCATTCCGGCTCTTCTCTGTTGTGACGTTTGTGTTTATGCTTGTCTTTGGTGCACTTACGTTCCTGGAAGCGCCCAAAGTAGCTCGTGCAGAACCTTCCCTGATCGGGATATGGGAAAGAATCAACATAGGCCTGTTTTTAGTATGGATGGTCATTCTGGCCTTTCGGCTTCTGAAGAAAAAATTTCCGGAAACCCTTTCGAACAGGTAACGCTATCATCGTGCGGACGTCAATCCGGATGGACGTCCAATTGCCTGATTTGCTCACGATAGGCAGCAGGGAGTAAAATGGATTTTGCCACGTTGTCCAAGTGAAATCGCCTGCTGAATGTATAGAAAGGAACCAGGGGACCCAGTACGGAAAAAGAACGGAAATGCAGTAATGACCTTACGCGTTCGGGTACAACCAGTATTTGAGCCTCGACAAGCACACGGTACCGCATCGGCCCGAGGTGTTTTTTATATTGGTTGAAGAGATCGATGGTGTAATCACTCTGCGCCAGATCCATATCCAGGTGCGCCTCCCGGACTGGAAGCCATGCCTGGTAGGATGCTGGCAAATCCTGCAAGCCCATCCCGGCACCGACCCGGTAAAAAACCTGGAACACTTCTTCTTTTTCCGCCTCACTCAGTTTCCGCTCCAGGAGTTCGAAGGCCGCTATGGAGTAATGAATGAGCATAAACAGGACATCCCGGTAAGCCCAGTCCGGGATGGCGGCACCCCTGTTTTGCTCGACACTCAGATGAATCAGCCGCATGGTTTCAATTGCCTTATTGGCCTCTTCCAGCGGCGAGAAAACGATTCGGCCTGCATAGCGTACGGTAGAGAAAAGCCTTCCGATCGGATCGGCCGGCAACCTTCCAGTAAAGTAGAGCCAGTCCACGGCTTTATTGAGCGCAAACTCTGCAGCTGCCCCGGCGAAAATGAATAGGATGGTATCACTCTTACCCCAGATCCGCCGGACGATAGAGCGCTGATCAACAAAATACTGCATCCTGGTTTGGGTTTGAGCGAAGGTAAAAACCAAACGACTGTTCCGGTAAATCTTTTTACCTTTTGCGGCACTTAGTCAACCCTAACACAATGTCAAAACATTTTCCTTTTACCTGCCTGCTTCTTTTGGGGTTTTTGCTCCTCTATAGTTGTCAGTCCAATAAAACCCAACCCACAGAAAGCGCAGCTTCAGCCACGGCGGCTCACCCGGATACAGCCGATTATTTCCTGTTGCGTCCCGCTCTTGAAAAGCAATATGGTTACTCCCATGCCGTCAGGATCGGGGACGACCTGAAAATTTCCGGGGCGGTCAGTATGGATGATCAGGGGGTCATCGTCGCCCCAGGAAATATGGAACAGCAAATGAAAAATTGTTATCGTGACCTGGAAAAAATCCTTCAACACTATGGCTACACGTTTGACGATGTAGTGGTAGAAAATATTTATACCACCAATATGCAGGATTTCATCCATGTCTCAGGTTACCGCAATTCCATCTATAAAAAACAATTTCCAACCGGAACCTGGCTGGAAGTGAAAGGACTCGCCCTCCAGGGTCAATTGATCGAAATCGATATGGAAGCCCATAAACGCCATTAATTCAACAAGCCGAATCAGGACACAATGGCAATCAATCACACCTCCGAAGGCACTTCCCGCCTCGAAGCTTTCAGCGATGGTGTATTTGCCATCGCAGCGACGCTCCTCGTATTGGAAATTCACGTACCGGAAGTAGAAGGACACACCTCCCTGTACCATGCCCTGCTGGCTCACTGGCATGCCCATGTGGCCTTCCTGATCGGATTTTTCACCTTACTGGTCTGCTGGGTCAATCATCATTATATGTTCGAGATGATCCGCAGGAAAAACGACACCTTGCTATTGTTAAATGGCTTCAAACTCCTGATTGTATCCTTTACCCCCTTTGCCACAGCGCTTATTTCCCAATACATGGGCACGCCGGAACAAAAGACAGCTGCCTCCCTCTATGCCGGCAACTTTTTTCTGATGGGTCTTGCCATGACCTCGCTTTGGGTCTACGCATACAGGAAAGGACTGGCAGAGCATCCGTCCGACGACACCCTGAAGGGTGCGACATGGTTCTGGATTTTTGCTTCTGTTATTTCAGCTGCCATTTTCATCCTTTCCTTTATCAGCATTGAGGCTAGCCTTGTGCTGTTCGGCCTCATGTTTCTCATCTATGTATTCCCCAAGGATCGGATCAACCGGGTGACCCGGTTGGTAAAAAAATAATTTTCCTTCTCCAGGCATTTCAAAACATCCTAAACAGACGCGGGAATGCACCCTTGCACCCTTTGGCTGCGGATGGTTGCTATCGCCTTTCACCCCCATCCCCTGCGTTTCAGCAAAACCCGGGATGCGCTTCGCTCTTCCCATCTGGCTGAAAACACCGGGGCG
>CAZTXO010000072.1:0-9767 GCA_964617515.1 uncultured Saprospiraceae bacterium | reverse complement strand
CCTGCTCGCTAAAAAGAAATCCATTGAATGCGATGCCCTGACTTTCAAACCTTGCCAAGACCATTTTCTTTACTTTTAGCGTACAACGATTCCCCTCCTGATGCCTCCAAAGCTTCCTTTACCGCTACCGGCCCGTCCCCTGGCTACCCGGCATTGGCTCTGGACCAGCCTGCTCGTTATTCACTGCATGCCCGTAGGGGCGCAGGTTCAAACAGGCCAGTTTTCAACACGCATCTCCGGTGAAGTACTGACCTATTTCTCCCCCTACCGGGAATTTGCCGATCAGTCCCTGTTGACCCGTACCAACGGCACCTCCCCCATTGCGTTTGAAGCCGATGAAGCCCCTTCGGCCGCCGGGCCTTTTACCTACCGTTTCCTGATCGGCCATAGTACCGGAACGAGTTCTGGGGAAAGGGATTTTGAGGTGTATGGCAACAACCAATTGCTATTTGTCTTCCATACCGTTCCCAATATGCCGGTGGGTGCTGTGATCCAGGGTTCGCTGAGCGGATCTGGCGGGACGTTTCTTTTTCAAAGCATCGAGCAGGATATCAATCGCGATGCTTTTGGCTTCCTGACGATTACGTTTGCGCATCCTCCTGTTGGCAAACCCGTGTTCAGGATCATCGGGCGTGATCATCATAGCCGCGACTGGCTGATGGTCTTCATGTACCGGGAAGGCTGGAAAATGAATGTTTTTCCAACATCCCTCGTCCTTCGGGACAGCCATAAAAGACAGGTCAATTTCAGCCTCGACGCGCCATGGCCGGACAGTACGGCACTCCTCATCCAATCGCGGTTTGGTCATATCGCCCAACGGCTTCAACATGGATACCAGACTTTCTCCATTCCGCTGTACCCGGATTTGTTTGAAGGCAAGGATACGATTACCTGCACGGTCAACGGGACAGTGATCGATACGCGCACGGTTTCCCTTTCCCCGGTGCGTTCATTCACTTTTCATATCATCCATCACAGCCATAATGATATCGGTTATTCGCACGTGCAGACCGAAGTCGCCCGGATCCAGTCTGCCAATATCCGCAGCGCCATACGCTGGATCGAGGCGGCCGGCAAGCGAGGCAGACAGGTCTATTGGCACATCGAATCCCTGTGGGCCGTGGAAAATTTCATGCAATCAGCCCTCCGGTCGGAAAAAGAAAAATTGATACGCCTGGTCCGGCAAGGAAACATCGTGCTGTCCGCCAATTATGCGAACGTGCTCACGGGCCTTGCCCAACCTGAAGAATTGCAGTGGATGACAGAATACGCGCGGAAACTGGAAAAGATGTGGGATATCCGGGTCCGGAATGCCATGATCACGGATATCCCCGGCATCAGTTACTGGGGATTGAAGAGCTATACCGATCAGCATATACCCTACCTGTCCCTGGGTCCAAACTACATTGAGTCTTTGCCCGACCGGGGGGACCGTGTCGGCGGGGTCATCCGGGAAACAGGCGATAAAATGTATTTCTGGAAATCCGGAAACGACAGCAAAGACTCCGTGCTCGTCTGGACTGCCGGCAAAGGCTACTCCTATTTCCACAATATCCAGGACAATGAAAAACAGTTTAAATGGGAGCAGAAATTGTCCCGGTATGTCCAGGAACTTACCGACACGCGATATCCGTTCGATATCGTTCAGCTGCGCTATACCAAAAATGCGGACAATGGACCCGTAGATACCTTGCTGGACAGATTCGTCGACCACTGGAATGACCGGTTTGTTTCTCCTGCATTGGTCATCAGCAGTATCGACAGCCTCTTTCCAAAGTTTGTGGAACTCTACCGGGACCAAATCCCGGTGATCAACGGTGGCGAGATCAGCCCCTACTGGGAAGACGGGGCTTATTCCACTGCTCGGGAAGAAAACCAGGCGCGCGAACTGGCTCTGAAGACGATCGCCCTGGAAGATTGGGCGAAGCTATATCATAAGCATGATTTCGCCGATTGGTATCCCCTCCATCGCAACCTGGTCATGTGGCATGAACACACGTGGGGCGCATGGTGCAGCATTTCCGATCCGGATATACCCTTCAGCACGGAGCAATGGCGCATCAAAAAGGAATTCCTGGACAGCGCCCAGGTGCAGTACAATCGCATAGTCAATTACTTCGGCTATCCGGAATCCCCCGGAGAAGTAACCAATGCGAATGCGTTTGAACCGATCCTGGACCTGGAGGCCGACTCCCTGACCGGTGGACTTCGATTCATCCGGCTGGGCGGTGGCGAGATCCCCTTTGACACGAGCCGCTTTGCTCCATTCCAGTTGATCTACGTGGAAGGCACCAACCACCCGACCCTTACCACGCCGAGGACGACCCACGTCGAAACGCTTTCGGATGACCCTCACCAAAAAGTAATCGTCGTGCATAGCACCCAGGACTATTTTCCTTCTATCATCACCACTTATTCCCTGGACAGGGACAAGCGAACCCTGGAAATCCGGTATATCCTGAACAAACGGAAGAATACCAACAAGGAATCCCTGCACCTCTGCCTTCCTATCCACCATGAATCATTGGAATATGGTGATGGCGCGTATTTTCTTCAATACCCGCGGGATCAACTGACCGGCTCTAACCGGGAATTCCTTTGCACCCCTCACGCCATAAGACTCACCGATGGACGCAGGCAGTATTTGCTGGAGTCCCCGGATGTTTCGCTGTTCGAATTAGGGCAGCCCATCGATGAAAACAAGGAAAAAGGCGCCAAGGAATGGAAACGTCAACCTCAGCCGACTTCGCCTTTGTTTCTTTACATCCTCAACAACTACTGGCATACCAATTATAAAGCTTACCAGGAAGGGGAAATCACGTTTACCCTTAAACTAAAAGTGAAAAGGTAAAAGGGAAAAGCGGTCTTAATAGTATCTTTCCGCTGAAACTGACGTATGCCGGCTACCTCCCTTCATTCCTTCCTGCAAACGAAACCCCCGATCAAAGTATGGGTGCTGGCTCCCCAACTCCCTCAAAAGGATGAAAACATTGATTATTACTATGACTTTTCCCAAAGCATAGCTGAATATGATAACGCTTTCGCCCAATTAGGTCTGCCCTGGCAATGGCAACCTGTTCGACTCGATAATTACCATCACATCCTGGACCGAATCAAAGCGGATCACATAAAAAGCGGCCTGCAACCCGTGATCTTTAATCTGTGCGATGGCGATGAAGTAAATGACGCGCCGGGTATCTCGGTGATCCGGTATATGGACCAACTCGGATTGACCTACACCGGTTCAGACGAATACTTCTACCAGGTCACGACCTCTAAGATCCCGATGAAGAGGGCGTTTGAGCGGTTTGGCGTCCCGACTGCCCGGTGGAAGACCATCTTTGATCCGGAACTGGATCATGTCGATTATTTTGGTGACCTCGGATCGCCCATGATCATCAAACCGGCCGTGTCCGGAGGCAGCATGGGTATCGGAACGAAAAACGTGGTCAGCACGCAGGAGGAATTGCAACTCGTCGTCCAAGAACTCTTCTCCGGTTACCGGGGTTGGAACCTGACGGCCGACGGCCTGATTGTGGAAGCATTCATTGACGGACCCGAATTTACCACCCTGATATCGGGTTCTCATAATCGCCCGGAGGAAGCCCGGATCTATACACCGGTAGAACGTGTCTTCCATCCGTCTGTCCCGGACAAAGAGAAGTTCCTGTCTTTTGACCGGCTATGGGAAATGTATGAAAAGGAAAGTCCGATGCCCGGAGGCGCCAGCTTTTATGAATATGCACTGCCGGACCCTGCCATCCGGGAAAAGATCCGCCAGGTCAGTTGGGATGCCTATTGCAGCGTCCAAGGTCATGGCTACACCCGCGTGGATCTCCGGATGGACCGCGCCACGGGACAACTCTATGTCCTCGAAGTCAATGCGCAATGTGGACTGAGTGAGGATGAAGATTATACATCCATCGGTGCCATATTGCGTCTGGGCGGATGTACCTTTGCCCAACTGGTGGCGGAAATCATCCGGGACGCACTCCTTCGACAAAATCCTCTATCCTGATCGCCCGGGTTACCGTAACTCAACCGATGATGCGCATTTGTGTCCTTCAGCCCGACTACACCACTTCAGATGTGGATTATAAAAATTATGATCCGGTCAGGCAATTGCATCATCTCTGGCCCGAAGCATCGTTCGATCATGTCTTGCTCAATAAGCTAACGACCTATAAGCAACTCAGGGAGCTTTCGAAAAAGGGCTACGATATCTATGTCAACCTTTGCGAGGGTTACCCGGAATGGCCTACGCCCGGCATCGATGTGATCCATTGCCTGGAACAGCTGAATCTCCCATTTACCGGCCCCACTTCACGGATCTATGATCCTCCTAAGGAGCTGATGAAGTATGTGGCGTTTGCAGAAGGCATCCCAACGCCTGCATTTGCCCTGGTGGAAAACCTGGAGGCGGTCGTATCCGATTGCCGGCACCTCCGCTATCCCCTGTTTGTCAAGCCACACGGGGCAGGGGACAGCCTGGGCGTGGATCAGCATTCGCTCGTCCATAACGAGGATGAACTGGTGGCCAAATGCCAGGAAATCTTTGATGATTATAGTCCGCTCCTCGTGGAGGAATATATTGATGGCAGGGAAATGACTGTCATGCTGGTTGCCAACGCGGACCTTCCGAAAACCTGTACTGTCTTTAAACCGATCGAATATATTTTCCCGCAGGGTTTCGCTTTCAAAACTTATTCCCTGAAAACTTCGGAGCTTCATCCCGAAGCCAATATCCCCTGCCAGGATCCCGTGCTGGAGCAGAAACTGAAAGTGGCTGCCGAAAAAATCTTTCGTGGTTTTGGTGGCGTCGGATACGCGCGGCTTGATTTCCGCGTCAACACCCGGCAGGAAATTTATTTTCTCGAAATCAATTTTACCTGCTCCGTTTTTTACCAGGACGGGTACGAAGGGTCTGCCGATTACATACTCAAAATCGACGGTATCGGCCAGGCAGGTTTCCTGCGTAAAATCATCGATGAAGGAATGGCCCGCTATCGGCGCCGCCAAAAAAAATACCGCATGAAGGGGCAATCCCTTTCCGGTTACGGTATCTATGCCCGCGAACCGATTGAAACGGGAGAAGTTATTTTTCCCCTCGAAGAATCCGCTCAGCGCATCGTGACCCGTTCCCATGTAAAGAATAAATGGAATCCCTCGGAACAGGAACTCTTCAGCAAGTATGCTTACCCGCTCAGTGAAGAGGTGTATATCCTCTGGGATGACAACCCGGACCAATGGGCTCCCCAGAACCACAGCTGTGATCCGAATACAGCGTACCAGGGACTCAATGTCATCGCCCTGCGTGCTATCGCCAAAGACGAAGAACTGACCATCGACTACAGCACCCTGCTCGACGAAACCATGGAACCTTTTGAGTGCCACTGCGGATCCGTCCACTGCCGGCATTGGATAGCGGGAATCCCGGGAAATTCCGTGACGGCCAGGGAGAAAAACCGATAACCCTTTTCACCCTAACTTCAGACAAAAAATGATCAACGAAATCCAGGCGTATCATCAAGCGCTGACGCCGGCAGACAAAGCCATCTGCGACACCCTGTATGAAGAAATCTGCAGGCAGCTGCCCAAAGCGGAAAATAAAGTGTGGCATGCCCACCCCGTATGGTTTATCAATGGAAACCCGATCGTTGGCTATAGTAAATTGAAGTCCTGCATCCGGCTACTTTTCTGGAGCGGACAGACCTTTGAAGAACCCGGCCTGCAGCCGGAAGGGAGTTTCAAAGCGGCCGAGGCCCGGTATACCTCGGCGGATCAAATCAACAAAAAAGACCTGGCGCGTTGGCTGAAGAAGGCCGAAAAAATCCAATGGGACTACAAGAATATTATCAAAAGGAAAGGGGTCCTGGAAAGAATCAAATAGTGCGGCAGGACTTGCCATGAGGGCGGCCTGATGCAGAAATAAACATAAAAGCAAATCACCAAAAAAAACACGCCATGTTAACTGACGTTCATCCCAAACTGCCTATGCGGGACAAAGCTACCACGCGGACGTTTTATGTCGAGCGGCTGGGCTTCGAGGTTTTCGGGCAAGCTGACTATGCCGGCTACCTGATGGTGCACCAGGACGCTATCCAGATCCATTTTTTCGAATACCGGGATTTGGATCCAAAAGAAAACTATGGCCAGGTATATATCCGGACCCAAAACATCGACCAATGGCATGCTCTGGTGAAAAAGCGTGATGCTCCCTGCACTCACCTGGAAGTAAAACCCTGGGGACAAAAAGAATTTTCCATTCTTGATCCCGATAACAATCTGCTGACCTTTGGGCAAACCCTGTAGGTCCTTCCGGTGATTTGTGTTATTTTTCATGACATGATTCTCTTTTGATGGTATCCTTCTATTCGTCATTATCCCCGATGGTAAGGATCCATTTTTATCCTGGAAGCCGGAGCATGGTCCTCTTTGGCTTTTTGATCCTCCTTGCCTGTAAGAGCGACCCGAAACTATCCATGCCAGCTATCTCCTCCTACACAGAACACTTCATCCAGACGCCATCCGCTCGGTTGCAATACCTGGATTGGGGAGGATCAGGACCACCCCTGATCTTGTTACATGGACTGGGCGATTCCCCTTTCATATTTATGGATTTGGCAGATACATTGCGTCGCAGCTGCAGGGTCATCGCATGCGCCCGGCGTGGACATGCAGGATCGGTTGCTACCGATGAACGCTATGACAATACCGCACTTGTGGGAGACCTCAAAACAATCCTGGACAGCCTCTACCTTCAAAAAGCGAGCTTCCTGGGCTGGTCCATGGGTGGAAATGAAATCACCGAATTTGCCATTCGGTACCCGGAACGAACTGATAAACTGATTTACCTGGAAGCCGGCTATGACATGTCTGATCCGGAATTCGCCCGGATGGTTTCGAGCTTACCGCAAAGTTTGTTTGCGGACAGCGCGGATATGTCTTCGGTGGATCAATACAGGGCCTGGTATCATCGGTTTTGGGTTCCCGACATCGCCTGGAATCCGTCCTTAGAGGCTAACCTGCAGGCATCCATTCGCCTTCGACCCGACGGATCTGTACAGGCCATTCCGGGGGATGAGCTTACCGGGCGTATCCTGCGCGAGGCAATGGCTTTTAAAAGACCTTATGAACAACTCTCCTCGCCGGCCCTATTCTTTTTTGTGCATACCTTTTTTAAAGCACCCGATGAGGACACGGCTACTGTTCAATTATTCAATGCTTTGGAAAAAGATCTGATTTCACCCTGGAGACAAAAAAGTATCGAGCGGGTTCAAAGGGAAATCAGCGACGCGCAGGTGGAAATCCTGCCAAGGGGCTCCCATAGTTCTCTATTTTTCCTGAACAAGGATTCCATAGCAGGTGCCATTCTTTCATTTCTAAAGCAAAACTGAAAACCTGGAATCCCTGCCCAGGAATGCCAAACCACATCCCGGGTCAGATTTAATCATTTGATCTGCTCCTCTTGCCGGCCATCCCTGGCCAACCCACCCGGAGCAGTCTTGACTCAATGGGAGGCTATGGCCACAACCAGCCGAATGTGCCGGCAGTCACCAGACCATACACCAGTGCATCAAAGGCGCCTAACCAGGCGGATCGCCAGCTTCTGCCGCCCCAAATGGCCTCCTGGAAAATGGCCAATCCATAGCCCATAAAGGCAGCGCAACCCACCACGCGAAAGACGATCAGATAATCTGCTTCCGCATGGACCGTATGGGCAGCCAGGTAGGCAGAAAAGACGCTCACCACCACACAATAAATAAACCACTGCACCATACTGGATCCCATGCCGGCATCCGGTCTTCTTACATGCATAAACATCACCGGCCCCTTTTGCATTTTAGCCTTGTGTTCAGGCGAACTGAACTCTTTCATGCTGGAAGCTTTGGGCATCACATAATGCCCCGCCGGGATATTGAGTCCGCGAAGTGTATTCATGGCACCATCTTCATCGGCCAGTTTCTGGTAATCACTGGCGTGATAGCCCAGAAACATGTGAATGATGGTACTGACGATGAAAACAAAAACAGCCGATAGCAGGATCGGCATCCATAGCGTAGACAGAAATTCCATATTGAAGTTGTTTTGATGCAAAGGAAAGATACAAAACTCTTCCCGCTTCCGACTTCACGCTTTCGTCTATCATCCATGAAATTGGACAAATGGTCGACCGTAGACCCCAGCACGTCCTTAAAGGAGCGTATACGGTTTCAAAACCAGCAGGATTGGGATACCTTTAAGAAATGACAAACCAGAAGTTATGACCATTTTCACTCCTGCAGCCGTGCCCTCCAATAACCAGTTGGCCAGGCTGATTGGCCTGTTGTATTTTGTTTTTGCCGTTCTGGGAATTTTCTCCTTTATGTATGTCCACCCGCGGATCTTCACAGAAGGAGATCCGGCGGACACAGCGCAAAAAATGCTGTCCCGGGAATCGTTGTTTCACCTGAGCAAGGCAGCCGGTATGCTGTCCAATATTCTGTTTATCCTGATTGTCCTGCTCCTGCAAAAACTTTTTCACCAGGTCAATGTCTTCCAGGCCAGGCTGATGGTCGCCCTCGTCCTGGTAGGCATCCCGGTTGCCCTCATGGGTGACGCTCTCGATATTACCGCGCTTGAGATTTATCAGGGAAATCTGCTGGCCGGCATGCCCACGGAACAGTCCCACACCATCGCCATGATGCTGCTTACTCTCGGTGGAAATGCCGCGCAATTGCTGACGGTCTTTTGGGGATTATGGTTGTTTCCTTTAGGCGTCCTCATCTACCAGTCTTCCCTGATGCCAAGGATCTTTGGCATCCTGTTATGGATCAACGGGCTCGGGTATGTCATCCATGGTTTCACGTTTCTGTCCTTTCCGGATCAACTGCCGCTCGTCCTCAAGTTCATCTTCCCCACCTACTTTGCCGGAGAAATACCTTTCTTGCTTTGGTTGTTGATCAAAGGGGTCAAAGAGCATACCCGGTCACACGAAACCAATACCTGACATTCTCCCATAAGCCACTTCCGGCGCGCCATGACCCAGGGCACAACCGAATCAACAAGACGATGGCCACGAAAATAATTATCCTCTTTGTCGGCCCCAAAGGCAGCGGGAAATCCTTCGCCGGGACCTTGGTGCAGGAACATTTCGACATCCCCTTTATTCGCGTGGAAGACTGGGTAAAGAACATAAAGCGAAACAGATCCGTCCTGGATCCGGATTACATCAGGGAAGTATTTACGGCCATCGAACATGGGATCCGGGAGAGCCTGCAAGACCATACCATCCTCACTTTTGAATCCACCGGCATCAGCGAGGATTTTGACCGCATGTTGTCGAGTCTCCGGCAGGATTTCCGTGTGATCACCATTCGCCTGGAAGCCCATCCGGACATTTGTCTCCAACGCGTGAGGGACCGGGACACGATGATCCATATTCCCGTCTCGGATGCAGAGGTGATGGCAATCAACCAACTGGTATTGGAAAAAAATATGCCAACGGACTTTGTCATCCGGAATGAAGGGATATCCGGGCAAGCGTTAATCGATGCCTTCGACAAAATCCTTCATCGCATAAAGTGAGTCCGGAAGCACGCTGAGGAATTTATGGTTCTTCCATCCATTCCCATTCCCAGACTTCGCCGTCCTCCGGATCCCATACCTGGCCAAGCAGCCTGAATCCATTCTTGCGTAAGATCCGGGTCGAATGATTTTCTTCCGGCAGGGTCCTGGCGGTAATCGTGAGAGCAGGATCCGATTGCCGGGCCACCTCCACGAGTTGC
>CAZTXO010000071.1:0-15447 GCA_964617515.1 uncultured Saprospiraceae bacterium | reverse complement strand
GCATGACCGGACAGATCAATGTGGAATTGAAAAAACCATTTGACAGGGAGAAATTTTTACTCAATGGGTATTTCAATGAAGCCTATCGATCCGAAATGAACCTGTTTACGCGGATGAAAGTCAGCCCCAGGCTGACGACGGCCATACTCGGACACTACAGCGTGTATCCCAAAAAGCATGACCGGAACGATGATGGCTTTGCGGACATGCCCAAGGGGGACCTGATCACACTCGCCAACCGCTGGGATTACCGCAACACCCATTCGGGGATAGAAGGACAACTCAATATCCAATGGCTTAAGGATGATAAAGAAGGTGGCACCTCCGGTCATCTCGAGGGTCAGCCCGGATACGATGTTACGATCCGGGGTGAGCGCATCCAGGCCTTTGGAAAGCTGGGGTATATTTTTCCCAAAAAGCGATATGATTCTTTTGGATCCCAGTGGGGTTTCACGTATCATACCCAGACAGCTACAATCGGGCACCGGATATACGATGCCGATCAGACCTCGGGCTACATCAACTGGTTGTTTCGTTCCATCATCGTGGATACCCGGCACCAATATTTTACAGGGGTGAGTTTTCGCTATGATGATTATCGTGAGACGCTGGTGTCAGCAAACCTGGATCACCGGGAAATCGTCCCGGGAGCGTTCTTTGAGTATACGTACAAGCCCCAGGATAAATTTACGCTGGTGGCCGGAGCGAGACTGGATCACCACAACCTATACGGATGGCTTTTCAATCCAAGATTGCATCTGCGGTATGCGCCGGATCAATCGCTTGTCATACGGCTGTCCGGGGGACGCGGAATGAGAAGCCCGCTGCCGGTGGCGGAAAACCTGGGATGGTTAGCCAGTTCGAGAGCCTGGAATATCGGTGATACATTATACCGGGGAACACTTCCGTATCATGGCCTGCGCATGGAAAAGGCCTGGAACCTGGGTGCGAGCGTGTCCAAAGAATTTACCCTGGATTACCGAAGCGGCCTTCTGACCCTTGATTTTTTCCATACCCGGTTTACCGACAGGGCCATCGCGGATCTGGATCAAAGCCCCCGGCAGTTGTTCATCTATAATCTCGATGGCCGATCCTTTGCCAACACCTTCCAGGTGGAAGCACAATACGAGGTGATCAAACGGCTCGATCTGAAAATCGCCTACAAATGGCAGGATTCGAAAATCGAGTATGCGCTGGATGGGTTAAGAGATCAAATCCTCACACCCGGTAACCGGTTTTTCGTTAATCTATCCTATACCTCAAGCGTTGCCACCTACAAAGGGCATTGGCGGATCAATCTGACCGCCCACCACACGGGACCGCAACGGATACCGGATACCGATTCCAATCCTGTTGAATTCCAGTTACCTGAACATTCCCCCGGCTACTGGCTTTTCAATGGGCAACTGACAAAGGTTTTCAATAAGGAATTTGAGTTTTATGCCGGGTTTGAAAATATTTTCAATTACAAACAATCCCCGGTGATCATTGATGCCGCAGATCCGCATGGTCCTTATTTCGACAGCGGGCTGATCTGGGGACCCATTTTTGGCCGGGAATGGTATCTCGGTTTCCGGTATACGATTCGCCCGATCACCCAGTAATCCACACCGGCATATTTTTCTCCTCCCGGAGAGGGATATGCCGGCGTGTATTATTAATTTCCGGACAGGTAATAATCCTGTAACTTTCTTCCCCTTTCGCAAATCGCATCACATGAAATCTTTGATCAGCCTTTTGATCTGTTTTACCGCCATTAGCATTGCGCGTACGGCACTCGCCCAGGAAATCAACACGTTCGAGCAATTGGGCACATTGCTGCCGACGCCAAATGAAAACCGAACGGCCAGCGGTGCCCCCGGACACGGATATTGGCAGCAGAAGGCGGATTACCTCATGCATATCGAACTGGATGATGTGCATCGGCGCATCTCGGGCCGGGAGACAATCACCTACCATAACCTGTCACCGGATGCGCTCACCTATCTCTGGCTTCAACTGGACCAAAACCAGGTTGCGCCAAACTCGGACAGTTATACGACGAGGACCGGAAAACTGGAAGCCCGCGTCAGTGCTAATCAGCTCAGCCGGATGGAGCAGACACCGGACCGGGGATACCATATCGAAAGGGTGACCACTGCCGCGGGGCTCCCATTGCCCTATACCATCAACAAAACGATGATGCGGGTTGATTTGCCTCAGCCGCTGGCGGCGGGAGCCAGCTATACATTCAGTGTGGAATGGTGGTTCAATATCAATGACCGGATGAAAGAAGGAGGACGGTCCGGCTATGAATATTTCCCCAGGGACAGTAATTGCCTGTATACGATTGCCCAGTTTTTCCCGCGCATGTGCGTGTATGATGATGTCAATGGCTGGCAAAACAAACAGTTCCTGGGTTCCGGTGAATTCACGCTGGCGTTTGGGGATTATGATGTTTCCATCACGACACCGGCCGATCATGCGGTTTCGGCCACCGGGGAGTTGCAAAATCCACGCGAAGTACTGACAAAAGACCAGCAGGACCGGTTGATCCTGGCGAAGAAGAGTTATTCGGAACCTGTCCTCATCATTACGCCGCAGGAAGCACTGGACAATGAAAAAAGCCGGTCCGCAACACAGAAGACATGGCATTTTAAAGCCACCAATGTGCGCGATTTTGCTTTTTCCGCCTCGCGTAAATTTATCTGGGATGCCATGGCTGTGCGCCAATCCTCCGGCCCGGATGTCATGGCCATGTCGATGTATCCCAGGGAGGGCAACCCGCTTTGGGGCAAGTATTCCACCAAAGTGGTGGCGCACACGCTGAAGTGGTACTCCTATTACACCTTTGACTATCCTTACCCGGTCGCCTGGTCTATCCACACGAACAATATCGGTATGGAGTACCCGATGATGGCCTTCAATGGTGGCCGGCCGGATGAAGACGGGACCTATACGGACCGGCAGAAATACGGCATGATCGGGGTGATCATCCATGAAGTAGGGCATAACTATTTCCCGATGATCATCAATTCGGATGAACGTCAATGGACCTGGATGGATGAAGGATTAAATACGTTCATTCAATTCCTGGCCGAGCAGCAATGGGAACGGGATTATCCCTCCGGGCGCGGGGCCGCGTATAAGATCGTGGATTACATGAAAGCGGATCCTTCCGAACTGGAGCCCATCATGAGTTCTTCCGATAACATCAAACAGCTCGGAAGTAATGCCTATGCCAAGACCGCCACCGCCCTCAATATTTTGAGGGAGACGGTCATGGGTCGGGACCTGTTTGACAAGGCGTTTAAGGAATATTGTCTTCGCTGGAAATTCAGGCATCCAACTCCGGCGGATTTCTTCCGAACGATGGAAGACGCTTCTGCTGTTGACCTGGACTGGTTTTGGCGGGGTTGGTTTTTTTCCACCAAGCCCTGTGATATCGAACTGGCGGACGTTCAATGGCAGCGTGCAGACCGTCCGGAGGATCCTTCCCGGATGTCTTACGAGGAGCAGTATACGATGGACAACCCGCACGGAATTTCTTCTGCCCGGAACCGGGAGCTGATCACCCATACCCAGGACGAAATCGATACCACGCTGCGGGATCGCTACACGGAAAAAAATCCACGGCAGGAAGCCATGGACAAGTATAAAACCTACCTGGAGCAGTTGAAACCGGAAGAAAGAGCCGTCGTCGATGCCGGTAAAAACTATTATACCATCACATTCAAAAACAAGGGCGGGCTGATCATGCCCATCATTTTGCAATTCGTCTACGAGGACAGTACGCAGGAAATCCAGCGTATACCCGCTGAAATCTGGCGCCGCAATCAGCAGGAAGTCACCAAGGTCTTTGTGACGGATAAAGCGATCCGCCAGATCAACCTGGATCCGTACCTGGAAACAGCGGATATAGACCGGAGCAATAATTATTTCCCCAGCCAGCAGACGCTATCACGGTTTGAATTGTTCCGCCAGCAGCGGAATGGACAGGGCCGATCCTAGAATTTTATTCTCGCTATCCGGTTGTGAATTTCATTGACCTGCATCAATGCAGCCGAGCCATACCAGGGATGTAGTTCCATGACCAGGCGGCCGGCTTGTACCGCCGGATCCGATTCCGTGAGGGCGCGGGCTTCTTCCATCGTTGATACATTGAACACATAGATCCCCCTGAGTTCCCCTTTATCTTCAAAGGGCCCGGCAAGGACCAATTTCCCTTGTTCTGCCATCCGGCGGATATTATCCATGTGAGCTCGTTGAAGCTGGACGGCCGTGACCGAATCCTGGCTACGGTTAGGGCCCGCTTTGAGAAATGCCATGACGTAGTGTCGCATCCCGATGTTATCTGCCCCGAGTTGCCGTGCCAGGATGGAGTCAAACTCCATGGCGTCGGGTTCGGTGGCGGTTCCCTGGGCATTCGAGGATAGAGACAAACCCAGGGCGATCAGGATAAGGGCGATCAGCAGGTAAGTGTGCTTCATGAGGTTGCGCGTAATTTGATTGTAATAACGAAATAACAGCTGTTTTTGTGAAATAAGCCCGAAAAAAACCGGTCCTGATCCAATGTTTTCGACTTACTACGTATGGAATCTTTCTCAACCATTTCGGTACAGCTGCCTGTATGGGTCCATTGGATTAGTGATGTATCCGGCATCCGGATCCGTCCCTTTTCTTACTTTATACCCTGATAAAGCCGCCATTTCATTTCCGGGCCCCGATCCTGACGCAATGCCCGCATTAAACAGGACGTGGATCATCCGGTATGGGGTAATGTTCGGTTGACCGGTGCGGTCTGCCCTACATCTTTTTGAAAGGGCGTTATTGTCCATGGCAACTGAAAGCAACCCGATGATCCAATCCTAATCGATACAGATGAAACTGAACGGACTTCGCCCCATACTTTGGGTGCAAAACCTTGAGGAGACGATTGAATTTTATACCAAGGTATTGGAATTCAACCTCGTAGAGTATAATGAAGACTGGGGTTGGGCCTCCCTCGCCAGGGATGATGTCCAACTCATGGTCGCTCTGCCCAACGAACATACACCCTTTGCTCAACCGGCCTTTACCGGAACGTTTTATATCACGACGGAGGATGTTGATTACTGGTGGGAAAAATTAAAGGACAACGTAAAGGTCAGCTACGCAATCGAAGATTTTGAATATGACATGCGCGAATTCGGCTTTTATGACAATAACGGGTATTTGTTACAGTATGGAACGCCGATCGGCGAGGCCTGGGATACGTAAGCCGGTTTGATGCGTTAAAACGTAAAATCCTTTTTCACTTTTTCCACGATTTTCTTAAAAGCGGGATCATTCCACAAGGGCTGGAAGATGGGATCCTTGTCCAGGTTGATGACAAAGAAATTTTCGCCTTTGTCATCCACCCCTTTCGCCAGGTACTCCAGCGTCTTCGGGTAGTTGCCAAGGCCACAATACTGAACGGCCAGCATGAAGAAAGGGACAATCGCCGTTTTGCTTTTTTCCAGGTTCCGTTGCAGGATATCTTCCGCGGCTTTTCGTTCCCCTGCTTTGGCATATGCATAACACAGGACCCAATTGTCCTGGGCGCCTTTGATGGTCCGGCGCTTCAGGGTCTCAACGGCTTCCGCATATTCCCCGTTCATGACTTGATTCAACCCAAGGGTCCACAAGAGGTAATTATCGCCGGGGTCGGTGACGAGATATTCTTTCATCAGGCGGACCCCTTCCGGATAGCGGCCCATCACGCTGTAGGCATTGCCCAGGGATCCTTTCATCCGGGTGGATAACGGATTGAGCTCAATGGCTTTGTAGATCAACCGAAGGCCTTCTTCATAGTGCCCCTGCATCACCCGGATCCAGCCGAGGCGCTCTGAAGCGAAATAATTATTAGGCGTGAGCTCCAATGCCTTCGCCAGGTAGGGTTCGGCTTCCCGGTAGTTGCGGTTGACATAGAGGATGGCTCCCAGGGCGCCATACCCTTCGCCGGTTTCCGGATCGATCGCCAGCGCACGCTCGGCAGCTTTTTTCGCTTTTTCTAAAGCGGGCTCCGCATCTACCCGGTGCCAGAATATAGCCTCGATATACGCATCGGCGAGACCAATCCACGCACGGCTGAAGGCGCTGTCCAACTGCGTCGCCGTTTCAAAGTATTGAATGGCCTGCTCCATGTCCTCCCTGGACCCACTGCTTTGTGACAGCAATTCCTGCCCTTTCTGATATTGCATATACGATTCGGGATCTACCAGGGTTTTGTCGCGGAGGCGATGTTGCAGGGAAGGAGATAAGGCTACTTTCAGTTTATCGGACACGGCCAGCGCAACGTCCCGTTGCACATTCAGCACGTCTTTAAATTGTTTGTCAAAATCCGCCGCCCAGATTAAAGTCTCATTCATGGCATCGGTCAGCTGCACCGAAATCCGCAGGTTGTCATCATACTTACGCACGCTGCCTTCCAGGATGCTGGTTACCCCCAATTCTTTGGCAATGGTCCTGATAGGTTTGTCGGAATCTTTGTACCGGATAGTGGAGGACCGGGAAATCACCTTCAGGTCTTTGATCTGCGCCAGTTGCGTCAGGATGTCTTCGGCTATCCCCGTACTTAAAAAATCCGCCTCTTTCCCGTCACTGAGATTGATAAACGGCAGGACGGCGATTGACTGCCTGACCGTCATGGAATCTGCTGGATCCTGGCGCTCCTTGGGGCGAAGAAACAGGGCATAAAAAGCGATCAGTCCAATCAACAGGCTACCCAGGATAACAGGAACAAGGTGTCTTTTCGTAGCGGGAGCGGGCTTGAGTTTGCCTTCGATATGCTTCAGATCAGGCTGCCTGATTTCCGGGTTGGAGAGGGCAAACACATCGATGGGTTCATGTACGTTTTTGAAGGCAAATGTTCCGACCGGCAGGACAACAAATTCATGGTGATTCCTGATTTTTTCATAGACTTCCCTGGAGAAAAAAACGGTACCGGGTTGCCCGATGGATTCGATGCGGCTCGCGATGTTGACCCCGTCGCCAAATATTTTTCCGTCTTCGTAATAGATCTCCCCGATATGCATGCCGATCCGGAGAGGCAGGGCAGGTTCCTGCCGAAGGGCTTTCTGGATTTCCAGGGCACAACGTACCGCCTGGGTAGCGCTGGAGAAAATACTCAGGCTGCCGTCCCCGTAATACTGATTGATCCTGCCCTCGTAAGCGGGAATGAAATGTTCCAGCACTTCCTGGTGCCGGCGTACTGCGGCCAGTGCCTCCCGTTCATTGCGCTGCATCATCGCCGTATAGCCCGCGATATCCGTAAACAAGATGGCAGCCAGATGCCTTCCTGAGCCCGTGTGCTCGATCATGATGGCAATAAAATTAAGTCAAATACAAGGGAGACGGCCATGAAATAGTTCCCATAAGCATGGGATGGCTACCCGGGATAGGGATCCGGGCAGACCCGGTGATCACCTCTTTTCCCATCTTTATGCGATAGGACAAAACCGGACGCTCCTGTATTTTTGCAGCACTGAGTCAACTAACATGATCTCCAAAGCCGAGACGCCAGAAGCCTATATCGAAAGCTTGCCGGAAGACCGCCGGAAAGCCATCCGGGACTTGCGAAAAGTGATCCTGAAAAAACTGCCCAAAGGATTTAAAGAAGCCATGAACCATGGCATGATCGGATATGTTGTCCCGCATTCCCTCTATCCGCAAGGGTATCATGTCGATCCAAAGCAGCCGCTGCCCTTTATGTTCCTGGCCTCCCAAAAGAGCCATATCACCCTGTACCATATGGGCCTTTACGGGGGAGAGAACCTGGATTGGTTTGTGAAAGAATGGAAAAAGCACTCCGGTAAAAAACTGGATATGGGTAAATCCTGTATCCGCTTTAAAAAACCGGAAGATATCCCGATGGACCTCATCGCGTCCTTATGCGCCAAATGGACCCCGCAGGACTGGATCGCCGACTACGAAAAGGCCCTGAAAAAGAAGTGATGGCGCGTGGATCCTGCCGCATCCGCGGGCGACCTGGCGGCTTTCGGAATGGAATTTGCATGTCGATAGTGCATGAAGCTGTTCTTCAGGTGCTCTGCACTCGTATTTTTCATGATCAGCGTATCCCTGCCCCCTGTCCGGGGACAGATCGTCAATATCGAACGCCAGCGGATATCCACTGATTCAGCGGGCTGGTTTGGCCAGGCCAACGTCAGTTTTGCGGGATCAAAGAATACGAAATCCGTCCTCTCGCTGTCTGCCGGCACACTCCTCGAGTACAAATCAAAATCGGATAAGGATCTCTGGCTTCTGATCACGGATCTCAGCCTGATCAGCGCCGATAAGGAGAAGTTTACCAACAGCGGTTTCGGGCATTTACGATATAACCGCAAACTGGGATCCGCGGTCCGATGGGAGGTGTTCACCCAGATCCAGTACAATTCCCTGACCCATATCGGCCGGCGCATCATCGCGGGCACGGGACCCAGGTTTAAACTCACGCAATTTGAGGATGCCCGGTTTTACCTGGGCATGGCTTACATGTATGAATATGAGGAAAACACGGAACCAGTTGTGTTTCTGCGCGATCACCGGATGAGCAGCTATTTCAGTTTCACTCTAACCCCGGAGGAAGAGGTAACCTTTGCCAGCACGATTTACGTCCAGCCCAAACTCAAGGATGCCAAAGATTACCGCCTCAGCAGTGAAACTTCGCTGGTCCTCGCCATCACCAAAAAACTCAACCTGACCACCTCCTTCCGCTACAGCTACGACGCTTTCCCGCCGGCAGGCGTACCTAACAGCATCTATTCCTTCTCCAACGCGCTCGAAGTCGAGTTTTGACAGACTCGAGGAGCAAGGTGTTAAACTTTTATTAAAATACGAATCCCTTCGTACTAAGAAGGACCGAATCCCTATTATTGTGTACGAAATCATTCGTACATATGATGGCTAATGAAATACGTCCGACCGACGCCGAACTGGAAATCCTCCAGATCCTCTGGAAAAAAGGCCCCTCGACCGTCCGGGAAGTAAATGATCTCCTCAATGCCGATCCGGAAAAGAATATCGGGTACACCACGACGCTCAAAATCATGCAGATCATGTTTGAGAAAGGTATTCTCCGCCGGGATGATTCCCAACGGACGCATGTCTATACCGCTGCTCTCCGGGAAGGCAAGGTGCAGTCCGCCCTGCTGGACCGGTTCCTGAATGCGGCCTATCAGGGTTCCGCTTCTAAACTCGCCCTGCAACTCCTGGGCAACCATAAGACCAGTCCGGAAGAACTGGCTGAAATCAAGGCGCTGATTGATCAACTGGAAAAAAACAAACCATCATGAAATTCACCACATTCTTCATGGATTCGGAATGGATGAAAGCTCTCGGATGGACCTTCGTCCATTCCATCTGGCAAATCGCCATCATCGGCCTGGTCCTTTATATCGTCTTGCGGTGCGTTCCCGGACGCAGCGCGCATACGCGGTACACGATCGCTTCCATGGCCCTGTGGCTCATCGTTGTGTCGTCCCTCTCGACCTTTATCCTTATGCTTCCCCAACGGGAAGAGGTCACGACGCTTGCCGGAAAGGTGATCATGGTCTCGGCTTCTTCTACGTTATCGGTGGCGCAGCGGTTTTCCCACTGGCTCGAATTGCGCATGCCGATGATGCTCACCATCTGGATGGGCGGTGTGGCGATCCTGATGCTCCGGCTCCTTCTGAGCCTGGGCTGGGTGCAACACATCCGGTATGATAGCTTCCCGGAGGAACAACTGCAGGAAGCCCTCCATCAAATCATTTCCCGTCTCCGGCTGAAAGTGAAAGCGGTGACCTCGGAATCGCATTACCTCAAATCACCTGTCACCATCGGGCATCTTAAACCCATGATCCTTTTCCCGGTCGGAATCGTCAATCAACTCACCCCGAAAGAGGTGGAGGCTATTCTGACCCACGAACTGGCGCACATCGTGCGCAGGGACTATTTGTCCAACCTGGTCCAGTCTGTTATCGAGACTCTGTTTTACTACCATCCGGTCACCTGGTGGATTTCCAACATGGTCAGAACCGAACGGGAAAACCGCGCAGATGATCTTGCCGTCAGTTGGTGTGGTGACCACCTGGGCTATGCCAAGGCGCTGATGGCGGTACAGGAGATGCAGCTCCGCCAAACGCCGTCCCTGACAGTTGGGTTTGCCTCGGGGAAAAAAGCGATGCTCATGCGTATCCAACGCGTCCTGAACCTACCGTATAAAAATCACAATCAAATGGAAAAGACTGTCCTCTTAAGCTTATGCTCCCTGTGCTTCCTGGCTTTTACCCTGTCCAGTCATACTCCGGACAATACCCAGGCCCGCAACAATGAACCGGTTTCCCTGCTGAAGGTTGTCCGGAACCAGGAACAGTCCGTTGATACCATCCCTGCCAGGGGGATTTATAAAATCCATAAAAAAACGGATGACCAGGATATCAGCATCGAAGTGGAAAACGGGGACATCAAATCATTGATGGTGGATGGTAAAACCATCGAACCTTCTGCCTACCGGGAATTCGAACCCGTCATTGACCAACTGTTCGGCATCGTTGCACCCGCTCCGCTTTCCGTTCCGGGATTGGCGATGCCTGCCACGCCGCTCATGCCCGCCATGCCGGAAGGACTCGATTTTCATTTTGCCATGCCTCCGATGCCCGATTTACCGGATATGCCGGCGCTTGAACTGAGAGAGCTGGAGCGATTGATGGAAGGGCACATGCTGCAGGGGATAGGTGACCATGATCCGATCGCCGTCTGGAACGGAAAGGGGTTGAATCACTTTAAGATGATGACTGACAGCACGGGTGACGGCAATACCCGGATCATCATCATCGAAGGCAACGATACATCTGTCCTTTGCACACCCCACATGACCTGGTCCTTTGCTGCACCGGGGATGGACGTGCAGGGAATCCTGCCGGACAAAGAGGCCCGGAAGGAGTTGGAACAGCAGCTGCGCAATCAGTGGCGCGAGCAGGAAGAGCAATGGCGTAAGCAACAGCAGGAATGGAGAGAGCAGAACCGGCAAAACATGAATCAATACCGGGGTCAGCAAGACCGGCTGCGGGAAGAGAAACAACGCCTACGTGAAACGGAAAGGCAATGGAATCCGGCTCCTCCGGAACCACCGTTCATGGAAGAGGATCTCCGGCGGAAAATCGAAGAGGAAGCGCGGATGGCAGATGACCTCGCCCATTACCGGGTTTTCGGTATCCCCTCGCCCAATCTTTCCTTATCCGAACAAATGGTCGAAGATGGCCTGATCGAGCCCGGAGCAGAAGTCAAAGTGCAGCTCACACCGGATAAACTGAAAATCGACGGACATAAGATGAGCGATGCGCTGCATGCCAAATACTTGAGGATATACGAACGTCAGCAGGGTGTGGAACTCTCTGGTAATTCAAGAGTTGAGTTTACCACCAAGACCAGACAACGTATGTAATTCGTCCCGGGAATGCGTCTATCTATCGAATAAAGGTCCGCCTGTCTTGCGCCGGACTACAAATGCGCTTAATTTTTCATCACTATTCACAAACCGTTTAAACCTAACCCTGTCCTTATGAAACGCCTAAGTTTACTTGCTATCCTTTGTGTTCTCCTTGGCTTCTCCTCCCGGGCACAAACCACTACTACGGTTGAAAAGAAAACAAACCGCATCACGATCACCACCTCCAAGGTGGATGAAAGCGGTCGCCAGGTTACGGAAACATGGATCGCCGAAGGTGAACAGCCGGAGACCATCCTGAAGGAAATGGCTATCCACCCGGATATCCTGCAGAAGATCGAAGCCGTTTCCCCTGAAGAGGCGAAGGACGGAGAAAGGTTATTTCTCTTCCGCCGTGCCGGGGACCAGCAAACGATAGAAGGAAAATTGTCCGAAGGCGCCTTGTCCCGGGAAGGTGCACCGGCGACCACGCAAAGTGTCTTTATCATCCGGGATGTCAACCAGGAGGGCATCGAACAATGCAGGAAGATCAGCACCTGGTCCTGCCAGGGAGATACACCGGGTGCCTACTATCACAGCGGGGAGAACCGTAAAGCCAACTGTGCCGCCATGGGAGTTTTTGTTTCAAGCAACGGTGAAGCCACCGGATGCCATATCAACTCCGTGATCGATCTGGGTGGTGCCCAAGCTGCAGGGTTGAAAGAAGGAGACATCATCACGCGGATTGACGATTTTGATGTGGCTGATTTTGCGTCCCTTTACCAGGCTATGTCCAATTTTATGCCGGGCGACAATGTACTGGTCCGGTATGAGCGAGATGGCAAGTCGGCCAAGGCCAGGGTTCATCTGACCTCCTGGGCTGATCTGCCGGGACACGAATGGAGGGCTCGCCAGGATTGCGATCAACCCAAAACCGGACGGGAAGATCCCGTGGATCCGCCACTCGAAGACGATCCCAATCACCTGACGGGTGTTTCGACACTTCAGTTGGAAGACGCCCGGATTTTCCCGAACCCGACCGAAGGCTTGTTTTCATTTTCCTTTACTTCGAAACCGGGGCCGGTCTCCGTATCGATCGCCGATGTCAATGGCAAAGTGGTCTACGAAGAAGCTGCCGAAAACAGCACCGGTTTCTACAACCGGGACATGGATCTCAAGGAATATCCTTCGGGCAATTACGTCATCTCAGTCAAACAGGGGGACAAGGTGTTTACCCGACAAATCGTCAAACAATAAGTCTGTTCATATACTTTCATACTCGTATTTAAAAGAGCTCCGGTGGCCTTTTGCCATCGGAGTTTTTTTTTGGCCCATCCGCCGATTGCCTGATTTGGCACAGTCGATTACAAAACGCTTGCGACCTTTAGCGTTCAAATGCATTCGATATGTCCCGTGGTTTCCTGACGATCGCCTTACTCATCCTCTCGAACATCTTCATGACCCTGGCATGGTACGGCCACCTGAAGTTTGGCGAGATGAAAAGTTTTCAAAAACTGGGCCTGGTTTCGATCATCCTGATCAGCTGGTCCATCGCCTTACTGGAATACTGCGCCCAGGTTCCCGCCAACCGGATCGGCTACCAGACCTATGGCGGTCCTTTCAACCTGCTTCAGCTCAAGGTGATCCAGGAAGTGATCACGCTGATCGTATTCACCCTGTTTACCCTGCTCGTTTTTAAAAATGAATCGTTCAGGATCAATCATGCGATCGGTTTCATTTTCCTGGTGCTGGCGGTGTATTTTATTTTCAAGAAGTGATGCCTGCCACGCCGGATCATTGTCCGGTTTTTTCGGTACCAGCATAACGGACCCAAAAGGGGTAGTAACGCAGTGTTCTGCTCAGACCGCAGGTTCCTGTTGGCTGAGGCAATGAAAGCTGCCAAGCCCCCATATAATGTCGGTTGAATCAATCCCCACGACCTCCCGCTCCGGGAAACAATCCTGCAGGATGGAGAGCGCTTCCTCGTCCCGGTCACAGCGGAACGTGGGTACGATCACGTGCAGGTTGGAGATATAAAAGTTGGCATACGATGCCGGCAGGCGCTGACCTTCGAAGTATACCGGATCCGGCATCGGGATTTCGACGATGTTGAGCTGGCGTCCATCCGTCAGCCGCATCTGGGCCAACTGCTTCAGGTTGTGTCTGAGCAGCGCATAATTCGCATCCTGCCGGTTATGTTCGATCACGGTGATCACGGAGTCCGCGTTGAAAAACCGGACGGTATCATCGATATGACCGTCCGTATCATCACCGACGATTCCCTCATCCACCCACAGCACCTGGCGGACACCATAGTAATCCATCAGGTATGATTCGATCTGTTGTTGGTTGAGATGCGGATTCCGATTGGGATTAAGCAGGCAGGAGGTCGAGGTGATGAGCGTCCCTTCCCCGTTGAAATCAACGCTGCCGCCTTCCATGATGATCCCGGGATGAAATACCGGAATGCCATAAGCGCGGGCAATGGAAGTGGGGATCACATCGTCCAGATCAAAAGGCGGATATTTTCCTCCCCAGGCATTGTGGCCCCAGTCGACGATCGCCTTGGGTTGGCGGCAGTCCGGATTGATCAGAAAGGCCGGTCCATGGTCCCGGCACCAGGCATCGTTGGTGGGATGATGATAAAAACGGATCCGCTCCATCTGCACCTGGTGCTCCTGCAGCAATATCCTGGCCGATTGCTCCATCGCGGCGTCTGCCACATTGATATGCACATATTCGCCCTGCGTGAGTGTCCGGATAAAGGCTGCATAGGATGGGAAAATGGATTCAATCTTTCCGGGCCAGGTGTCCGGGTTATGCGGCCAGCTCAGCCATGTTGCTGTATGGAGCGCGAATTCTGCCGGGAAAAAATAACCTTGTGCAGCGGGTGTTTGCTCACTCATCGAGATATCGCTGCGTGATAGGTGCATAGGAATCGATTCGACGGTCACGTAAAAATGGCCAATGCGTGCGGTACTGATCGGTCTTATCCAGGTCAACCTCAACGACAGGTACCTCCTCTGCTTCATGGGATGCCTGGTGCAACACCCGGCCAAACGGGTTGCTGACAAATGAACCACCCCAGAATTGCATTCGCCCGTCCTGTTCAAATCCCACCCGGTTGACACTCACGACGTGGACCCCGTTGGCTACCGCATGGCTGCGCTGGATGGTCTGCCAGGCGTGATACTGTTCCGCATTGGTGACTTCGTCCTGGCTGGAAGCCCAGCCAATGGCCGTCGGGTAAAAGAGGATTTCTGCACCCATGAGCGAGGTGATGCGCGCCGCTTCCGGATACCACTGATCCCAGCAGATCAGGACGCCGATCGTGGCCAGCCTGGTTTTAAAAACTTTATAGCCGAGATCACCCGGGGTGAAATAAAACTTTTCATAATAATTCGGATCATCCGGGATATGCATCTTGCGGTATTTGCCGAGGTAGGCGCCATCCGTGTCCAGCACAGCCGTGGTGTTGTGGTAAAGCCCCTGGGCGCGTTTTTCAAACAGGGAGGCGATGATCACGATACCCAATTCACCGGCGAGCCGGCTGAGTACTTCCGTGGTCGGTCCCGGTATCGCTTCCGCGAGGGAAAAATGATCGTAATTCTCCTCATCGCAGAAATACAGGGAAGCGAAAAGTTCCTGCAGGCAAACGATCTGTGCGCCCTTCCGGTGCGCTTCGCGGATACCGTCGATGGCGTGCGCCGTGTTGCCGGATTTGTCCGCGACACAACGCATCTGCACGAGGCCAACCTTGATTTTCTTCATGTGCACTGGTTGAAAGGGCAAAATTACGTCAATAATACCTCGCTTGCTGTTCTTCTATAACAGGGATGAATGGCCGGGAGCAGTCGGTCCCGGCACGGGTTATGCGCAATGCCCCCGGCATCCTATCTTCAACCCCAAAAGATGGGAAAGTTGAAAATCATCAGCTGGAATGTCAACGGAGTCCGGGCAGTAGCCAAGAAGGGATTTGCCGATCAGGTCAAATCGTGGAAAGCGGACATGATCTGCCTGCAGGAGACCAAGGCACAGGA
>CAZTXO010000070.1:0-15747 GCA_964617515.1 uncultured Saprospiraceae bacterium | reverse complement strand
ACGCTCACCACAAGTTCGTAATTATCCTGAGCCCCTTCCCCCGGCATTCCTTAAAGTCTCGTTAAGGCCCCATTTCCTTGGCGGGAAAGGATTAGCTTTGTGCCCGGTTAGTTTCAGTTTAAAAAGGATACCACTCGACATGATCAAATTTTTTGCATTCCTTCTCCTTAGCGCTGTGGCGATACAGGCTTGTTCGCAACCTTCCACGACGAATACTCCTGCGGCCACGCCTGCCAATGTAACGGCAAAGCCGGCCGCGTATGCTTCCGAAAAACCGGGATGGCTGGTCGATCTCGATGAGGCCTATGACCTTTCCAAGAAAACAGGCAAGCCGATCCTGGCCAATTTCACCGGCAGCGACTGGTGCGGATGGTGCAAGAAGCTGGATGCCGATGTCTTCTCCAAACCCGCGTTCAAGGACTGGGCTGATAAAAATGTCGTGTTGCTGGAACTGGATTTTCCCCGGAGAAAGCAAATCCCGCAGAAAAACCAGCAGCAGAACTATGCCATGCAAAATGCGCTTCAGATCAGCGGCTATCCGACCATCTGGGTCATCAATATGAATAAGGATCCCAACAGCGGCCAATACCAGATCGATGCCCTCGGCAAGACCGGGTATACCCAGACGCCTGAGCAATTCATTGCCACGGTGGACAAGTTTGTTCATCCCTGATTTCCACAGGTAGCAGCGCACAGGCGGACGGGTTCCGCCTTCCCCGGACGGACATGCATCGTGTCCAAATAATTATTTTTTTCATATACATGTTATTAATATTATGTTTACAGCCACATTAACCACTTGGCTGTTAAACAAATGAAAACCAACTCCTCCCGTCAGCCCGTGCTGACGCTCATCAGCGATCATGATTTTGTCAGGGTTGTCCGCCATGATTCCAATGGACAAAAAGCCTTACACGCCGTGCATGCTTTTCAGCCCGGCGATGTCATCTGCCGCTTTGGGGCGGGCAAGACGCTGCGCCGGCCGACATACCTCACGGTGCAGGTAGGAGAGCGTAAGCACATCACCCTGATGCCCGAATTCCTCCAGTACATCAACCACAGTTGTGCGCCATCCGTGTTTTTTGATACGACCCGCATGGAGTTGATCTGCCTGTCGCCTTTGGCGCCGGGTGATGAGCTCACCTTTTTCTATCCGAGTACGGAGTGGGACATGGCACAGCCCTTTACCTGTTATTGCGGGACCCCGCAGTGCCTGAAGGTGATCCGCGGAGCGGCCCACCTGGCGCCGGAGGTGCTGGAGCGGTATGTCTTGACAGATTTTATCCGGGAATCGATGAGCCGGGTGGCCGTGCCTTAGATCGGCTTGACCCTTTCCCGCATCAGTTGGATCGCTTCCTCGCGACTGGAAAAGGTTTGGTCAATATTGACCAGGTTGTCCGCCAGCCGGTCATAACGGCGTGTCATCAGCCAAAAGAAAATATGGAGGTAATGGATGCCGTCGAAGATGAAGGTTTTGTCCCGTTTGTATTCCTCCCGGTGCTTTAAAAACTCCCCGGGAATCTCCGTGTAATGCAGGGCAGGATTGTAATGATGGATGGAATGGTAGCCGTCGTTCCAGCAATTCTGATTATACGAATTGTTGATGCAATTGAATACGCTGCTGAAATGACCTTCCGGATCTTTTTTATCAATAAAGGCATGTTGTGTCCAGTTGCCCATCGACATGATAAATCGGGCATAGATCACCGGCACAATGAAGATCATCAGCGTCGCCTTGAAACTGACAAAGGACATGCCGATGCAAAACAGGATGAAGAAAAATTCACCAAGCCCCATGCGGATATAGAGTTTTTTCCGCTTCCGGGTGATTAAGTACTGCATCGTTTCTGCTACGCTGGCGAATTGGAACCGGGCCAGGTATAAGAGGAAATCCCGGATACTGTCCCGTTGATAGCGCAGCGTGCTGCTTTTGTCCTCTTCCTGGTTGTTTTCCACGTGATGCATGGCGATATGATGGGCGAAATAGGTCTCCGGCGTATGGCCGAAGAATGGACAGACAAACCAGGTGATATACCGGTACATCCATTGGTAGCCCTCTTTGAAAATACTCCGGTGACTGATGCAGTGAAACAGGAGGCCAAACCGGCCCTTGAAATAGGACTGGGAGACGTAGGCGTACGGGATATAGAGCAGCCACCATACCGGACCCTGGAACAACGGGGTGAAAAAGAGGATGGCCCAGGGAATGACCACCAGGTGAATCTGGGTCAGCAGATGAATAAAGGGCAGGTCGCGTTCGCTCCGGAGGATCCTCATCCAGAACCGCTCATATGGGGTGTAGCTTGACTTTGGCACATATTGCGGGTCTGTGATCGGAGTGAGCAGTTTCATCAGTAAAAAAAATGAAGTAAAGAATGTAAAGGAAGGAGATTGCCTGAGCGAGAATGGATTGATAAGGTCAGGACATTCCGAAAGACAAGCCCAAAGATACGCATTTTTTCCGAAGGAACCCCGGGAGAGGGGCGGCGATGGATATTCCTATTAGCCGCGGGGCGGTTCCAAAAATGGTTCCGCGTAATTCACCAAATCAGGCAGAACTGCTAAATTCAGCCCTATGATCAAACTGGCCAAACTGATCGGGATCAATTTCGGTTCCATTTACCTGACCATTATGTCCCTGTTGCAGGGAATCGTGATCTCCCTGCTGGTTCCCTCCTTTATCCGGTATTTTGAAATCTCGGCACAGCCGTTTTCGGATATCCGGCTGGTGCCGTACCTGATCATGCTCCAGATCATTTTTACGGTTTGGCACCATTATGCCATGGGGGTTTTTTATCTCCGCTGGTTTCCCAACCTCATCGACACGTTTATCCCGTTTATGATCAGTATCCTTCAGTTTACGATGGTATCCTTTCTCCAGACGGAAGATTCGGTCAACGATATTCAGCTCAGCGAATGGATCATCAGTTACGGGATTTTTATGTTGCTCGGATGCTTTGCTTATTTCGCGGCATCCGTCCGGCTCCATCCGAAATATTTTATCAACATGATGAGCCTGGACCATGCAAAGGAACATGTACGGCGCAATGGTCGATTTCATTTCTGGGCCGGTGTGTCCATCCTGGCGCAGGGACTCTTCGCCCTGGTGATTGCCTGGCTGGATCAGCCTGACCTGCTTTATATTTCCGTGGTGTTCTTTATGCTCCACATCCTGGTATCCGAGTATGTGTTTATCTATATCATCCGGCCCCCCTTTGCCCAAGCAATGGGGGAATACGATAAAACCGATATTTAAACTACCTGTCATCATGATGCCTGTTTCTACGCGAACCGTATTGTTCTCGATGCTCTTCTTTATGACGGCCGGGCCTGGTCCTGCCAGTTTTGGACAAAGCAATTTCGCCGCGGACGAAAACGCGCATGCCATCCTGCCGGCAGACGGCATTCTCCCGTATCTGCCCAAAGACACGGTGGGCCAGGGGGATCAGCCAATCGCCCTGACACGGCATATTCGTTTTTTACCGAAGGCTAATTTTTTCTTCCGGCCGGAAACCACCATGGATTATAAGGAGGCTGGCATGCCGGAAGATACCGGGGGACTGAATTTTTATCTCCGGGGGGACTTTGGCGCACGCCTGATGCTGCCCAAAGACATCGACATCGTATTCAACCTGCATTCGTATGGACTCTATACACGGGCCCTGGGACCTTTGGATCAGGATATGTCCTTGTATGAAGCGTATGTGGACATGAAACGGCTCAACCGGGCGGGTACGTTATCCCTGCGTTTTGGCCGGGCGAGCCTCGGTAAATACGGAACGGAGATCCTGGTGGGGGACGATGATTTCGCACGCGGCAGAAGTTTTGAGACGGTGAGGCTTCGGTATGCTTCACGCCGGTCCACGCATGATCTGATGTGGGTCCAGTTATATCAGCAGGCACCTGATTCTGCCGGGTTTGACTGGAACCACCCCATTTTCCTGGGATACTTCAATACGATACGGTTTTCAGATGCCTTTAGCCTGGATGCCCATTTGCCATTTATCATCGACCAATACAACAGCGGGTACAGGACGACCGTACTGATGCCGGATGTGCGGATCTTCGGTGCCTTCAACCGCTTTCGCTATTCGGCTGAAGTCATCCTGCAGACCGGCTCCGCCCATGGAATTATATCGGATGATATCGATGGTACGGTCAGTGCGTATGCCGGAGAGGTCAGTGCCGGCCTGTTCTCCGAAGACCGTAAATGGGCCGTGGATATCGCCTTTTACCGGGCGAGCGGCGATGATACGCCCGGGAATGATGCGATCAAATCCTACAACGTATTGTGGCAGAACGAACACCGGCGGTTTGGGTATATCGATGCCTTCAAGGGTTCGAATGTACAAGCCGGGACCCTGCATCTCAACTGGAACGCGGGCAGGTTGGTCGATGTCGGGGCGCATGCCGTCTATGCCAATGTCCTGGAACCCACCGATCGGTCGACCGGCATTCCCACGATCGGCAACCTGAACAACCTCGACACGGACAGCAAAAACATCGGCGCCGGCGGCGATGTGTATATCAATTATTACTACAATCGTTTCCTCAACATGCAGTTTTCCACTTCGGTATTCAGCCCCGGGGATTATTATACCGCCGTGACAGGACTGGATAAACTCATGGTGCGGGCGTATGTGATGCTGGCGCTACAGTTGTAGCCGGCAGATGGGAACCTCATTTATTTATTTTATTCCTGATCCGCAATGGTCATTTCACGATGCGTAAAGTCCTGACAAATCCCGGTCCGGCTATCTGCACGTAGTATACTCCCGCCGGCAATGGGCCCAGGTGTAGGGTTCGTGTAATCCCATCCGGGATACATGTAATATCCGATAAAACCATCTGTCCCAGGTTGTCCAGTAGATGAACCGAGGATATCGCTTGTCCACGACACACTATACGGAGCATATCCGATACGGGATTAGGTGCGACGATTATTTCAATCCCATCCTCTGTCTCTCGGGGAACAGATACAACCATGATGGTAATGCTGAAGGAAGCGCTGCATCCGGCATCATCTGTAATGGTGACGGTGTACGTCCCCGAAGTAGTCACCTGTATTGTCGGGGTGACTTCACCGGTGGACCAGAGATAGGTGAGTCCGGGCCCTGTGGCATCCAGGACCGTAATGGATCCCTGCTGGTCTTCCGTGATGGTGATCATGGGCAATGGAAGGACCGTCACGACCGCCGTGTCCGGATCGGAAGTGCAACCGGAGGAGTAGCCAACCAACGTGTAAAAGGTGGTTGTTTCCGGGCTGACCTGGATAGTATCCCCTGATTCGCCGGTACTCCAGGTATAGGTTTCCGCGCCACTCGCCATCAGCGAGGCCGATTCACCTTCGCAGATCATCACGTCGTTGACGGTGATACTTGGGATCGGGATTACGATGACTTCAACCGATACCGTATCGGAGTAGTAGCCCGCTGTTTTTCCAATGACCGCATACGTGGTGGTGGAGTCCGGATGGACAATGATGGTATTTCCGGTTTGACCATTGCTCCATTGATAATACATCGCCCCGGAAGCGGTCAGGGTTGCCGATTGTCCGGCGCAGATGGTGGCGTTGTTGACCGTCACCGTTGGGACAGGTGCTTCCGTTGGACAACCATCCGGGTAATACAAATCGATGATGTCCTGCATCGCCTGTTCTGCCTGGGCGCCATGCGTTTCATTGTACAGGGGCAGCCAGATGTTGTACCACCCTGAGCCATAATCCGGATGACCTCCCGGTGGTACGGCACCGCCAAAAAAAGCTGCGGCATGAGCCTGGAATTCCGCATTGTCGAGCGGTATGATGGATTTGTAGTGTTGCAGCCGCTCGCAGATGAGTTTGGACGGCGGCAGGCCTGCAGCGTTGATGGCTGTCGCGAGCGTGGCGGGTTCTTTAGGATGAACACCCCAGAAATGGATCAGCGGCCGCACATCGGCGCCGGAGGTTTTGGAAAAGCGCAGGATCCGGCTGTCAACGTCCGTGAGTCCATCACCCGGGACCTGGTTGATATAGTCCATTTGCTCTTTTTTGTAAAAGGAATCGATCACTTCCCAGCCAAAGAGTGCGGCCATCTCGATGTATTTTGCATAGCCGCGTTGCTGGTACCGCACTTCATCTTTGGTGGTGTTGGAAATATCCATAGGATTGCCGGCCCTGAAGTTGGGCGTCACCATCCAATTGAGCGCGGCCTGGTCACGGGTCCGGTAGGGCGTGTTGTCAAAGGAATTGCCCAGGGCAGTGTCGATGTCCATGCCATACAGGCGGTTAAAGATGGCTGCCGCAGGGACATTGACCGCGGCTTCCGTCTCGCCGGGGAATTTGCTGAACAACTGGGCGTGCCCCATTTCATGAAACTCTGTTTCCCAAAAACCGTCTCCGGGACGTAGAAACCAGTGGTTTTTATTGCCGTTCTCCACCTTCAACGGATCGTAGGTATTGTTGACCTGCGGATTGCCGATTCCGTAAAATCCATTATACTGGATGCCCACGTCGACTTGCAGATAGAGTTTGATGTTGTTGGGCAGGAGGGGATGGCCGAGGAGGCTGGAGACCACATCCATGCGATTGTCCCAATCCTGCATCAGTGTCACCGGGTCATCGTAGTTGTAGATCCAACTGGTGGGCACCTGCATCATGAATTTATCGGATGCGAAGTCGGCCCACGGTCCGGGGTGCTGGCGTTGGGTATTGAGCCAGTCCGGCAGGGATGTCGGGCCGGTGCTGTTGGCGGAGAAGTAAGGTGCCGGCACCACATTGGTCAACTCCACCTCCACGATGCCTTCGGATGCCTCGTAAGGCACGATGATATAGATCCCTCCGCCAAAGGGATTGACGATCTGGGTCAACGTATCCATGATCGGAAATGAATTCGTTACCCGGAAAAACCGTTTGATCGGATTATGTTGCTGGCGGTTTACCGAATGGGCACCGACGAGAATTTTAAAATCTTTGTTGACCAGGGCTGCCGGGACTTTGACAGTTCCAATGCTTCCGGGGGCCAGATAATACCCGGTGGGTCGCCTGGCCGGTGCATCGGAAAAGGCTGTACCGGTGCCATATTCGGTAGGTAAGGAGGCATTGATTTTAGCGGTATAGGAAGTCGCGGAATCAATCGGGTTAGGGCAGATGCCGGGGAAGTAATCCGCAGTCTTATATTTTCGATTGGTGAGTTGACTGACATATTTGGTGACGTTCACCTGGGTGTAGACATGATCGAATACACCTTGCTGCACAACGAACACCGCCCTGGCCAGTTCTTTTCCGTCCAGAGCATCGAAATCATTGGTAAAACCGCCTTGCGTGGAAGGGTTCAGGAAAATGGGACCGATAATCGATTCGTAACAGTCGATCACGTCCAGTGCTTTCAGGAGGATGGACGCCGTATCCGCTACGGCAAAAATATTTTGCTGAATGGAATCGATGAGCGTATTGATTTCCTGGCCGGACAAACTGACCACGCCGGTGATATGGTTTTTCAATTGCTGAAAAGCCGTATCCAGGGAAGCCAGGTTTCCTTCACTGCTCGCAATTTTATAATAGCCTGATTTGACATATCCCGGAGCGGGATCGCCAAAGGTGGCGTTGTTAAACGTGATGGTCCCCGTTTGATTATACAAGTAGGCAAACGAATTATTGGCCCCATAAGCCACATGGCTTCTGGCAGGCAAGGTGAAGGATTCGTTTTCTGAGGCGCAATACGTGTAGCCGGGAGGGCCTTGGGCGGCTGCCCTAGGAGTTGCCAACAAGAGGCAAAATGAAAACAAGCCAATAGCCCGTCCAATCAGTAAGGAAAGTTTGTGAGGAGATGTTTTTTTCATAGGATTGAAATATACGGGTTACTTACAATTCAGCCCTTTGAGGTTCGGCAGATATCGCCCTGGTTTGGGAGTATATCCCGGCCTATAACACCCGGCTGATGCCCAGCCCGGGCCGATTACCATATGGCGTTTTCGCAGGGAAGTCCAGGAATTGATTTCCTCCGGGTGTTCCATAAGGACGGGATAAAGCTTGACACAGAGAGGTTTGCCGGGATGCAGGGCGGAGCGGTAGATTTTTACCTGGGATACAGGAGAAGGAATTCAATTTTTCTCGTATCTTATTCATTCTTTCTGATCCCTTTACTGATTTACTTTGCCTCGTGGGGTATGGATACCGGGCTCACCATGGGTGGGAAAAGTATCTCCTTCCGGCAAACGTTCTTTTCAAGTGCGATCGACATCCATCATCAACCAAAAAAACCTTTGTATGAAAACCTCCCTGCTTTTCCTTTTTACCGTCCTTTCGCTTTTCCTCATCCCGGATCATCTTCAGGCCGGAACAGTTGACCATCGCGGCACGGCTGCCGACAATCCTTGCTATCCACCCGATTGGTGCAGTACCGGCAGTATCACGCTCTCCTCGGCTAATTTATATTGGGAGAGTGTCTACGGGGCCAATTACTATGAGGTGCAGTACCGCTATGCCGGCGGCTACTGGATCACCCTTTCGGGATATTGTTATCAAACCTGGATCAATGTGTACGGTCTCAACGCCTGTTCAGGATATGAATGGCGGGTCCGCAGTTACTGTAGCGGTGGATATTACAGTCCCTGGTCCTACATCAATTATTTTACGACACTTTGCAATGCCTGCCCCAAACCGTATTCAACCTATACGACGGATGTGACCGCCTACTCGGCCAACCTGCATTGGTCAGAAGTGTGGGGCGCCACGGAATATGTCGTGCAGATCCGTTGGCCAAGCGGCTCATGGACCACGGTCCCGGGCACCCCTTGCCAGGCCAATTGGATTACGGTAGGAAACCTCCAACCCGGCACCAGCTATGACTGGCGGGTGAGGGTCAAATGCGGGTATTATACCTTCAGCGACTGGACCTATGGCTGGTTTGGCACGCCCCAGTATTATTCCTGTCATTACCCGGAATGGCTGCAATGCTATGACATCACAGAATATTCGGCCACCTGGAAATGGGAGAATGTATATGATGCCATGTATTATCATGTGCAATGGCGTACTCCCGGTGGCCAATGGTATGATCTGCCTGGTGGCTGGCAGTACGGCACCTGGTGTTGGGTCAACCATCTGAGTCCCTGTACCACCTATGAATGGCGCGTCCGGAATTATTGTCAGTACGGAGGTTGGAGCAACTGGTGTACACCTTACGTTTTTACGACCCACTGCTATAATGCATGCCAGGTGCCGACAGGGTTGATCACGAAAGATATCGGAGATCACACGGCCACGTTCAAGTGGTCCCCGGTCAGCGGCGCTTCCAGCTATACGATCCAGATGAAAGATGCCTGGGGTAATTGGTACGAGATTCCGGGCAGCCCCACCACGGGCACCTGGATCATTGCCAAAAATCTCTCTTCCTGCAAATCCTATGAATGGCGTATCCGGTCCAATTGCTACTATGGCTCTTTCAGCAGTTGGTCCACCGGCAAAAGCTTTACGACCACTTGTGGTAACGGCTGCCATGCGCCTGAGTGGGTCTATACAAACGGGATTTCCGCAGGTTCCGCTAACCTGCATTGGGAGCCGGTCAGTGGAGCAGATTATTATGTGGTGGAATACCGGAAAGAGGGTGGCAACTGGAGTGAAGTGCCTGGCGGAACCGTGACAGATGCGTTTTATGAACTGACAGGCCTGGAATCCGTCACTACTTATCAATGGCGTGTCAAAAGCCACTGTGCGACCGGTGTATTCAGTGACTTCTCCCCGGAAACTTATTTCAAGACTCTCAGCGCGGATTGCGGATTACCGTTCTTCCGGTATACGACCCCGATCACAGATTCAACCGCTACGCTCAACTGGACAGCCGTGCCAGGCGCCTTAAATTATACGGTGCAATACCGGCGGGTCAATGAGGTCTGGTTGGATGTGCCCAACAGCCCCACCACAGCTACCTCGATCACCGTGAGTCAACTTACCCCCAACACCCAATATGAGTGGCGCATGCAGGTCAATTGCCAGAATGGAGGGTATAGTCCCTGGCTCTCCGGGATCAAGTTTACCACGGGCAATGTCATTGGATGTGCAACACCGGGTGGACTGGTGACAGAAGGTATTTCACTCAATGGTGCCGTCTTGCGCTGGTTGGCGGTAGCAGATGCCCAATCGTATTCGGTGGAAATTCGGCTCCTTCCCGGCGGAGCCTGGAAGCAGGCGCCCGGGAGTCCGGTGGATACCAATTTCATTGTCGTGGATAGCCTGGGCCCCTGGATGACATATGCATGGCGGGTTCGGACAAACTGTTCAAATGGGGCGTACAGTTATTTCTCTTCGATCGCCCAGTTCACTACCGGCAGTGCGCCCCCTTGTGGTCCGCCGGCTGGCTTATCTGCCGGAGCGATTTCCGAGACATCAGCCACGCTGAGTTGGACGGCCGTGCCCGGAGCCCTTGGATACAAGGTCCAGACGCGGTTGCCCAATCTGACCTGGATGGATGTAGGCGGCCTGGTCAGCGATACATTTAAGGTGGTCAACGGGTTTAGCGCCAATACTACGTACGAGTGGCGTGTGGGAGCGAGATGTGATTCGCTTCACTTCAGTAATTGGTCACCCGTCAAGGTTTTCACCACCTTAGGGACAAACCAGCTGAATGACGACTGCGCCAATGCTGTTTTGCTGACGGTCCATACCAGTTGTGAACCGGTATTCGCGTCCAATGTCGGGGCTACACCGAGTAATCCTCCGCCGGCAGGAGGTTGCTGGGTCAATGGATACAGGGATGTATGGTTTAAGTTTGCCATGCCGGATGTGATCAACCCGGCGGTGACCATTCGGACCAGTGCCGGAAGCCTGGGCAATGCCGTCATGGAAGTCTATAGCGGTACAGATTGCGGAGTCCAGTCCCTGATCGCCTGTGAAGACAATAACGACAATGGCAATGGTTCCTCCATGCCGGTGATCAACCTGACCGGCACGCCCAATGCGGCCATCTGGGTGCGCGTCTGGGGATTTGATGGCAGCACCGGCACGTTTACGATCTGCGTGTTCAACGGCATTTCCTTCAACTCCGCCGTGATGCAGGATATCGAATCGCCCGTGGAGGGGGAAATCATCGGGGTACCTGATGAAGCATTGGCGGGTACACCGGATCAGCCGGATCAGCCGGAAGTAAAGATTTCACCCAACCCGGTCAGTGATCAGCTCCGGGTGGAAGTTCGCCAGACGGAAACGAGTCAGGTGACTGCCTTGCGCATGATCGATCTTTCCGGTAAAGAGATAAAGACGCAGCGGTTTGAGCCGGGCCCGGTGACGCGGTTCAAATATGATCTGGATGTCACCGGCCTTCAACCCGGGATGTATATATTGCTGGTGCAGACGACCGTAAGCATCATCACCGAAAAAGTGATGGTCGTGCGATAGGAAGCAAAATCCCATGTAAAAAAGGGTGGGGGCGTGATGACATCGCGCCCCCTTTTCTTTGTCAGGGTTAAAAGGGAATGGTGTTGTGGGAATACGCTCCTTTATAAAGGCGAGAGCATGAGTGAAAGTTTCAGGCATGCATTTTCCAAATCCATCCCAAAGGCTATCGGGGAAAGCAATGAGGGCGCAAATGCTGTGCGGAAATCACAGCCAAGCTTGCACGTAAAGCTATCCACTACAAAGAGGCAAATGATGGATGCCACGTTTGAGGCCTTTTCAATGAGAAGTAATCGTGCGGGTTCCTCTTTGTTTGAGTTTTAGCGTGCGGGCAATCACCACTTCATCATCTGTTGGATGGATTACGCCATGGTGGGCCCAAACCAGCATCATTCTGCCCAGGACTTTGATAAAACACAACTCCCGGTCTTTTTCATTGTTTCCGCGACCGATTCGATGTATGATCGCATTTATTTCCCTGGTGGCTTTGACAAGTTCGGGATCATGAAACGCTGTAGGACTGGTGGTTTCCCATAAGGGGGCTATGGTGCAATTATCCTGGGGATCAGGGTAGCAGGCGACTTTCGTCTTCCCTTTTTCCGTATACATTTGCCAGGTCCTCGTAGTTTTCTTTGGATCTTTTGGTTTAGCAGGTTTGCGTTTGCGTGGCATAATAGTTGTTTTAAAGTTTGTGAATAGGAGTACACCTGATTTGACGCAGGGATTAGGCCCGGATGGATCCGGGCGTGAAAGCAAATGATGTAGTAAACATAGACCCGGCAAGGACGAATGTCAATAGCATGGATATGCTATTTCTCCGCTTGCAACAAGCTGTTTTTCTCGTTCAGGGGATACGCATCCAAATAGATCCGGTGCACAGTTCGTTTGTTGGTGAATAAAAGGGTCTCCTGAAATTAGGAAATGGACGATAATAGGCAAGCGCCTGAGCCCTGAAGCAGGAATGGTAGGCATTTCGGTGCCCGGTCAGCCAAACGGTCTTTGCACGGTTAGCTAAAGGATAATCTGCAGGCTTTATAAACTAAGCCTGCACATCCAAAAGCCGGTTGCGCTGTGTACAAGATGCATGTACCATCTCGGCTTCTTTACAGCCGGCTCACATTCCCCAGCGTGAAAAACTTCCCGTTTGACGCTAAACATACGCGGTAGAGTCCGGGCGCCCAATGGGCTGATGACAGGGTGACAACCCTGAATGATTCACCGGGATGGATCGTTGACCTGTCAACAACCCGCCCATACGTATCGTATGCCAGCACTTGACCGTTGACCGCTGCTGCATCGGTACCGTCCAGGAGCAGGTACACCTGGTCGGTTGCCGGGTTAGGATAAATCAATGCCTTCAGTGCGTCAGCATTGGCACCATCCGCTGACAGGATGATCCCGAGATCTGTCTTTTCGAAGGAGGTGATCCCGGTAGTGCTTCCGCCAAACGCGGTGAAGTGTACCTTCCATACCCGGTAATCGGCGGTCCGCACGAAGTATACGCGGTCCGGATCCAGCGACCATGCGCTGCCTGAAAATGACTTCCAGTCGTATCCGATGACATCCTGGCGTGCTGACAGGCTGTCGGCCCAATCCGTGTATTCGACCGTTTCGGGATCTACGCCGTCTGCTTCCGCGACCTCGACGCCAAGCCCCGACAGGATACCGGTCACGGCATAAGGTTCGTAATCCATCGTGCCCGGAATGTTGAGCAGGGTGATATAGCGTTCATAGACCAGGTCAAAGCCCCCGGCCGGTTCTACGTCGACCAATTCACCCGTACTCAGATTGTAGTAGGCGAGTGTCTTCCCTGCATAGTCCGTTTTGTTGACGGTGGCAGTCACTTCGTCCGCACCGTTGAGCCGGGCGTATTTAAACGTGTAGATCCCGTTGGCGAGGCTGAGGACCTGCAGCTTTCGGAATTGCCCGTTGCGCAGCCTGACGACATAGATCATATCGCCTTCGATGGTCTGCGTGCCCGTGTTGTAGAGACCCCATCCGTAGTCGCTGGGATTGTCCGGGTCGCGGATGGTATTGAGCGCGCCCGTGGCCCAGTTGTCTTCCGGATTGTATAACGGATAGTCGAGGATGAAAGCCGAATCCGGCACCGCGTTGAAATCCAGGGTCAGGGCCTGGTAAAGTTCAATGACGGGTTGCGGCTGGCCCATGGAACTGCCACCGCTTTCGTTGATAAAGACGCCAGCGTCATTCGTCCCGAAGACCGAAAAGGCGATATCCCACGCATCGTTTGGCACATGTGTTTCCTCAAGGTCCGGGAGCCTGAAGTAACTCTGGAATTGGTAGCCGGCTCCGGTGGTGATGGACCCGGTTACCTGGCCGTTCATGGCGGGGATGGCGGACAGCAGGAAAAAGGATGGCAGGAGAAATGGGCGTACCATGGTTTATACGGATTTAACGATGGATGGATCGGAATCCGCGCGGGCAAAGCAGATCATCAACCTTTGCGTACTCCGTTCATAAAGATAAACAGATCGGGCGTGTGCTGGTAGGGTGTTCGGGCGCCCGGTTGGCGTACCAAAAGTATTCTACCCATCGCTGTTCCCGGCAAGTCAGAATAAAGGGCACCTGCTCCTTTTCCCGGACCGGAAGGGTTAGTGTAGTCAGGGTTGTGCATTCAAATTCCTTGTTTGGTAACATTAACCTCAGCGGTTGTCCTCATGGAATAGAAGTGGAATACGGTGGCGTCTCACCAAAAACAGGCATATACCACCACCAGTAATCCGATGATGACGGCGGAGACCAGGTTGAAGGTCAGGCTGGTTTTGAATATCCCTTTGTCCAGTTCAATGCAATTGGGATCATCTCCTTTGTTTTCGATCAGGGAGATCAGGATGATTAGGGCTGAGAGGATGAGAAACATCATGCCCATTCTGTCCAGGAAGGGCAGGGCAGGGGCGACCAGTTTGAACACGACGGAGAGCGGGATAGCCATCACCATGGCGATAAGGGCTGCGTTGGCCGATGTGCGTTTCCAGAACATGCCGAAGAGGAAAATGGCGACGACCCCGGGGCTGATAAATCCGGTGTATTCCTGGATGTATTGAAATGCCTGGTCGAGATGGCCAAGGGCCGGTGCGACGAGGACTCCGATGAGCAGGGCAACGGCCGCGGCGATTTTTCCTGTCCGGATCAGGGCCTGTTCCTGCACGGGTGTCCGTTGTTTGGCAGCAAGGACATCGCTCATATCCGTTGTATCCTTGAGGATAAGGGGTTTGTATAGGTCCAGGGTGAAAATAGTGGACGCGCTGTTGACCATGGAACTCACGGATGAACCGATTGCGGCTATGAGGCCCGCAAAGACAAGTCCCTTGAAGCCGGTGGTGACAAAGTGATTGATGACCCACGGATAGGCCGCATCCGGTTTCGTTATATCTGCTCCCAGCACGTAAGCGGCGATCCCGGGGATCACCACCAGCAGGGGTAACAGCATCTTGAGGAAGGAGGCCAGCACAGCGCCGTGCTGCGCGTCTTTGAGGCTTTTGGAGCCCAGTGCCCGTTGGATGATGTATTGATTATTGCCCCAATAGTAGAGGTTGGCGATCCACATTCCTCCGAATAATACGCTCATTCCGGGCAGGTTGAGGTATTGCGGATTTGATTTGTCGAGGATCATATCAAACTTATCGGGGGCTCTCATGACGAGGGTTTTCAGGCCGGCCACCAATCCACCGCCTGCGGCATCCAATACGAAAAAGGTGACGGTCAATCCGCCGGCCAGCAGCAGGATGACCTGGAGGACGCCGGTCCATGCCACCACCCGGAGTCCGCCGGTGATGGAAAACGTGGCGGAGAAAGCAGCCAGGCCAAGGACGCATAGCCACATGGGGATGCCGAGGGAATCTTCCAGTACCAGGCCGCCCAGGTAGAGCACGGAGGTGATATTGACAAAGACAAACAGGAGTACCCAAAAAATCGCCATCACCGTTCTGACGCGGGTGTCATATCGTTCGGCCAGGAACTGGGGCATCGTATAGATGCCGTTGCGGAGGAAGACGGGCAGAAAAAATTTGGCCACGATGATCAGGGTCAGGGCGGCCATCAGTTCATAGGAGGCGATGGCGAGCCCGACGACAAACCCGGAGCCGGACATGCCGACAAATTGCTCCGCGCTGATATTCGCGGCGATCAGGGAACCGCCCACGGCCCACCAGGGGAGGGACTTGGAGGCGAGGAAATAATCCTGGGCCGTATCCCGCCTGCCTTTCCGGGTGAGCCACTGCCCATACGCCATCATCAACAGGATAGCGCCGCCGAGGAGGATATAGTCAAGTGCTGATAATTGCATGGCTGGTATAGGGTTATAGTGCCCGGGTATGCCAAATTAACCAAATTCCGACAGAAGTCCTCGGCCCTGGGGC
>CAZTXO010000069.1:9828-17480 GCA_964617515.1 uncultured Saprospiraceae bacterium | reverse complement strand
TGGAGAGTCGAGAGTCGGGAGTCGAGAGTCGAGAGTCGGGAGTCGAGAGTCGAGAGTGGAGAGTGGAGAGTGGAGAGTGGAGAGTCGGGAGTCGAGAGTCGGGAGTGGGTAGCCAGGTGGCCATTACGATGAAGTGTTTATTTTTGCGGCATGAACGTCAAGCCCTTACTCCTGTTACTTGCCGCGGCACTACCGCTGCTCTCCTGTGAGGATGAAGCCTCCAAAAAAGATATCAATCCAAACGGGAGCAGTGAACTGGCTGTCCTGATGCGCTCGATGTACGATGACGGCCTCAAGGTAAAAGAGGCGGTGCTGGCCGGACAGGACGCCGAAGTCAATTGCGATTACGCCAAAATCCATACGGCTCAGGCGACGGATCCGGAAAAAGTGGCCAGCCCTAATTTTGCTTCCTTCGCTTCCGCCTACGAATCATCCGTCAACGCGTTCAATGCGGCCACGCCCTATCAGCAGAAAGACGCCTATCAGCACATGGTGCAGAGCTGCATTGATTGCCACAAGGAAGTTTGTCCCGGGCCAATCCGGAAGATCCGCAAGCTGGAAATTCCAAAGTAAGCAGCATCGTTTTCCTGCTGCCTTTGCCGCCAGCTTACTCTTCCGTACGTTTCTTTTTCCTGCCCAGGAATTCCGGGAAACTATCGTATTCCCGCTTGTAGGCCAGGCCTACCCCGACTTTGTTTTTACGGCCTTCGACGGTCATCGTGTTCCGGTTATAGGCCCTGAACTTGAGGCGCCGGTCTGGTGTGATCCAATATTCAAAGGTGACGTCTCCGGCGAAATACTGGCTCACTTCATACAGCGAAGCACCGGTAACATAATTGCCGCCGACATTGACCGTCAGCCGGTCATTGAAAAATTCCAACGGCAGACTGAATTCCACCTCCGTGGCACTTTCATCCTGGAGGCCGTCCGGCGATGCTTTCACCCCTGCCGTGGCGATCGGGATATCCAGGCCTACCTGGAAATCGATCCCCGAGAAAAATTCACCTTCGGGAATGATATTCCGGAAGAGACCGCCCAGGTAATTGGAAAGCGTGGCTGAGATATACTCACTGACCGTATTGTTAAATCCCTTTGAAAGTTCAGTGGAACCGATGTTGGTCGTAGAGGGCCAGAAGGAGCGCGTCAACAGCAAGCCAACGACCTGTTCCATCATGGCATTCTGATTGGCTTTCAGGGCAGCGAGTTTACTGTCCGTATAGCCCTTGACCTCTCCCGTCAGATTAGGGAAGGCGATATCAAAGGCGATGTCCGGGGACCGGAGCGAACCGGTGAGCGTCATCGTCAGGTCCACTTCCGTGCGTTCTCTTGCCTGGTTGAGTGCCTCCCCGGTAGCATTGGAGGTGTATTCCTGGATAAGGGTCTGCACAGACGCTGTCAATCCTTTGTATTTGGCTTGCACATTGAGTGTCGCGTCATACGGATCGCCACTCCATTGGATCGTGCCACCTTCCTTGATCTCAAAAGGTTTGCGCACCCAGAAATTGGTAAACATGTAATCGCCTTTGGCAATCGTGTAGTTGCCATACATGGAGAAGTCACCGGTGCGGGTCATCCTCATCTGTATATTCCCGGTGCCGGTGCCGCGCAGGATTTCCCCGGTGTTATCATTAAAGATCAGTTCGATGATGGCGTCCTCGGTGATATTCAGGATCATATTCAGATCGATGCCGCCGAGGTTGATCTGGGTCGACTGGGTGACCGGGAGCAATCCGTTTTCCAAAAAGACAACAAAGTCGCGGCCCGCGCTATGCGCTGCCCCGGCCAGTGGTATATAGATGTGGGTTCCTCGCGCCGTGGTAGCGGTGATCGTCATGACCGGATTGGCCACCGTCCCGGAAAACTCCGCCTGGACGCGACCGATACCCGTGCCGTAAAAGACATTATTCTCTTCCGAGGTGACATCCAGGCCCATTATTTTGTCCGAGGTGACCGTGGCATTGAGTCCCAGGTTGCGCAGGTAGCGGTGTGTGATCCCTCCCTGCACGATGGCCGAGTTGCCGTATACGTCGTAGAGCCTGGTGCCGGACAAATCGATCATCGTCGGCGTGATCCGGAACTTCTGATCATGGAAGGAATACGCCGCGCCAAGGTAATCGATCGTCGTACTGCCATTGAATACTTTCCCTTCGCCGTTCGGATCGAGCTTGTTGGTTTTACCGGTCAGCGACAATTTCATATCGACCGACCCTTCTGTGTCCCGGATATTTCCTCCCAGTAAAAACTCGAGGAAGTCCAGCGGGAAATCACTGGTCACCAATGCCAGTCGCAGGTAATTCTGATCCGCCTTGGGCACCGCCTTGATCGGGGGCAGATAGGCGCCTTCGCCGGTCAGCCTCGTCTCGTTATTTTCCATGGAGAGATTGATGCGGACCGAATCCTTTGGATCCTGCATGGCGGCATTGAGCACCCATTTGCCGTACGGGACATTGTTGACTTTCAGCGCCGGGATGTGGATGACCGATTTGAGGTGCCGGATATCATACAGGTTATCGATTTCCAGGTCCAGGCTGTAGCGACCTGAAAATTTGAATTTGTCATTGATCCAAAGCGAATTGAGGTACGTGATATCAAACCCGTCAATAAAAGCTTCAATCCCTTTATTGTTGATATCATCGATCACAATCCGTTTATCCCCGGAGACCAGCTCAAAATTTTCGAGATTGAAACTGTTTTTCCGGATGACCACCTTGTTGCCCGGTGGCACTTTCCAATACTCACCGACCATTTTGAGCCGTCTCGGATTGAAAGCCAGGTTCCAGGTCCCCTGATCCGGATCGGCAGCGATATCCATATCGATTTCATCGATAAAATCAGCCAGGTCATCTGTCTTAAAGCGCAACCGCACACTGTCATCGGTGGCCGTGCCGGAGATGAGCACATCTTCGAAAAAGAAATTCTCCCGCACATCCGCCGCGATGACTTCAAGATCCATGTCGGCAGTACCATCCTTTTCGGTAAAGGCAATCGTCGATCCGTACACATTGATGCCGCCATAATGCAATTGGGGCAGATCGATCGTACCGGACGCGCGATGGGCATCGAGATCGAGCGAACCCGTCGTCTTTCCATCCCGTATCACCAGTTCGTCCAGGCCCGCGAGATCAAACCAGTTGCGGCTGTCATGGATGACGAGGTCCCAGTCCAGGCGCTGCGGTTTAGGGACCGCAACGGTTTTGGCGGGTGCGTCAACGGAACTTGGATATTTGTCATGCAGATACTGCTGTAATTGTCCAGGCAGGGTGGCCGGATCAAAGATCCCGCTGACTGAACCCGAAACGAGACTGGATTGTATCCTGTACTGTTTTACTCGGGTGACCGGATCCCGTTGGGACAAAACCAAAAATGAATCGAGTTCAAATGGCTGATCCATCATGGTCACATGAATCGAATGGCCGCTCAATTGGCCGGTCATCTCTTCCAGCTTAGCACCCTCCAGCCGGACATCGAATCTCCCTGAAAAATCTGTTTTCTTTTTACTGAGACCCAACTCCCAGAAATGGATTTGCTCCACATCCGCCGTAAACTGAAGCCTGGGCACACTGTCCCTGAAATCAGCCAGTCCGTCAAACTGCATATGGATATTCGGATCGCGTATATCGATGGTCCCGTTGAAAAGCCGGCCGGTGACTTGTCCATCGAGGCTGGCATGGCGATAGGTATAGCCTTTGTATTCCAGGGCATCCAGTTGCCCGTTGAGGTCAGCCGTCATCGAGGAGGAAGTCAGGCCCACCCCATTGAGCACGCGGCCCGAAAATGTCACGCGGCCCAGATCCGGTTGCGCCAGCAACTGGCCAAGGTCAAAGTCACGAAGTCCCAATATGCCGGAATAGGTTCCTTTGGCCAGGCCCTCCAGCATACTCATATTCATGTCGAGCACGATGCCTCCGAGAGTTGTACGGAAAGTGCCGAAGGCGTGGAAGTCTTTGGGATTGCCTTCAAACTGACCGGAGAAATTGACCTGTCCAACACGGTCCAGTTCTGCCGGTAATGTCATTTTAGGGAAAATCTCCCGTAGGCTTTTCGCGCTGATGGCCGAACTCTTCAGATCGAGGGCGATATGCTGCTCGCCACTGACGGCGATGTTGGCGGAACGCAAGTCCCCCACCATCCGAATCCCTCCCATGGAGGCGTTCATCCGGCTGATGTTGAGATGGTTGATGTGACCACTGACTTTTCCTTCGAGCGTAAAATTCTTGTTGGCATTCTGGGCAAAGAAATCCACCCGTTGCAGTCCCGGCGCGAGCGCGAGGAGGTCAGGCATGTAGACGATCATATCGGCGGATGGAATATCCAGCCTCACGGAATCCGTGAAGGACCGCCAATCGGTAAATCCCGTAAACCGGAGGGCTATTGAATTTTGAATCGCGCTCCTGTCTGTCACGAGTTTCAATGCATCAACGATCACGCCGTCCTGCGATACGGAGGCGCGGTCCGCTTTCAGCTTTTTTATCTCAAACCCGTTTTGATGGACCAGGTGGATGTCAATATCCTTGCCGCGGAAATCCCAGCCCCTTATGCGGAGAGAGTCCATGGCGATGTCGACATCCTCAATCACCATGTGGCTGTAATCGATGCCATGCGGATCGGGATAGGTGATGCGCTGCCTGCCCAGATGATTGGTGCTGAAATGCCCGTCTGTAATCGCCAGGTGACCGATATCAAACTTCCAGTCTTTGCTGGTATCCCCGGGCATGCCGGTCGTATCAGCGGGAACAACGCGATTGATCACTTCGATCCTCGGTCTGTCCAGGTCAAGATCCCGCACCGCCAGGTAGGTCTGACCGATGGCCAGCGTATCCATCTCGATGTCCGCGCGATCAAACCGAAGGTTGACCAGGGAGCCATTTGACTCATCATCGATCCTGACCAGCAGCCGGGCTGCGCTGATCCCTTTCAGATCCAGGGTGAACTCCGCTTTGGTGGTATCCCTGGGCGGCAACAGCCGTAAGAGGGCCAGGTCCAGGTTGGTCGATTCCCCATCCGGGAGTTTGTGAATGTGGAGGTAGCCATCCGATATAGCCAGTTGGGTGATGGTAAACCGGTTATTGAACAGATCCCAGATGCGATTGTAATCCACGGAGAGCCGGTGCGCATAGATGAGCGTATCCCCGGGGGAATCCGGTGAGCCTATATAAATGTCGTGGAGCGTCAGATCGGAGATCGGGCTCAGCGTAAAACCTCCCAGGGAAACGCGGCTGTCCAGGTTTTTACTGATCGAATCGGTGATCTTCCGGATGCCCCATCGCTGGACCGGTGGAAAATGGACCAACAGCAATACGAGGACAAAAAAGAGGACGATGCCCAGCAACACGCGGCCGATCCAGGTCAGGAGGGTCTTTCGCCTTTTGGGTGGAAGCAGTTCCTTTTCGAGTGTCTCCAGGTTCATTACGAGTACAATAACGTCAGAAAAGGAGAAGTTTTCATCCGTTGCTTCATCTTTTGTCAGCCGGGCATTTGGGGTTCCATCCATTGCCTGTACACCAGGATGGCATCCCGGGCGGCCTGGACATCATGTACGCGCAGGATCGATGCCCCCTTCATCAAGGCGGCCATGTGGAGTGCCGTCGTAGCCTGCAATGTTTCTTCCACAGGCCTGCCGATCGTCTTCGATAAGGTGGATTTGCGACTGACGCCAATCATCAGGGGCCGTCCCAAAAAAGAGAAGACATCCAGTTTACGGATGAGTTCATAATTCTGCTGCATCGTCTTGGCAAAGCCGAAGCCCGGGTCCAGGATCACATCCCGTACGCCGGCCTTATCCAGGGCTCGGATTTTATCTACAAAATATCTTGAGATATCCCCTATAAGATCTTGATAATCCGTATGTGACTGCATATCCGCAGGGGTGCCGCGAAGATGCATCAGCACATAGGGAACCTGCGCATGGGCGATGACCCCGGCCATCTGCTGGTCCATTTGTCCGCCGGAGATATCATTGACGATGGTCGCGCCTGCTTCAATGGCTTTTTCGGCCACAACCGCCCTGTAAGTGTCCACGGAAATAATAGCCTCCGGCAAAGCGCGATGGATCGCCCCGACGACCGGAATGACCCTGGCCAGTTCTTCCGCGACGGGGATTTCTTCAGCTCCCGGCCTGGTGGACAAGCCACCGATGTCCAGGATATCAGCGCCCTCCCCGATCATCTGTTGTGCCAGTAACACCGCTGTTTCGCGTGAATCAAGGGTTCTGCTCGGGGCATAGAAGGAATCAGGGGTGGCATTGATAATGCCCATGACCCGCGGATGGGTTAAATCCAACACGTTGTCCCCGCAACGCAGGGTTAGCTGCCCCTCTTTTCTTAACATTTCCTTAAACAATCCCATTTAGGGGATTAATGTACCTTGCGTCAAAATTAATCCATTGACCAAGACTCACCTCATCCGGTATGGGCTGTCCATTGTGTTCATCCTGAGCACCGCCCTTATCCTCAATGTTGCGAAGACGCTCAATGGATCCTCGGCTGACCAAGCCGGCACGATTGAAGCGGAGCAGAACTGCCAACATTACCTTCACTGGGACCTGGGCATCTTCGGCCTGGAGAAGATGCTGATCCAGCCCAATGATATGCTGGGCACCATCCTGACCAACAAAGGGGTAGAATATTTCAAGATCAACGAGCTGATCGAAGCCGCCAAATCCATCTTCCCGTTCCGGTCGATCCGGGCGGGTAAAGAACTCACCTTTGTCACCGATCTCGCCGATTCGAGTCTTCAATGCGTCATCTACGAACCCGATCCCTATCACCGCATCCTTTATCACCTGGATGACAGCGTGCACGTCGAGGTGATCCAGCGGGAAACGGAGACGCGCGTCGAAACCGCTGGCGGGACGATTGACGGTACCCTATGGGCCAGCATGGAAGAGCAAAATCTTCCCTTCGAACTGATCAGTGGCATGGAAGACGCGCTCGGATGGTCGGTCGACTTTTATCACATACAGCAAGGCGACAGTTACAAACTCATCTTCGAAAGAAAGTATGTCGAAGGCGAACCCATTGGCATAGGCCGCCTGATCGGCGCTCAATTTAAGAGTGGTGATTCGGAGTTTTATTCCATCCGGTTCAACAGCGGCACCTACGACGGCTATTATGATCTCGAGGGCCGGCCCATGAAAAAGGCTTTCCTGAAATCCCCGGTACAATACAGCCGCATCTCCAGCCACTTCTCCTCCAACCGTTTCCACCCGATCCTTAAACGCAATAAAGGACATTTCGGTACGGATTATGCCGCGCCCTGCGGCACACCCATTCGTGCCGTCGCCGACGGCCATGTGACGAAAGTGGATTACACGTCCGGCAACGGCAACTTTGTCAAGATCCGCCACGACAAGACCTACGAAACCCAATATCTCCATATGTCCCGTTTCGGGCCCGGCATCCGCTCGGGTTCTCTCGTCAAGCAGGGACAGACCATCGGCTATGTCGGCCAGACCGGCCTGGCGACGGGCTGTCATGTGTGTTTCCGTTTCTGGAAAAACGGAAAGCAGGTCGATCACCTCCGGGAGAAAATGCCTCCGCCCCAGGCCATGGACCCAGGCATGCTGCCTGAATATTTTAAGGTTCGTGACGAGATCAAAGCTCAGCTGGATGGGATCGGCCGTGAAGCCGAGGCTCAGTCCTGAGAGAGCGAGA
>CAZTXO010000069.1:0-9728 GCA_964617515.1 uncultured Saprospiraceae bacterium | reverse complement strand
GAGAGCGAGAGAATTTTTACAAATACGGTACCATTTTGGTCATCTTGCGACACACCGGGGAGAAATACGCTCTCCAGTCATGCCCAATGAAGAATTCAATAAACAATTCCGTCGCAGGACGAGGGAATTTGCTATTGTCATCCTCACCTTTCTGGACACGGTCCATCCAACCCAGATCACGAAAATCATGACAAACCAACTGGCGAAGTCAGGCACCTCCGTCGGGGCCAATTTTAGCGCCTTTACTAGAGCCCGATCTCAAAATGAGCGATTATCTGCAATCTGCATCGTCATGGAAGAAAGTGATGGATGTGCCTACTGGTTGGAAATTTTTCAACATAAAAAGTATGGTGATCCATCCTGGTTGGTAAGACTTCTCCAAGAATGCGACGAGATAGAACGAGTCGTCTCTTCTGTTAAGAACCAGCTCTATAACCAATCAAAATAATTTCTCCCTTTCCCGCTCTCTCACTTTCTCATTCTCTCGCTCTCTCGCTTTCTCATTGCCTCACTCTCTTGCCTTATCCAGGGTGAACCCAAACGTACTCCCCTGCCCCGGCGTGCTGCGCACATTGACGCTTTGCTGGTGGGCTTCGAGGATATGCTTCACGATGGATAGCCCGAGACCGGAACCGCCGGATTCCCGGCTGCGGCTTTTATCCACGCGGTAGAAGCGGTCGAAGAGATGCTTGAGGTGTTTCTCTTCAATGCCGATGCCGTTGTCGGCGATCTCGACGAGGATCTGTTTGTCCATGTCGTAAAAACTCACTTTGGTGGTGCCGTCTTCATTGCCGTACTTGATGCTGTTGAGCAGCAGGTTGGTCAGTACCTGCCGGATCCCTTCCCGGTCCGCCAGGACCTGGTACGCCCGGTCGGCTCCTTCTTTAAAAGTCAGATGGATCTTATGCTGGCGTGCCGCTACTTCGAGGTCGCTGAAGACTTCCCGGACGAGTGATTTGATATCGAACTTCTGGACATCGAGCACGAGGTCTTCCGATTCCAGTTTGCTGATCTCTTCCAGGTCCTGGACGATGGTGAGGAGGCGGTCCACATTGGAGGCCGCGCGTTCGAGATAGCGCATGTTGACCTGGTCATCATAGAGACCGCCGTCGATCAATGTATAGATATAGCCCTGGATCGAAAAAATAGGCGTCTTGAGTTCATGCGACACATTGCCGATAAACCGCTTCCGGTACGCTTCCAGGGTCTTGAGGGTTTCGATTTCTTTTTGCTGGATTTCCGCCCAATGTTGCACTTCCTGCTCCACCCCGTCGAGCAGCGGCTCATCGCTTTTCGGGAGCGCCTTGCGATCGGGCACGGAACTCTTTGAGCGGCGGATGATCTTGTAGATGAGCTTGATGCGCCGGTAAATAAAATTGTCGAGGATAAAGTGGATCGCGAAATAAGCAAACAGCCCGAGCACCGCGAACATGACAAGACCCTCCTCCCAGTCGAACGGAATCCCGAAGAGCTGATCCCCGATCCAAAAGCAAAGCAACGCGAACCCGGTGATGGCTATCGCGCCGAAAATGGACATGGTCCTGAGACTGATGTTTTTAAACATACGCTTCGCTCACTGTATGGAATCCACCGCTGTCTTCATGCGTTCAAAGATCAATTTCAGTTTTTCCGGGTCTTGTTCCAGCTTGCGGATCTCCGCTTTCAGTTCGTCTTTGTCCATATGGTAGATGGCGGTCATGCGAAGCCAGAACATTTCCTTCAGGGAATCCTGCCGTTGCGGTACAGTGCCCTGCAGCACTGCCTCGCTCAACTGGACGTCCAGCATGAGCCGGGTGAGTGCATCATCCTGCAGCCGGTATTCCACTTGTTCTTTGGCCGGTTGACAGCCGGCGATAAGCGCGAGCAGGGTCAGCCCGCGGACCAGGAGATGCTTCATTCCTTGAACTGCTTTGGATAATGGAACCCGATGAAACCTGCGTATTCGGGCCTGAATTTTTTCCATGTGGTGATTATCGCCTGTGCATGGATGATGCCGCAGGTGGGGACATTGTCAATATGTACGCCGGCCAGGCTGTTGGCCACCCACGTAAAGGCAGGGTTGTGCCCAAACAGATAGACGAACCGCGCGGTATCCGGGGCTGCCCGCAATACTTCAAATATCGTTTCCGGGGCAGCCTCATATAATTCATTGTTCACGGTAAAATGATCCGGGTCGAGATTGAATTCTTTGCGGAAAAACTCAGCCGTGGACCTGGCCCGGTTTGCGCCGGACGTGATGATATAATCCGCCACGAGGTTCATTTTACGCATTTTCCGGGCCATCATGGGGGCGTCCTTCAACCCCCGCTCATCCAGCGGCCGGTCAAAATCATCCAGCCCGGGATGGTCCCAACTGGATTTGGCATGCCGGACAAAACAAACTTCTTTTACTTCCATGACAACCGCGTTACCTTAGCAAATTTATGTGTAGTCCCGTGGACTTATCGCATATAGAAAATCAAATTACGGAAAAACAAAGCTGAAAGCCCGTCACAGGGGCTGCCCGCCATGAGAATACCCTTTGTGGATATCGAATCAAACGTACCTGCCAGCCGGCTGGAAGAAGCGGCTGACCTGGTCCGTGCCGCCTCGGAATACAGCCTGGCGGAATCCGAACCGGGGTATTACCAGGTCATTTCCACGCGGCCTTCCTTTCATGTAGAAATCCACCTCCTGGCAGACGGCTTGGCCCAGGTCAGGTGCCATTGTAAAGTGTTTGCGCGTGCCAAAACCTGCAAGCATGCCCTGGCGGCCCTCCTGATGCTCCGTGACCAACTGATCGTGAAGAAGCGGGTAAAAACAAAGGGCGCCACCGAACAAAACCTGCTGGAAGAAACGCTTCGGAAAATGAACATCACCGAATTGCGATCCTTTCTCCTGCAGTACGCGAAGTCCCACGCGCAGTTCCGCACAGAACTGCTGGCCAATTCCATGCACCTGGTCAGGAAGCCCGATTATGCGGCCCTGCTGCTGTCCATTACGCCCATGGATAAATACGGGCAGCTCAAGATCAACCGCAACACGATCAAAAACCTTCGCGGCGTCATCGCCACCCTCCTGCAACAGGCACAGCAGCGCCTGAAGGAAAAGGCGCTGCCTGCCACCTTTCAAATCCTGGATCCCGTGATCCAGCACCTGCACCGGATGCTGACACGCTATCCCGCTTTTCAGTCCCAACTCCATATTGATCTCAAACTGGCCACACGGATATTTGAGATGTTGTGCCACCAGGCGATGGCCCCCCGGCTGCAAGATGCCGTGATCCGGTTTGCCTATGAGGTAAGCCATCGCGACAGCTATGTCATGGTCAAAGGCATGCAGCCCCTGATGCGCATGGTCGAATCCTTTGTCCTGGAAAAAAAGACGCGGCAGGAATTTTTCCAGCTCGCCACGCAGAAATCAATCTCGGACCCCGCGCAACAAATCCAATGGACGGGTTTGCTGGTTCGCTGGATGCGCCTGTGGCACTTCAAAGCATCCAGTGAAATCAAAACCCTGCTCGCCGGGCACATCGCGGACATTCTCCTGTCGGCGCACCGCCAACAGGACCCGGAGGATGTCTTGTTTCTCCTCCCGATGCTGGATTACGCCAGGCTCTCCCGGACGCAACTTCACAGCTCCCTGCATGCCGGATTTCGCGCCGCCAGGACCATGCATGATCCCGAATGGTCCCTGCATACCGCGCGTGAACTTTGTCTTCATTTCCAGGACGAAGAGGCCTGGGCGTTTTTGATGAAAACCCATGAGCCCGAGGCAGAAAAGGTCCTGCAATACCTGTCCGACCGGTATGCCCCCGGGGCAAACGAAGCGCTGGATGCTTTTATCCTGCAGGGTTGGAGCGAATTGCATCAGCCGGCGCTTTTGTATGAGCGGCTGTCCGCGCTGGACCGCGTCGACTGGATGATGCAATATGATGGTTTGTTGAAAAAATCCTTTGGCCCCCCGCTCATCGAGTGGTATGCGCGGGCACTGCAGTCTATCCGTGAGATGTATGGCGGCGCACAGGCCAGACAAAAACTGAATGCTATTTTTACGCACCTCAAATCGGTTGACCTGTTTGTACCGGTCACGGAACGAATCAAGGCCATGGAAAAAGTGAAACAGGAAGATACCAATACGCCCCCGGGGCGGATACTCGGCTTTGTCTTTGATCTCGATGGAGTCATCGTCGATACGGCTGTTCATCATTTCAACGCATGGAGGCGCCTGCTGCGTGAGTTTGGGACAGAGATCGAGGACGAAGATGACCACCATACGCGAGGGGCCAGCCGGATGGAATCGCTGGAATACCTGCTGCAGAAATACCACCTGCATTTTACGCCTGAAGAAAAAGAAGTGCTGGCTTCCCGCAAGAATGGCTACTACCTCGAATCGATAGAAGGCATCACCCCGGCAGACCTGTTACCCGGCTCCCTGGAATTCCTGATCGCCTCACGCGAAGCAGGACTACTGCTTGCCCTGGGTTCGGCCAGTAAAAATGCCCGGGGCGTGCTTCAAAAACTGGGGATCGAAGACCGCTTTGACGCTATCCTGGACGGCAATGACGCCAAGGCCTCCAAACCGGATCCCGAAATATTCACCAAAGCATGCGAGGCATTGCGCCTCCCACCGGATACGGTGGTAGTCTTTGAAGACGCCGTCAAAGGCGTGCAGGCTGCTCTCGCTGCCGGGTGCCATGTAGTTGGGATCGGGGATCCCGCCATCTTGCCTTTGGCCGACCTGGTCATTCCAAACCTCGCCGCTGCCAGTCCGGCGGCACTCATCGCGCAACTCGTATGAAAGATTATATCCAACATCATCCCTGGCAAATCATCGAAGAGGGATTTCACCCGGCGTACCAGGAAGTGAGTGAAAGCCTCACGAGCCTGGGCAATGGACGCTTTGGCCTTCGGGGTAATTTTGAAGAAGATTACTCTGGTAAATCCCTTCGCGGATCTTACTTCGCCGGTGTTTATTATCCGGACCTGACGCGGGTTGGCTGGTGGAAAAACGGGTATCCCGAATATTTTGCCAAGGTCCTCAATGCCGTCAACTGGATCGGCGTCCGGATCCAGATCGACGGAACCTACCTCGACCTGAACCAGACGCCCCCCAACCATTTTCGCCGCGTCCTGGACATGGAGCACGGTTTGCTTGTCCGCACCTTCGATATCGACGCGCCCGCGGGTGGCACCCTCTCCTTTCATTTTGAGCGCTTCTGCAGCCTGGCGGATCCGGATACCGCGGCGATCCGCATCCGGATACAGTCCCATGGATACACCGGTCACCTGCTGCTCGAACCCTATCTTGATTTTGATGTCCACAACAAAGATTCCAATTATGGCGATCAGTTCTGGACGGACTTCAGCTCGATCGCTACGGGACTTTACGGCCGCGTGACCGCCACGACCAAAAAAACCGGTTTTGTCGTCAGTTCCCTGATGAAAGCCAGCCTCTCGAAAAACGGAAAAAGCATACGCTCCACCGCTACAGGCAATGAGGAGCGAAGGGTCAGCCAGGTGTTTACCGTCACGCTCACACCGGACAGTGAAATGGTTCTCGAAAAATATATCGTCAACCTCAGCAGCCTGTATGTCGCGCCCGATCAGCAGGAAAACGAGGGTAAGAAGAAACTGGCCCGGATCGAAGAAGCGGGGTATGACCGTATGCGCGAACAGCATTTCGAAGCCTGGCGTAAAATATGGGAAGGTGCCGACATCCGCATCGACGGCAATGTCGCGGCCCAGCAAGGCATTCGCTTCAACATCTTTCATCTCTGGCAAACCTATACAGGAGAAGATGCCCGTCTCAATATCGGACCGAAAGGATTTACCGGGGAGAAATACGGCGGCAGCACGTATTGGGACACGGAAGCTTACTGCATCCCTTTCTACCTCAGCACCGCTGATCCGCATATCGCGCGCAACCTGCTGGTCTATCGCTATCTCCATCTGCCGAAAGCGATCGACAACGCGCGCAAACTCGGCTTCAAAGACGGCGCTGCGCTTTACCCCATGGTCACCATCAACGGGGAAGAATGTCACAATGAATGGGAAATCACGTTTGAAGAAATCCATCGCAACGGCGCCATCGTCTATGCCATCTATGATTACATCCGCTATACGGGCGATGACGGCTACCTGTTGGAGGGTGGACTCGAAGTGATCATCGGGGTAGCCCGCTTCTGGTCCCAGCGATTCAATTATTCGCAGGACAAACAGGCATGGGTCATGCTCGGCGTCACCGGTCCCAATGAGTACGAAAACAACGTCAACAATAACTGGTATACCAACTACCTGGCCCGCTGGTGTATGCAATATGCGCTCGAACAAATCAACCTGGTCCGTGCGCAAAATCCGGCTCAATGGTCACGGATCGCGGCTGCCGTCCGCTTTGATGAGGATGAGATGGGCCAGTGGCACCGCATCTGCGAGCAGGTGTATTTACCTTACGATCCTCACCGGGAGGTGTACCTGCAGCAGGATGGTTTCCTGGACAAAGAACTCATCCCGGTATCCCAGTTGCCCACCTCGGAGCGACCGCTCAACCAGAAGTGGTCGTGGGACCGGATCCTACGCTCCTGTTACATCAAGCAGGCGGATGTGCTCCAGGGGATGTATTTCTTTGAAGACCATTTTGACCTGGACACGCATCGGCGGCACTTCGACTTTTATGAACCCATGACGGTGCATGAGTCCTCCCTTTCTCCCTGCGTGCACGCCATCCTGGCGTCGCGCCTCGGCAAAAGAGAAAAAGCAAATGAAATGTATCTCCGGACGTCCCGGCTCGACCTGGACGATTATAACAACGATACGGAAGACGGACTCCACATCACCAGCATGGCCGGCACGTGGATGTCCGTGGTACGCGGATTTGCGGGCATGCATGTGACCAACGGATCCCTTTGTATCGCCCCGGTACTTCCGGAGGGCTGGAAAGGCTTCGCTTTTCACGTGCATTTCCGGGGACGCACGATCTCGATCCATGCCACCGAGGAGGGCTGTGACGTCCGGCGGATAGCCGGTCTGCCACTCGACGTCCTGGTACACGGGGAACGCCGGAGCCTATAATGGCGTTTAGTTTGTACTTTTAACATCTAAATGAGACCACACCGCCCTCGACTATGATACGCGTGATGATTGCCGATGACCACACGATGTTTGTGGAAGGAATAGAGTCGATCCTCGAAGGAGTGGATCATATCCAGGTCGTGGCCAAATGCCATACCGGTCCGGAGGTATTTGAAAAACTCCTCCAGACGCCTGCTGACGTGATCCTGCTGGACATCAACCTGCCCGGCATGAACGGCATCGAGGTCTGCCAGAAGTTAAGCAAGGAATACCCCGATGTGAAGGTGCTGGCCCTGTCGATGCACAATGAGGAGAGTTTCGTCACCGAAATCCTCAAATACGGCGCGCTGGGTTACATCCTGAAAAACACCGGCACAAAGGAATTGCTCGCCGCGATTGAGACCGTGTACAACGGCCAGTCGTATTTCAGTGAAGAAGTGACGGAGACCATCATGAAAAGCCTGGTCAACCAGCGCTCCGGATCGAAAAAGACCGCCATGCTGTCGCCGAAGATTTCAAGGCGGGAAAAAGATGTGCTGGAACTGATCGTCAAAGAATACACCACGCAGGAAATCGCGGACACCCTGTTTATCAGCCTGAAGACCGTCGAGTCACACCGGCGTTCCCTGCTGACGAAACTCAATGTGCGCAATACCGCGGGACTGGTGCGGGTAGCGATTGAAAACCAACTAACCAAACAAGCCTGAGGCTGCCGGCATGCCGCCTCCGCCACAGGATACACCCAGGAGAATACCGTTTTTGAATCGAGTTTTTTCTCACCCGGCTGATTTATTCGTAACTGATATCCGTTGATTCTTGTCAGGGTATGAAGGGAAAACCATTGCACATCATCCACCTCATCTGCAAACTCACCATCACCGGCACGTTGATCCTGCTGGCATTGCATGCCCGGGCACAGGACCTCGAGCGCATGTCCAGCGCCGATCTCTACCGCGTCGTCACCCAGTTTGAATCCGAAGGTAAATACGACCAGGCCGGCATGGCGTACCGCACCATCGCCGAACGGGACCTCGCCGAAATCGAGAACCTGGATCGCGCGATCAAAAACTATCTCGAAGCACAGAAGATGTTCCGGCGCGCGGGCGACTCCGCCAACATGTACCAGACGCTGGCCGACCTCGGGCGCCTCTATTGCGGCAGTGAATACTACCTGGAAGCCATCGACAAATTTGAGCGCGTGATGGGCTACGCGGACCGCATGCGGGATACGCTCCTGCAAGCCCGCATGTTGCAACAGATCGGGGAAATCTACATCGCGCGCAACATGGCCGACAAGGCCTCCGATTATTTTGAAAGAGCCAGCAAACTGAACCTTTCCATCCAGGACACCCTGCTCTACAATCTCAACCGGCTCACCATCACCGCCCTCACGGGCCGCCGGTCGTGGTTTAGCGACAACCCGGATTCCCTGCGGATCAACCTGACCAAGTTTGACAGCATCCGCTACCAGTCCTTCCTGCCCTCGCTGCACCTGCATGTGGGCCTCTACAACCTGTACATGAAGAAATACAAGCTGGCGCAATATTATTTCAGCCAGGGACTTCGCCTCGCGGGGCATGACACCTTTGTCAAGCGGGAGCTCTTTCGCAAGCAGGCCGAATGCTATGAACTGATGGACGACATCCCATCCGCGCTCCGCGTCATGAAAGCATACAACGCCTTCAATGACAGCCTCAATGACGCCAGCAAGTCCGCCAGCATCCAGCAGATGCTCATCACCTCCAAAAACATCGAGCGGGAATCCGAATACCAGGAGATGGCCCGGGACCGCAATATCGTCGTGCTCAAATCACGGATGCAGCGGGTGACGTTTTACGCGCTGCTGGTCGGAGCCCTCATCATGCTCATCGTCACCTATCTCAACATCCGCAGTTACCAGCAACGCCTCAACTCCAACCAGATCATCGCGCGGCAAAATGAGGAAATCAACCAGCGCAAGATCAATGAGCTGGAAAGCAACCTCAAGATCGAAACGATGAGCTCGATGCTCCAGGGCCAGGAAGTGGAGCGCGAGCGTATCGCGCGCGACCTGCATGACTCGCTGGGCGGATTGCTGTCAACCGTCAAACTGCACTTTGATGCCATCCAGGCCAAAAACCCGGAGATCACCGTCCAAAAAGAATATACCAAAGCCTATACCCTGCTGGATGAAGCCTGCACGGAAGTGCGGACGATCTCCAACAACATGCAGCCCGGCGCCTTGCTGCGCATGGGGATCGTCCCCGCCATCAATGACCTCATCAACCGGATCGGGTCTGAAGACACGCCGCACATGGAGTTTATCCATTATGGCGCCCTCAAAGATCTCCCGACCAGCCTGACCCTGCACCTCTACCGCATCGTCCAGGAACTGCTGTACAACTGCATCAAGCATGCACAGGCCAAAGAAGTCCTCGTGCAGCTCATCCGCAACGAGGAAGACCTCGAGATCATGGTGGAGGATGACGGCAAAGGATATGATCCTTCGGATGTAAAAAAAGGTATGGGTACGGAAAATGTGTCTGCCCGCGTCAACTTCCTGAAAGGCGAGATCTCCATCCACAGTGAAGAGGGTGTCGGCACGACCACGACCATCACGATTCCCTATAAGGACGAGGAGACGAAAGTTGCTGCGGGGGAAAGTGATGAAGGCGGAACGGAGAGAGCGGAGTGAGGAGT
>CAZTXO010000068.1:10106-17853 GCA_964617515.1 uncultured Saprospiraceae bacterium | reverse complement strand
CATTCAAGGGTAACACGGTGATCGGATACGACGTACCGCAGGCCGGACATGTCACCCTCTCCATCTTTGACGTCACCGGTAAAGTCCTGGTGGTGAAGGAGCAGGAGGCAGTGAAAGGGTACAATACCATCACGGTCAGCAGCAAGGAATTGCCTGCTGTCGGTGTACTGTACTACAGACTCGATGCTAACGAGTACACGGCTACGAAGAAGATGATCATCATCGAATAAACCGTAGCATGTTAGTAACGGGTTTATAGCGATATAAATCGGTTTTTGGGATGGCCTCTCTCCAATTCGTTGGAGGGAGGCTTTTCTCTTTAAGGAAACCTTGTACTCCGGCCCTCTCCCTTTTCCCTCCTTCCTTTCCCTCTTACCTCTCCCTCATTTCTTTCCTTCCTTTCTTTTCTTTCCTTCCTTTCCCTTCTTCCTTTCCGTTCTTTCCCTCCTCCGTAGCTATCAAAGTTGCCCCTGGCTCACCGGCGCAGGGACGGGACTTTACCACTCCTTGCTACTTTCCTATCCCGCTTCAATGGCCGGATTATTGTGTTATATTATTGATTTTTAATTAAATATAAATAACGTTATATTATATATGTTAAAATAATATTGAAAAAAAAGTGAGATCTCGTATACAGGCAATAACATATTAAATATATTTGTAATGCGTATTGCATTAATATAGCGAATAAATCAAGTTAAAAATAATCGTAATATGTAGTCCGGTCCCATCCCAAAGCAGCTCCCAAAGCAGTATACACGATTGATCAACCCAAATAGTCTATTTATGAAAAAACTGGTTAACACTGGTTTAAGCGGACCCTCTATCCTCCGCCGTGTAACATGGGTGGCGCTGTTCCTGGCTGGATTTGGCCAGATCCACGGGCAGGGATGTGTGATGTCCTGTCCCCCCATGGTCCCACCGGTGCAGGTAAGCCTGCCATCCTCCTGTTCGGATGTACTTACCTACGATGAGATCGGGGTCGTACTGGAAAACTGCCCGGGGCCAATCACCCTGAATATCCTAGATAATGGAGTTCCGATCGGGAACGTGATCAACGCCTCCATGATAGGGAATACCTATATGGTGGTGGTGAGCCATCCCTCCTCTGGTCAATCCTGTATGACAGCGATCCAGGTGGTGGACAAGCAGGCTCCCCTGATCGATTGTCCGAATGACATCACCCTGGCTTGTACCGCAGATCTGAGTGAATATGAGGGCTTGCTGCCGGAGAACGTTAGTGATTGTTCGGGAACCACCATTTCAATTGACGACCAACTCTTGTTTTCAGGAATGTGCCAGGGCCCGTTTGTTTCCCAGTTTAAGCGGACCTATACGGTGCAGGATGATTATCAGAACGTCAGCACCTGTACCCAGATCATTTCTAAAACCAAAGTAAGCCTGGGCAATGTTGAGTTTCCACCTAACCTGACTGGTCCTGATGCCTTATCCTGCGCTCCTTCCCCGGATACCTCCCCGGAGAATACAGGCTATCCGAGTGTGGGTGGAAATGACATTCAGAGTGGCAATTTCTGCAACCTCTACGCGGGTTTTTCCGATATAACGGTCAATATCTGTTCAGGTTCTTATAAGATCATCCGCACCTGGACAGTTGTCGATTGGTGCGATAGCAGTGCCTCCACGGCCGGTACCCAATGGATCGAGGTCCTGGATAAAACGCCTCCTGTTGTCAGCGCTCCGCTGGATGTGACCATTTCAACGGTGAGCACTTCCTGCACGGCAAATGTATTGTTGCCACCAGCCGATATCGATGAAGACTGTTCCCTGATTCAAACCGTTTGGATGAATACCCCGATGGGGACCATTCAATCCAATGGAGGGATGATCAGCGGTCTCCCGGTAGGTGTTCATAAGATCGTATACTATGCCTTGTCTGACTGCAGTTTGATCGGCAAAGACAGCCTGTATATCACGGTTCAGGACCTGTCACCACCCGTGCCTGTATGCCAGTCAAACCTGACCATTCCGGTCAGCATCGACGGAACCGCCATCATTCCGGCCTATATTTTTAATTCGGCCAGCTATGATAATTGCGGGAGTGTATACTTTAAAGTTAGGCGCATGAGTCCACCTGTGGGCTACAGTTGCGCCAACCCCGGAAATCCCAACAATCTATTTGATGACTTCATCCAGTTTTGTTGCGGGGATATCGCCAACAGCCCGTTGATGGTGGTGCTTCGTGTGTATGATCTTCCCCCTGTCCCGGGGCCGGTTTCGGATGCCTATCTGACTGGGCACTTTAATGACTGCATGGTCCAGGTAACCATACAGGATAAACTGCCACCCCAAATCATTTGTCCTTCCAACCTGACAATCTCCTGCCTGTTCCCGTTCACGCTTGGCAACCTGGATGTTTTCGGGACAGTAGCCCTTAGTGAAGGTGCCCGTGAACCTATTTGCCTGGATGATCCGGGAGACGGATTACCAGGGCTTCAATGCACCGGCCAGGATGGACTTGCTGTGGACAACTGTAATGTACAGGTTACATCCGAGGCTGCCTTGAATGTGAATATGTGCGGAGTTGGCACCTTGTTGAGAACCTTTACGGCGACGGATGACGGAGGCCTCACCGCTACCTGCGTGCAAACCATCACGATTAAGAATTTCGATCCTTTTGACCTCTCACAGATTACCTGGCCGGAAGACTACACCACCACCCAGATTTGCGATATCGGGCTGCTGGATCCTGAAGATTTGGATCCGCCCTATAACGAACCGGTGCTGGCCGATGGTCCCTGTGACCTGGTTGGTGCAACATACGATGATGATGTGTTTGATTTTTCCAATCATGACCAGGCGTGCTTTAAGATATTGCGCACGTGGAAAGTGATAGACTGGTGCCAGTATTCAACAAATAATGCCTACGGAATTTGGCAGCACATCCAGGTGATCAAGGTGATGAATTCGGTTGCCCCTGAAATCAGCGGAGTGGAAGACCGGTCCGTATGCTCCTATGATCCTGCCTGCGGCGGCCTGGAAATGGATTTTAGTGCAGTGGCTGAAGATGACTGTTCTGGTCCGGCTTCGCTCACCTGGCGGTATTTTATTGATCTGTCAAACAATCAATCCTTTGATTATACGTCACCCTTAATCAGCGGTGATTCTATCTCTTTTTCCAGGTATATGCCTATCGGCACGCACCGTATCCTGTATTCGGTATGGGATCAATGTGGAAACAGCACAACCGCAGAACAGGAGATAACGGTGACGAGTTGCAAGCCGCCTTCGGCCAAATGTATCCAGGGGCTAAGTACCAATCTCATGGCCATGGATACGGATGGAGATAATGTCCCGGACTGGGGCATGGTTGTCCTGCAGGCATCGATGTTTGATGCCGGGAGTGATCACCCCTGCGGAAATCCTGTAACGGTAGCGTTCAGCGCGGATCCACTGGATGTGACCCGGGTCTATGATTGTACTGATTTTGGCATCAATGAGGTGGAACTGTGGGCCATTGATCAAAATGGACTGACGGATTTTTGCCTGACCACAGTTGATATCCAGGACAATAATGGCATTTGTCCACCCGGACTGGGAGGCGGCACCGGTATTATCTCAGGCAATATCAATGTGCCAAATGCCGGGAAATTACCAGGGGCCATGGTCTATCTTGATGGCAGCAACCTCTCGGGAGCGCCTACAAGTGCAGATGGTTATTTTGTGTTTCCGCCCATGCCTTTTGGCGGGGCCTATACGGTCCGTCCCGTCAAAGACGGAGATCCGCGAAACGGGGTGACCACCATCGACCTCGTGAAAATCCAGAAACACCTGCTCGGGCTTGAATTCTTCAATAGTCCATACCAATACATCGCCGCGGATGCCAATAACAGTGCAAGTGTGACCGCTATCGATATTGTCCAGCTCCGCAAACTCATTCTTGGATTCTACGATGAACTCCCCAACAATCATTCCTGGCGGTTTGTGGATCACGGCTATCTGTTTCCGGATCCCAACAATCCATGGGTTTCCTCCTGGCCGGAAACCTATACGATCCATCCTTTTTCGAACACGGTCAACGATGCCGATTTTGACGCCATCAAAGTCGGCGATCTCAATCTGTCGGCCAGCCTTCAGCTCAATGGAACCCCCATTGTCAACAGGAACGGGGAGCACGCTACGGTTGAATATGAAGTACATCCGCAGCCGGAACAGGATATCCTCCGCGTGGATCTCTACCTGGCCGACGCAGCCGCATATGAAGCGATCCAATTCTCGTTTGACTGGGATCAACGTGGTTATGAACTGAAAGATTGGCGTCCAGCCGGGACGTTGACGGCAGATGATGTACGGATGCCCCGGCAGCCGGGCGAAGCGGCATCTCTTTCCACGTTCACTACCGGAAACTGGCCGCAAGGAAGATTGCCCCTGCTCACGATGTGGGTAGAACGGAAATCCTCCTTGACCTATCCTTTCCAGGTTTTCCTTAAACCGAAACCCACGACAGCCTTAGCCTATAGCCTTCAGCCTGCACAGGAAATCGCTGTACAGATCGTGGGCAGGACGATAGAAGGGGCTGTGATGCAAAACCGGCCCAATCCATTTCAGGATATGACCACGATTCTCTTTACGAGTGATCGTGCGGAAGCCGCCACGCTTCGGATCTATGATCTCAATGGTTCGTTGGTCCATGCACGGGAACTGCAATTGATGTCCGGTGAAAATGAATGTATCATCCATAAGAGTGATTTGCGTCATGCCGGTGTATACCTGTATGAAATCGAATCCAGCCATCAGTATAGTACTAACAGAATGATAATAGTAGAATGATCAGCCAGGGATACCTGGTATCCCTGCTGATTTTTTTGCGATTTCCATGTATTTGACCAAATCAAAAACAGGCGGGCCGCGATGCCATGCCTGGGACAATAGGTTTAACCGCCAAAATTCACAATACTAATTTTTTAGTGATGGAAACACGATTACTTTCTCTTCCAGCCCTTACCGCCATGAACACGTTGCGGGGCCTGACCACTTTGTTGTTAGTGGTTTCCTTTACCGGTATAGCGTTCGCTTCGCCCGATGACTGGATCGAGCAGGTTGGCCGACAAGAGTTGACGGCATGGAGTTGCTATGCGGATCCCTCAGCCCCGGTTTATTTGCCTGAGGAGCCCGGCAAAGCACCTTCCCTGTCTCTCGCCTGTCTGCCGGAGGTGAATGTCTCCCTGGGCGAGAATGGCTTTGCCATCATTAATCCCGTCATGCTGGTCCCGGCACCGGATTACCCGCCTTTCCAGTACGTTGTTGATATCATGGGTCCCCTTACCAATACAGTATATTGTGAACAACTCGGGCAGGAACTGATGGTCGTGGTGACCGAATTGCCAACGGGTAACAGTTGTATGTCCACCATCTTTGTGGAGGATAAATTGAAACCTACCCTGGTCTGTACGCCGGATACACTTCCCTGCAATATTGATATTGAGGATATAGATTTCGAGAGTACGCTGGAAGCCGTGATTGATAATTGTGATCCCAGTCCGGATGTATGGTCATCGTATGTGATCCAAAACCTGCCGTGTAATCCCAATCATTTTACGCAGCAAATCCTGGTGACCTGGACTGCCACCGATGCATCGGGCAACAGCGCCACCTGCCAGGATGTGATCTATCTGAAGAAACCATCGTTGGGGGAAATCGACTTTCCGCCAGACGTGACCATGAGTTGCGTAAATGCCAATACAGATCCTTCTGTAACGGGTGAACCTACCTATAATGAATTGCCCATCACCTATGCCTGCCAGATTTCCGTATGGCACACGGACGTTACCATTCCGATGTGCACAGGATCCTATAAAATAAAGCGGAAATGGACCGTCATGGATTGGTGCAACAGTGGCCAGTTGCCGCATGAACAGATCATCCTGGTCACGGATAATACACCGCCTAATATCACCTGTCCGCCCAATGTTACCCTCAATACAGGGCCGGGTGTCTGTTATCGTATCTATGTCCTGCCTCCCCCTGTTTCCGTCAGTGATGCCTGTGCTCCGGCCAACAGTATCACCGTCAGTATTCAGATCGCGGGATTACCGGGGTATTATTCGCCCGGACAATCAGTTAACCTGGGTGTGGGTACTACCCTCATCACCATGAAAGCAACTGACCCTTGTGGCAATACGCGCATCTGCCAGTATAACGTAATGGTAAAAGACAATACGCCTCCGATCATATCCTGTCCGGGAAATGTGACGGTTTCCTGTACCGGCAGCACGGATCCCGCCAGTACCGGGACGGCAACCGCTACGGACTTCTGTGATGCAACGCCGACCATTACGCATACTGATGTAACGGTAGCATCGAGTGATTGCGGATTGGGGTACAAGATCAACCGTACCTGGAAAGCGACGGATGACAGCGGCAATTCTGCCTGCTGTACGCAGATGATCACCCTGACCGATAATGTTCCCCCGGTGATTACGTGCCCGATTAATGTGACCATCGGCTGTACGACCAGTACGGCCCCGACTACTACAGGGTCCGCTACGGCAACCGATATGTGCGATCCCACACCTACCATTACTTTTACAGACATGACTATTGGGGGTACTTGCCCCCAGGAGAAGACCATCAAGCGGACCTGGAAGGCTACCGATGACTGCAATAATTCCAGCACCTGCGTGCAGAATATTTCTGTGGAAGATAATACGCCTCCCACGATCACCTGTCCTCCCAATCTGACCGTCATGTGCGCCTCGGGCACACTGCCGCCCGGGACGGGTACCGCCACCGCCACCGATATCTGTGATGCCACGCCAACGATTACTTTCTCGGATGTAACGGCTTCTGGAGGAAACGGGCAAGGGACCATCACCCGTACATGGTCAGCATCTGATGATTGTGGCAATTCCAGTACATGTATTCAATTAATCCTGATTACAGATAATACGCCTCCCACGATCACCTGCCCTGCCAATATCACCGTTGTCTGTACGGCCAGTACGTTGCCGCCAGCTACCGGTACGGCGACCGCCACCGATAATTGCGCGATGCAGCCGATGATCACCTTTACAGATGTTTCTGTGGCAGGGGGTTGTCCACAGGAAGGAACGATCACCCGAACCTGGAAAGCCACTGACGCGGGAGGCAATACCAGTACCTGTATTCAAATCGTCGTGATTGATGACAATGCCGGTCCGGCCATGATTTGTCCGGTCAATGTGACCATCTCCTGTACAACCAGCACGGCGCCTGCCAGTACCGGTGGTATGGCTTCCGCCACCGATAATTGCGATCCGACACCCACCATTACCTTTACAGATATAACCACCAATGGAAGTTGTCCACAGGCCAAGACGATATCCAGAACCTGGAAGGCCACGGACGACTGTGGCAATATGAATTCCTGCGTGCAGACGATCCAGATTGTCGACAACGTGGTGCCAGTCATTACGTGTCCGCCAAATACAACAGTTAATTGTACGGCCAGTACCCTTCCACCGGCTACCGGTACAGCCACGGCGACAGATAATTGCGACGGGACACCCACCATTACCTTTACGGATGTCACGGTCGGTAGCTGTCCCAATGATTATATCATCACCAGGACCTGGAGAGCCACAGATGACTGTGGTAATTCCAGTACCTGTAACCAGATCATTGTCAAGGATGATACCACCCCTCCCACCTGTGTGACGCAGAACATAACCGTTCAATTGGGTGGAAATGGGATGGTCACTATCACGCCTCAGCAGGTAGATAACGGATCTTCGGATGCCTGCAGCCCGGT
>CAZTXO010000068.1:0-10006 GCA_964617515.1 uncultured Saprospiraceae bacterium | reverse complement strand
GGTCAATTTGGTAATGCCACCGCCTCGGACAATTGTCCTCCGGCCATCATTACCGAAACACATGTGCTCAATTTGAACACGTGTAATATCGGTACGATCATCCGGACCTTTACGGCTACGGATCCAGGGGGTAACACGGCGACCTGCACGCAAACGGTGACCATCATCAATTCGAATCCGCTGGATGCCGGTGACATCACGTGGCCTCCGTCGCCCATCAATGTGAATATCTGTAACAGCACGGATCCACAAAACATCCCTAATGGTTTTCCGGTGATCAATCCAAGCGCCCTTGCCTGCGCGGATGTTGATATCACCTATTCAGACCAGACGGTGATGAACGTAGACAATAATCCCAATACGCCTTGTAAAGTCATCACGCGGACCTGGACGGTGGTTGATAATTGCCAGCAGAATGCGACGTTCACCTTTGTCCAGACGATCAATGTCCAGGACATGGTGCCCCCGCTCTTTACCAACATCAACGACATGACCAAAACCGCCAATGCCAATTGTGAAGCATTCTTTACCCTCATCGCCAGTGCTACCGATTGCGCCGGCGTGACGATCACCAATAACTCGCCGTACAGCGATAATGGGACCGGCGCGAATGCCAGTGGTTTCTATCCGGTCGGCGTGACCACGGTTATCTTTACCGCGACGGATGGTTGCGGCAATATTTCGACCATGGATGTGGTCATTACGGTCGTGGATCCAAACCCGACGGAGTTTGAATGTGAGAAGGTCATCGCCATCATGCCGGCGGAAGGGGAGATTGCTATTTCCGCCGGATCCTTTATCACGATCATCCCGGGTAGTTGTACGGATCCGGAAGACTTTATTTTCAGTTTTTCTGATACAAATCCGTATGACTCCATCATGGTGTTTAATTGCGGAGACATCGGGGTGATCGGACCTTTCCCGATCTACGCCTGGCTGGAGAGTGGTCCAACGCTCTTTGACAGTTGTACCACGGCCGACCTGGAGTTATGCGATCCTAACGGTGTGTGCCCCGGCGGACCTACACCCTGCAGTAATATGATCGTGGTGGAAGGCGAAGTGATGAATGAAAGCGGGCTTCCGATCCATGATGTGGAAGTAACAATCGCCAATACCCCGGTGGCTCCGGATATGACCAACAATCATGGGTATTACCATATCGGCGGATTACAAGCCCAAACGGGCTATGAGATCATGCCGGTACAAGACCAGGATCATAAAGCGGGTGTATCCACGCTTGACCTGGTGCTGATACAAAAGCACTTGCTGGGCAGGGCGAAGCTTGGCAGCCCGTATAAAATGATCGCTGCTGACGCCAATAAGAGCGGGACGATTACCGCAGTGGATCTCCTTGAGATCCGGAAGTTGATTCTCGGAATCATACCCAGGTTTACCAACAATACTTCCTGGCGCTTTGTCGACCGGCAGTACCAATTCCCGGATCCGTATAATCCATTCACTCCTGGCTTCCCGGAGACAGTTTGGTTTGACAGTATTACGCACGGAATCGATACGGCCAATTTTGTAGGGGTCAAAATCGGTGATGTCAACGGATCTTTCTTCAATACGAAGGTTGGCGGTGATGCCATTGAGCCTCGAGGCACGGAGGAGTATGGGCTTTCCCTGCAATCCGTGGCTGCCGCTGGAAATCAGCCGGCGCATTGGGAGTTAGAAGCGCTACCCGGCCAGGGAGAAGTGGAAGGCCTCCAATTCAGCCTGGTGGTTGGCCCCTATGGTGAGAAGGAGTTGGCGCAGGTAACTTCTGACATAATTCCTGCGGACCATTGGTATTTTGATCCGATCACCATGAGTATACGGGTCAGCTGGACCCCCGTGACCGCTGTTGATGTTACCGGCAAAGCACTTTTGAGGTTGCCCAGGTCAGGCGGAGACGTGGATATGCTATGGATGGACTACCAGACCTTTAAGGCGGAAGCATATCAAAAAACCGGGGAAGGGGATAAAATCCGCCCGATACACCTGATGCCGATTCAGCATGAAGACAGCGGATCAGGGCAGTACCAGTTATTCCAGAATATACCCAACCCATTTATGGATGGTACGATAATCCGGTTTGCCCTCCCGGGGGATGAAAATGTCCGGCTGATCGTTCGGGATTTGACCGGGCGAACGGTCACCGAAAGGAGTATCCCGGGGGTAGCCGGCCTCAATGAAATTGAAATCCGTAAACAGGAGTTGGGCGGACCTGGAATCTACTACTATACGCTGAAGACCCTGCACGCCAATCTGACGCGCAAAATGAGCTATACGAACAATTAGTTTTTTTGAGACTTTGGGTCCGTCAATCGGCCCATCGACGTTACTGTTTGGGAAAACCCCTCGCATGGTGAGGGGTTTTTTTATGCCTTGAGCTTAAATATGTTATAATTTATATTAATAATATTATATAAATGATTGTATAATAGCATATTACAAGTTATGATATTTGATAATATAAAAAATACCATTTTCAGGGTAGTACTTCATATTATAGCTAATCTATATTTGTAGTGGCATTAAAGATTTTCATTATCTGTTAAGTGCTGATTTTTATTTTTATACAGGTTATGATTTATTCTATATAGAACCTGAAGAATAAATTCACTTTACCTGGTCTCCAACCTTCCAGACGATAATAAGCCTAAACGGGAACTGCCGTCCGACCGGTGGTGGTCAACCCGGATCACACAACGCTATTGACAGAGCGGTACAGCCTTTCGCCGTCCGCTTTCCATATAGGCTTAACTTTTTTTTTAACTAAAACTAAGATCTCATGAAGAAAACGGACTTTTCTGTTTCTCTCAGGGATGGTGTGCGTAAACGTCTCAAACAGTATTCAAGACTTTTGTCCCTATCCCTGACAGCGAGCTTACTCCTCCTGCTGCTTCTTTGGCAACTCCCGGCTAACGGCCAGGGAAACTGCTCGCTCGGTTGCCATGGAGCCCAGGTATCCCTTGGTACAGATTGCACGGCTAAGATCACGGTTCCCATGATCGGGGACACGAGCCAATGTACCAATGGGGATTTCACGGTTTATGTCATCACGCTCCAGGGAGATACGCTCCCGGATGCGACCGTGACCGGGGACAACATCGGTCAGACCCTGATCGCCAGTCTCTACGACAGTAATTCCGGCAACAGTTGCTGGTCTTATATCACTGTACAGGACAAACTCCCTCCGATCCTCGCTTGTGAGTGCACCCCTGTAGAGCACGTGACCGGCGCTATCACGGTCAGCGACCCCATGTTTAATCCAGCCGTGATGTGTTGGGCGTTCCCGGATCTGAACCTGGTTCCTGTATCCGGCACCCATTACTATGACACGTGGGGCTTTACCATTGCAGAGGCAGGCATGTATACGTTTACCTATAATGGTTCGATACCAGATGCCATGGGGGCGATTTTCGCCAATAGTTTCAACCCGGCAACCCCTTGTGTTAACCTGCTGGGTGGGGATGATGACAGTGGTCCCGGTCTCAATCCGATCCTCCAGATTTCGCTCAACATGGTACCCGGTCACTATATCCTGGTCACCACGTCGTGGAACATCAACGAGACTGGTACCTACGATTGGTCCATCACCGGTCCCGGAGATTTATTTAATTATGGAGAGGATTGCTTTAAGAAATGTACGGACATTGATCAAAGCCATCCGATCCCGGATGTCATTGACAATTGTTCGGAAAATTCACAGCCGATCCTCATCAATGAAGCCATTGAAGTACTTTGCCATCCCCAGTTTGTCAAGAAACTGACCCGCTGGTGGACGGCTAATGACGGTCATGGTAACAAAGCCGACACCTGCAAACAGGTATTCTACCTGGAGCGGATCGACTTTGCCGACATCAACTGGCCGGATTCCTTCAGTGTGATCACGGGCAATCCTTTCATCTGTGACCAACCCTTTGCAGATGCGAACGGTGATCATATTCCGGATGCTGTACCCACCTGGCTGGGTGGCGCCGGCGTACCGACGATCAATGGTGTGCCTATCTATCCGGACTTCATGTTTTACTGCAACTCCAGTGTCTGGTACCAGGATGTACCGATCCACAGCCCCAACAGTTGTGTCAAGAAGGTCATGCGGATCTGGACGGCCAACGAGTGGCATTGTACCGGAGAGCATGATACGCTGTACAGCCAGTTGATTGAGGTCGTGGATAATGAAGGACCGCACCTGGTTTGTCCTCCCGGATTTACCCATACAACGAATGGCCATGATTGTTATGCCAATATCTGGATCCCCTCGGCGACTGCCTATGATGACTGTGGGATTGTCAACAGTGTCACGGTCTCTTACCCGGGTGGATTCAAGTCGCAAAATGGCCAGTTCTATGCCCAATTGCCAGTCGGTAACAATGTGATTACCTATACCGCGTACGATCAGTGTTATAATTCATCGCAGTGCACCATGATCATCGTGGTGGAAGACAAAACGCCTCCGGTAGCTGTCTGTGATGAACATACAGTGGTTTCACTGACCCTCGGGGGTAAAAACGGATTGACCAAGGTACCAGCCTCCGTTTTTGATGATGGCAGTTATGATGGTTGCGGCCCCGTTACGTTCAGGGCGCGCCGGATGGATTCCTGCATCAATTTCGACTGGACGACAGAGGGGGCAGGAGAGGATGAAACACCCGACGGGTATGTTGACAGCCGTGACAAAGGCACGGTCATGCGCACGAAAGTTCCTTTTGCATGTTGTGATGCCGGATCAAGCGAACCGATCATGATCATGCTCGAGGTAACGGATGCTTCCGGCAACACCAATACCTGTATGGTGGAAGTGGTGGTCCAGGACAAGATCAAACCAGACATCACCTGTCCGTCCGATATCACCATCAGCTGCGACTACCCGCTGGATATCGACAACCTCAGCGCGTTTGGCAATGTCGTGCGGGATCAGCATGACATCCAGACCTGGTGCATCTATGATCCGGGCAATCCGTATTCCAACCAGGATGGATTTGTCTGCGGGGTCGATGGTATCGCCACGGACAACTGTAACGTGGATATCCGCGTCACCAATGAAGACTTTATCAACAATTGCGGGATAGGATACATTAAGAGAACATGGACCGCTTCGGATGCTAACGGACAGGATGTCTGCGTGCAGTACATCTATGTAAAGAACTTCCATCCGATCACGTCTGAATCCATTGACTGGCCGGATGATTTCCATGGCCTTGAATGCTCCCTGGGAACAGATCCGGAAGATCTGGAGTACCCATACAATGAACCGGTCATCAACGAAGATCAGTGTGATCTGATCGGGGTTACCTATGAAGATGTGGTCTTCCCGATCGTAGATGGTGCCTGCTTCAAAATCTTACGGACCTGGAAAGTGATCGAGTGGTGCCTCTACGAGTACTACCATGGTCTCGAACCAGGACTCAACTACTGGGAACACACCCAGGTACTGAAGGTCGTGAACCAATATGGTCCGGAATTTACCACGACGCAGCCGACGATTGACCGTTGCAATGATTTTGATTGCGGCGGCCTGTACCTCGAGCTTATCCAGCGTGCGGAAGATGATTGTACGCCGGATGATCTGCTCCAATGGTCCTATGCGGTAGACCTGGACAACAATCAAACCATCGATTGGGGCCCCTATTATGGTCTCGGCGGGGAGATTGATGCATCCACCGTGTACCCGTTGGGTCACCACCGGATCATCTATACCTTTGAAGACCGTTGCGGTAACCGGACGGTGCGCGAACAACTGATTCATCTCAATTCCTGTAAAGCGCCTGTTCCCGTGTGCATCCATGGTCTTTCCACGGATCTCATGCCGGTCGATACGGATGGAGACGGGCATGAGGACAGCGGTATGATCACGTTATGGGCTTCGGACTTCGATGCCAGCAGCTATCATCCTTGTGACTTCCCATTCGTCTTGTCACTCTCCCCCGATATCAACGTGACCAGCCAGACATTTGACTGCGATGATGTCGGCCAGGGACAGGTACCGGTGTTCCTCTATGTAACCGATGAACTGGGCAACCAGGCTTATTGCGAGACCTATGTGATCGTTCAGGACAACTTCGGTGTGTGTCCCAACCAGGGCAACCTGACAGGCACCATTACCGGTAACGTCAGCACGGAAACACATGACAATGTATTGAATGTTGCCGTGGAGATCGACGGTTCTACGCTGAACCCGACCAGCACCAATCAATCCGGGCAGTTTATCTTCCCGGCCATGCCGGTCGGCGGTAATTACACCGTGGTCCCGGCAAAGTTGGACGACTGGAAAAATGGTGTTTCTACCCTTGACCTGGTCCAGATCCAGAAGCACCTGTTGGGCATCACCCCGTTGAGCAGTCCGTACAAGATGATCGCTGCCGACGTCAACAACTCGAAATCGATTACGGCCATCGACCTGGTAGAACTCAGGAAACTGATCCTGGGCATCTATGCCGAACTGCCGAACAACTCGAGCTGGCGTTTTGTAGACAAGGCCTACAGTTTCCCGGATCCGTTCAATCCTTGGATGCAGGTATGGCCCGAAAATCATGGCGTGACGCCGCTGATCCAGGGTATGAACCATGCTGACTTCTTCGGTATCAAGGTAGGAGACGTGAACAATACAGTGAAGGCCAATGCCCAAAGCATCGTGCCACGCGGTTCAGGCGATACCTATGTACTCGTGATGGATGATCGTCAGATCCAGACCGGCGAAACGTTTGAAGTTCCTGTCTATGCGCAGCAGGGAAGAGCCCTGGCGGGCATGCAGCTGAGTTTCCAGCTGAATTCCGGGCTGCAACTGGCTGACGTCAAAGCGGGTCAAATGGATGTGAGCGAGGAAAACTTCGGATGGCTGCCAAACCAAATCCTGACCTCCAGCTGGAACAAAGCAGAAGGAGTGCAACTGGATAACAGCAAGCCTTTGTTTACCCTCGTGTTGACCGCGCAGACCTCTATCCGACTGAGCGAAGCCGTCTCCATCGTGAATGCACCGACGCATCCGGAAGCCTATACATCGGATGACGAGATACTGGATCTGGGTCTGCAATTCCGCGGAACCAGTACGGATTACACCTTTGAATTGCTGCAAAACGAACCGAATCCATTCAATGGTTCCACCCAGATTGGATTTGTGTTGCCGGCGAATGGGGATGCCAAACTGACCCTCTTTGACGTGACGGGAAGAGAAATCTTCAATCAATCGGTATCGGGTTCCAAAGGCCTGAACAAGGTTGAGATCACGAAAGAGCAGGTGGGCGTACAAGGTGTCATCTACTACCAGGTGCAATTCCAGGGGTATACAGCGACCAAGAAAATGTTGATTCTCTAGCCGGGAATCCGCATCGAAGAATAAGAATTACTGTTTTTGGGATGGGACCCCTCTCTGCGCAAGTGGAGGGGGTTCTTTCTTTTAGCCCCTGCCTGGCCCTCCGGTCCGGTCTTCCGGGACAAGTCTCTATCTTAGCGGTCCTGTGGGGAGGATTCTTGCCATCGATTTCGGGCTGAAGCGGTCGGGTATTGCCGTCACGGATCCGCATCAGATCATCGCCCATGGCCTGGATACGGTGGATACGCCCAAACTCCTGGACTTTTTAACCGAATATGCCAAAAGGGAACTTATTGATGAAATGGTTGTTGGTTATCCATTCCTGGAAGGTTCCTGGGGGGACCGTACTTTCAGGACAAAACTGGACGATTTTATCCGGGAATTGAACAAGCGCTTTCCCGGCATCCCTGTCCGGTTGCAGGATGAGCGTTATACCTCCCTGCACGCGCGGGAGATCCTTCAGCAGAGCGGTATGAAAAAAAGCAAACGACAGGATAAAAGACAACTTGATAAAACGAGTGCTGTTATCATCTTACAGGAATATCTCGGACACCTATGATTCTGCCCATATACGCATACGGTCAACCCGTGCTTCGAAAGAAATCCTTACCCATCACCGCGGATTATCCCGGGTTGTCCGGTCTGATCGAGGACATGTTTGAGACCATGTATGGTGCCAAGGGCGTTGGCCTGGCTGCACCCCAAATCGGCAGGGACATCCGCCTGTTTATTGTCGATACCATGCAACTGGATAAAGCCGGCGAGTCTGCAACCGGCATCAAAAAAGTCTTTCTCAACGCACAGTTATTGGATGAGACAGGGGAACCGTGGATGTATGAAGAAGGGTGTCTCAGTATACCGGATATTCATGTGGAGATTGAGCGTTTGCATGCCCTTCATATCCGTTACTGGGATGAGGAATGGAAGGAGCATAACGAATTCTATTCCGGGGTAAATGCCCGCGTCATCCAGCATGAATATGACCATATAGAGGGTACCCTGTTCATTGACCGGATGAAACCACTGAAACGCCGGATGATCAACCGGAAGCTGGAAAAGATCAAACGGGGTGAGGTGGAGACCAGTTATCCCATCCGCTTTTCCCGGAGCCAGGGGTAGATGATTAGGAACGCTATTATTTCCTGCCGAAATCTGCGGGATTTTCTCCCCACCAGGTTGTTTCCCACTTCAGCACCGGGTTCTTCCACGAATGCCCGGCAAGCCATATTTCAGCCCGGTGGATCATATGAAATAACTCCGCCGTGCCACTTGTCTTTTTCAACCGGGTATTCGCCTTTTTCCGGTTGAGCCAGCTCATCGCAGTCCGGGAATCCGAGTACACCGGGGTTGACGTGTCCCCTCGTTTGTCGAGCAGGGCCAGGGCGTGTACCAGGGCCAGGAATTCACCGATATTATTGGTGCCGTGCAGGATAGGACCCACATGAAACAGTTCATCCCGGTCGGATGCCCAGACGCCGCGGTACTCCATTTTGCCGGGATTGCCGCTGCAGGCCGCATCCACGCAGATACTTTCCCGGATATAGTCCGGATGGCTTCCGGCAGCAGGCTTTTTTTCAGGAGCTTTCTTCTTTGTAATGGAATACCCGTGTCTGAAGGCTTCCTCCGCTTCAGCGCGTGTCGGAAAGGATTTATAGACGGCATTCGGAAAATGCCTGACCTGGGCGTGACAGGTTTCCCAGGTCGTGTAGATGCCGGGTTTGTGTCCATGCCATACCACATAGTATTTTTGCTTTTTCACCGCCATTGACCTGTAATATTAATGGAAAGCAATCAAATCCGTTGGACCGATACCCACTGTCATCTCTATGCGAGCGAGTTTGATGCAGATCGACCGGCGATGGTCGCCAGGGCCATCCAGGCCGGCGTGACGCAAATGATGATGCCCAATATTGATCTCGACAGCGTCGAGGCGATGCATCAGCTGGCAGATGAATTTCCATCCCATTGTTTTCCCATGATGGGCTTACATCCATGCTCCGTCAAAGCAGATTTCCGTTCACAGCTGCAGATATTGAAAAACCACTTCCGGGAACGGACGTATATCGGTGTCGGGGAGACAGGCATTGATCTGTATTGGGATACGACCTACCGCGAGGAGCAGATTGAAGCCTTTGCCATACAAATCGATTGGGCCCTGGAGTATGATCTGCCGGTAATCATTCATTCGAGGGAATCGCTGGATTTGAATCTGTCCATCATTGCCAACCGGCAAAACGGAAAGTTGCGCGGGATATTTCATTGTTTTGGGGGAACAGTTGACCAGGCCTTGCGGGTAGCTGAGCTCGGATTTAAAATAGGGATCGGCGGGGTAGTCACGTTCAAAAAATCAGATTTGGCGGAAGTCATCCGGCAGGTACCACGGGAAATCCTTGTACTGGAAACCGATTCGCCGTACCTCGCTCCGGTTCCATACCGTGGCAAACGAAATGAAGCCGCGTATACCGCCCTGATTGCCGCGGATGTCGCCCGGGCACTGGGATGCACTCCGGATGAACTGGCATCGATCACGAATGATAATGCCAATGCGGTATTTGGAAAAAGCCGTTAAATTTGTGCCCGTTCTTCCCGGTCCTCTTTGGGACAATCAAAATCTGCATGTTAAGTGCTCATAATCAACGGGTTGAAAAGAAATAGGAGAGTTGGCCGAGTGGTCGAAGGCGCACGCCTGGAAAGTGTGTAGGCTCCAAA
>CAZTXO010000067.1:0-18386 GCA_964617515.1 uncultured Saprospiraceae bacterium | reverse complement strand
ATATCGAAGGTACCACCACCGAGGTCATACACGGCAATGGTCATGTCTTTATGCTTCTTGTCGAGACCGTAAGCCAGAGCAGCCGCCGTGGGCTCGTTGATGATCCTGCGGACATTGAGACCCGCGATTTCCCCTGCTTCTTTGGTGGCCTGGCGCTGGCTGTCATTAAAGTAAGCCGGCACGGTGATCACGGCTTCTTTGACTTCCTGGCCGAGGTAATCTTCCGCCACTTTTTTCATCTTCTGGAGGATGATGGCGGAGATTTCCTGGGGTGTATATTGGCGGCCATCGATTTCCACCTTGACGGTATCATTAGGACCGCTCTTTACCGGGTAGGTAACGCGTTTGGCTTCACCGGAGGATTCACTGAAACGGCCTCCCATAAATCGTTTGATCGAATAGACGGTACGGCGGGCATTGGTGATGGCCTGGCGTTTTGCCGGGTCACCCACTTTACGCTCACCATTATCCAGGAATGCGACGATCGACGGGGTCGTCCTCCTTCCTTCATCATTGGCAATGACAGCAGGCTCAGAACCTTCGATCACGGCTACACAGGAGTTGGTCGTACCCAGGTCGATTCCAATTATTTTACCCATAAGATTTGTTTTTTATGCGTTGATGCTTGTACGCCTATGGTTGATCAAGGCGCATGCCATGCCGCTTTCCGGTCAGATTTACTGCCAAAACAGGGCAATTGAATGGACAATTGTCAGCCCGCACAGGGGCTGCATGACAAATCGTCAGGAAGGAGACTACCGGAAATTGAGGGTTTTGGTGATCGTTCCGTTTTTAAGGCTGTCCAGGGTCGGATCGGATACCGGCATCCCGGTATAGCGGGAAACATTCCTGGAGCTGAAAATACCGATGCCCTCGGAGAGGTTGGTGTACCCAGGGATATCCTGTGTCGAGGTAATGCCTGTATTGGCCTGGGTGATTTTGACAAATTCACCCAATTCACTTCCGGCTACCCAAACCACCACATCCAGGCTGTCGAAGAGGCGGGTGGTCTCAATATCCTGGGCAAGGTTGGCTTTAAAGGTGTTGAAAAACTCGGTGCCATCCACTTTAATCTCCCGATCCGTCAGGTTGCGCGCGATCACCCAATCAATCGTCTTCGGCACGTAGATATTGCCTGTTTCCGGCGACCGTTCACTGTAATGCAGGTTGATGTGAAGATCATAGATGCCGGCATCTGCTATCTCATTCCAGTTGAACAAGGTTTGTGTTTTGGGTTTGAAGCTGACCTTGGAGCCCGGGACAGGATTTCGTAATACCGGTTTGGGCAGGATGATCGTCTTGGCGGTAACGGGAGGTGTATGGTCGTTTCGCTGCAGGGTAAATTCATACTTGTCGCCAACGACCAGGTTCAACAGGTTTGCTCTGATCTTGTAGAGGTAATTGGGTACTTCGGCAAAATCGCCGCTATCCCTGGGGTACCCTTCCAGATCGCCGTTGACGCGTGTCAGAGTATAGACTTGGCCGGAAGCGATTCTTTTGAGGGTCACTACGGCATCCTCGTAGTAGAGGGAATCAGGAATGCGTGCAATCACCTCTGCGGAAGTAGACGGATCCAGGAAGGCCTTTTCCACACGGATGTAGTGGGCGGTATCGCTTTTTGACAGCAGCCCCCAGACCACCGGGATATCTTTCCACTGGTCCGTGACCACGAGATCATTGCTGCAGGAGGAGAAAAACAGGGTTACCGATAAGAGGCCCAGGATCCATTTCATGGCGCGAAAATATGGTTTTATGCGCGGATACCTGCTGAAAAACCGGATTTGGCATTTGACGGGCAAAACGTGCCCTATTCCGGGAGGCCCTGTATCTTTGGACGGGGATTGATCGCTCAATCGTCCAGAATCCCTTCCTGAAATGTCCATACACAGCAAAGCCAAACGGATCACCACGCATACCCTGCAGGAAATGAAAGCTGCAGGTGAGAAAATAGCCATGCTCACCGGCTATGATTTTTCCATGGCACGTATCCTCGATGATGCCGGGATCGATATTATCCTGGTGGGAGACAGTGCTTCCAACGTCATGGCGGGGCACGAAACCACCTTACCCATTACGCTGGATCAGATGATCTATCATGCTTCCGGCGTTGTCCGCGCGGTGTCAAAAGCATTGGTGGTCGTGGATCTGCCTTTTGGCTCTTACCAGGGAAACAGCAAGCTTGCCCTCGAATCGGCTGTACGGATCATGAAGGAATCCGGGGCGCATGCTGTAAAGCTCGAAGGCGGGGAAGAAATCGGCGATTCGATCAGCCGGATCCTCTCAGCCGGGGTCCCGGTGATGGGACATCTCGGACTCACCCCGCAATCGATCTACAAGTTTGGCACCTACGTCGTACGCGCGCGGGAAGAAGAAGAAGCGGACAAACTGAAACGGGATTCGCTGCTCCTCCAGGAAATCGGATGCTTCAGCATGGTGCTCGAAAAAATCCCTGCCCTGCTCGCCAAGGAGGTCTCCCAATCCCTTCATATTCCAACCATCGGGATCGGTGCCGGCGGCGGTACGGACGGCCAGGTACTGGTCGTTCATGACATGCTTGGGCTCACCCATGATTTCAATCCACGCTTTCTGCGCCGTTATCTGCATCTCTATGATGAAATCCACAAAGCGGTCGGCCAGTACGTACAGGATGTGCGCTCCGGGGATTTTCCAAACGAGAATGAACAATACTAACTGAACCGCACACTCCTTGAAAAAGGCTTTTTCCCTAAAGCGTATGCTGTTGCTGGTGGCGGCAGGGTTGGCCATCGCCCTCGTCGCAGGCGGGTACAACCTGTATCACCAATTGATCGCACCCAATACGCCCGACCGGATGGACAATCCTGTGTTGCTGATTCCATCCCGCTCCACTTTTGAAGACATTGTGGACAGCCTGAAGGTAAATCACCAAATCCTGCACGAAGGCAGTTTTCGCCGTACTGCGCGCCTGATGCGCTATGACGATAAGGCGATACGCGCAGGACGTTATGTGATTCCCGCGAGGGCCGGCAACCGTGCCATCCTTTCCCTGCTGCGCGGCGGCAACCAAACACCGCTCGCACTCACCATACAGAACGTCAGGACCATGGATCAGCTTTGTGGCAGGGTCGCCTCGAAGCTCGAATTTGATTCCATGCAACTGTCCCTGTATCTGCAAAACAGTTTCGATTCTATCGCCGGGACCATTCCGGAGACGAGGATGACGCGCTTCATCCCAAATACGTATGAATTCTATTGGACCGTCCGCCCCGAAGAATTTTGTAAGCGCATGCTGAAGGAATATTCGCGTTTCTGGACAGAAGAACGGAAGGCTAAGGCAGCCGCAGCGGGATTGACCCCCGAGCAAGTTTACACGCTAGCTTCCATTCTTGAGAAAGAAACCAATTACAACGCGGAGAAACCAAGAATGGCCGGGGTCTATCTCAACCGGCTAAAAGCCGGAATGCCGCTACAGGCGGATCCGACCATCGTCTTTGCCCTGGGAGATTTTGAACTGCGAAGGGTTCTCTATGGTCACCTGTCGGTTGACTCCCCTTACAACACCTACCTCCATACCGGTTTGCCCCCCGGTCCAATTTTTATGCCCGGCCTGGCTTCCATCGAAGCTGTCCTGGATGCTGAACATCATGATTATCTGTTTTTCTGTGCCCGGCCCATGGACGAAGGCCCGGGCCATGCCTATGCGGCCACCCTGTCCGCACATAATGAAAACGCCAGAAGATACCAGGCATGGCTGGACCGTGAAGGATACCAGTAATATCGCGATCAGTTGATCGGTGTCAGGTTAAATTCCACACGCCTGTTGAGTGTTCTGCCCGAGTAGGTGCTGTTATCCGCGATGGGTCTTGCCTGTCCATATCCCTTGTAGGACATGCGGGCTGATGGAATTCCTTTTTGCGCCAGGTAATCATAGCATGCTTTCGCGCGGTTTTCCGACAACTTTTGGTTGACTTCCGATGAGCCGGTATTGTCTGTATGCCCTTCGATGGCCAATTTGTAATCGGGGTACTTCTTCATGATATTGACGATCTGGTTGAGGATCGTAAAGCTCTCGGGTTTGAGGGTAGCTTTTCCAAGTTCAAACTGGACGGCCTTCATGGCAAAGGAGAGTACTTCCCGGTCTGCGGCCTCAATGACCGGGCAGCCATTGTTGGACACGGGTCCGTACGTATTAGGGCATTTATCTTTTGCATCCTCGATACCATCCTTGTCCGTATCCGGGCACCCCATAAAACTGGTCAGGCCTGCGACGGTGGGACATTTATCCTCACTGTCCTGGATGCCGTCGCCGTCCGTATCCGGGCAGCCGCTGAATTTGGCGATCCCGGCGACATCCGGGCATTTATCCGCTGCATCCAGGATGCCATCTCCGTCTGTATCCTTCGGCACAGCCGGCGGACAGCCATTCATGTCAATCGGTCCCGGTACAGTCGGGCATTCATCTACCTTGTCGGAGACACCATCGCCATCGGAGTCCGGGCAGCCATTGAATTCGATGAGCCCTGCAAAGTCCGGGCAATCATCGCGGCTATCCTGCACGCCATCGCCATCCGTATCCGGGCAACCGGCAAAAGCGGCCAATCCCGGTATGGTGGGGCAGGCATCAAAATCATCGGCAATCCCGTCTCCGTCCGCATCCGGTTTTTTCATGGGCATTTCGGGCATGGAATCCTGAACTTCCTTTTGCCCAAAGAAGTATTTGAAGCCGATTCCGTGATTGAAGTTGTTGTTGTCTTCCGCGCTGCTCCAGCGGAATTCGGATTGAATGGAGAAATAAGCATTCCTGGCGATCCGGATATCTACCCCAATCCCGACGGGCACCTGCAGATTGAAACTATCCTTGCCTTGTGATACGCCTCCCACGCCGGCCAGGACGTATGGTTTGAACCGGTCCGGATGCGCCAACGGGTAAAAATGTGCCTGCGCATCCAGGCCCACGATATGGGAATTTTCCCGTTCGGGATCATTGCTTCCCAATCCGACTTTAAGGGGTATGTTGATCAGCAACTGTTCCGTGATCGGGTAATGGAAGCCGAACTCAAATCCATTGCGGTAGTTTTTGAAAGCCCCGAAGTCCCCGCCCTGGAAGGTCTGGTAATCCAGGAACAGTCTTTTGAAACTCAATCCCATATTCTTTTGCGCCGACAGACCGATGGTCAGGGTGAGGAGGCATACCAGCAGGGCAAGCCGGGAACATATGGATGGTTTCATAGCTGAACGGTTGATGAAATACGGATAAAGATATAACGATTTTTTAATATATGTGCAATCCCTCAAATCGCCTCAAAAAATCCCGTACTCCGGTTTTTACGGACTTTATCCCAATCGAAGCATCTGCCGTTCATCGCGATATAAACCCCCGGTGGCATGACCTGGACAAACGCGAGGGCGCTCCCCAGGTTGAAAAACCCGTCGGAAGAAGTACCAAACGCATACGGCACCATGGCCCCGGTCAGCACGATCGTCTTGGGCAGTCCTGCTTCCGCCAGCGCCTTGGCTGTTTCCACCATCCTGTCTGTGCCATGGGTGATCAGGATGCGGCTTTCCGGCGTGCGGATACAATTATGAACGATGATGCCCCGGTCCTCCTCAGTCATTTCCAGGCTGTCGAGCATCATCAGCGTCTTCACATCGATTTCCAGTGAACAGCGGCCGCGCTCAAACATTTCTTTGAGATGCGTATCCTCAAAGTACAACTGGCCGGTGATGTAATTGTATTCCTTATCAAAGGTTCCTCCGGTGACAAATACCTGTATCATGCGCCAAAGGTAGGTGAAAGCCAAAAAAAAGGGAGCCAAGAGGCTCCCTTCCGTTTTCTGCACCCGGAGGCTGTTATATTTTAAATAGCCCGGCTTCGATGGTCGGGTTTACTTTCACCGACGTGATCTTCATCACCATCGGGGTAGGCATGGGCCCGCTGATGGTTATCGTGTGGGGAATCGTCACCCCGTCCACGGTTTTATAATCGGTGTATTCGAAGGTCGTGGTTTGCGTCTGGCCCTGTTGTGTAGCCGTCTGGATTTCCTTGACCTTCAGGTGGGATTCTTTGTCATAATATTCCGTGCTTTTGGTTCCGGTCGGTTTGGTCACGAGGATTTTATAGCAGGGCTTGCCATTGACCTCTTCCACGCCTTTGATTTCCGTCATATAGCCTTCCTGGTTATAAAACCGCTCCGGAAAAAGCGAAGCCTGGTCGGCCATTGTTTTAAGGTCATCGCCTTCGGCAGGGAAGCGCTGACCCATTTGTTCGATCACCCCCTTCTCCCCGTCATAGACCTGTTTCATCAGGTTCATTCCCTGGCCGGTCATGGACATGTAAAATTTACCGGCATCCTGGACGATCCGAGCCGTCAGACTCATGCCCATCATATCGGTTGAGTAAGATTGATCGAGGGAATTCACCGCTTTCAGTGTTTCCCTGCCGCCGATCGCTGCCAGGTAGGCTTCCACCACCTGCCCCGGATTCACATCCAGGTTCATGGAGGATTCATCTTTTTTCGGGTTGGCATAGATGTCATACAAATCCACTTTGCCGTCATCCTTGTCAAACGGGACAAGTTTTGACATCACCTCATCCTTATTACCCACCACCACGATCCGGGCTTTGCCGGGCGTGATATACTTCTTGGCCATGCGGCTGATGTCCTCCACCGTCACGGAAGCCAGGCGCTGCAGATAGGTGTCATAGTAATCCTCGGGCAATCCGTACCGCATCCGATTGAGCGCAAATCCGGCCACGGTCTGGGGGCTTTCGAGGGATCGCGCAAAACCACCGGCGATAAAACTCTTGGCCAGTTCGAGTTCCGATTTCGATACCGGTTCGTCCTTCAGGCGGTTGAGCTCCAGGAGAAATTGCGTCACAGCACTGTCTGTCACTTCATTGCGCACACTGGCATTGGCAGAGAAACTGCCCACCAGCCTGTCTGTATTCAATGCTGAATATGCCCCGTAGGTATAGGCTTTATCCTCGCGCAAATTTTTAAACAACCTGCCCGAAAAACCACTTCCCAGGATCGTATTCATGACCCTGCACGGCAGATCATCGGCACTTCCTGGCTTCAAGTCCACGGCATAGGTGATATTGATCACGGATTGCACGGCTCCGGGTTTGTCCACAAAGGACACCGCAGTAGTGTTGACCGGCCTGGGGGCATCGTATGTATGTTTCGGACATGCGCCGCCAGCCCAGCTACCGAAGAATTTCTCTGCTTTGGCTTTCGCGGTTTCCACGTTGATATCTCCCACGATAACCAGGTATGCACTTCCGGGCTTGAAGTAGGTGTTGTAATAATTTTTACAATCCTCCAGGTTGATGCTCGCAACGGTGATTTCACTGGTGATCTCTCCATATGGATGGTTGAGACCAAACGTGAGTGCGTCGGAGACATTGGCCGAAATCGAATTGGGATCATCCTTCTGGGTCTGGAGGCCTGACAGCGTCTGTGTCTTGATCTTTTCGAATTCCGCCTGCGGGAAAGATGGTTTGAGGATGACCTCCGCAAACAGGCTCAGGATCTTGTCTGTGTGCTTGGTCAGGGAGGAAGCAAAACCGCCGGCCGAATTTGTGGACAGGCTGGCACCGAGGTAATCCACGGCTTCATCGATCTCCGCTTTGGTTTTCGTCTGTGTGCCGGTGGCGAGGAGGCTGCCCGTAATATCGGAGAGACCTGATTTTTCCTTTTCCAGTACCGGATCCTTGTCAATGGTCAGTTGGTAGGAAACCTGGGGAAGTTTATGATTTTCGACCACGATCACTTTGAGTCCATTGGCGAGCGTGAAGGTGTTGGACTTCCCGATTTCAATAGCCCTGGCAGGTCCGGGTTTGGGCGCTGTAGCCCTGAAATCTTTGGCGCCGGTGGCATCGGAAGTGGTCTCTTTGCTCACCTTGGGTGCACAGGCGACCATAAGGCCAAGGGTGAGCAGGAATAATAATTGTCTATAGCGCATGGCCATGAATTTTAGCTTGGATGGTTACGTAACTGGATCGGTTTAGGATTTGGTATCCATGGATTTCGGAAGATAATACAGGACCACCCGATTGTCTTTGGAGAAATACCGCCTGGCGGCTGCCTGGATATCTTCGCGGGTGACGGCGAGATAGCGATCGATTTCAGCATTGATCAGGTTGGCATCCCCGAAAAACATATAATACGTGGCGAGGCTTTCGGCAATCCCGGATACGCGGCTGTTGCTCGTGACGAACTCGTTTTCGATTTGATTTCTGAGCTTCTCAAATTCCTTTTCAGAAATCAGTTCATTCTGCATCCGGCTCACTTCCGCATCGATCGATTGCTCCAGATCGCTGACATTGACGCCCATGTTGGTGATGCCAAAAGAAAGGGAGACCCCGGGATCTTCCAGCGCCAGCGGGAAACTCCCGACGAAGAGCGCTTTTTGCTGTTCATCCACCAGGGCCCGGTACAATCTCGAACTTTCGCCGGATGAAAGGACGCGGGAGAGCATGTCGACCGCGTAATAATCTTTGGTGCCCTGGGCCGGAATGCGATAGGCCTGGATCACCGCGGGAAGCTGTATATTATCATAGATGGTATCCCGGATTTCCCCTCCGAGGGCCGGCTCGACCACGCGCGGGCGATAGATTGGCTGGGCAGATTTCGGAATGCCGGCGAAATATTTTTCAATCCACATCCTGGCTTCCTCAAAATCAATATCCCCGGCAATGGAGAGAACGGCGTTGTTGGGCACGTAAAAATCCTTATAAAACTGTTTGTAATCAGATTCCTGGGCTGCTTCGAGATGCGCCATGGACCCGATGACCGGCCATTGATAGGGATGCACACGGAAGGCTCTTTTGAAGGTTTCTTCCAGGATGGATCCATAGGGCTGGTTGTCGATCCGCTGACGCCTTTCTTCCTTTACTACCTGGCGTTGTGTTTCGATGCCTTTCTCATCTACCTTGGCGTGCAACATCCGCTCCGATTCCAGCCACAGGCCGAGCGCAAGTTGATTGCTCGGAAGGATTTCAAAATAATAGGTGCGGTCAAAGGTGGTATTCGCATTGAGCGTGCCGCCGGCATTTTGCACATACTTGTCATATTCCCCCCTGCCGATGTTGTCGCTGCCTTCAAACATCAGGTGTTCGAAGAAATGGGCGAAACCGGTGCGTTCGGGATTTTCGTTTTTGGAGCCCACATGGTACATCACCGATACGGCAACGATGGGCGTCGATTTATCCTGGTGCAGGATCACATGAAGGCCGTTGGGCAGGTCATATTCCTGAAACTCTATTTTATTGAGTTGAGCCCAGGAGGTGGCTGTGGCGAAAAAGGCCAGGCAGCCGATCGATAACAAATAGCGCATAGAATGGGAAGATTTTGAACTCGGTAAAATTACTTTACGGGACGTCGGAGGGGCGGTGGTTAATCTACAAATCAAATCAAAAAACGGACGAATCAGGCGGAGAAAGAGGTTCCGCACCCGCAGGTTTCGCGGGCATTCGGATTGTTGAAGACAAAGCCCCGGTTGTTGAGACCTTCCAGCCAGTCGATCTCCATCCCCATGAGGTAGAGGGCATGGGCTTTATCCATGAGGATCCGGATGCCGGAATAGTCATATACCGTATCCCGCTCCTTCTGCTCATCAAAGCCCAGGACGTAGGAAAAGCCGGAACAGCCCCCGCCTTTGACGCCTACCCGAAGGCCATAATGCCCGGGAACGCCCTGTTCCTGCCGTAAACGGTTCAACTGTGCCACGGCTCCCGAAGTCAGGGAAACAGGGGAAGAAGTGATTGTTTCTGCCATGTCCTCTTGTATTCCAGGGCACAAAGATAAGGAAGTGCACGTTTCCGTGCCTGATCTAATGCTTACTTTTACCGGATGATCTGGCAATTTATCATCGGACTGACGATCTCCTCCGGCATCGTTCTCCTGGCCGTTTACCTGATGTTCAGACAATATTTCAAACATCAAGCCCAGACCTTCCTGATTAAATCCCGGCGCGGCCGCGAGCAACGAACCCTCCCGCTGAAATTGCAGGCCTATGAACGTCTTCTCCTGCTGTGTGAGCGCATGGACATCGCGGAGATGGTCCTTCGTCTCAAAACCCCGGGCACCTCGGCAGCCGAACTCCATGCCGCGATGATCATGGCTGTCCAGCAGGAATACGAACACAACATCACCCAGCAACTCTACATTTCCGACGAACTTTGGAATGTCATGATCCTGGCCAAAAACAAAACCATGGATCTCTTCACGCTGGCCATGCAAAAAGTTGCTCCCGGAGCTTCGGCTGCGGAATATGTCAACATGCTTTTCGAACTGGCCTCCAAGGAACAACAGCTTCCTTCACAAATCGCTAAAAAAGCCATCCGGGCCGAATCTTCCTTACTGCTATGAAAACCATCTATCCAATCGCGTTTCTCCTGGTCCTGGCCCTGACAGGATGTACCAGTGTGCAGCACATCAGCCAGGTGAAAGTCGGCTATGAAGTACCGGGAAAACAAACCGACCTGGCCTCGGCAGCCACCATCTCGCAGATGATTGCCCCCTACAAGATGCAGGTAGATTCGAAAATGAATGAGGTCATCGCCCAACTTGGCACGGAATTGACGAAAAAGCAACCCGAATCCACCATGGGCAACTGGTATATCGATGCCATGATGTGGGGAGCCAATACAGACGGATTGCACGCGGACCTGGCCCTCTGTAACTACGGAGGCCTCCGGGTGCCGGTGATCACCCCTGGACCGCTGACCATGGGCGAGGTATTTGAATTGTCCCCGTTTGACAATCTCCTGGTTATCGTGGAGGTGCCGGGTATCATGCTGGACAGTATTTTTCAGCATATCGCCACGAAAGATGGCTGGCCCGTCAGTTCAAACGTGCGGCTCGTCATCAGCCAGAAAAAGTTGTTGCAGAGCTGGGTGGACATGAAACCGGTGGATCCGGACAAAATCTACCGGGTAGCCGTACCGGATTATGTAGCCAATGGCGGAGACGATACCCGATGGATGATCCCCCTGTCGCGATTTCAGACGACCAAGCTGCAACGGGACATTATCATCGGGTATGCCCGTGAATCCGCCAAAGCGGGAAAAGAAATCACCGCCTCTATCGAGGGAAGAATTATTTCACAATAAATCTGTCGACCGATGAAAAACAGGAGAGATTTTATCTGGAAAACCGGTGCTGCAGGAGCAACGCTGTTTTTGCCTTCCTGGATACAGGCATCCTCCCTGTTTCGGGAAGAGATCACGCGGCTGGTCATCCTGCATACCAATGATGTGCATAGCCGGGTCGAGCCCTTTCCACAGGACGGCTCGCGCAATGCCGGGCTGGGTGGCGCTGCCGCCAGAGCGGCCATCATCGATGAGATCCGCGCCAAGAATGCGCATGTATTGCTCCTGGACTCCGGTGACATCTTCCAGGGGACCCCGTATTTCAATTTTTTCCTGGGCGAGCTCGACATCAAACTGATGACCCAGATGGGGTATGAAGCCACCACCATGGGGAATCATGATTTCGATGGCGGCCTGGAGAATTTTGAAAAGCAAATCCGGGAACATGGTAATTTTCCCGTCGTCATCGCTAATTATGATTTCAGCGACACAGTCATGCATGATCGCTACAAAGCACGCCACATCATTCAAAAAGGCCCGATCAAAATCGGGTTGACCGGCGTCGGGATCGAGATGAACGGACTTGTTCCGACAGGCTTGTACGGTAATACCCGCTACCTGGATCCTATCCAGCGGGCGACCGAAGAGGCAGACATCCTCAAGCATGATGAAAAATGTGATCTCGTCATCTGCCTGTCGCACCTGGGGTATAAGTACGACCGGGAAAAGGTGAGCGACATTCACCTTGCCCAGAACAGCCGGTCGATCGACCTGATCCTCGGCGGGCATACGCATACCTTCATGGACAAACCGGATTACTACCGCAACAAGGAGGGTCAATATGTCATGATCAACCAGGTGGGCTGGGCCGGATTGCGGCTTGGGCGCATTGATGTTGCTTTTGAGCGCAACCGTCCGGGGAAATGTGTTTCGTGCGAAGGTATCTGGGTGAAAGGCAAGAAGCAGGAGTTGCAAGGGTGAGAGAGCGAGAAAGCGAGAGAGCGAGAGAGTGAGATAGCGAGAGAGCGAGAAAGCGAGAGATGGTTCATGGCGGATGTATTTTTCAGCATAGGACATCTGTTGATGATCATGGCATGCGTGGTATGGTGGGTGGTACGAAAAAAACCGGCCAGCAGGAGCCATTGTGATCGCTCAGCGCCTTGTTTAACGGGATGATGCAAATAGCACGCTTTGTCGGGCAGACAAACAGTTGGCAACCAATCAAAAGGGCCTTGTTTAACCTTGTCAGCCAGTGGGCGGCACGGACTTGCATTACTTGTATGTCAGGGAGTTATCAAAGGACAAAAAGGAGATATATAACTGTTTGTAAAACACAAGGATGAATCAAAATGCAATCCACGTGAGAAAAAGTGATCTCCGCGGATTGATCCAGCCGATTTTTTTTCATCTTTGTCCAATCCCGCAGAACGTGTGGTGTCAGAAATCGAGGAAAAAATGAAAGCTCATCCGACTCAAGGACTCCCCCCGGAGCGAATCGCCGGTCAGGCTTTAGGGATAATTCGATCACGTTAATTTACCAGGCCAGGATCAATATGCAGGACTGCATCGCAGTATGGAACGGTTGTCTGTCGGTGATTCGCGAAGAAATCAGCGAACAGAGTTTCAAAACCTGGTTTGAACCCATCCGCCCTATCCGCCTCCAGGAAAATACCCTTACGCTCCAGGTCCCTAACCGGTTTTTCTTCGAATGGCTTGAAGAACATTATCTGCCCGTATTGCGCAAATCCATCCGCCAGGTTCTTGGCCCCAAAGGCAACCTCGAATACAACTATGTAAAAGAAGATCCCTGGCAAAAGAAGGGACGCCAGGCGCAACCCACCGCCCCTACGGCACCCAAGTCGGAAACAGAAAACGATATCCGGAACCCCTTTGTCATCCCCGGCATCAAGCGGCTGAAAATCGATCCGCAACTCAATACCACCTATACCTTTGAAAACCTGATCGTGGGGGATTGCAACCGGCTCGCCTACTCGGCCGCCGAAGCAATCGCTAAAAATCCCGGCGGTACCGCCTTTAATCCCCTGTTCATTTTCGGCGATGTCGGACTGGGCAAAACACACCTGGCACAAGCCATCGGCAATGCCGTCGTGAAGAGCCGCGAGGATAAAACGGTACTCTATGTGAGTTCCGAAAAGTTTACCAACCAGATCATCGAAGCTATTAAAAACAACGCGGTTGGAGACTTCACCAATTTCTATCAGCTCGTCAATGTGCTGATCATTGATGACATCCAGTTCCTGGCCGGCAAACAAAAGACCCAGGAGATTTTTTTCCACATCTTTAATCAATTGCACCAGAGTGGCAACCAGATCGTCCTCACCTCCGACCGGGCCCCCAAGGACCTGCAGGGGATGGAGGAACGACTCATCAGCCGGTTCAAGTGGGGTCTTTCCGCCGATCTCCAGGCTCCGGATTATGAAACGATGATGGCCATCCTCGAACATAAATCGACCACGGCCGGCATCAATTTCAGCCCGGAAGTGAAACATTACATCTGCGACAATATCCGTCACAATATCCGGGAACTGGAAGGCGTCATCATCAACCTGATCGCGCATGCCTCCCTGACCCGGAAAGAAATCGACCTGGAACTGGCCCAAAAGGTCATCTATAACGTCGTGGTCAACACGGGCAATGTCATCACGCTCGAGCACATCAAGAAATGTGTGGCCGAACATTATGAGGTCCCGATCGAGAAGCTGAAATCACAGACCCGGAAACGGAACGTGGTCCTGGCGCGCCAGCTCTCCATGTATTTTGCCAAGAATATCACCAATCATTCCCTCAAGGCGATCGGTGACAGCTTCGGAGGCCGTGATCACAGCACCGTGATCTACAGTGTCCGCGCCGTCAATGATATGATCGATACGGACGCGGAGTTTAAACGGACCGTTAAAGACATCGAGAAGAAACTGCGGCAACCTGTAGGCTAAATCACCCGATCCCGAAAAGGGCAAGCAGATCCTTTTGTGAGGGAGAAGGAAGACGAGAGACGAAAGGCGAGAGGCGAAAGACGGAAGATGCGAGGCAGTTATGCTTTTGGTTGTTCCCTGATCTTTATCCTTCATCATTACTTCACAGCAAATCAGACTGCCTGGCTTCCCTTTATGGCCAGGGAATCCAAAAGACGGGCATAGTCTTTGGCCAGGCTCCGGCGGCTGAACTTCATGATATCCTCTGCGTGCCCGCTTAATTTTCCGGAAGCGTATGCGTGAAACCATTCCAGGAGGCGGGCGGCAAGTCCCGGTACATCATCATGTTCATGCACCACCCCACCCTTTGTCATTTCGATCACTTTGGCTGAATCACTATCCCGCGGTCCGATCGCCAGCAATGGTCTGCCTGAGCCCAGGTATTCATACAGCTTGCCGGGAATGATCGTCCGGGCATTGGGGGAGGCATTGATCACGAGGAGTACGACCTGTGCCTGCTGCTGAATCCTGACGGCTTCCGTGTGAGGGACGTATTCCACAAATTCAGTGAAATCCTGCAACTGATTTTCCTCGACAGAAGCACGAACCGAAAAATCAACGGGCCCGACCAATCGAATACGAAGCCTGTCCTTTATCCCCGGTTCGGCCTGGATCACCTGTCGAACGGCTTTCCAGAATGCATGGGGATTGCGGTCCTTATTCATCGAACCGATATGGACGATCGTGAAATCCCTGTCCAGTGCGGGCCTGGCGGAAGGTGGAAAATCCGCGTCATCAAAACCATTGGGGATCACCTCGATATCCGATCTGCCACACAGCGCCCTGAACTCCTCCGCGGACCGCCAGGTAACCGTCACGACACGGGTCGCATGGTTCAGTACTTTCTGTTCGAGCGCATGGTGGCGATGATCCGCCCACCGGGTGAGATGGAGATCCCGGTAGAAATCAATATTGGTCCATGGGTCCCGGAAGTCAGCGATCCAGGGGATACCGGTAAGCCGGTGGATTTTTTCAGCGATGAGATGCATGCTATGCGGAGGCCCCGTCGACACGATGGCCTCCACGGGATGATCGTTCAGGTATTTTTTCAGGAAAGCCACCGAAGGTTTAATCCAGAACATGCGGGCATCCGGAATGAAAAAATTGCCACGGATCAACACCGATACTTTTTGGGCGAAGGAGACTTTTTTCTTCTCGTTAATAAAGCCGGAGTAGATTTTTTCTTTTTTAGGGCGACCCAGAAATGATTTATAGAGCGTGTATGGCTCCCAGATCGGGGTCTTCACCACTTCGACGCTTTCGGGGATCTCGGCCAGGAGACTTTCGTCATGCATGCCCGTCTCCCCGTTGGAGGGCGTATAGACAAGCGGCGACCAGCCGAAATCGCCGATATACTTGCTCATTTTAGCCCAACGCATGACCCCCGCTCCGCCTGCGGGAGGCCAGTAATAGGTAATCAATAAGAATTTTCTGCTGCCCGTCATCCACAGGCGAAGATAGGATGAGCGGGCTTTACTATTTTCAATCCATCGACAGAACCCCTAATTTTACAATCGATGTCTGCGAAGTCCATTACCCGCCTTGAAATGTTCAGCGACGCGGTATTTGCCATTGCTGCCACCCTGTTGATCCTGGAGATCAAAATCCCACATGCTGAAAACGGGGAGATGACACCGGCCCAATTGTGGCATGAACTGATGCAACGCTGGCCCTCCTATTTTGCGTTCGCGCTCAGCTTCGGTTCAATCTTCATTATATGGCAAAACTATCATTATGCACTCAACCTGATCGACAAGACATCCAATGCCTTCATCTACGCTAACGGTTTATTACTCCTGATCATCACCTTTCTTCCTTTCCCTACTGCGCTCCTGGCTTCCCATATCAACACACCCACGATGGTAGTAGGCGTTGCTGTTTATAATGCAAGTTCCGCCCTGGTCAACCTGGCGTTCAACCTCGCCTGGGAATGCACGAAAAGACCCGTCTACCTGCTCAAACCGGAAGTCACGGTGGACATGATCGCGCAGATCAACATGAAAACGCGTATCGGATTCATTCTCTATATTTTTGCCACGGTCATTTCCTTCTGGTTTCCGATCATTGGCATCAGCATTACTTCGGCACTCTACCTCCTCTGGATCACCTTGTCCCTCGGAGAACAAAAACAAGCCGTTTAACGCGGCAAGCCTGCAAGCCATGAAAAAACGCAGACACAGACAGTCCGACCATCTCTTGTTTTTCCTGATAGCGGTAGTCCTGTCCCTGCCCGGATGCCAGGCTCAACCTGCAACTTCCATCCAGGGGAACATCCGCCTGGCACCTGGTTGGAAGCCAACCATCTACCTGATCCAGCCCCGTCATTTCCAGGAGGTTGCCGCCGACTATCTCGGGCAGGTGATTGATTCAGCAACCATCGCGACAGATGGTTCTTTCACCTTTGATCCCTCCTCCCTTCCGGCAGGAAAAGCCATTCTGCAGGTATGTGTTCAACCCAACGAAAGTCGCTATGCCAATCATCTCATCGATGATCCGTTGGCAGAGGCCAATTACATGCCAATCGTATATATCCCCGGGGAAAAAGTTGGTATCACCGCAACCAGTGATCGTTTTCAGTCTACGTTTGCCATCGGATGTGCATCCAGGGAAAATGGTAGTCTTCTGCGGCTGCGGGACTTACGCCGGGAAGCCTATGAAACTTATCTCCGGCGGGCATCGGTCCTCGAGGAAGATTCCATGCTGATCGAAAAGGAACATGCGTATGCCACCTATCTCGCTGCCCTGATGGTATTTGCTGACTCCACTTCCACCCCCGAGGCTGCCGTGGTGGCCATCCGTTGGGTCAGTCCTACCAACGATTTCGAGCGGATTCCGGAATTCCTCGTACGGCAATGCGCCCGCTGGCGCCAGCCTGCCCGGGAAGTCCCGTTTCTGGAAGAAATCTGCGCCCTGGCCAAACCGGAGAAACTGGCGGTGCAGGTGGGTGACATGATCCCAAACTTTCCATTACCGATGTCAGGGGGCGATACTGTGATGTTGTATTCCCTGCTGGGTTCGAGGATGACGATCCTGGATATATGGGCTTCCTGGTGTGCGCCATGCCGTAAGGAGAATAAGACGGTCTTATTGCCTGCCTGGCACGCGTATCATGCGCAAGGCCTGCAGATCATCGGTTATAGCATTGATGCCCAGGCTACCGCGTGGAAGGGAGCGATCCAAAAGGATGGCACGCCATGGCCGCATGCTTCACACCTCACGGGTGATTCCACACCCTTTATGGATGCCTTGCGGATCAGCACCATTCCGGCCAATTACATCCTGGACCCGCACGGATATGTCCTGGCGAAGAATGTACATGGTGAGGAGCTCATCCGGATGATCCGCAATAAATAATGCGGCATTTGGGATAAGCCATCACCTTGGTGTCTGAAAGCAGTTGTTGATTTACCTTGCTGTACAAAAAATCACTTACGGGCTCAATCAGAATGGTATACCAGCCTTTACCCGGTAGCCCGTGGCGTGACACCCCGGCCATATAGGGGATGAAATGCCCAAGGTTATGGATTGAAACGCTCATGATTAAAGGGAAAGCATAATCGTGCAGTATCTGTGGGTGATGATGGTATAATCCATAACTTTACGCCTGTGAAAAAGCAAAAATTTTTTAACCCTTTTCCGACTGAGCGAATAACCTAACCTAGATCACCATTTAATTCTTCGGTACATGGCAAGATTCCTATTGGCATTCATCCTGGGTTGCTGTATGACAACCGTATATGGACAGGGCAAGGAAATGAGTCTGACTCCTGTCGCCCCGGACGCTGTTTTAAAAAGTTTCATCAAGTATTATGGGGATACAAAAGTCACCTGGACGGAAAAGGATGGCAGCTACGAAGCTGCCTTCAAACTGATCGGGATGCCTGCTACGGCCTGGTTTGATTCGACCGGTCACCGGATGAATGTGGTGGTTGAAATTGATGCGGATCAATTGCCTGTCATCGCGCAGTCATATATAAAAAGGAATTACCCCAAAGCAAAAATCACCCAGGCGCTGAAGTGGACGGATGACCAGAAAGTCACCACCTTCCAGGCAGCCATAAAGTCGGGGGCTGAATCCAAAAATCTCCTGTTCACCTCCAGGGGGGATTATATCAGGGAGGTTGGGAAAGAGTGATTGGACTATTGACATCGGAAGAGCCTGTATCAACCCGAGGTCAGCGTCAATACGCTTCATGACGTACCTGGATTAGGGATAAACAAAAATGGCGCTCCTTTCCCAAAGCGGCTGAGGGGGTTTACCCTACATAAGAAAGGCCACCTTCGCTTAACGGGTGAGCATGCCGCGCGTAGGTTAGTTC
>CAZTXO010000066.1:0-18500 GCA_964617515.1 uncultured Saprospiraceae bacterium | reverse complement strand
AGCTTCAGCGGTGGCGCAAGGGTCGCTTTCTACTTCATCGCTTCCATCACTTCTTCCTTTCTCCTCCGGCTCACCTCCACCTTTGAGTTGTCCTTGAGCACCGCATAGCCATCATGATCGATGTAGGAAATGAATTTCTTATTGACGAGATGGGATTTATGCGTGCGGATAAAATTTTGCGGCGAAAGCAGGGTGTCATATTCGCCCAGGGTCTTGGAGATGAGATAGTTTTTGCCGTTGGTGGTGAAAAACCGGGTGTAATTGCCCAGCGCTTCGCAACGGATGATATCGGCGGGCAGCAGGAAATGTACGCCTTCCTTGGTGGGCAGGGCGAGGCGGAATTCTTCTGTCGAGGAAGCGGACATGTTGTGCATGATGTTTTTCAGCAGGTCGTACTGTTGTTTGTAATCTTCCTGGCCTTCCAGGAAGCGGTGGACAGCCGCCTGGAGCTCTTCGATGTCGACGGGCTTGAGGAGATAATCAAACGCGCTGTAGCGGATGGCCTGGATGGCGTATTCGTTATAGGCTGTGGTGAAGATGATCTTGAAGTTCTTATTGGGGATTTTTTCCAGCACTTCAAAACCATTGAGGTGGGGCATTTGAATATCGAGGAAGACCAGTCCGGGCTGAAAGTCATGGATCTTTTCGGCGGCCTGCCGGGAATCATTGCACACCATCACTTCGCCGATCTCCGGGATCGTCTTGACAATCATCAGGCGCAGGGCGTCCGTAGCCCGCTGTTCATCATCGACCAAGAGTACTTTTAACATGGGAGTCAGTTTAAGATAGGGAGATAGATATCAATGCGTGTGCCCAGGGGGTTTCCTTGCGCATCCGCCAGGTCATGGATCGTCATCGAGCCGGGTCCGCCGCCATTTTTCTGCATGGCTTTCAGACGTTCGAGCGACACTTCGATGCCTTTGCTCTTGTGTTTTTTGTCCTGGCCCGTGGAGATTTTGAGTTCCCGGGCTTTTTGCCGCCCGATACCATTGTCTTCAACGGTACAATGGATAAAATCCCCTTCCTCCATGAAAGAGATCCGGAGCTGGCGCATCCCTTCCTTGTGCATCAGGCCATGCCAGATGGCGTTTTCGACAAAGGGCTGGATGAGCAGGGTCGGGATCTTGACCTCATCATCATCAATACCGGGATCGCAGGTGATCTCGTACCGGAAAGCATCCTTAAACCGCACAGATTCGAGTTCGACATAGAGTTGCAGGATTTCCAGTTCCTCGCGCAGGGATATCATTTCTTTATCGCTGTGGATGAGGATCGAACGGAGTAATTTGGAAAACCGGGAAAGGTACCGGGTTGCCACCATTTCTTCATTCGCCAGGATCATCTGTTGGATCGAATTGAGCGCATTGAACAGGAAGTGGGGATTCATCTGCAGGCGAAGGCTCTGCAGCCTCGATTCCGTTGCTTTTTGTTTATTCTGCAGGATTTCGATTTCCGCTTTTTGCTTGGCCTCCTCTGCCTGGATGCGTTGGATTTGATTGGCGGTGAGGATGGATATGGTCGTCATCAGGCTCAGGTGTTTGTTGGTAAAGAAATTCCGCTGGCTGTGTTCACTGTCGATCACACCGATGGCCTGCCCATTGACCAGGATGGGTACTGCCATCTCGGACAGGCGGCGCACATCGTCGACGATATACCGCGGGTCTTTTTCCGTATTGTTGACGATCGCAGGTTTCATGGTTTGTGCCGCGTGTCCGGTGATCCCCTGGCCGAGCGGAATTTCAATGGGTTGATGGATCGTTTGAGCTTCGGGGTTTTTGGGGCCATAGGCTGCTTTCTGGACCAGCACGTGCCGATCGGGATCAAGGAGGTAGATCACACATTCCTCCAGGTGGAGTTTGCTGATGCAGTTTTTCGATACGTCCCAGAGCATGTCTTCCACGTGCTTGTGCATGTTGATCTGGGAGGCGAAGTAGTTGACCACCGATTCGGTCTCCAGGGCTTCCCTGCGTTCCAGTTGTTTCTTACGGATGCGTGATATCGTCAGCCCCAGCAAGCTCAGCAGGGCCAGGGACGCGACCAGCCTGAACCACGGACTCGCATACCATTGCGGCCTGAGGTGGATCCGGATTTCATTTTCCGCCGCAAACCAGGTCTTTTTGTCATTGGAAGCCCGGACATGAAACACATAATCTCCCGGGGGCAGATTCGGATACCGCACGGATTTCTGATCACCCGCCAGGAGCCATTCCTCATCAAAGCCTTCCAGCTTGTATTGATAAAAGGTATACAGGTGCGTTCCGAATTCGACCGTGGAGAAATAAAACGTCACGAAATTATTCCCGGGCGCTAAATCAAAAGATTCCGATTCGGAGAGATAGGCATCGATGTCCCGCGATTCGATCCGGTGGATGATCGAGCGAACCGAGATGGTCTGGTTGTAAAGGTCGTCCGGGTAAAAATACTGGAGGCCGCGTTCCGTCCCCCACAATAATTCACCGTCTGCATTTTGATGGTACGCATTCGTACGGAATCCCTGGATGCTGAGCCCGTATCGCTCATCGAAGATCCGTACAGACGTGTCCCGGATATTGAAACAGGCAAGCCCCACATCGTTACCGATCCACATACGGTTTTTATCGTCGAGCAGGAGGGCTTCCACGCGTTTGTTGAGCAGCCCGCTTTTGTCATCGATATACGCGTAGCTCCCGTTGGTGAACAGGATGTTGAGCCCCTTGATGGTGCCGAAATAGAGATTGCCCAGGCGGTCCTGGCCGACTGTCAGGCTCGCATCCGTGGTTAATCCGTTGGTCGAATCAAAAATCTTTACTTCGCCGGTGGCAATCGTGTACCGCCAGACCCCTTTTTTGGAGGTCGCAATCCATGCGTACGTCGAATCAAAAAACTCCACCCGCAGCGGAAAAGCTTTGGCCAGTTCACTCAGACTCCCTGTATGGAGGTTTTGCACCTCAAAGGTCTTGGGATCGATCCGCATCAGGCCCCTGGACGTGGCAATCCACATCCAGCCATCCTTTCCGGTATTGATATGATTGACCACCCCGGATACAGGCAGCCTGGTTTTTTTGTCCCCTTGCGGAAACCGCCGGATGATGCGGTCAGCCTGGTCAAGGACATAGATGCCATAGTAAAACGTCGACACCCACACATGTCCCAGGGGATCCAGGGCGGCATACATCACCTGGTCTTGCTCGGGATGGACGATGCTCGGATCCAGGGGAAAAGCGATGAACTGACAGCGATTGGTGCTTCGTCTCCATTTGATCAGGTGTGTCGATGAAGAGATGTAATAGAGATCGTTGTCCCTTGTATCCATGTGCCGGATAAATCCGTCATAGATTTTTCCTTGTCCGTCCTGGAAAAGCAATTGCTGCCCGACTATCGCTTTTTGGTTGTAATAGCTGATGCCATTGGGTGTGGCACTGATAAAGACCCAGCCCGTGCTGTCATAGGTGAAACCCCGCGGTATATCATTGACCAGCGTGGAAGGATCGGCCGGATCATGCCGGTAATTGAGGAGCGTGTGGGTTTGACGGTTGTACAGGTAGGCGCCGTCCCACTGGGTCGAGATCATAAGTTGATCCCGGTCCAGCCAGTTGGCGTAGTTGATAAACGCCTTAATTGGCTTACCAAACTGGTCCCGCAGCGATTGGAAGGGCTGGGTTCTCTCACCGGTCTGCAGGTTGAGCGCTTCCAGGCTATAGCTGGCTGGATTGAAAAGCAGGATTTCCTGGTCGCTCCACCGGCAATAGGATGTTCCTTTTGCCCCGCGCAGGATATGGGTTACTGCTTCTTTGGCATAATCAATCGCAAAGATGGATCCGTCCAGGTAAGAAAACACGTATTGATCGCTGTCAAAAGCGAAGACATACGTGATCCTTTTCGCGCTTAAGGAATCCTCCTGTTGAATGGAAAGCGGTTCAAAATCATCCAGCGTGAGGCTGTCCTTTTGGCCTGGATCGATCCCTGTCCGCAGGACATAGTGTTGCCTGGCGGTCTTCAGCACGATGCCATGCTTCCCGGTGCTCAGGACGACTTGCGTGGGGAGATACTGATTATTGGGATAAAGCCCGATGCGGTGAAATTTTCGTTTTTCATCCACCAGGTTGAGGTACCCGTTCCCGTTGAGGATCCACAGACGGTTTTGACGGTCGCAAACGATCTGCGTGATATCATCACTGTAGAGTTGGGGGTAATCCTGTCGGAAATACTTTTCCACACTGGTGCCGTCAAAGCGGTTAAGGCCTTCTCCCGTACCAATCCACAGGTATCCGCTCTGATCCACGACCATGCTGCTGACATAATTGTCCGTCAGCCCTTCCGCGGTAGTGAGTTGGTAAAAATGGATATTGGACATGGGATGATTCTTTTGCGCTATGCCAGGGACCGTGCACCAGAGGATGGAGCAAAACCAAACGATTCGCCGCTGCGCAGTAGGAGAGCACATTGTCTGACTAAATATAGAGATATTGCGTAGGACGGTCTCATTGTCAACTCTTTAGAAGGCTCCAAATGATTCTGCGGTGATTGCTGGCGAGTAAACGGTAATGATTTCCTGCTGGTTCGGGGGCCGGTCAAGGCAGATCCGGGAAACCGTGAAGGCAGCAGGAAGAAACAAAGCCTCACTGCCATATCCTCCCATTCCGGAGCTGTGCACAGGAAATCTGTGCCACCTATTCCGCCCCGATCACAATGATTTTATATTGGGTTTGCGCGATAGTGAAATCATAAGGTGTGTAATTGCCGAGGACAATCTGACATCCGGTCGTGGTGACATTCTCCACAGTCATGGTCAATCCCAGGATACTTCCGCTGACCAGGTCGCCAATATAGACGGATGGCGCAGTGGAGAAGGCGGTACCAAAGGTGATATCATAAAACAGGCCGGCATTGAAGCCACCGGGATTGTAGTGGGAGATGGATCCTGCCGAAAGGGTGGCGGTGATGATCTCTGTCCGGAGTTGCGTGCTGGAAGAGTTCCGGACGATCCCTTTGTCGTTTTTCACCGTGATCGTTCCCGCCGTTTTGAAATTGCCGGATTTGGCAAGGGAGGCTTTGATATCCCCGGCCGTGGCTTCCCATTGCATAAAATTGCCCGTGCCCGCATTCAGCATGCGAAACTGGGGCTGGGTATTCGCGGCGTTTGTATTATTCAGGTAAAGGTTGATGCCTTTGCCATTGGTGAAGATGGACACATTTTCAAAGGTGGAGTTGCTGAATTTATTTTCAAACCGGGCAGCATGGGCGTCATAACCGGTTTGACCACATACCCCGTAAACCGCGTAGCCGGCGGCGGCGGTGACTTCCCCGTACAGGCCGACCCCGTTGGAATAATTGATGCCGGCCACGGCACCGCGATCGGTACCCGTAGAATAACTCACGCCCCGCACACCTGTTCCGTTGGCATCATTGATACCAGCTTCGCCGTATACCCCTGTGCAACCCGTGGCATTGTTGCCTGTGATCCCTTTGATGGCTGTGGCACTGTTAGTGGTCAAACCCGTTGTGGCATAGATGGCCGTTGCCAGCGAACCGGTGGCGGAGGCGGTGATGCCGTACGCACCGGCACTGATCACGTCGATGCCGCGAAAACCTGCCGTATTAACCGCGATGGCCGCCGCTGTATTATTATTTTTGGTCAGTTTCACCTCGATACCATTGCCCAGTCCGCTGTGTTCCACATAGATGCCGGGTTCTGTCGTAGCAATATTGGTCGATTTGAAAATGGCATTTTTGGCATTGGCGGGCGTGCTGACGTTGATAGTTTCATTCAGGCTGGAAGCATCGGTTGTGGCAAATACACCTGCTTTCCCTTTCGCAGCAGATACCTGTATCCCCGTTCCAAGCCCACTGTGCGTCATATTGATTCCGGTCGCACCGGAGTTGACGTTAGTCAGGGCCAGATTGAGCCCGCCGCCAGTACCATTGGATGTTCCTTTGAGGATGTAATTCGTATTGACAGCATTATTAATCGTAAAATTCCCAACTGTGTTTAAGCCCACGGTCTTGGCATCCAGCACATAACTATTGTTGGTCGCGCCGGTGTTGTAGAGAAAGCATGCGTTGCCCAGCTCGGTTTGCCCGTAGAAAGCATATCCGCCGAGACTTTGGTTGTAGGCCCTGAAATTGGCATTGGCATAATTGCCTGTGTTGGTGAGTTGCGAGTAAAGGCCGTCCCCCTGGTGATTGCCGCTGATCTCCATGACCGCGTTTCCACTGGTCGCTTTGCTGATGTTGAAATATCCGGCGCTGCCAAACCCGGCGTTTCGGGAAACAAGCGTCGTATCACCGTTGGACGCATTGGTATTTTCAAAATAGCCGGCTTTGCCGGAGGTGCCGGTACTGCGGCCATAGATAGCCTTGCCGCTGTTTTGGATATCTCCGAGCACCCCGATGCCATTGGCGCTGGCGTGTGCGCCGCAGACGCCGGCGAAATTGGCCAGGGAGCTATATCCATAGACACCATGATTGCCAAAGGATAAGCCATAGGCACCGATGCCGGTATTACTGGTACCGACGATGCCGAGCCCGTTGGAGTTATCACCCCATACACCCATCGTCGTGCCGGGGACGATACCGCTGCCGGCGCTTCCACGTTTGCCATACAAAGCACTCGATCCGTTTGTCGTGCTGTTGGTAGTGATGCCGAAGAGGGCATTGCCGTTGTTTGCATAGATAGCGTTGTAGGGCAGGAACAGCGAGTCATTGCGTCCTTTCCAGTTGTTGGCAAGCGCATCCCATTTCAGAACTTGTTTATCATTAGGTACGCCAAAGACAACATCCAGGTTCTGGATTTTCGCCACGGTAGGGGATGGATAACTTCCCGTGAGATCACCTGAAGCAGGTCCTGTCGGTCCGTTACTGCCCCCGATCTCGCGCCAGATACCGTCGAAGTACCAGAAGGTGCGCGAACCGGTATCATAGACCATGAGCCCTTGCGCGGGACTGGAAATCGAAGCTCTTTCCCAGGAAGCCATCCGCGGGATGAGCATGCCCTTGGACGTGCTCGAAAGGTCAAGGATGGCACTGGGATCCGGAGGATTGCCGTTGGTATTGATGCCCACACTTTGAGCAACTGCCGTTTGCGAAAGGCTGACGGAAACCAGGAAAGACCAGAAAAGGACGTTAAAGCAGGTCGGGTTTTTCATATCCAAAACGATTTACGGCCAAAACTATCCCGGGACAAAGGGGGACATGGACTTAACCTATTGTGTGGGGTATGGAAATGATTGATCGGCAGAAAGCCATGTTGAGTTTGTCCCTGGGACGACAATTGGGGATGAAAAACAGCTTTACCGGTTATTTCACCCAACCTTTTGAAAGAGATCTCCGTATTCGCTTTCTGCCTATTCGGGGGAATTACCTTCCCCGTATCTTGTCATGTAAATCACCAACCACGATGAACACGCTATTGCTCCGCCTTCTTTGTTTTTTCTTTTTATACTCCTGCCTGTCGGCTTCCGTTCATGCCCAGTGGGCCATCGAATGGCAAAAGAGTTTTGGGACACCGTATTCGGATTATGGACGTAGTTTTTTCTCCGATGAGCAGGGCAATCTCGTGATCGTCGGTCTCGAACTTCACCCGGATTTCACCGGCAACCTTCGTCCATACCTTTTGGTCACCAAACTGGATCCGGATGGGGAAGAAATCTGGAAGACCTACCATGATATAGCTTTTGAAACCTTTAATCCGCCCGTTGAATATTCCGTGGGCAGTCATTTTTATACGGAAGAGTGGGGCGATACCTTGTTAAACCTGCAGATTCATATCAACAACCGGGATCTGTTGTATAAAATACTGGACCGGACCGGAACGTATTATACATATGAGGAAATTCCGGCCCAAATGGTGGATGTCGATCGCGAAAATGAAAAAGTATACGCGTATGCGCGCTGCTCTGTCGTACAGGCTTGTTACGGACCGGATTCCCTGGTAGTGGAAAAATTTGATCCTACGCCAGATTCCATCATTTTTAATCCGGTCGTCTGGACGTATCAGCTAAAGCAGAATATCCGGACGGCGCCGATCCAGGGCCATTACGATTTTGATGTGGAGGATATCCGCGAAGATGCGAATGGAAATGTCTACCTCCTGGTGCAGATCGAACGATGGGACTTCCAGTTTTGTACGGATTGCGCCGATGCATTTGTGGATGCCTGGTGTGAAGTATTCAGGCTCAGTCCACAGGGAGCCCTCCTGGGTCACAAGCGAATCGCTATCACCAAAGCGGTCGTCAGCCAAATGGGATTTGTTGCCCTCGACGCAACAGGCATGACCATCCGGATCGATGATATCAATCCGCAGGGGACGGCGGTGGTCACCTCGATCTACCATGTCGATCCTTCCCTGGACCAGGTATCTCATTATACATTGGACAGGCAGTATAGTTATGTCCGGGAAGATGCCGGTCATGCGCTCTGGGCATGCACCCACGTATTTGATCCCAATGATCCCAACATCAAAGGCGCTACGGATATCCTGGTCGCTTCCTTTGACAGCGAGGGCGGGTTGAAATCAAAAGCGTATTATGGAGGAAGTGTTTATGAGTTCCCGACAGGGTTTGTGTTGACGACGGATGGGGATCCGGTCTTTATGGCCAATACCTCCTCCTCAGATTTTGATGTCGCATCTAATCATGGGGACCAGGATATATGGGTGGTGAAGCTAACGGAAAATACAAGCGCAGTGCGGGATCCGGATTCCGTTGGCGCGCTGTCACTTTGGCCCAATCCCTGCGTCTCTGCCATTTCCCTGGATCCCGCGGCCGGATTCCGGCAATTGAACCTGTGGGATACCTATGGAAACAGAGTAGCGGTAAAAGAATCGGTACAGGCCGGAGAGTCCGTGGATGTTCAGGCCTTGCCGGCGGGCATGTATATTCTTCGCGCGACGGATAGTTCCGGCCGGACTTTCATCGGGCGTTTCATCAAAGGCTGATCAGGGATTCATCAGATTTTAAACTCCCGCATGAGGATCAGGGAAAGCGCATATTTGGATCCCAGTTGCGTATAATGGTAATGGCGCAGGACCGGTGTTTCAAATAGCAGGGACAGGTTCCAGGTTTGTTTGTAGTGGTAATTGAGCTGCGGAGCGGCATACAGGACCTCGCCCCCGGAATCCACCAGCCGGATGTTGTCCCAGTAATCATAGTCGCGCCATTCGTTCCGGAGTTGCAGGATCGCTGTCCAGTGACGATCGATCTTCCGGCTCACAAATAAAGAAGTGTAATTGGCCTGCCCGTAGCGGTAACCGATGTCGTTTTTCCGATAGGTTTCAAACCGGTTGACCAGGAAAAACCGCCATCCTGCAGGGACATAGCCTTTATAGAGAAAAAGCTGACCCATGAAACCCGTAGCCCCGGTGGAGGGCTGAATATCCATGCTGTAGGGATAACCAAATTCCGACTGTATTAATTTGCGGCTGAACGGAAAGCGGAAGCCGGCCCCGGCAGTGATCTCCCAGTCACGCACCTTGTCTTTCCAGATTCCGTATTTAAGGGAAAGTGTGGCATTAGCGATGCCACCGGCTTTTTCCGTGGGCGCCACCGGTGATTTTTTCGTCTTATTGAGGTAGTATCCTAGTTCCGTCTCCACCGTGAGCCTGGAGGTAAGCCCATAGGCCAACGTCGAGCCGATGAAATTGAAAGCGGCCGTTGTCCCCTGCACAGCTGCTTTTTGATCCACATCATAATAGGTATCCGCATAGCTATGCCGGTAGAAAAAGGAAGCCCGCAGGGTAGATGCCGACACGGTCCCGGCATTGGAAGTTCCGCCTAACGGGTTACCGGGTGCGCAACATTGTGCTTTTCCCTGCAAGGCCAGGGCAAGCCAACTCCCACCAACCAGGAGCCATAGTGTAAGAGAAAACGGGAAGCGGATTTTCATGCGGCCATCACTTTGCATCAGGGATGCTGTCAGGATTTTACAACCGACCCGGTACCGATCAGCCGGCCTTGCCGGTATAGGGATACCTGGAATATTCCGGAAGGCCAGGAGTTGACCGGGATCGTCAGCTGGTTGTTACATTCCGAAGCTTTTATTGCCTGGTGATACCAGGTTCGGCCAAGTACGTCACGGATGATGATCGCATCGCCAGGGTACTCCGTGAGGTCCAGGCGGATGCTTTCGCCGGCAGGATTCGGAGACAGGATCATCCTGGATGGGCTGGATAGGAGCCCGGGAACTGCCGTTGCATGGCTTTCTTCGAGTGCCTGCGCGATGGCCGCAGCGATGGGCACATCGTAAGCGGGATCATAGCCGAAGTCGTGGTAATACAATTTGTGCGCGGTGCCGCCTCCCGCGACAATGATCGTCGGCATGCCCATGCCTCCATAATAGGCGGTTTCATCGCCGCCCCCGGAAAAAGCAGGATGTTTGAAGCCGTTAAAGATTTTCCAGGCCAACAATTGCTCGCACGAAATCGAATTGTGAAATCCGACACTGTACAAACGTACCCGCCCGGGATAATCGGCCTCAAATTGATCAAGAATAGCTTTGAGCCCATCGGTCGCCGTGACGCAAGGGAGACAATTCATCATGACCAGGTCGATCACGACTACATATCCGCTGTCCAGTTCAGCATACAGGTGATGCGTTTTGTTCGATCCGCATTCGGTACGGGTCCAGTCAAATGCCGTATCCTGTCCGCGCAGAAACGCGATCGGCAGCAGCAAGAAGATCAGCCATATATGTTTTTTGACGCAATCCATAGGCGTACTTGATTTTTTTTGTCCTCTCTCCCTTTCTCGCTCTCTCACTTTCTCGCTCTCTCAAACCTGGCCTGGAAGAAGCGAAGATAACGCGGTTCGTAGATCATCTTCAATCCCCGGATCTGGTCCCGGTTCATGTAGACATTAAAAACCGACTCGGCGATGACATCCATGTGGGCCTGCGTATAGACCCGTCGCGGGATGGTCAGGCGCACCAATTCGAGTTTCGGGAGATAGTTTTTTCCGGTCTTTGGATTTCGGCCGGCGGAGACGATGCCGCGTTCCATGGTGCGGACACCGCTGTCTGCATACAGCTCGGCCGCCAGCGCCTGCGCGGGAAACTTTTCCTGGTCCACATGTGGCAGGAAGCGTTTAGCGTCGAGGAAGATCCCGTGCCCGCCGATGGGTACCGTGATCGGTATGTTGTAATGGATGAGCTTCTCGCCCAGGTAGATGACCTGCCCGATACGGGCCTTCATGTGGTCGTCAGAGATGGATTCTTCGATGCCCACCGCCATGGCTTCCATGTCCCGCCCGGCCAATCCGCCGTAAGTATGCAGGCCTTCATAGACGACCACGAGATTGCTGGCTTCTTCATAATCCTTCGGATCATTGAGCGCGAGGAATCCCCCGATATTGACCAGCGCATCCTTTTTCGCACTCATCGTCGCGCCGTCCGTCTGATCACAGATCTCCCGGACAATGGTGCGGATCGATTTCCGGTTGTATCCCGGCTCGCGTTGCTGGATGAAATACGCGTTTTCCGCGATGCGGGTCATATCGAGGATGATCTTGATGCCATGCTTTTTCGTGTAGGTGCGCAATTCCTTGAGGTTGGCCAGCGAGACAGGTTGCCCGCCCGCCATGTTGACAGTCACGGCGACGCAGATGTAGGGAATCCGCTTGGCTCCGTATTTTTTGACCAGCGCATCCAGTTTCTCCAGGTCCACATTGCCTTTGAATGGATGCGGATTGGAAGCGTCGTGTGCTTCGTCGATGATGATATCATGAAAAGTCCCTCCGGCCAGCTCCTGGTGAAGCCGGGTGGTGGTGAAGTACATATTGCCCGGGATGATGTCACCTTTCCTGATCAGGATCTTGGACAGGATGTTTTCTGCGCCGCGCCCCTGGTGAGTAGGGATGACATACGTATAGCCATAGACATGCTGCACGGTCTTTTCGAGCTTGTAGAAATTGGCGCTGCCCGCATACGCCTCATCCCCCAGCATCATGCCGGACCATTGCCGGTCGCTCATGGCACTCGTGCCGCTGTCGGTGAGCAGGTCGATATAGACATCTTCCGACCGCAGGAGGAAAGTATTGTAGCCCGCGGCGGCGATAGCTTTGCGTCGCTGATCCTCGGTGGTCATCTTGAGGAGTTCCACCATTTTGATTTTATAGGGTTCCGCCCAGGAGTGCTTGATGGTATGGCTGAGATCCGTTTTCATCGTCCAGGACCGGGTGTTGACGTCACCAGGTGTATTCAGGAGGTAATGGTCTTCATTTCAGCGCATTCCGGAAATGATCAAGGTCATGGATACCGGTGATAAAAATCAAACCACCGCGGCAGGGCTTACAGCTACTTTTACGTCGGCAGACGGCTAAACGCATAGAGCCGCTGCGTGAAAATGGGAGATGGATAGCGTATAATGGATCGCCTGGCATTCATGGTTCACGTTCCATCATGCCGTGTTTATCGGGAACAGATTTCTGCCGGTGTTTTCTAAATCCAGCTTGAAAAGCGAATGGTCATCATAGAGCCTTTCCGGATCAAATCCGTCGAACCGATCTCCTTCACCACGAAAGAGGAGCGGGAACAAATCCTGAAGAACGCGTTTTACAACCCGTTCCTTATCCGCGCGGAGGATGTCATGATTGATCTGCTCACCGACAGCGGTACGAGTGCCATGAGCAGCGCGCAGTGGGCAGGGGTCATGCTGGGCGATGAATCCTATGCCGGGTCAAACAGCTTTTTTCATTTCGAAAACGCCGTGCAGGAGCTGACCGGCATGCCCATCATTATCCCTACGCACCAGGGCAGGGCAGCGGAGAAAATCCTCTTTTCCGTACTCGGGGGTAAAGGGAAATACATCGTCAGCAATACGCTGTTTGATACGACGCGCGCCAATATTGAATTTACCGGGGCCACGGGCGTGGATTTGCTCTGTGCCGAAGGCAAAGTGCCTTCCGTGCCGGCCCCGTTTAAAGGGAATATCGATATCGCGGCGTTGGAAGCATTTATCCGGGAGAAAGGCGCGGAAAATATACCCCTATGCATGATCACGGTGACTAACAATTCCGGTGGCGGTCAGCCAGTAAGCATGCAAAATATCCGCGATGCCAAAGCAATCTGCGCCAGGTATCAAATCCCGCTCTATATCGATGCATGCCGGTTTGCCGAAAATTGTTATTTCATCAAACTGCGGGAAAAGGAGTTTGCCGGTAAATCCGTTTCGGAGATCGCCCGGGAGCTGTTTTCCTATGCAGATGGCTGCACGATGAGCGCTAAAAAAGATGCCTTTGCTAATATCGGGGGTTTCATCGCCCTGCGCGATGAGCGCGTCGCACTTGAATGCAGGAACCTGCTCATCATTACGGAGGGTTTTCCGACATACGGTGGACTGGCGGGCCGGGACCTCGAAGCGATTGCCATCGGGTTGCATGAAGTGACGGATGAGCATTACCTCCAGTACCGGATCCGCAGTATCGAATACCTGACTGAAAAACTGGTGGCTGCCGGTGTGCCGGTAATGGTGCCCGCAGGCGGACACGCGGTATACCTGGATGCGAAAGCTTTTCTTCCACACATTGTTCCGGCGCAATACCCGGGCCAGGCGTTGGCTGGCGCCCTGTACAGGGAAGGCGGTATCCGCAGTGTGGAGATCGGATCCCTGATGTTTGGGAAATATGACGAAACCGGTCAGCTCATCCCGGCCATGATGGAACTGGTTCGGCTCGCCATCCCGCGAAGGGTGTACACGCAAAGCCATATCGACTATGTGGCCGAGATCATCATCCGCGTGTACAGGGATCGCGATCTGATCCGGGGCCTGACGATTCAATATGAAGCGCCGACCCTTCGGCACTTTACCGCGAGGCTGGCGGAAGTCAACGCATGACCCGATCCATGACGGAAGTCCAGAAAAGAACGATCGCGATCACGTTGGTCCTGGCTTTTTTGAGCTACACCGTCTATATGTATTGTGATCTGCCCGTCCGTCATGCGCCTGCTTCGGCGATGGCGGACCGCGGCAAGATGTTGTGGCAAAAACATAATTGCACAGCCTGTCACCAACTCTATGGGCTCGGCGGCTTCCTGGGACCTGACCTGACAAATGAATACAGCAAGCGTGGGCCGGACCAGATACGGGCATTTCTGCAGGTGGGTAACAATACCATGCCTGCTTACCAGATGGCCGACGAGGATATCGCCTGCATGATCGCGTATCTGCAACAAGTGGATCAGACCGGTCGGTCCGATCCGAAAACCTTTACAATCGGATATGATGGAACCATCCGCCAGCAATAGCAGACCGGTCACGCAAATCTTTTTATACCCGGCGCTCGGCCTCCTGGCGGTTGGTCTTTTGTTTGGATTCCTCGGGGGCATGCAATATATCGTACCTGGGTTCCTCAGGCAGTGGCTCTCATTTGATCAGTTGCGTCCCCTGCATGTATCCGCTGTGGTCTTCTGGATCATCCTGGCGGCCAACGGCTGCGTGCTGACATATGTCCAGGAACATACCGGAAGGAAGCTCTATTCGGAAAAGTTGCTCTTCATCCAGTGGGTTTTATTCATGCTGTCCATTTGTTCCATCCTGGCGTCCTATGTTCTCGGCATATTCGGCGGACGCGAGTATTGGGAGTTCCATCCCGTGTTGGCGGTTCCGATCGTCATTGCCTGGATCCTGTTTATCATCAACCTCTTCAAATCCATCGGCACGCTGCGGCTTCAACCGGTCTACGTCTGGATGTGGCTGACCGGCGGCGTGTTCTTCCTGTTCACCTACCTGGAGTCCTATCTCTGGCTGATCCCGTATTTCCGTGACAACATCGTCAATGACATGACGATCCAATGGAAGTCCTACGGATCGATGGTGGGCGCCTGGAATATGCTGATCTACGGGAGCAGCATGTTCCTGATGACAAAGATCAGCGGTCACCCGGCCATGAGTCATTCCAGGATGGCTTTCGCGCTCTATTTCACCGGGCTGGCCAACCTGATGTTCAATTGGGGTCATCATATCTACACCCTGCCGACCCATGCGTATATCAAACACGTGAGTTACCTCATCAGCATGACGGAGCTTTTTATTCTCGGGCGCATCCTTTGGCAATGGAAGTCCACGGTGCAGGAGGCGAGGAAGCATTTGCATCTGCCTGCCTTCCGCTTCCTGGCGGCAGCAGATGTCTGGGTTTTCCTGACGTTGGTCCTCGCTATCGGTATGTCCGTTCCGGCCATCAATGTCTTTACCCATGGTACCCATGTCACTGTCGCGCATACGATGGGAGCGACGATCGGAATCAATACGTTTTTGTTGCTGGCCATGACCACGGATATCCTGCTCAACAAGATGCCCGGTCAGCGGGCGGTGCCCGGGTGGTATCACCGCGGGTTCATCCTGGCGATGGTCTCGCTTCCCGTGTTCTGGATCTGCCTGATCCTGGCGGGAATCCTCAAAGCAAAATGGCAGATGGAGACAGCCCAGGTGCCTTTCAGCACGATGATGAAGCAACTGCATCCGGTGTTTGTGGTATTTGTCACGGCGGGGGCGATACTCGCCATGGGATTATGGATCGTCATCTTCCGGCTGCTCGCCACGTTTCGGGATAAAAGGAGTTAGTCACCGTTGGAGTTTGCTCCAACAATCCACTGAACCGGGCTCGCCACCCAGTGAACGGGATCTAACGGAGTTAAAACTTATGCTGCCCGTAATTTCCTGAAACTGCAAAAGATGAAATGCTGGACCTTCCTGGCCGGTGTGAGATGATCCATCCGGATACATTTTATTTTTTGAAAAAACGCCCTGAGCCGGTCCGTCATCCAGTCTTCAGAATAGCGATGGATTTTCAAGCCGCTGCACGTTTCTGGTCCGTCTTCGGCAAATGTCCCGAGAACCATGATGCCGTTCGGCGTAAGGCTTTGTGCTGCAGTCTCCAGGTAACGGTCGATTTCCTTTTCGTCCAGGAGAAAATGGAAAGTGGCCCTGTCATGCCAGAAATCATATTGTTCAGCAGCTTGGAAATGGAGCACATCCGAGACCATCCATTTTACCCTGCGAGCTTTGTCGCCAAGTCGTTGTTTGGCTTTTTCAATGGCCGTCGACGAAATATCCAGGACAGTGATGTCTGTATAACCCAACGCCACCAGGTGGTCGACCAATAAACTGTCACCGCCGCCCACGTCCATGATTTTAGCTGTCAGCGGTATATGTAATTGTTGGAGGAAACCAATGGACGTTGCGGGGGTGGGCTGATACCAACTCAACTCGGTTGAGGATTTGGTCGTATAGACTTTCTCCCAATGCGCTTTCCGGTCTGCTGTCTCCATTCGCCTGTTAAGGATACGAAGATCGGGAATTTACCCGCATACCCGCATTGGAACGGCAATAAAAGTGGGATTGGTAAATACGACTTCGCTTTTTCCCCGGCATTCATCCGGGTGCTTCGATGCGTATGATATATCCTCCGCCAGGCGAACAGAAAAACTACCGCATGAGGTTTAATGGAAAGGTTCGATTAAGACATCCAGTCCCTTCCTCACCCGCTGAACTTCAATCCCCTGGCGTTGAGCGCCACGATCACGGTGCTCAGCGACATCAGCACGGCTCCCATCGCAGGGCTCAGGACAAATCCGGGGTAGAGCAACCCTGCAGCCAGTGGGATGGCAATCACGTTGTACCCGATGGCCCAAAAAAGGTTTTGTTGCATTTTACGGTAGGTCGCCCTGGCAAAAGTGATCATGTTGACCACATCCTTTGGATCGCTGTTGACCAGGATGATATCCGCGGTTTCGGCGGCAACATCTGTTCCTGAGCCGACCGCGATGCCCACATCCGCCTGGGCAAGAGCGGGGGCATCATTGACCCCGTCGCCCGTCATAGCCACCATTGCTCCTTTGGCCTGGAAGAATTTTATTTTTTCGAGTTTATCATGCGGCAGGACATTGGCGAAGTAGCCATCCATGTTCAGTTGGCTGGCAACCGATTGAGCCACTCCCTCCTGGTCGCCGGTCAGGAGATACGATTGGATGTTCATGCTCCTGAGGGCCGCGATCGCTTCCCGGGATGTTTCACGGATCGAATCCGCCAGGGGGATGATCGCTTCAGGGAAGCCATCCAGGAGGAGGTAGCTCAGGGTGGCGGTTTTTTCATCAACGGAGACCGGAGTGGCAGGAACCGGGATCTGATTTTGCAGGAGAAATCCGGGACCCACGGATAATACCATTTTTCCATTCACCTTACCCGCCACGCCGAGGCCGGGCATGGAGGTAAATTTTTCGACGGGCCATAAATCCAGGTTTTTCTCCTTCGCTTTCCGGAGCATTCCTTTCGCGATATGATGCTCAGAATGTTGCTGTACGGAAGCTGCATAGCGCAGCAGTTCATCTGCTGAGTAGGTAGGAGTGAGCGGAAGCACGGCCTGCACCTCATGGGATCCTTTGGTCAGGGTACCGGTTTTGTCAAAGAGGATGGTATTGATCTTTCGGGCGTTTTCAAAAGCGGTCCGGTTCCGCAACAATAAACCATGCGTCGCCGACAAGGTCGTCGAGATAGCGACTACGAGCGGTATGGCTACGCCCAGCGCATGCGGACACGCCGTCACCATCACCGTGACCATCCGCTCCAGGGCAAAAGCGGTCGTCTGGTCGCGTAACAACCAGAGGATAAAAGTGCCGATGCCGACTCCGAGGGAAATGAAGGTCAGCCATTTCGCCACGCGGTCCGCCAGGTTTTGCGTTTTGGATTTGGCCGCCTGCGCGCTGGTCACGAGTCTGATTACTTTGCTCAGGTAACTTTCTTTTCCGGTCGCCCGTATTTCCACGCGGAGCGACCCCTCTCCGTTGATCGATCCGCCGATGACTTTGTCGCCTTTTATTTTCTTTACCGGGCGGCTTTCCCCGGTCAGCATGCTCTCATCCACATTCGACTGGCCTTCCATGATCAGGCCGTCCGCGGGAATTTTTTCACCGGGTTTGATCAGCGCCGTATCCCCGGGCTGGAGCATTGACAGTTCGATATCCGCGACATGGCCATCCCGCTCCACATGAACCGTGGACGGCAGCAGCGCCACAAGGCCTTGCAGAGCGCGGGAAGCCGCCATCTGGGACCGCATTTCAAGCCAATGACCCAGCAGCATGATGTCGATCAGCGTCGCCAGTTCCCAAAAGAAATCCATTCCCTGGAGGCCAAAGACAACAGCCGCACTATACAACCAGGCAACCGTGATGGCGATCGCGACAAGCGTCATCATCCCGATGGCATTACCCCTCACTTCTCCAGCCAGTCCTTTGAGAAACGGCCAGCCGCCATACAGATAGATAAAAGTGCTCAGAGCAAGTAGCACATAACCGGATCCGGTAAAATGGAATTGAAACCCGAGCCAATGCTGTATCATGTTGGATAACAGCAGGACCGGGATCGTCGCCAGGGTCGATATCCAAAATCGCTTCAGGAAATCCTCCGTATGATGGCCCGCATGTTTATCATAGCCATCCGGTTCATGGCGGTGATGGTGGCCGTGTGCATCAGGATGTGATTTGCCCGAAGTGGCGCCGCCCATCGGGACGAGATCCATGCCGCATTTCGGGCAACG
>CAZTXO010000065.1:0-19038 GCA_964617515.1 uncultured Saprospiraceae bacterium | reverse complement strand
TTTGAGAAAAGGGCTGCTGATGAGTCATTGAGAGGGAATGACGAGTCAGTGGCCTTTTCTATACTTTGTATGACAATAGACGAAAAGCTCGTAAAGCAATGTATTGGAGGAGACCGGAAAGCGCAGTTGCGTCTTTACGACCTTTGCTATAGCTACATGATGTCGATTTGTCTTCGCTACTGCAGGGACAAACAGGAAGCCGGGGCCAGGCTTAATCTCGCCTTTCTCAAAATACTGCAACATCTGGGGCAGTTTGATCACAGTGGGTCCTTCAAGGCCTGGGTGTCCAGGATCACCCTCCGCAGCATCATCGATGAGTTCCGCTCCCAGCAGCGACATTACAGCCAGCATGTCTATTACGGCCAGCCCTCCCAGGACCTCGCGTGGCCCGACGATGAAATGAATCATATAGCGGAGGATATCAACCTCGACCACCTCCTGTACATCATCAATCAACTCCCGCCGGTCAGCAAACAGGTATTTAACCTCTATGCGATCGACGGATATGGACACAAGGAAATCGCCGCCATGCTCGATATCTCCGAGGGCACTTCCAAATGGCATCTGCACGAAGCCCGGAAGAAATTGAAGGAGACATTATTGAAAAAAACACAAATCACGTCATTGAAATGAAAGAAACATTCGATGATATCCTGCGCAGGCGCTGGGAAGAGCAACACTTCCCGGTAGATGAATCCCATCGAGAAGCCATGCGTGAAATGCTTCACCGCAAAGAAAAGAAAAGAGGCTTTCTGTGGTGGTGGCTTGGCGGAACGGCAGTGGTGATGACCATGGCCTGGTGGCTTTTGACGGATACGCAATCCCTGCAAGCGCCTGCCGTACCGGCGGTGCCAAAACCAAAGACAGAATTAACAGAGCGCCAGCCTGCCACCGATCACGAGACTCTTTCCCGGACAAACGATCCCTCATTGGCTGAGGCCGCCGTGGGGAAAAGCCCTTTATCCGAAAGGAGTGTAACAAAGCCTGTAACTAAATCAAACCGGCAACCCGCTGAACCAAAGGCGGGCAAGTCCACCAAAAGAAATGCACAAGGTGTTGCCAGAACTTCCGGTGACTATTACCAGGTGGAACTGGATCGCCCCAATGAAGCCCGGATCCCCTCCAATACCGTTGGGGTCAATGTCTATCCCGACAGTGTCCAGTTCGATCCCTGGACGGGAAGGATCTATGACGGTTTGCACCGGTATCCTGAAATCACAACACCCCTTCAAAGCCTGTTGACTGCCGGGCTTGAGCCTTCAGCTGCTGAAACGGAACCGATGGGAATGCTTAAACCCTCGAGGAAGTTTACTCACCACCTTCGCACATTCGTGGAAACCGGCGTCGGTTTTGTTTTCGGCTCGAGACCGGTATATGAAGGAGGTCTTAAAGTAAATGCGGGAGCTGGGCTGGACTATTCGCTCGATAACAAACTCAAGGTGCTCTGGTCGGCCGGGTATTTAATGCAGGACGGCGGATTTGCCTTTGAACGGACTTCTACGGTGACGCAGGCGTCTTTTGGCGTGCGGAGTCAATTCAACAGCCTGTCTCCTGACCGGCTTCACTTTGTCTATTCCAGGATTGGAGCGCAATATCAGCTTCGGCGCCACCTATTTAGCGCCGGTGCACAATGGCAATACCTCTACGGTGCGCAGGGACATATCACCCTCCAGGGTTCGGATCAGTTGACCGGAGCGGAGCAACCGGTCACCCGCTATGCATGGTTGAAAACGGATGGGTTGAACAAAACACAATGGTGTGCCCAGGTATCGTATGGATACCGGCTGACCCCGCGTCTCGTGGCCCAGGCCGGCACGGCTTATTACTTCACATCGATTGTCGAAGACAATTCTGTTCTTTCGGATTTGGGATATGACTGGAATGGTTCCACTGCCGCGTGGCAGCCTTTTGTGACCCTTAATTATTTATTGTATGCTATTTTCTAAATCAACCTGGCTGCTGGCTGCGCTATTCCTTTACAGCGGGTTTTCCTGCGTGAAAGATCCGCAGGATATTCCGGGTGGTGCCACTTCGGATTCCGTATTCGGCTTCCAGGGGCTTTTGGATAATCAACAGATCCATATTGAAGCCGGCTTTGATCAGTGGACGGCCGTGCCCGCATCGCCTGCCCAGGATTCACTACTGGTGTATACATCGGTGATCAGCCGGGATGGATGCACGGGACTTTGCAGTCCCTCCTGGACATTTCGTCTCTACCAGGCATTGCCTGCGGAGGCTTCCGAACTATTGACCTTTAACAACACCATCCGGCCAGGATCTGTAGACCTGGCATTATCCGATCAGGAACGGGATAGTTTTCACATCACCCTGGGCACACACCCGGATCTGTTTATGAACGGCTATTCGTATTGGGAGGACCTCAACAATCCTGCCGCCCTGTTCCAGAGTACCTTTACCCGTACGCTTGGGTATGAAGACAATCTGAATGTCTGTTTCCAGTCGTATGCATATACGGGTTGTCAATACAATCAATGCCTCTATTTTCAGCCTTCCGCGGAAAAGCCATGCACGGCACACCTGGAAGCGCAACTGGAAAGTGCCCGGCATCTCGTGCTGTCGGTCAAACCCGAAGGAACCGCTCCTTTTCTGATTGAATGGGATAACGGGGAGACTTCTTCTGTCAAGGTGGTCCAGATCCAGGACAGTGTGACGGCCGTCTACGCCAGCGTTCGCGTGTCCGATGCCAGGGGGAATCGTACCGATCTTTCCCAGACCATCCTGATCCAAAACCAGGCCGTGGATGCGTGTTATTTTCCCATCGATCTGGAAAGTGAAAAAGTCCACCATGCTTCCGCCACGCTCGCCGCGGGTGACCTGGAAATCATCTACCTGGATCCATCCGGCGCGGAGTGGAGGAGCACCGCTGGTGTTCAACCGGAGCTCGCTTCAGCCACCGTGTCCGGCGTAGAGTATTTTGGCAGTTCTCCGTTTGGTGATCCTGCATACAAGGTCACGCTGTCAGCGCATGTCTTGCTGACCAATGCGCAGACCGGGGAAGCCAAATGGTTTACGTCAGATCAGGTGGTGATTCCTTTCAGCTATCCGCAGTAAAAAACAGCCCTTTCAGGGCCATCGGCGCTTTTTTTTGATATTTGAACATCAAATCTCATGGATGTGAATATCAAGCTGCGCCTTTCTGTCATGAATTTCCTCGAATTCTTTGTTTGGGGATCATGGCTGATTTCATTAGGAGGATATATGTTTACCCTGCCGGGTGATCTCAGCCAGCGTGGGGCGCTGGTGGGCGCAACTTACGGCACCATGGGGATCGCTTCCCTGTTTATGCCTACCCTGATGGGGATTGTGGCGGACCGGTTTGTCAATGCTGAACGGATCTTGGGATTTTGCCACCTCATCGGGGCGGGAGTGCTCTACTATGCCAGTACGGTGACCGATGCGGAGACGCTCTATACGGTCATCCTGGTCAACAGTCTGTTTTTCATGCCCACGATTGCCCTCAACAATACAGTCTCCTATGACATCCTGGAACAAAAAGGATATATTGTGCAAAAGGTATTTCCGCCGATTCGCGTTTGGGGTACGGTAGGATTTATCATCGCCATGTGGATCGTGGATGTCATGCACTGGACCAAGAGCCCAAACCAGTTTCTGGTGGCTTCCGCGGCTGGTGTCGTGATGGCGGTATATGCGTTTACGATGCCGGCCTGTAAACCTTCAAAATCCACGACCAATGCGTCGTGGGTGCAGGCGCTTGGCCTGGATGCCTTCGTGTTATTCAAGCAGACCAAAATGGCTGTCTTCTTTTTCTTTGCCATGTGTCTCGGGGCCGCCCTTCAGATTACCAATGCCTTCGGCGAAGCGTTTTTACATGATTTTGATAAGACCTATTCGGGAACGTTCGCCGTGGAGCATCCCAGCCTCCTGATCTCCCTTTCGCAGATATCGGAGACCTTGTTTATCCTGACGATTCCCTTCTTCCTGATCCGGTTTGGGATCAAGCGGGTGATGTTGCTGAGTATGCTGGCTTGGGTGCTCCGGTTTGCCCTCTTCGGTATCGGCAATCCCGGTCCTGGTTTTATTTTCCTCGTTTTGTCCATGATCGTGTATGGGATGGCCTTTGATTTTTTCAATATCTCCGGATCCATGTTTGTGGAAAAAGAATCCGATCTCAAGATCCGGGCGAGCGCCCAGGGCCTTTTCATGCTGATGACCAACGGGCTCGGTGCTTTCCTGGGGGGCCGGCTTAGTGGTTGGGTGGTGGATCTCCATACTGTCCAGGGGATCAAGGACTGGCCCAGTATCTGGTTTACTTTTGCCGCTTATGCCCTGGTCCTCGCGGTCACCTTCCAGTTGGTCTTCCGGTACAAACATGATCGAACGCAGATCGTTCCCGCAGGGCATTGAGGTGCCTGTGAACTATCAGGACCCTGCTTTGACAGAAATCAGCGAACGCAACACGTCGATGGACGCCGCATAAGTCGTATGGTTATTGATGATGATGTCTGCATCGTGCCGGAAGGGTTCTATATAGGCTTTATAGGAAGGCAACACGTGATGCTCGTACCGGTGTAAGACATCTTCCAGCGGATAGTTCCGCTCCCCGGCATCCCGGATGATGCGGCGTTTGAGTTTGATCACATCCTCTGCGTCAATGAATATTTTCAGGTCCAGCAGTTTGCGGATGGCGCTGAAGTGAAAGACAAACAGGCCCTCGATGAGGATGACCGGTGCCGGGTGAAAAGTGAGCAGGACCGGTTTTTTTTTCGGATTGTTGAAGATGTATTGCGGCCTTGTGACGGCTCTTCCCCGGACCAGTTGGCGGATATCCGCCAGGAATGCCTGGTGATCAATGGATCCGGGAAGGTCAAAATTCTGGTACCCGGCATCGTCCCAGACCTGTCTTTCCCGCGGATGATAGTATTCGTCCTGGGAAATAATGCAAAGGTCCGATTCCGGAAAATAGCGTCGAAGTTCATGGATGATGCGGGTTTTTCCGGAACCGCTTCCCCCGGAAACACCGATGAGGTAAGGTTTTCGTTTAGCCATGATGCCTTTTCACTGGCGTGAAAGTAGGAATTCCACCACAAAGTGAGCATGACCCCGGATGGAACCGGCCGGCACCCGGATAGCGCGTCCGGATGAAGCAAAACTGGGCTGTTTTCGCAGGTGATTCTTAAAAGGGTGTTAAACACCGGGCGGCTATGCGGTTTTCCCCTAATTTTACGTTACAGGTTCGTCTGATCGAAACTGATAAACAGGTATGAAAACTAAAAACCTTTTTCTCTTTCTCCTCTTTCTTGTGCCGAGCCTCACATTTGCCGGCGAGATTTTCGGGACCATCAAAAAGGATGGGAAACCCCTGGCCAAGCAGGAAATCAAAATCACCCAAAACGGTAAGGTCTTCGGAACCACCACAACGGATGACAATGGCTATTTCTCCATCACCATCAAGGAAGTGGGTCCTTTCAAGCTGGAGCTGACCGGCTATGACGGGGCAGTGTTCAGTGTCTTCTCCACCAACAATTCCGTGTCCTATACGCTGACCTTAGCCAAAGCGGGTGATAAATGGGAACTAAAGAAACAGTAGATCCCAAGCCCGGAACAGAAAAGGACTTCTGGGATAAGGCGCATATCATCCTGGGGCCTGTGGGCGGATTGCTGACCGCGATGACCATTGCCATCGTGAGTTATTTCGCGTCCGATTATCTCAACAAAAACCAGGAGAATGACGCAAAGACCCGCCTGTACACGGAGTTGATGAGCCGCCGGGAGGAATCCGAAAGCGCGTTGCGAAAAGATATGTTTACGAGCATCATCGGGACGATCCTCAAAGATTCCTCTACGCTCGATGAGAAAATCCTGCAACTGGAACTGCTGGCGTACAATTTCCATGAGTCACTCAACCTGATGCCGCTCTTTACCTACCTTGACCGGCGTAACAAGATCGAAACCAAAAACCTGAAATTGCGCGAAAGCTACCGGGCAAGGTTGTATAATATGTCCCGGGAAGTAACCGCTAAACAGATCGCGAGCCTGGAAGGGGTCTCTTCCATGGAAAAATTCATCTACTGTTTTGATTCCCTCAACTGTCCGGTGGATCAGAATACCTTCAGTTGCACTTTTACGGACGTGGTGACGGACGGCAACAGGACCGATTCCATCAAGCATTTCGTACACCTCACGGTCCTGGATTGGGATACGGTCAATTATTCCGTCAATGTTCGGTTGAAAATTTGCACCCGCATTCCCGGCAAGGATGATAAATGCGCGGAACCGGCGTTTCCCATAGATTTTTTTGAATTTCCCATGATCGATAACACGCGGCTCGTCAATGATAAACGCTGCTCTGTCGTCTTACGGGATTTTGACACCCGCAACAAGTTTATCGAGATGGATATCATCTTCTTCCCGGGTTCGCACTCGAGCCTTAAGGAGAGGCCTTACTATGATGATATCGTGTCCAAGCTCCTGCCGAAACGATAAGCCCGGAAAAAGGCCGGCCCGAATCGCCGGCATGTTTATTCGCTGACCGAGGATGACGACCGGATGCTGTGTGTCATCAACCGGTAGAGATCCTGGAGTGCAGGCAGGTCAGCCAGTAATTGAATGTGTTTCTCCAGCGTTTTTTCATCTCCGCGAATGGCCGGCCCTGTCTGGCTGTGGGAAGGGCCTGCCTCCAGTGCTTTTTCGAAAGTCTCCCGGATCAGTGGTTTGAGGATATCAAAAGGCACCTGGTGTTGCCGGCAAAGCCTTTCCGCCAGTGTGAGCATGTGATTGGTGAAATTGTTGGCGAATACGGCAGCCAGGTGGAGGAAAGTTTTATCCTGGTCAGAAATTTCATAGACCGCGTTCGAGAGATTCTGGGCGACGGTGCGAAGTTCATCCAGGATATCTGCCCTCGAGGCGGTGATCAATAGCGGCGTGGTTTTCCAGGGGATATGGTGGCCCGGAGAGAAAGTCTGCAACGGATAGAAAACGCCACGGCGTTGAAACGGGAGGATATCCATCGGAAGCACGCCGGAGCAATGAATAAAAATAGCGTTGTCATTTTCCAGGTAAGCTACCTGGCGGGCCACGGATGCGATGGCGTCATCGGCGATCGTCAGGAAATAGGCGTCTGCATCCCGCCTGATTTTTGCCGGGTCGCTGGTGTAAGCAGAAGCACCCAGTCGATTGGCCAGGATCAGTGCCGCGGATTCCGTCCGGTTAAAGACCTGCACGACCTCGCACCCCGCATGTTCGAGAGCGGGCATCAGGTGGTGGGCCAAACGGCCGGCGCCAAGACAGACAAGGGTGCGCATGCGAAGGGTCAGGCTGGTTTTTTTCGTAACCGTTTGTAGAGGCCCAGAAATGCGCCCAGGAGCATGATGATGCTACCCGCCCAGAAGAGATTGATGCCCGGAAAAAGAATCGCTTCCAGCACGATATAATCATTGCGCGGGGTCTTTTCGGCTGCCTCTATCAGCAGCCCGGGTGTTTGCATCGACCGGGCCAGCATCAGGGTGAAGGCTTCTTTTTGCGGATCGATTTTTTCAATGCCAATCTGCAGGCTGTAATCCGGCACATAATCTTTCATGTTATAGACCTGTGCATCCCGGATAAAATAAAGCGGTCTCGCGCTATGCCGCACGGAATCCGGGCCCGTCACGTCAATTACTCCCTGGATCGCCACATCCCCTTCCCGCGCGACATAATTGGGATGCCGGATATTCCGGTCCACGCCATTCATCCGGATCGTCATTCCTTTCCAGGTCCTGCTTTCACCAGGTTTGATGATCAGGGGTTCAAACGTCAGCTTTTCTTCCATCGGGAGGAGGCTGTCGACACAGGAGGTCTTGAGGCGCACCCGGAGGTTGAAATCATTGACCTGGTCATGGAGGCCGTACAATAATCCTTTCCGGACGATCAGGGATGGCCGCATCACGCGGGCCTGGGATGCGGAGGAGTCTTTCGGCCAGACGGTTAGATTGCCAGAGACCGGCAAGTCATTTTCCTCCGGGATATAGTCAGCGTGATGGGTGCTGAATGTGATCGAATCGAGCCGGATGGTAAATTGGTCCGTCCGGATGGTTTGACCCGTGCCGATGAAATAGGTGGTATAGTCCAGCATGCTGTCCACCTTGGTTACATTGGCGGCATCCTGTTGCTCCGGGGGCAGTCCGGCGATGTAGGTGAAAACGTCCCGGTTGAGATACCGCTTGGTATTGGGATTGGCTGTCGCCACTTTGGTCAGTTTGCGGTCGTAGAGGATGTTGGGGTGTGTCGTAAAATGTTCCAGCGTATCATTTTTCTCATTCACTTTCACAAATTCCACGGCATACTTGCGGGTGAGACCGTCGAGTGTATCGGAGCGGTAGGTGACCCAGTAGCCGTTCATATACATGGGCATGTTTTTGATCAGGAACGCATTTTGCCCGGTATGGAGACCTTCCGCCAGGCCTTCCTGGGCGAAACGGTTTTCGCTGATGATCCTTTTATTAAGCCCGCTGGCCATGATGCCGATGAGCATCAGGGCAAATCCGCCATGGGCCATGGCAGAGCCCATGGACATCCATCGCCCTTTGATAAACGAGATCAGGTAGTCCAGGTTGGAGGCCACGCCAAAGCTGGCGGCGGCCAGGAGGACAACATAAGGCCACCCGGGCAAATCAATCCAGAGCGCCAGGACAATCGTCAATAGCGTGGCGAGTGAGGCGGAAATGATTACGTGTTTGATAAAGCGTGGACGGTGGGTATCCCAGCCCATGGCGTTGAAGCGGAGAACCTGCGCAATGGGGGAGAGGATGGCCACCAATACCGCGATCCATAACTGAAAGCGATTATGATGATCTACCGGATCAAGCGGCATGGCTTTGTGATAGGCAGTCATGTCGCCTTTGCCGGCCAGGGAACCATACAGATCGATGAGTTTATTCCATACCGGTATGCTGGTGGTAAACGTGATCAATACCGAAGAAAAGGCGAGAATAAGCGCGCCGATAAACATCCAGAACTCCCGGCTTTTCATCGTTTCCTCCTGTTTGATCGTGGGGATCGATCCATGACGGGAGACCAGGAAGTAGCCTCCGGCCAAAAGAAAGAGGCCCATGAAGATAACCAGTTGCCATTCCAGTCCCATTTCCGTGAAGGCATGGACACTTTCTTCGCCGAGGATCCCTGAGCGGGTCAGAAAAGTGGAATACACCACCAGCAGGAAGGAGGCGATGTAAAAGATGTATGTCGTCCGGATCGAGTGGCCGGTGTGACGCGCGATAAAATTGCCGTGCATGGCAGCCAGCAGGATCAGCCAGGGCACAAGGGACATGTTTTCAACCGGGTCCCATGCCCAATAGCCACCAAAACTCAGCGCCTCATAGGCCCATGCGCCTCCCATCAGGATACCGGTACCCAGGATGCCCGCGGAGAAGAGTGTCCAGGGCATGACGGGTTTGAGCCAGGCGGTATGATCTTTTTCCCAAAGGCCCGTCATGGCGAAGCAAAAGGGAATCGTCACCGAGGCAAAACCCAGGAACAACGTAGGAGGATGGATGGTCATCCAGTAGTTTTGAAGCAGGGGATTCAATCCATTGCCTTCGACGAGGGACAGGTAATCCGGACGTGTGAAAATCGGCGCATTAAGCGTATCCCGTAGCAGCACAAAGGGGCTGCTCCCCATTTTAAAATCATCCGCAAAATAAATGCCCGCGATCATGGAGACCAGGATAACCTGTACCAGGCTGAGCCAGGTCATGACACCGGGCTCCCACCGCCTGGCTGTCAGGATAACTGTGATGCCCAGCACGACATGCCAGAACATCCAAAGCAGAAAACTGCCTTCCTGACCTTCCCAGAAGGCGGAGAAAATGTATTTGAGCGGCAGATCTGCCGATACGTGATCCCAGACATACCGATATTCATACCGCTGCTGAATCATCAGGTAGAAGATCAGCCCGATGACGCTGAGGATCGAAAATGTGTGAATACCCCACGCGATGCGGCTCAGGCGAAGCCAGCTTCTGTCTGCGGGATGTAAGGCGGATTTTCGAAATGAAAGAAAGGAGAGTATCGCCGAGACCAATCCGGCCACGATCAAAAACTGGCCCAGCCGGCCCGGGAGCAGGTGCTCCCCGATGTAGGCGATGTCCTGCATGGATTACATATTGCTCCTGACCAATACCTCTTCATTTTTATACTTGGAAGGGCATTTCATCAGTATGCTGGAGGCGATAAAGGCGTCATCCTGGAATTGACCGGTCACCACCACCTGTTCACTTAACTCAAAATCCTGCGGTTTTCCCGCCTTGAGGGTGACTTCATGCGTCTCGCCTGCCTGATCGGTCATGTAGAAGGTAAAGAGATTTGGATTCTTTTCCGCGTCGTAATACATGGGCTTATCCTTGGCCAGGACTCCGACGACTTTGGCGGCTTCCCCGGATCGCTTCACCTGTTGAAAAGTGCTGTAGGTACTCATGTCCTTGGAGGCCGAAATGAGGAGAATGACCCCGGCGCCCATCAGGGCGAGGATGAGTATGGGCATCAGTTTAAAGCGGCCCGGACGGAGGTTTGGGTTGTTATCCACGGTTTTACTGAATCTTTGTGCAAATTTACGGGAAAATGACCACTCCGGCGGCAGGAGACCATCGGGAACGACCACCGTATCCAACCTAACAAATTTTCAAAACGGATGTTGTTGGACCGAAAGGCTACGGCAGGACATTTTTCTCCAAAAACCCATGAGTGTCAATAAGAAGCATGAAAGAAGTCGTCTATCTGAAAAACGCGGGAATTTACCAGGAAGGAGTCAGGGTGCTCAGCCATGTCAACCTGTCTGTCAGCCAGGCGGAATTTGTCTATCTGATCGGAAAGACCGGTAGCGGCAAAAGCTCCCTCATGCGCACGCTCTGGGGTGACCTGCCGCTTCGGGAAGGAGATGGACAGGTGGCGGATGTCAGCCTCACCAAACTGCAGCCTTCCACCATACCTGTATTGCGCAAACGGGTGGGCATGGTTTTCCAGGATTTCCAACTCTTTCAGCAATGGACCGTCGAGGAAAACCTCCGATTTGTACTGGATGCCACAGGCACCCATACGCAGGAGGAGCAGGATCGGATCATCTCAGATGTTTGCACAGATGTTCAATTGACGGACCAGTTGCGCCGCCAGGTGCACCAGCTTTCCGGCGGAGAACAGCAACGGGCAGTCATCGCGAGGGCCGTCCTCAACAAGCCCAGGATCCTGTTGGCGGATGAACCCACGGGGCACCTTGACCCGGAGACTGCGGAAACGATCCTGCAGCTCATGCGCCGCCTGGCAAAAGAGCATCATACCGCCATCCTCATGGCTACCCACAACACCTCCCTCATCGACCGCTATCCGGGCAGGGTATACAAGGTCGCCAACGGGGCCGTGGATGAAATAGACTGATTTTGTCTTTCCCTTCCGCTTGCCTCCGGTGGGTACGGGTACAGGAGGTTTTCGGTCGTTGACGCACTTTTTATGCAGTTGACTCAAGGAAAGGGTCAAAACTCCCCGATTACGGTTAGTTTGCAGGTAATCCCTATTTTCCTAAAGAAAATCAAGGTATTGTATCGATTTCGACAACTCGTGGTATGGTGTGGCATCTGGTTGACGCTTCAGTTGGGTGCGGGATCGGTCTATGCCCAGCTTGGCGACTACCACCTCCAGTTATTTGATTTCACGTATGGGATCAGACCCGGGACCATCAACGGGATGTGTAAGGATAAACAGGGGTTTGTCTGGATCCTTTATACCCGTGCCGTTCAGCGTTTTGATGGGAAAGAAGTCATCAACTTTCGTTTCCCGAAAGGCGTGACCAATATCACCTGCGATGAAGCAGGCAGGATTTGGGTCAATTCGACTACGGATATCTTTCGTTTCAATCCCGAGACCCTGCGGTTTGACAACGTACCCGTTGTATCGCGCGAGCAAAAGTTTTCGATCGGACCCATCTTTGCCATGCCCGGGGGGCACACATGGGCGATCACCTCCAGATGCTTTTTAGCGTATGATCCGGATCAAAACGTCTTCGCCGATCTGGCGCAATCCATACCCGTGCCTCCGCCATACCATGCGGCAAGTCTGAGTGTCCTCGGTCCGCAATTATATTTCGGCAGCGGCCAGATGGTATACCGTTTCGATGCGATATCCGGTGCCGTGGACAGTCTTCCCGGCAAAAGCCTGAGGCGTTTGTTTGCGTTGTCCCGGGACAGCATTTTGCTCAGTTCCTGGGATCTTCATTCGTATTGGTATGATTTCGGAGCGCATCAGGTGACCCTGGCCGAGCTTCCCGATACGCTGAAGACAAGCCCGGATGCACCGTGGTCCGTGAGAAGCGTTGCCCGTATGAATTCCGGGTATTATATCATCTCTTCCCAGGAAGGGTTATTGTTTTATCATCCGCGTGTCAAGGAGTTTTTGCCCCTGCGCCTCCTGTATAAAGGCAAACCGATTTACACCAATGATTTCACCAACAATATCCTCATCGATGATGAGCAGTTTGCCTGGGTGGCCACCCTCGACGGGGTTGGACGATTTTCCCTGCTCGGCCAGGCTTTCGGGTTATGGCGCAGCAGGCACTTTTATGACCACCTGCCGTCGGGGATCGACAACATACGCCAGATCGCGGAAGGAAACGAGGAGCAATTGTGGATCGCTACCGGCCATGGATTTATACGATGGGACCAGCGTACGAACCAGCATAAACAATATCTGCCTAAATATGGCAGCAATACCCAGTTAGCCTTTCCATCCGTACGTGGGATCGCTTTTGACGGACGCAACGTCATCCTCGGTCCGTCTGACCTGGGGATATGGCTTTTTGACCCGGTGCGTGAAACATACCGACGACCTGTCTACGCCGACGATGACGTGCGGAAGGCGAGCGAGCATGATTTTATCGATTACCTGGGCCGGCTGCGTGACGGTAAGATCCTTGTGCCCGGCAGAGATCACCTATACCTCCTGGATGGCGACACGTATACGTTGTCTTTCCTGGATCTGCCTTTCGCCAGGGAAAACAACAATTTTGTTTTTCAGACTCCGGACAATATTGTCTGGGTGACCACGCTTGGCGGCCTCTATGCGCTGGACGAGCAACTGCGGTACCTGGGCAAAGCGGATCTTGGAGCGGATCATGGTTATGTCATTGCCGGTTGTCCACGGGCAGACGGCAGTCTTTTGTTTTCCACCCAGTCAAACGTTTATACCGCACGATACATCGACGGCAATATCCTGATTGATCCTTTCCATGCCCTCCCGGATACGGAAGGGGTCAATATCCTGATCGAAGATCATCAGAAAATGATCTGGGCGACGACAGACAATGGTTTGTTTCGCTATGATCCTGCCACGGACCGCCTCAATACCTTTGATTATACGGATAACCTGCAGGGATTCGGTTTCAATGGAAACAGCTGGATCATCTCTTCCCGGAATGTTCTCTATATCGGGGGAACCAACGGGATCAATTATTTCATCCCGGAAAAGATCCAGGTATCGGAAGAGCGGCTCAACCTGTTTATTCAGCATGTCCATGGCGGGAAAGGGGATTCGACCATCTATTCACTGGACCGGATGGCGCGGGTTCCCTGGGCGCACCGGTCCCTCGAATGCCAGTTTGTTTGCCCCTATTTCAACAATCCGGGTAAGCTCCGTTACCGATACCGGCTGATCGGCCTGGATGAGGACTGGAAATATGTGGGTAATAACAACGCGGTGCGCTTTACATCGCTGGCTCCCGGGGAATATACCCTCATGATGGAAGCCAGCATCAACAATGCGGATTGGGTCCCATCCCGGAATACATTTTCGTTTAAGATTCTGCCCCCGTTCTGGCTGAGCTGGTGGTTTTTGGCCCTCGTGCTGCTGGGTGCCGTATTGATCCTGTACGCGATAGAACGGATTCGGGACAAACGTGTACGCGAAAAACAGGAAGAACTGGAGGCAGAGCAGGCGATCAATTATTTCTCCAGCCGCATGGTGGAAAATGAATCTGTGGATGATTTGTTGTGGGATGTCGCGCGCAATTGTATCGGCCGGCTTCAGTTTGAAGACTGTGTCATCTACAAGCTGGATGAAGGGAGGGACATCCTGGTGCAATGTGCCGCGTATGGGCCCAAAAACCCGGAGCGCAGGGAGATCCTGAGCCCGCTGGAAATCCGGGTGGGCGAGGGCATTGTCGGCACGGTGGCCAAAACCGGTGTGGCAGAGGTTATCACGGATACGACAAAGGATCCACGGTACATCGTCGATGACCGTCAACGGAAAGCCGAGATTGCGGTACCCATCGTATCCGGAGGCAGGGTACTTGGCGTCATCGACAGCGAGCACTCAAGAAAACGGTTTTTTACGCAACGCCATTTGTCCATCCTGACCACGATTGCGTCCTTGTGTGCCGCAAAGATGGTGAAGGCCAGGGCCGAAGCCGAAAAATCAGAAACGGAACGCATCCTTATGGCGACCCAGCAACAAATGGCAGACATCGAAATGCAGGCACTCCGGGCACAGATGAACCCGCATTTCATCTTTAATTGCCTCAATTCGATCAACCGGTACATTGTCAAAAGCGACCAGGTGACGGCTTCGCTTTACCTGACCCGGTTTGCCAAACTCATCCGGCTCATCCTGGACAATTCCAATAGCAAGGCCATCACGCTGACCAATGAACTGGAAGCGTTAAGACTTTACATCGAAATGGAAATGATCCGTTTTGAAAAACAGTTTACCTATTCCATCACGGTGGCGGAGGAAGTCTTATCGGATCACGTATATGTGCCGCCGCTTATCATCCAGCCGTATGTGGAAAATGCGATATGGCATGGTCTGCTGCATAAGGAGGCGGAAGGGCACCTGTCCATAAACGTCAGCCTGGACACGCAGGCGGTCCTCCAGTGTATGATCGAAGATAACGGAGTGGGGCGGGCCAAAGCCAGGGAGTTGAAGAGTAAATCCGCGTCCAGTAATAAATCGTTAGGCATGAAACTGACGGAAAGCAGGCTGGCCCTGCTGAATAAAAACGCGCAGTGGGATACGATCGTACAGATTCATGACCTGCAGGACGCAGCCGGTCAGCCGGCCGGCACCCGGGTGACGATACGAATTCCGATAGATGGGTAATAAAACAAACGAACGATGATACGATGCATCCTGATCGATGACGAGCGCAACGCGCTGGAAATGATGGAATGGCTCATCAAGACCTACTGTCCGCAGGTAGAGATCGTGGCCATGTGCAATTCCGCCCAGCAGGGGATCGAGCAGATCCTCGCGCTGCGTCCTGATGTCATTTTCCTGGACATTGAGATGCCCCGGATGAACGGTTTTGACATGCTGGAGCAGTTTGACAAGTTGTTTTTCGATGTGGTCTTTTGCACGGCCTATGATCAGTTTGCCATCAAGGCGTTCAAGTACAGTGCCCTCAATTATCTGCTCAAGCCCGTGGACCCTGAAGACCTCAAAGCCACGATGGCCCGCATCGAAGAAAAGAAGGCCATCCCGACCCGCGAGCAATTTCAACTCCTGATGCAGCATATCCATCAGCCGGTACGGTCCACCCCGCAGCGTATCGCGCTGACGACCAACGATGGTATGCTCTTCGTGCCCACCTCGGATATCATCTATTGCGAGGCGGAAAGCAATTATACCAAGGTGGTCCTCTCCGGGGGTAAGAAGGTGATCGTCTCGAAGGTGCTCAAGGACATCGATGAAGCCCTGGCCGGGCCGGATTTCTGCCGGGTACACAGTTCATTCCTGATCAATATCAACCGGATCAAAAAGTATGTGCGCGGTGATGGCGGGTATCTCATCATGGATGATGATACCAATATTTCCATATCGCGGACCCGGAGACAGGAATTTATGGAGTTGTTTTCAAAATTCTAAACAAGCCCGCCTACAGGCGGGCTTGTTTATTTAAATCGAAAAGGGTCCGCCGTCAGGCGGGCCCTTTTCTCTTCCAATACTCATCTGATCTGCATTTTACTCAAAAGGATGTGCGCACCCTGGCAGGCCGAAATACTTTTGGCAGCGCAATCCAAACAGTTCCAGAATTTTTCAAAAACCATTTTACATATGAAACCAATTTCTTTTGTTGTATGCCTGATCCTGCTCTGTGCAGGTCTTTCCCAGGCCCAGGATCCGGGCGTCAGTGTGACCGGCGGGTTTAACATCGCCCGGTGGAAGCTCGGCTACAAGAGTACGTCCTTTGAAAACAAAGCCCGTCTCGGCCTCTTCGGTGGCGTGCAGGCAGAATTTCCGTTCCTGCGGCAGATCACGTTCCAGGGGGAAATCATGCTTGCCCAGTTCGGCGCCAACTTCAAGGATGGGAACGAATACGCGCATTACAAGACCAGTTACCTGCTGCTGCCTTTCCTGGTGAAATATCATTTTGACCATGGGATCACTGTGATGGCCGGTCCGCAAATCGGTTTGTTATTGAGCGCGCACTCCGATATCGACGGGGAGACACGCAATTTTAAAGAAGACATGAAGAAAGGGGATCTCTTCCTCGTCCTGGGCGCTACGTATAAACTGAAAAGCGGCTTGGCCCTGGGCTTCCGGATCAATCATGGACTGACCAATGTGGAGCATGGCGCCTCCACCAGCCTGCACAACCGTGGCTTTATGCTGACTGCTGAATACCGGTTTCGCCAAAGCCTGAAAGAAATGCTGAAAAACCTGTTTTAAACGACCTCCATAGTACTGAAACCTTCTTATCACAAACAAATAACAAACAACATGAAACTTTTACGTAACCTATTCCTCCTGTCAGTCCTCGTAGCCGGGCTCGCTTCCTGCAGCAAAGACGAAACCACCCCCGGCCTTCCCGGCACCTGGGAAGGAAAATGGGGCTTTGACAACGATGCCCCAACCTATTATGAGCGCTGGGAAATGAAAAAGAACGGCGACTTCTTCGCGTATGATGATGATGGTGATCTCTATGCCACCGGCGAGTATGCGATTGACGGCACCGTGTTTACGGCCCACTACACGTCCAACGGCGGATTCGAGTATTCCTTTGCCGGGACATACAATGAGTCCGAAGCTTCGATCCTCGGGACCTGGGGCGCGACGCCCAGTGTGGACAATCGGGGCACCTTCGAAATGTACAAATAGAGATCCATCAAAAGAAGAAAGCGGCCATCGCCGCTTTCTTCTTTTCTTACGTTAGTTACTGCGCTTCTGCAGGAAGTTTCTCACCGGCCTCATACACCACTTTTTCAATTTTATTGGGAACGGGATCCAGTGATTTCAGGTATTTATAGATCGCTTTCAGTTCAGTATCGTTTATCCGGCCAAAGGATCCCCAGGGCATGGGCGTTCCCGCGTGAACGCGTCCGCTGTGAAAACGTTTCAGAAAGGTAGCTTCATCCCAATGGTAGAGGATCCCTGTATTGGCATCCGGGGTCAAGTTGGGAGACCGGAAAGTGCGGCCATTGGTAAATTCATCCGGTCCAAAGATCATACCACCGGCAAACGGTTTGCCGATGAATTTGCCGGTCTTCATATCCCGTTTCGTGTGGCATCCAACGCAATTTGCCACATAGTTAGCCAGGTATTTTCCGTATTCAGCGGTAGAATCAATGGAGACAGATTTTGGCGGTGTGCCTTTGGTTCCTTCAGGTTTGATCATGCCAAGCGCCATGATGACTTTCCCGAGGAAAGTTAATTCGCTTCTTTTCACTTCATGTTTTACAGCCGGCTGAGAACGGAGAAAAGAAATGACAGCGGTCAGGTCCTCATCGCTCAATTCAGCGAATGGCATAAAAGGGAATATACACCTGCCGTCACTACCTACCATGTGTCGAAGGGTTCTCGCAATGTCGGCGTCCGTGAGTGTGCCGATTCCTGTTTCCATATCCGGGGTCAGGTTAGGGGCTCGGAAAGTACCCGGTGGGATCGATAAGGTCCATCCGCCGCTCAGGGGTTGCGTAATGTCTCCATTTTCCACATCCATGATTTTATCCATAGGGACATGGCACGTTCCACAATGGGCTGGGCCGTAGGCAAGATAACGTCCGCGGGCGATAATCGTTGAATCTGAGCTGGCTTTAATTGCCGGGTAGGGCGCTTCGAATTTCTTATTCCAGGAAAGTTGGACAAAGGTGTAGAAGCCGCAGATGATAAGGACCAGTACAATAGCGGTCCATTTCAGGATGGTGATGATTTTCTTCATGGGTCGTTTTGTTTCCAGACAAAAATAAAATTTTACCGGGATTGACCCGATGCATTACCGGACTCCGTGCAGTCGGATGTTTTACTGAGGTGATTTACTTTCCTGCTGACCGGACTGGGAAACAAGCCTTTCTGACAGGTTTATGCCGTGCAACGGAGTGTAATATGGCGGATCCGGATGCCCGGGACTCTGGGTCATTGAAGCAACAACCTCTTTGTGATTCGCGGCGCCACCCCGCAGGATCAGTTCAGCCAGCGAGTAGGCGTGTGATGACTATTCCAACGAACCGGGAATCGTGAAGCATCAATCGTGAATCGGAATCTCACCATGCACTACTGCGCATTCACTCCTGATCATGGTCGACCGCTTCCGGTGATGCAGCTGAGAATCGGGTCTCATTACCTGGCTGTCCGATTTGCCTCCAATCTTGCACATTTCAACCGAAACAGGTTGAAAGGGTTCCCTGCAACAAGACAGCACTTTGACAAAAAGCGGGCATGCCCGAAAGATATTGATGCCGCTAAGCGCTGTTTTTCAGATTTGATTTGTTATTTGGCAGGATGATAGCCTTGATTCCGATCCTTCCTGTCTTAAGCCAGAATGTTGAATTCCTGGAGCACCCCGATTGCCAGGAAACGCTGGCCATGAGCGTGGCGTATTACCAAACGATCGGTTTTCATCCGCCGTGGATATGCTACTATGCCCGTTTGAACGGCAACCTGGTAGGGAACGGGGCCTTCAAAGGGAGGCCGGTGAATGGGAAAGTTGAAATCGCTTATGGCACCTTTGCCCATCGAAGAAACGAGGGAATTGGCAATCTGATATGCCGGCAACTCGTGGAGGTGGCCCGGCAATCGGATCCTGCTCTCACGATTACCGCCAGG
>CAZTXO010000064.1:11508-19175 GCA_964617515.1 uncultured Saprospiraceae bacterium | reverse complement strand
ACATTTAAACATTTAAACATTTAAACATTTAAACATTTAAACATTTAAACATTTACACCGCTTCATGCCAGAACCCAGGAAAAAACTTACTATGCAGGATGTCCGGTTCGCTTCGGTGGAAGACTTCCTGGCTTATTTGCCGGAGGATGAATTAAAGCTAACCGAAATACTTCGTGACATCGTGTTCGAATGTATTCCCAACGTGAAAGAGAAACTTTCATACAATGTTCCCTTTTATTCGCTTCGAAAACGGATCTGTTTTATCTGGCCCGCTTCCGTGCTCTGGGGCAAAAAACAAACGTATACCGGCGTTCGGTTTGGCCTGACGTCCGGCTACCTGTTAGCGGATGAGCATGGCTACCTGGAACAAGGGGACAGGAAACAGGTGTATTGGCGCGACATTAAAAGTCAAAGGGACATACAGGAACCTATCTTAAAAGAGCTCCTCTACCAAGCCGTAGAAGTAGACAAAGGGTAGAAACACAGCGATCCCGAGTCAGCGCCTGAAGGCTATTCTTCCTCTTCCTCTTCAAAATAATCCGCCAGCTTTTCATTTACTTTCTCTGCCAGTTTACGGCCGAGCATGGCACCGGCATACGCAAGGGTGCTCGCGAGAATGTTCTCACCTTCGCCATCTCCGTTGGCAGAAAAAGCGGTCTTCTTTTGCTTTGACTTCGGCTGCGCTTTACGTCCAAAACGAAATTGTCCGGTCAACTCCTGCCAGTCGGTACTGATCTGCTGACGGAGCTCCTCTTTCCGTTTTTTCAGACGGCGTTTTTCCTGAAGGATCTGTTTTGAATTTTCAATCTTCATCCTCGTCGTCTTTTTTGGTCAGTTGCCGGAGCATTCCGTTCATGATCGGGATACGGAGCCATTTATCTCTTCCCAGCCAGATCAGCCAGGAAAGCAATAAATAAAACACGCTGACGACCAGGAATCCAAGCCAGACCTTTCCCCAGAGTTGGCCCAAAAGGAAAGCGATGGCCATGCTTGCCAACAGGATAAAAAACCAGATAATGAGGAAAATCACCAAACGGGCAATGACATTGGCCATCACCCTGGAGCTCTTATCCGCTACTTCGAGTTTGACCTCCTCCACCCTGACCTCTACATACTCCTTGATGTGGCCGACCAGGTCTTCTGCCTTATTTACGAATTCTTCCATACCCTATAGTATTCCACGACCCGTCCGGGCCAACACAAAGGCATATGGAACAAAACGCTTACGATTTCGAATGGGTCACCTTTTCGGGTTCGTCATTGAACTTCCGTTCGAAATCCTGGCGCAGGTGTTCCAGCTTTTCCTTGCCTTTCCGGATATTGTCCTCTACCCCATCTACAATTTTCATGCCTTCTTCTTTCAGTTTCCGGCGGGTCTTGGACCCTTTGGAGGGGGCAAACAATATCCCCATCACGGCGCCGATCGCTGCTCCCGCAGCAAAAGCGGCTAATACTTTACCTGTGTTTCCCATATTTAATGCTTTTACTTGATGACTATTTCAAAATTAACGGCCTTGTCGCCCGGACCGATATGACCCCTATTGGGTCTTCCCATGACAATGATCATACCAGCCTGCTCTAGTAAAATGCATCCACCCGTACCTTTGTTTCAAACCAGACCGATTTTAAGACATGGAAGGCAGCAATATCGAGCAACTCCTCCGGACGGAAGGCGAACAGACCCGGAAATTGCACGGGATCGTCCTCAAAGCCATCGAGGAGGAAAAACTAATCTCTCAAAAACTGACTGAATTTGAGGACACCCATCCCCCGCTGAGCAGCCGGGTGGCAGACCAGGTGGCCCGTTTTGGGGGCAGTTGGACGTTTATCCTCTTTTTCGGAGGGTTCATGATGGTCTGGATCGTGATCAACATCCTGCTGCTGCGCAAACCCTTTGACCCGTATCCTTTCATCCTGCTCAACCTGCTGCTTTCCACGATCGCGGCATTACAGGCGCCTATCATCATGATGAGTCAAAACCGGAAGGAAGAAAAAGACCGGCAGCGGGAGGTCAATGATTACCTCATCAACCTCAAAGCGGAGATCGAAATCCGTAACGTGCATGAAAAACTCGACCTGCTGATCGCGGAACAGATGAAGACCCTGTTTGAGATCCAAAAAGAGCAGACGAAAATCATGGAGGAAATCCGGTCCCGGATCAACGTGAACGGAGAAAACGCCTAATGTGGCAAACGGGTCCGTAGCAGACCGTATACCCAGGTGCCGGCAATAGCGCTGAAAAGCACCATCACAAAAACGGTGCTGCCGGTACCGATAATGGCATACACGGGTCCCGGGCAGGCCCCTGTCAGCGCCCAACCACAACCAAACAAAAGTCCGCCGATCACCTGGCCCCAGTTAAATTTTTTAGGATAAAAATCCACAGGTTCCCCCTGAATCGTCCGGAGGTTGAAGCGCCTGATCAGCCAGACGGAAATCATGCCCACCACCACGGCGCTGCCGATCACACCAAACATGTGAAAAGATTGCAGCCGGAACATTTCCTGGATACGAAACCAACTGACCACCTCCGACTTCACCAGGATGATCCCGAAGACCGTTCCGATGAGCAGGTATTTGATGTATTGGTACCAGCGCAGGTCATGGACATTGCGTGAAGCCACCTCATTGTCCAGTGAGCGTACTTCGAAATCGGTGTTGGCGTCGATCGGGTTCATAAGCGTTTTAGAGGGAGAGGATAAAAGGAAGCACGAGGTTGGCAACCAGGAAACCTCCGATCATAAAACAAACCGTAGCGATCAGGGATGGCAACTGTAAGGTTGACAGACCCATGATGGAATGCCCGCTGGTACATCCTCCGGCGTAGCGTGTGCCAAATCCGACGAGGAATCCGCCGAACAGCAACAGGAGCATGCCCTTTAAGGTCCACACCTGGTCCCAGTTCATCACGTCAGCTGGTATCAGGGCATGGTAATCCCGGATTCCGTAGCGGGCCATTTCCTCCGCCAGGGCCGGATTTACCTGAACCGGCTCATGGTTGTTGAGCAAGCTCACAGCTACCCAGCCACCAAGGATGATGCCTGCTGCAAGGATCAGGTTCCAGCGTTCCTTTTTCCAGTCATAGTTGAAAAAAGGAATGCCTGCAGGCAACACAGCGGCGCAGATATGCCGGAGCGTGGCAGACATGCCGAAATACCGGTTACCTAAGAGGAGCAAGGCAGGGACCATCAGCCCGATCAGCGGGCCGGCTACGTACCAGGGCCAGGGTTGGGTCAGGAAGTTCAAGTCAGGTGTGATGATGGATAAGGGTATGCGGACAATAATGTCAGGTATTGGTCACATTGGCGCCGGAGACAAATTTGGTTTTTGGCAAAGCGGTTTTACGAATAGCATTTATGCCTCCTTCGATTTCCGTGAAATTGCGGTAGCCGCGCGCCATCAGGATACTGGCCGCAATCATCGTCCGGTATCCGCTCGCGCAATGCATGTAGAAATGTTTGCCCGGATGGATATCCTTGATCCATTCATTGATGTTGGCCAACGGTTTGCTTTCGGCATGCTCGAGGTGTTCGGAAGCGAATTCAGCTTCACGACGAATGTCGAAGACTTCCAGGTCTTTGGCCATGAACTCTTCCGCGAAGGCATCCGCGGACATGCGCTTAAGGGCATCCGTTTCCCTGCCGTCCTTCTTCCAGGCTTCAACTCCGCCCTTGAGATGGCCGATCACATGATCAAATCCCACGCGGCTGAGTCGCGTGACCGATTCTTCCTCCTTCCCCTCTTCCGTGATCAGGAGGATAGGCTGGTTGACATCCGCGATCAGCGCGCCCACCCAGGGTGCGAAATCACCGGTCAGCCCGATGTTAATAGACTGGGGTATATGCCCCGTGGCAAAATCATTTCCTCTTCGCGTGTCCAGGAGCAAGGCGCCGGTTTCTTCCGCGGCCACTTCAAATTCTTTCGGGGATAGCGCGGTCATGCCCTTATGGAGGACGGCTTCAAAACTTTCATACCCCGATTTGTTCATGGCCACATTCATGCCGAAGTAGGCCGGAGGGGGAAGCAGGCCTTCCGTCACTTCCTGGATAAACTCCTCCTCCGTCATGTTTTCGCGCAAGGCATAGTTAAATTTCTTTTGCTGCCCGATGGTAGAGATGGTCTCCTTGCTCATGTTCTTACCGCAGGCACTGCCGGCACCGTGAGCAGGATAGACGATGACGTCATCCGGCAATGTCATGATTTTTTCGCGCAAGGACCGGTATAAGATGGCGGCCAGTTGCTCTTTGGTCATATTGGTTGCTTTCTGGGCGAGATCGGGACGGCCGACGTCTCCGATAAAGAGCGTATCCCCGCTGAAGATGGCATATGCTTTTCCCTGTTCATTGATGAGCAGGTAGGTCGTGCTCTCCATCGTATGGCCCGGGGTATGGAGGACCTTTATCTTCAGGTCGCCAACGGAAAAAACCTGTCCATCGGCCGCGCCGATGAAATCAAAAGCAGGGGCAGCTGTCGGACCATAGACGATCGGGGCGCCAGTCTTGCGGCTGAGGTCCAGGTGGCCGGAGACGAAGTCCGCATGAAAGTGGGTTTCGAAGATATACTTCAGCGTAACGCCATCCCGCTGCAGGCGATCCAGGTAGGGTTTCACTTCCCGCAACGGATCGATGATAGCGGCTTCCCCTTTTGACGTAATGTAGTACGCCCCCTGGGCCAGGCATCCGGTATAGATTTGCTCGATATTCATGATTTCCAGAAAAATTGGATGGTAAAATTCGGGGTTTTTAACAATAAATCCCCCGGTGGGTTCATCCGGAATCTCCGGGTTTAATTCTACTAAGTTAGTCGAATTAGTGGATCCCAGCCCTCTTTTTCAATGGGAACGCTGCACCAGTAGCTGTCCAAATGCCTGAAGGGCAGTGGTCTGTGGTAATGAAAGGCTTTCGATGGCGGCCACAGCCTGGGCAAAATAGGCTTTCTGCGTTCGGTCCACATACCCATCTATATGTAACTTTTGATACCATTGGAGGACCTCCCGGATATCCTGATGGTGCATCGCTTTTTCATAGATCCGGCCAAATTCGGCCTGCTCGGGCGGGGGCAGGATCGAGTAAGCCCTGACGAACAGAAAATTCTTTTTGCCCCGGAGGATATCTCCGCCTCTCTGTTTGCCCGTCAGCTGGGCGTCACCAAACGTGTCGAGATAGTCATCCTGTACCTGGAAGCCCAGGCCTAAAGCTTCACCGAATTGATAGAGCGCCATAGACTCCTCTTCCACTGCACCGGCCAGCAGGGCACCCATTTGCAGGCTGATCCCAAGCAGGCAGGCCGTTTTTTTACGGATCATCTCCAGGTATTCGGCTTCTGTCGGCGAGGATAAAGCTTCAAAATCCATATCCATCTGCTGCCCTTCACAGATCTCCAGGGCTGCTTTGCACATCAGGGAACACAGGGTGGCCCCGATGCCTGAACGCTCACCCGCCTGCAGCAGGAGGTCAAAACAACGGATGAGCATGGCATCCCCGCTGAGGATACCCGCATTGCGGCCAAATTTCTGATGCACTGTTTCCCGGCCACGCCGAAGCGGCGCTTCATCCATGATATCATCATGCATGAGTGAAAAATTGTGAAAATACTCCACTGCCATGGCTGCGGGCAGGGCGGGTGTGACATCCTCCTGCCAGAGATTATAGGCCATCAGAAGCATCGCCGGCCGTACGCGTTTGCCTCCCAGCTCATTGATATAACGGATGGGGACATACAGCGAATCCGGCGTCCCGTAGGGTGGATGGGAGGTCATATAGGCCTCGAACAAACCTGTTATCGCCGCGTATTCCAACTGGCTCATTTGCTGTCCGTGTTTATATTTAGGCGCGGGCTCATACCGAATTCCTTTCCGGGACTGCTCCGGAAAAGGATGTCAAAGGGAAGCAGACCCGATTGTTGAACCCCTGTAAAGATGCGAATTCTTACCACTACCCTCTTCCTCTCAACCATCCTTGCCTTCGGACTTACCCTCGTCCGTTGTCGCACCACTACCTCTCCGATCATGAAAGCGGATCACATCATCTATCATGCCTATGTCTACCCGGTCACCGGGGATCCGATCCCGGACGGCGCCGTAGTCATACAGGACGGGAAAATAACCGAGCTCGGTCCTTCCCAAACAATTCTCGAAAAATGGAACGGGGAGTCCGTCAAAAAAACTGATGCCCAGGGTCACTTCCTCATGCCGGGATTTATCGAAGGCCATGGGCACTTTAGCAGCCTGGGGTACAATTTGATTCAACTCGATCTGCTGGACACCCGCAACTGGCCTGAAATCCTCGACAGTGTAGCCGCACGGGTGGCGAAATCCAAACCCGGCGAGTGGATTGTGGGTCGTGGCTGGCACCAGGAAAAGTGGAATCAGCCTGTATCCCCTAATGTGAATGGATATCCCTATCACGATGCGTTGAGTAAAGTATCCCCGCACAACCCGGTCATGCTCAGCCATGCCAGTGGTCACGCCATCTATGCCAATGCGGCAGCGATGAAGGCAGCGGGTGTTACGTCAGAGACGCCCGATCCGCAGGGAGGCAGGATTGTCCGGGATGAGCTGAAACGGCCGATCGGTGTTTTTGAAGAAAATGCCATGCACCTCATTCGTGACGCATATGAGGAATACAAGGCATCCTTGTCGGAGGAAGAAAAACTCGCCAAATGGCACCTGGCCATCGAGGAAGTGCAGGACCATTGTTTGCGGCTGGGTATCACTTCTTTTGAAGATATGGGGTCGACCCCGGATGAGGTGCGCCGCTATGCATCCCTGGCGAGGGCGGATAGTTTGCGGGTCAGACTATGGGCCCTTCTCCTCCAGCCTCTCAACAAACTGGAAGGCCATCTCGATGGGCTTCCCATCGTTCGGGCGGGAGAGGACATGTTTACCTGCAGGGGCATAAAGGCCTACATCGACGGAGCCCTGGGTTCTTATGGGGCTTGGTTGCTGGCCCCCTATAGCGACCTTCCCGGATCAGTCGGTCAAAACACAACCCCGATAGCGGAGATCGAAGGCATTGCCGAACTCTGTATGCGGCATGGTTTGCAATGCGCGGTGCATGCCATAGGAGACCGGGGCAACCGGACCGTACTCGATATCTACGAGAAAGTGATGCGCGAACACCCGGATCAAAAGGATTTACGCTGGCGCATCGAACACGCGCAGCATATCGATACCGCCGACATACCCAGGTTTAGATCGCTCGGGGTGATCGCCTCCATGCAGGCGATTCATTGCACCTCGGATGCACCTTTTGTTGTCAAGCGGCTTGGGGAAGAGCGGGCAAGAAAAAGTGCCTATCCGTGGCGTTCTTTGCTGGATGCCGGTGTCATGGTGGCCAACGGGACCGATACGCCGGTTGAGCGGGCTGATCCGATCCCCAACTTTTATGCTTCTGTCACGCGGAAACGCCTTGATACCGGCCAGGCCTTTTTCCCGGAACAAGCGATGACCCGGCAGGAAGCCTTGTATTCCCTGACGATGGCCAACGCGTTTGCTGCCTTTGAAGATGACATCAAGGGGAGCCTGGCGCCAGGCAAGTGGGCGGACATGGTATTGTTGTCGCAGAATCTTATCACCTGTGAGGTGGACAGTATTCCCAACACGAAAGTGATCTGGACGATGGTGGGAGGGAAGGTTATGAGGAGTGCAGAGTGAGGAGTGCAGAGTG
>CAZTXO010000064.1:0-11408 GCA_964617515.1 uncultured Saprospiraceae bacterium | reverse complement strand
CAACTGATTGTTGCCAGTAGGCATCGTCTCTAATTGTCATCCAGGCAAATACGCATCGATTTCTTTCTGCAGGTCAAAATCCGAATATTTTGGACAGACCGTCAGATTGCGTATTTATACGCTACCCCGGCCCCTGTTCAAAGGTTATCTTTAGCAGGACTACTGTGTATCACGATGAATGAGTCAAAGTTCATGGTGTACGGATCATTATTTCACATCAAAACCCCCGCGGTATGAAAACGCCAAAGCTTCTGCTCTTTGTCATTCTGCTTCTTTTCCTTCTGTTGTTGCTGAACCTATACATGACCTGGAAAATGCGGTATGAACCGTCTGATCCACGGGACCGCTCCACGCCAAACGACACCACCCTTCTTACCGAACGGGTAAAAAATAAAGCAGAGCGGGCCCGGATGGAATCCTACCTGCAAGAATTTCAAAATGGGCAGAACATCATCAAAACGATTACGCTCCCTTCGGGAGAAATTATTGATTTCATTGACCTTTACAGTCAACCTGCCTTGCGGAAACATAAAATCAGCCGTGAACAGGTCCAGATGGCTCCTTCCACCATACCCAAATTAGCCCAGGGTGATACCATGATCAGGTCGAAGGATTATTTGACCCGAAATATGATCTATGACCTTACGGGTGACACCTGCCCTGCCGGAGCGATCCCCATTCGCCGGTTAACCATGCAGACCTTAACCCGGTTTGAAACGTTGGAGGACTTCTTCCACAAAGGTCATGGGTATATCAAACCTCCCTGCGGTGGCGATGGAGGCTCATCGGCGGGTCATGAATATGCGCACGCCTATCGAAATGTTGATAATTGGGGTGCTGAATCCAATCTCAACCTTTGGGATAATTATGTCGAAAAGGCAGATGAATTCAGTCTGTCCCAAATGTGGGTTGTCCGGGGATCCGGGGATAACCTGGAAACCCTGGAAGCAGGATGGCAGGTCTACAAAGATCTCTATGGTGACTGGGGGCCGCATCTGTTCATCTACTTTACTCCTGACAATTATGGCGATGGGGGCGGGTATAATCTATCCACCGGTGATTTTGTCCAGGTCAATAGTTCAGTTTACATCGGTGGTGGTTTTACCCATCACAGCTCACTCGACGGGACACAGTATTTCATTAAACTCCTGATTTACAAAGACGGAGAAAACGGAAATTGGTGGCTGAAATACGGGGACACCTGGGTAGGCTACTGGCCAAGAAGCCTGTTTGATTCAAATGGCTTGTATGATCATGCGGCTGAAGTAGATTATGGCGGTGAAATCGTCAATACCCGGACAGATGGGCGCCATACCCGGACAGATATGGGCAGTGGTCACTGGCCCTCTGAAGGATATGGGGCAGCTGCCTATCACCGAAATATTAAATACGTTGACACGGACAATTACTATCGAAATTCCACCGGGATGACCGCTTCAAGGTCCAACAGCAATTGTTATGACATCAGCCTGACGTCGTCCTCCGGTTCATGGGAAGTTTATTTCTATTTTGGTGGTTCGGGCTATAACACTTCTTGTCCGGATTAACGATTTGGAAGACGAAACAGAAGGACTTGTTCGTTTCATCAGGGTAAATGTTTAGTCATAGCGTGATGATCTACGGAATAAATATGGCTGTATACCTCCAGCTTTTTTTGCTGGGGGCATGCCATACACAGGCAACGATCATGGCAGGGAAAGCGGATTTTGGCGGATTTATTACGGCATTCGAATCGGGCCCGGGATCCGCTCTAAAAACCATTTATGCCGAATCGCATGCAGACAAACTGGTACATCGCTGTGAAATCGAAGTGAATTCCGAAACCACTTTGTTGCGGTGGGATGGCCAGGAACTGAAGTCCATTCCTTTTGATCAAATACGGAAACAGGATAAGATCAAAGTTTGGTTTGTAAACGCTTCCACTGAACCTTTTCCAAAAAAGGGAATGGCCCGGAAGATTATTGTGGCGACGGGTATTCCGCTTGATAAGGTCGACTAATGCTTCCCGTCCTTTTCGAATTTGATACCTGGCGAATACGAAGTTACGACGTTGTGCTTCTGTTGTCCATTCTTACCGGACTCTGGTTCATGTACCGGTCAGGGCGAAGGAAAGGATTAGCGGGTAAAAACCTATTCTGGTTATTTATCGGCATGACCGTATTTGCCCTCCTGGGAGCAAGGATCAATGGTTGGTTTTTCTGGTATAGCGCTCAACCCGATCTGCTGAGTTTTAACATAGCGGATTCGCGTCACGGCATGACCGCTTTTGGCGGAATATCAGGAGCGGTCGTGTTTGCGATGGGGTATTCACGGCTAAACCGATGGAATCCGTGGACCTTGCTTGATCTCACTGCTCCCACCCTGGTAGTATGTGAAGGCATTCAACGCATCGGTTGCCTGATGAATGGCTGCTGCTATGGGAAACCTACCCATCATGCTTTCGGGTTTTACTTGCCTGATATCCTGGGCGTCTGGACCGATCGCTATCCCTCCCAGATCATGACAGCTATTTTTTGCCTGATCCTCTTTTTCTATTTACAGAAATACAAAACTTCCATGCTGAACCCAGGCGACGTGTTTTTGCTATACCTGATCTTATATCCGTCGGGCCGGCTGGTGCTCGATTTTATGCGCGGGGATGAACCTTTGGCTTTTGGAATATTGACAGCCCATCAGGCTGCATCCATGATTATGGCTTTACTAGGAGCGCTACTCATTACCCTGCGATGGATGCGGATGACGGAACCGATAACCAGATAATAATAGTGGACCGGGAGCAAATCACCACTTTTTTGGCAAACCGGATGTGCCGATCTTTGAACGCTTTGCCCGCGAGAAACAGATTACGATAAAGGACGAGTTTCAGCTAAAATTCTTTTGGTCATGACCCCTTATTTTGATAAAACCATCCTGCGCCAGATGAGACGCCACGCAGATGTCAATAAAATGACCGATACGGAAATCCGGAAAGGGATCATCCGCGGCAGGGAAATTATTGAAGAGGATGAGCGCCTCCTCAATGAAAGAAATTTGTTGCGGCCACATTTTCTCATGTCACGCGAAGACAAAACAGCGCTATGGCTCGCCTCGCTGTATAACACCATCCAGGAGGTGAATGCTTCCAGAAATAAAAATGCCGGAGACGACTAGATTCGGAGGTATCGTTCAGCGCATATTGCCGTCTCAACATTCCAGTCACCCCACGCCGAACAGGGAAGGGATACAATTTTACCGGCGGCAAAAAGTGTGAAAACAAATAGGGCCTGGTTGCTACCTACACTTTGTGCACACGCAAAACAAAGTTTTGCCAACACCACGTCGGTCAACCGACGCCGAACAGCGATACTTAATGGTTCAATGAAGCAATGGATGGCAGATCCTGTTGCAGCATGCATTTGAAATGTCCCTTCGGGCATTTTTCAAATCCCAGCTTCGAGCACGGCCTGCAGGCAAGGCCTGCTATCTCAAAACTGCGCCATGGAACTTTGTGATGACCGTAATAAGGATACATGCCAAATTCAGGGATCGTGTTGCCCCAGATGACCGTCTGCTCTTTTTTCAAAGCGGCCGCGATATGCATCATGCCCGTGTCATGCGTGATCACATGGGCCGCCTGTCCCAGCACCGAGGCCGACTGCATGATATCCAGCATGCCGACGGCGCTTCGGACCTGCGTGTTCCTGCTCCCCGCCAGGACCAGGTTTGCCTTCGCCACTTCCTCCTTACCCCCAATGAGGATGACCGGGCGATCGAGCAGGTCGCACAGATGGCTCAACTGATCCGCCATCATACACTTGGTCGGATGGGCAGCCCCAATCACCAGGCTGATATACGTGCCGGGCACAACACCAAACGCTTTTTCCGTATCGACTTTCCTGTCTTCCGGTATAAAAAAATCCAGCCCTTCCCCATCCCCTGAGATGCCCAGCGATCTTACCGATTCCATATACCGGTCGACGATGTGCAGGTCCGGCAACCGGTTGATGCGCAGATTGACCAGCAACCATTTCTCGATGTTGAGTTTATCAAAAGACGTGGAGGAAACCCCCAAGGCGGATTTGACCCGGAAACTCCGGAGGTTGTGATGCAGATCAACTACGTGATCGTATTGTTCCGCTTTCAGCGCGGGGATCAACTCCTGCAAATCCCCGGACAAGGCGAATACCTTTTTCACAAAGGGGTTGGCTAGGGCGATGGGAGCAAAGGCCTTTTTGGTCAGCAGATGCACCTCCGCCCCCAATTGCTGTGCTAACGCCCGGATCACCGGTGTAGTCAGGACTATATCCCCGATGGAACTAAACCGAATGACCAGTATTTTCTTCGACAAGCGCTCTTATTGTTTGACAAAACGGCCCGTCTTGACAGTTCCCGTGACCATGCCCAACTGCAGGATGTATGCTCCAGGCAGGAGTTCCCTGACCGAAATGGCATTGCCGGGTTCAAAGCGACCCAGTTTCACAATTTTCCCGGTCATATCAACGATCCGGTAATCCGTCTGCTCATCCACTGAGTTATCCGTCACGTGAATCCAATCGCTGGCCGGTTGAGGCCAGACCTGTACCTGCGTACCGGCAACCTGGTCGTTGGTGGCATTGAACTCTCGCGCACCGGTGATAAACCAAACTCCCTTTTGCGCGCCATTGATCAGCACCACGTCCGTATTGGCTACCGGAAGTGTCTTGTCATTGGGTTGCACATTGATGGTCCCTAGGAGGATGTTGCCATTGTCATCGTAGGTAAAGAGGATCTTATCATCCAACCGGGAATAGCTCGGGTACCCGACGGTAGTGTTATGGAAAATATCGTTGGCTACACCGGATTCGATATTGGCGGCGATCACGTAATAATCCGTCTGGAGGGTTCCAAAGTTGTCAAAGAAATCTTCCAGGTAGTCGAAGGTGATGATGTAAGGAGAATTCTTGGCGAAAGAAGGATTCCCAATGCTGACGTTTTCCGGCAACCCGTTATAAAGTTTGCTGATCTGGCCGGAACCAAACGTATTGGCGGCGTTATTCCAGGCTTCCAGGAAGGAAATGTCCCAGTATTCAATCCCATTGCCAAAATTGCTCTCAATCCGGTTGAGCGCGTCGTACATGACATGCTGACCGGAATAGTCCCACTCCATCGCATCGGGATAGAGCACATCCCCCGTGTTGATCCCGCCATTGGCGGTGGTGGGATTGAACAAGGTATAGGTATCCTCGGTTCCCGAAATGAAATCAAATACATTGATTTCGTTCCGCAGATTGCTGGTGGTAAAAGCAATCCTGGATCCATCCTTGGAGACGACGATGTTGCGCCAAATCCCCTGCGGGTTCTGTTCAATATAAAATGCCTGGTAATCCAGTCCGTTAGCCCAGTTGAAATTGATCACGATCAGGTTGTGATCGATGTCCACATAGACGCAGGAAGCCCCATCGTCCGTAAAGCTGGGACGGCTGATCGGCGCCGGCACGTTCATTTTGACAAACTGGGAGGGATTGCCCGGAGGTATCCAGTACAAATCGGATTGCGATGCGTCCGTCGCGATGATGAAATCGTCTCCCGGGTTGACATCGATGTCATCCTCATAATCGCCCCCGGTACCACCACCGATGCCCACCGTATTGAAGGCAGAACGTACCGCGTCGAGCTCGGCACTGGCACCTCCATGGAGGTCCGTGGCGGCTTTCTCTGCCGCCAGGCGCATATCGACAAACTGGGAGGATTTGACGAGATAGTCCCGCAAGGCTTTGTAATAAATCTGCTCCGCCTTGTCTTTTCCAATGCTCGTGGCCAACAGGAAAAAGGCCCGGTTGGGAATACCGCTGTTGATGTGCACGCCCCCATTGTCATTCTCTGGGGTATTGGGCAGATTGACAAACTCATTCATGTGTTTGGGCTGCCATCCCGGATCGCCCAATTGATTTCCTCCATTGTTCGGGTTTTGCATATCACGTAAGGCACCCGATGGAAAAGCCGAGAGGTTGACCACGTCCTCACCGATCTTCCAGTCATCACGATCGATGAGTGCGCCGAAGACATCCGCATAAGATTCGTTGAGCGCGCCGGACTGCCCGATATACTCCAGGTTGGCCGTATTCTGAATGACGCCGTGCGACATTTCGTGCCCGGCCACATCGAGCCCGCGGGCGAGTTCTTTAAACTGGAAATTGCCGTTCCCGTAAAACATGGCGCTGCCATTCCAGAATGCATTATCCATGTCGTTGTCATTGGCATCGGTGACATTGATGATAGAGATGATGTTGCCTCCGTTCCCGTTGATGGAGTTGCGGTTGAAGGTGTTCCGGTAATATTCAAAGGCCTGGCCGGCATTGAAGTGGGCGCTGACTTCCAGGTTTTTCCAGTTGTTGTTGGTATTGGACACCTGCACCACTTCAAAGTTGGATTGCGACGGGGATGAATTCTTGGCATCGATTGTCCAGATCACCCCGACGGGCTCATTGGGCATGACCGATTGATTGGGTTGATACATGCTGAGACGGCTGGCATCGATCATGAAAAAGTTGGCTCCGACCTGGTAGCCGTTGACCGTACGGTTGGCGCCCAACAAATCCTGGTCTGTCGTGACGGTTGCCCCATCCATCACCGGGGCGGCAAGAGCCGATTCCAGGCACGAAGACTGGTTATGTGCTTCATCCTCCGCAGTTGCCGTATTTACTGAAGGGAAATGGAACAGCGTGGAAGGAGAAAATGCGCATTTCTGTGAAATGGCTTGCATAATCTCTTTTGTGGAGGCGTTGACATACACGGTCCAGTGATCGATCGCATTGGGATGCAGTTCCACCGCATACGCCAGGACCAATTGCCCGTTTTGCGGAATCCAGATCAGGCTGGCAGTATCAGCCGGAATTTGAAGGGCGACGAAGGTTTTCCGCGGCGTGAATTTTACGCCCTGATCCTCAAGATTTTGCTGTGCGGCTTCTGTAGCCTCATGGCTCGAAACGGGTGCCGGTAGTTTTTGGGGTAATGCCCCCGTCCAGGCAAACCCGTTGAGGGACATCAGCTGGCCATCCACGAGGTGCAGGACAGCATCCTGCCCTTTGACCGGGTGCCCCCCCAATCTTTGCTGTATACGAATATGATCGACACGTCGTTCGTCCTTTTCTTCTGAAACCACCTGCCACTCTAATGCCCAGGGCAATTTTTGCTGTTTCACCGGGACAATTTTTTCAATCACTTCAGAGACTGACGCCCGATCCTGCCAGAGATTATTGGGCCGCAGTTCCACCCAAAAACTCCCGGAGGGCAGAATGCGATAGTGCTCGATAGCTTCCAGCGAGGTGCGCAGGGAATGCAATTGGTTTTGGGAGAGCCCTGCCGCGATTCGTCCGGGCGAAATGCCACCCTGGAGTGCCTGAATGGTTTGAAGCGGTTTAGGGGCTACATAGGGTACATCCGGGAAAGATTTCATCGGTGTCTGACCGGAGGCACCAGACCAAATGGCTGCCGAGAGCAGGAGGGATAGGAATGTTCTCATGATTTTGCTTTTGTGGATTTGTAGAGCAAGTTATAATACCTGGTAATATTTTCAGGAACGGGCACGCCGCTTCTTCCCCAGACGATGCGGTGCCGCCCGGAAGATTTGGCTCTGTATTCGATAAAGTAGTAGAGATCGCCCGGTTCATAGAGCTGCACGGTGTCTAACCGGAGTGCCTGGTAACTCTGAAACAGCTGCTGCGTAAAATCAGCGGGCCACCTGGAGATGAAGGTGAAGCTGGTGTCCATTTGCCCCCGCTGAAAAAGTTTTCCATCCCTCACCAAGACAAAGTACCGGACGGCCCCGGAAAAACCTCCGCCCTGGCCAAAATGGAGCTGGTCTAAATGATTGCTCCCGGAGAAATCCGTGGAAGACCTGCAGGAAAAAACCGTCCCTGCCAACACCAGCCATATGAATATCCGGGTCATTTGAACCATACTTGAGGAACACTCGTTAAAGTACTGTTAAGTCAATCGTTAAATTATAGATTTTAACAAGAACGGTGACCAAAAGGGCATTATCTTTGGAACCATAAGCTTTTTATCGACTTTAACTTAAAACACGCTGATACAATGAAACAAATCCTTTTCGCTCTCTTCCTGCTGTCCGCGCTGACGGTCAGTGTACAGGCTCAGACACCCGCCTGCTGTGCCGGGAAAAAATCTGCTTCCTGCCAGGCTAAAGTTGCTGATGCCAGCACCTCCATTCCCGCGGACTATCTGACCGCTGCCGCCAAGATGGCTTCCCTGGATCCGACGATCGAGCCCAGGACCAACCCGGTGACCGGCGAGGTAAGCTACGTACGCAAGCAAACCTGCCATGATGGTGCTGTCAGCTATGTAGCGCTCAATTTCGATCCGGCGACGAGCACGTTTGTCAATGTGTCTCCCTCGCAGGTAGAACAGGAAAGTAAAGGAGCCGGCTGTGCCCCGAAAAACACCTCCGCCAGTGGCAAAAGCTGCTGTGCAGCCGGTGCAGCCAGCAAATCCTGCTGCGCGGATAAGATGAAATCCTCCGCCGCCAGCAGCAATACCAGCACCAATACCAGCGCAACCCCCGCTAAAACCGTGTCGAACAAGAAGTAATCCTTTTCAGGTGATTGAAAGAGAGTCGGTCTATGACCGACTCTCTTTTTTTTACTATATATAGCCTTAAAAACCAATTGATTAGGATGAAATTTGGCCGGTTTTTCCGAGCTCCCGGTGAAACGTATATCTTTGTCATGCGCACCACCCAAAACCGCAAACTGAATCAACCGAGATGACTGAGGATTCATCCCAACTCAAGCCGCAGTGGTATGATAATATCATGCAGACCGTGGGCAATACGCCTTTGGTGAAATTGCACGGCTTATCTGAACTGGGAGGTTGCCTTGTCCTTGGCAAAATTGAAGCTTTCAACCCCGGGCTGAGCGCCAAAGACCGGATCGGGATTGCCGTCATCGAAGCCGCCGAAAAACAGGGGCTTATCCAACCCGGTGGCACCATCATCGAATCCACCTCGGGCAATACCGGTTACTCGATTGCTATGGCCTGTATCGTCAAGGGCTATAAATGCATTCTCACCACGACGGATAAAAGTGCGGAGGAAAAAATACAGCAACTGAAAGCGCTGGGGGCGGACGTGATCGTTTGTCCCAACCATGTCCCTTCTGACGATCCTCAATCCTATTACAGCCAGGCGGAACGTTTATCCCGGGAAATTCCCAACTCCTTTTACGTCAACCAGTATTACAACCGGACCAATGTCGATGCGCATTACATGAGCACCGGTCCGGAGCTCTGGCAGCAAACCGGCGGGCTCATCACCCATTACATGGCCACCTGCGGAACCGGGGGCACGATATCCGGGGCTGGCAAATATCTCAAGGAACAAAATCCGGATATCAAGGTGATCGGCGTTGACGCAGAAGGATCCGTACTGACCAAATTTCACCAGACGGGCATCCTGGACAAAAGTGAAATTCATTCCTACCAGCTCGAAGGCGTGGGAAAAAATATCATCCCATCCAACGTGCTATTTGATGTCATCGACCGTTTCGTAAAAGTCGATGACCGCAGCAGCGCTTTCCGGGCCCGGCAGATCACCAAGAGCGAAGGCATCTTTGTCGGTTACAGCAGCGGCGCCGTTGTAGAGGCGTTTATGCGGATGCGGCGCGAATTCCGGTCAAGCGATGTGGTGGTGCTCCTTTTTGCCGATCATGGAAGCAAATACCTGAGCAAGATTTACAACAACGGCTGGATGCAAAAACAAGGCTTTATCCGCAAGATCGCGGATTATGCGCCCAGCTACCAGATACAACGACGATTAGAACGTGTTTTCAACAAATACATCAAAAACTATGGAAATATTTGAACGGATCCGTAAACAACGTGGGCCCCTTGGACAATACGCCCACCTTGGGGAAGGATACTATATGTTCCCTGAACTGGAAGGGGAAATTGGTTCCCGGATGAAGTTCCGCGGAAAGGAAGTGGTGATCTGGAGCATCAATAACTATCTCGGCCTGGCCAATCACCCCGAGGTGCGAAAAGCGGATGCGGAAGCAGCCGCCAAGTGGGGTTTGGGTTACCCGATGGGAGCCCGCCTGATGACCGGTGAGACCTCCCTGCATAAAGAATTCGAAAGAAGGCTTGCGGCTTATGTGTACAAAGAGGCTGCGGCAGTCGTCAACTATGGGTATCCCGGTGTCGTCTCCGCTATTGACTCCCTCCTGAGCCGGCATGACGCCGTGGTCTATGATGCCGAGAGCCATGGCTGTATCATTGACGGCACCCGCCTGCACATCGGAGAACGGTTTGCCTACAAGCACAATGATATCGATAGTGTCGAGAAAAACCTGGAACGGGCGAAGAAGTGGACAGATGAGAAGGGAGGCGGCATCCTCGTGGTGACGGAAGGTGTGTTTGGCATGCGCGGCGACCAGGGTATCCTGAAAGAAATCGCGGCGCTCAAGAAAAAATACAATTTCCGGTTTTTCGTCGATGACGCGCATGGTTTCGGTACGCTCGGCGAAGGCGGTCGTGGCGCGGGTGTGGAACAGGGTTGCCAGGATGCGATTGACATTTATTTTTCGACGTTTGCCAAATCCTTTGCCTCCATCGGCGGCTTCCTCGCCGGCGATGCCGATATCATCCAATACCTGCAGTACGCGATGCGGTCCCAGATCCACGCTAAATCGCTCCCGATGCCGCTGATCGAAGGCAATATGAAACGCCTGGAACTGATCTCCAGGCATCCGGAATACAAGGATAAACTCTGGGACGTGGCGCTCAAACTGCAAAAAGGCCTGAAGGAGCGGGGCTTCAATATCGGGGACACCAATACGGTCGTGACCCCGGTGTACCTGAGCGGTACGCCGTTTGAAGCCACGCAACTCGTCTATGATATGCGGGAAACATACGGCGTGTTTACGTCGATGATCATGTACCCGGTCATCCCCAAAGGCATGATCCTGCTGCGCATGATCCCGACTGCCACACATACGGATGCGGACATCGAGCAGACGCTGCATGCGTTTACCGCGGTGGCGGATAAGTTGAAGAACGGGCAATACACGGATAAAGTGCTAAACCCGGTGATGGGTTAATGAAATAAAAAAGGCGCTCCCGGAGCGCCTTTTTTATTATATGAACTGATCATCCGACAGGGCATCCTTCAGCCCCGACTCCAGTGTGAAGTGCGGTTTAAAATCAAGTTCGCGTACCATCTTGGAATTGTCGACGCGCCAATTGCGCGAAGTGATCTCATGGATCTTATAGGGACTGATATGCAGGGGCTTTCGGCGCATACGGGCCAGGGCCAGGCGAACGTAGGATACGGCCAGGAGGAAGTTTTTAGGCACTTTTATCTCACGCGTGCGGATACCGAGGTACCTGGAGATATAGTGGTTGATATCGGATGGATCATAATCGAGACCATCGGAGAC
>CAZTXO010000063.1:0-19544 GCA_964617515.1 uncultured Saprospiraceae bacterium | reverse complement strand
GGAAAGTGTGTAGGCTCCAAAAGGGTCTCTAGGGTTCGAATCCCTAACTCTCCGCTTTTTATACCAGGATTCCCTATGATAAGGAATCCGCAGTTGGAAGAAATGATTACGGTCATGTTTGCATGTTGATGGATGGCCGGTTCCTGCGCCGTATCAGCATCATTTTTGCCCCACCCGTTAAAGCCTGCGGGGAAGATTGCCGGAGACCTAAACCCTAAGTTTAAAATCCATGATACAACGCGTTCAATCCATTTACCTGTTCCTGGCGGCCCTGGCATTAGCATCCCTTTTCGTCCTGCCGCTGGCTACCAGTGATACCGTGCAGGCAGGTTTTCTCACGGATCGATCCTATACCATCCAGGATCACATGGCCCTGCTTATTCTCACGGTGGCAGGCATCCTCTTTTCGGTGGCGGCAATATTTCTATTCAACAACCGGAAAAATCAAAAGCGGATTGTATCCGGTGTTATGCTGATCTCTTTACTGCTGCTTGCCGGATTTTATTTTCTCTACCAGGGGGATACATCCCTGCTGACCGCATTTTCTTCCCAAGCGCATCTCCAGGCGGGCCTGTTTGTTCCGGTGACCTCCCTGGTGTTTGGATTTTTAGCCAACCGGGCTATCCGCAAGGACGAACAGCTGGTCAAATCAATGGATCGTCTGCGCTGAAATAAAACCCTGCATACCTTAGCTTAGCCACATTAACCGTCGTCCAAGCGGTGACTCAGGATGAAACAGGATTTCAGTTTTTGGGAATTTGAAGCCTATCACCAGCGATGGGATGTCTGCATCATCGGGGCTGGCATCAGCGGCATCAGTACCGGTATTTCTTTGCTGGAACGAAAACCAGATCTGAAAGTCCTGGTCGTCGATCGTTGGTTTATTTCCTTAGGCGCAAGCACCCGAAACGCGGGTTTTTCCACTTTCGGGAGCCCATCCGAGATCCTGGAAGATATCCAAAAGATGGGGGAACTTTCCGCTGTCAGCCTGGTTCAAAAACGTTACAGGGGATTGGAAAAACTTCGCAGCCGTCTTGACCTGAACAAGGTCCGATTTGAGACCCTGGGTGGATATGAATTGTTTCACCCTTCACAATTTGAGGAGATCGCTCCCCGTCTTTCTTACCTCAACCAACTCCTGGAAGAAGCCATCGGGCATAAAAACCTTTTTACCCCTTCACCAGTACCGAACGGGATACGGGGATTCACACATGCCCTGTTTAATCCTTTGGATGGACAGTTGCATCCGGGGTATATGATGCAGGATCTTACCACCAGGTATCTCGCCCTCGGTGGAAAAATACACATGGGATGGCCGATTGAGACAATCGAGGAAGCGGACGATCATATACGGCTGGTTCATCCCTCTGCCATCCCTATCCTGGCTTCCAAAGTGGTGGTGACCACCAATGCGTTTGCCCGCCAATTGTTGCCTGATCTTGACGTTCATGGAGCGCGCAACCATGTTCTTGTTACCTCCCCGGTTGGGAACTTACCCTGGAAAGGCTCTTTTCATTATGACAAGGGCTTTTATTATTTCCGGAATATCGGCAACCGTATCCTGCTCGGCGGAGCCCGCAATGCGGATCTGGAAAAGGAAAATACGGATCAATTCGGACGGAACCCGGTTGTCCTGGAAGCTTTGCAGGATTTTCTGTATACCCATCTGGCCGATCCAACTACCTGCCGGATGGACTACCAATGGAGCGGGATCATCGGGATCGGTAGCATAAAAAGTCCAATCATCGCGCGTGTCCGGCGGGGGGTTTATGTGGGTGTTCGCCTCTCCGGGATCGGGATTGCCCTGGCCAGTCTTTTGGGGGAGGAACTCAGTGAACTGGTCCTGCAACAGGAATAAGCCCGGGAGCGTTTACTTTTGCTGTGATGATACCCATTTTCACCAGCCGGAAATTGCCGATTCTGCTCATGCTGTTGGGGTTACCGATTTGGCTGTCCGCCCAGTCAGGTGCCTTTCCGGCGGATACCACCAAAAAAGGGCTTATCATCATTGACCATTTCGGCAAGCTGGTTGAGGACCTGCAGGGGGCCGAAGCGGCCAAATGGATCTCGAACGGACTTCAGCTCCGGATTGACAGCACCAATATTTATGCGGATTCGGCCGTCATCTTTAATGAAGACAGGGTCTTTGCCTATGGCAACGTCGTCATCCAGCAGGGGGATTCGCTCGAGGTATTTACCGATACATTATACTATACCCGGGAGGAGGATGTCGCCGAACTGGTGGGGGAGGTAGCACTGCGACAGGGCCGGAAGCAATTGTGGACTAAAAACCTGAGCTATCACCTGGGAGAACGGTATGGCGAATACCACCAGGGTGGCACCCTGGTGGATCAGGATCTGCAGGTTACCTCGAGGCGAGGGATCTATTATGCGGACCGGGAGGAAGTGAAATTCCAGGACAGCGTTATCGTCCTCCATTCAGCCTTCAATCTCGCGGCGGATTCGATGCGTTACCTGGCGGATTCCGCCAAAGTGCTGTTTACCGGTCCAACCAATATTTATACGGACAAGGCCAAGATCTATTGTGAATCCGGCTACTATGACTTGGCGAAAAAGGTATCCGAGTTTAATCGCCACGCACAATATGTCGAAGGCCGGAAAAGTGCCACGGCCGATACCATCCGTTACCTTTCGGATGTCGGTGTTGTGCACATGCTGGGGCATGTGGTGGTGGAGGAGGGCATCAAACACATCACCGGAAGCGCTTTGCACTATGTGGAGCGAACGGGTGAAACACGGATCCTCGGGGATCCTGCATTTTACAAGGACAGTACGCGAACGGTACATAGTCCGGAGATCCGGTATAACGCGCAGACGGACCAGGTGACCACGATTGGCCGGGGGCAGATCAGCGATGATAGCTGGGTCATGATCGCGGATCAGTCCAATTATGACCAGGCGACCGGCCTGGGTACAGCGGAAGGCAATGTGATGTGGAGTGATACCAGCAGTGATGTCGGGCTGCACACGGACATTATGAAATTTTCCAAAAAGGATGAATTCGTCCTGGCTTATGGTATCCATCGTCCCTGGTTTTACAGCCTTGTCGACGGAGACACGCTGTACATAGCGGCGGATACCCTGAACATGTGGAATGAATATGATACTACCGGCACCGGGGATACGATCCGCATGATCCGGGCGTACCATCACGTTCTATTATTTAAGTCTGATATGCAGGGACGAACCGACTCACTTGTTTTCCACGGACGGGACAGCCTGTTTACATTTTATGGCGAGCCTTTATTATGGTCAGACAGTTCGCAATTCAGTGCTGACACGATTACCCTGACCCTGCGGGATAAACGCATCCATCGCATTACCCTGTTACAACGCGCCCTGATCATATCAGAAATCATGAAGACCTTTTATGATCAGATCAAGGGTAGAACTATCCTCGCCCAGTTTGACAGCAGCGAGGTGAAAGATATGTGGGTTGCCGGCAACGCGGAATCCATCTACTATGCGCAGGATGACCAAAAGGCGTTTATCGGCGTCAATAAGACCATCTGCAGCAAAATGCACTTCACCTTCCTGTCGGGTCAAATAGAATGGCTGAAATACTTTGGGGAGAATACCTCCCAGTTTTTACCCATGTCAGAAGCCGATCACCGGAAATTACGCCTGGAAGGATTTGCATGGAGGGAATCCGAACGGCCTCTCACTTTTGATGACTTATTGAAATGAAGCATAGCTTTCTCCTCCTGATTTTTTCCATCGTGGCGGTTCGGTGCATACCGGCGCCAGCGTCGGATGCGCACAGGTTGGAGGCTGCCGGGCAAAGCTATGAGGCTAAAAAATACCAGGAAGCAATCGATATCTGGAAAGGGGTTGCCGCTACTTCTCCCGATGCCGGTTTGTACTATAATATCGGCATGGCGTATGCGCATCTCGGTCAAACGGCAGAGGCTGTTTATGCTTTTGAGCAAGGGCTGCGATTAAAACCATTGGATGACCGGCTGACGAAACAACGCATGGCCGAGCGCAAAAACATCCCGGATGCCGTTATCCCCATCGAGCCATTTTTTTTGTCACGCTGGTATCACGGATACCTGATGCTGTTCCGACCGGGCACCTGGGCTTTCCTGGGATTGATCGCTATCCTGTTGTTTGTCCTTCACCACATGGCCATACGGGGATTGTTACCAGTGAAAGTAATGGTCCGGGGAGCGGCTCCCTGGTTGGTCGCCCTGGCGGGAGGCATCATGCTGCTGACCGCAGCGGTATCATACCGGCAGTTGGCCCGGAAGGATGAAAGTATTGTCATGCAGCCTTGTGCCCTCAGGCAGGCACCGGCAGAAGAAAGCCCTTCGGTACGGCTGTTGTCACCCGGGGAAAAAATCGTCGTAAGGGATGCCATCGGGGACTGGCAACATGTCATTCTGGTCAACCTCGATGATGGTTGGATAAAAAAAGAATGTGGACGTGTGATTTACCTACCGCGGCCCTGATGATCAATCCGTGAAGGAGTCAACGGGTTTTTCGATGATCGCCCTGGCGAGGTCAAAAGCGATCTGGAGCTGTTCTTTAGGGGTCAGATAACTCGTATCAATGACCATGGCATCCGGAGCCTGGCGCAGGGGCGAGTCTTCACGTGTAGAATCGATATGATCGCGTTCCAGCAGATTGATGCGTACTTCGTCCCGGGTGACGGCGAGGCCCTTGGCCTGGAGTTCAAGCCAACGTCTTTCTACCCTGACTTCCGTCTCTGCGGTGAGAAAAAGTTTCAGTTCGGCTTCGGGGAAAACGACTGTCCCGATATCCCGGCCATCCATGACGATTCCCTTGTGATTACCCATGCGGCGCTGCTGGGCAACCATTTCCTTTCTGACGGCGGTCAGCGTGGAGACCGGGCTGACGAGCTGATTGACTTCCGGTGCCCGGATGGCGTCATTGACATTTTCATGATTGAGCCAGGTGACCTGTGTTTCGTGGTCGAAACTCAGGTGAATGGAGATTCCGCGCAAGGCATCCCTCACGTCCTGTTCATCCCGGATATCAATGTGATGGCGGAGGAAATGGAGGGTCACGGCCCTGTACATGGCGCCGGAATCGACGTGCAGGTATTGGAGGCGTTTCGCCAGGCCGGTGGCCAGTGTACTCTTCCCGCAGGATGAATATCCATCAATGGCGATGATGATTTTGCGCTGACCCGTATGCATGCCGGGTACAAACGTAACCGTTTTTACGGGAAAAGGAAAAGCCTTGCCGGATCACCGGCAAGGCTTTTCTTCGACAAACAATCTGGCGTAAGCCCGGTTGAGATCAGTATTCGTCTTCGTTAAACAGGAAGTCGTCTTTACGGGGGTAATCCGGCCAGATATCTTCAATGCTCTCGAAGAGCTCTCCTTCGTCCTCCATTTCCTGGAGATTCTCGATGACCTCCAGGGGCGCACCCGAACGGATGGCGTAGTCAATCAATTCGTCCCGGGTAGCCGGCCAGGGGGCTTCCTCCAGGTGATGCGCGAGTTCAAGTGTCCAATACATGGATCAAAATCTATAAGGTGAAAAAAAACATTGTATGCTGCTGGAAACAACGCCTGGATGCCTGGAGTTCCTTCCCGCATTTTGCTGCAAATGTAAATAATCTGCGTTGGTGCGCAAGGTCTTTACAGGTTTTTTTTAGGTCAATTACTAAATATACAAACCTCCTAATCAAGAGATTATATATGCGGAAAAGAGGTACCTATGCAGATCAGAGGATCAGCATGGCATCGCCATACGTATAAAATCGGAATTTGTCTTTGATCGCCTTTTTATAGGCGTCCATGATCAGTTCATAACCGCCAAAAGCGCAAACCATGATGAGCAGGCTTGATTTAGGCATATGGAAGTTGGTGACCATCGCATCCGGGAGCGTAAAGTCATACGGAGGATAGATAAACTTATTGGTCCAGCCTTCCGCGGGTTTCAAAAATCCATTGGCACTGACGGCGGACTCCACCGCGCGCATGGAAGTGGTGCCTACCACGCAAACTTTATGGCCTCCGCGCTTGGATTCATTGACAATGCTGGCGGCCTCATCCGTGATCCGGAAATACTCGGCATCCATCTTATGCTTGGACAAATCTTCCACATCAATGCTGCGGAAAGTGCCCAGTCCGACGTGTAAGGTGAGTTCGGCGAAGTGAACCCCTTTGATCTCCAGGCGTTTCATCAGTTCGCGCGTGAAGTGCAGTCCTGCAGTCGGTGCAGCCACGGCGCCTTCTTCTTTGGCGTAAATGGTCTGGTAACGCTCCTTGTCCATTTCCTCTGCGCGCCGGTTGATGTATTTGGGAAGCGGGGTCTGGCCCTGGGAACGCAGCAGGGCATTGAATTCTTCATCCGAGCCATCAAACAAAAAGCGGATTGTCCTGCCGCGGGATGTCGTATTGTCCACCACTTCGGCGACGAGGATTTCATTTCCTTTTTTGTCGAGGAAATAGAGTTTATTGCCTACGCGAATCTTCCTGGCAGGATCGACCAGGACATCCCAGAGACGAGCCCGGGAATTGAGTTCCCGGAGAAGAAACACTTCGATTTCGGCATCCGTTTTTTCCTTTCTGCCATAAAGGCGGGCCGGGAACACTTTCGTATTGTTGAAGATCATGCAGTCCCCGTCATCGAAATAATCGAGGATGTTCTTAAACATTTTATTTTCCATCAGGCCCGTTTTCCGGTGGACCACCAGCAATCGGGATTCATCCCTTTCTTTGGCAGGATACTTGGCGATCAGTTTTTCCGGAAGGTCGAACGAGAACTGTGAAAGTTTGGTACGCATAATGAAGGCTTGAAAAATCGGAGCGCAAAGATAACATCCCGGGCACCCAAAAAGCAAGTTTAACAGCCTTATTTTCAGGCGAATTAGGATTCTCTTAGGAACTCCGGCCCGAGCCGGGAGGCCGGCAGGTCGTCAGATCGGGTGGCTTGATCGATTTGCCCGGGCCCCGTGGGCAGGAAATCCTTAGTTTTAAGCATGCTTTTCGTCAAGGTCATCTACGAGAGTTTTATCCAGGCTTTTCAGCAACTGTCAGCCAACAAGCTGCGGAGTTTCCTCTCCCTGACAGGGATCAGTATCGGGATCATTTGCATCATTTCGGTTTTGTCTGCCGTCGACTCCCTGAAAGAAAATATCAGCACGAGTTTCGAGAAACTGGGCAACGACGTGCTCTATATTGACAAGATGCCCTGGAATGAGGATCCCCATCAGAACTGGTGGAAATATATGCAACGGCCTGAGCCGAGCTACCATGACCTTGAGGCCATCAAGAAAAAAACGAAGTTGTCCGATTTCGCGAGTTTCGCTGTTTTCATTCCGGGACGGACACTCAAATTTGGCAGTAACAGTGTAGAAGGCGGATACATGGCTGGTGTCACGGATGATTATGCGACGATCTTCAATCTTGAATTTGACAAAGGGCGCTTTTTTACCCCGTTTGAATCAGCCACCGGAACCAACCGCGTCATTTTGGGCGCCCAGTTGGCAGAAGAGCTTTTCGGGACCATCGAGCCCATCGGTAAGCAGGTAAAAATCAAGGGGATGGATTTCCAGGTGGTCGGGGTGTTGAAAAAGGAAGGAAACACGCTCATCAATATTTTCCAGTTTGACGAAGCAGTCATCATTGCCTATAACACGGCCAGGAAAATCGTCAATGTCAAATCCGGAAACAACTGGGGAGCGTCCCTCAATGTCAAGGCCAACCCGGGGGTGTCCCTGGAGGATTTACGGGATGAAATCACCGGTATCCTGCGGTCGGCGCGAAAGATCAAGCCGAGGGAAAGCGAGAATTTCGCCATCAACCAATTGTCTATGTTTACCACGCTGATTGCCCCGGTCTTTTCGACCATGAATGTCGTGGGCATTTTTATCGGTGGTTTTTCGATCCTGGTCGGGATGTTCAGTGTCGCCAATATCATGTTTGTGTCCGTCAAGGAGAGGACCAATATCATTGGGATCAAAAAAGCATTGGGGGCACGGCAGAGCATCATTCTGCTCGAATTTCTGATCGAATCCGTCGTCCTCTGCCTGATGGGCGCCGTCATCGGTCTGGCTATTGTCGTGGCGGTTTTGAAACTGGCCAGCTCGGCTTTTCATTATGACATCTACCTGTCCGTCGGTAACCTTATCATCGCCCTTGTCCTGGCGCTGGTGATCGGGATCTTGTCAGGGCTTATCCCTGCCTGGCAGGCGGCCCGGCTGGATCCGGTAGAGGCGATGCGTCATTAGCGGTGGGGGGAAACAAAAACCCGATCCAAAGTATGACCTCGGGATCGGGCGTTTTAACTATTCCAGTTCCAGAATGGGTGAGAGACTTGCCGGAATAAGTTTTTCGTTTTTATCCGGCGGCCTGGATGACCGCTTTGAACGCTTCCGGGTGGTTCAACGCCAGGTCCGCGAGTGTCTTGCGGTTGAGTTGGATCCGGGCAGCTTCCAGTTTATGGATGAGTTTTGAATAGGTGGTACCGTTCATCCTGGCGGCGGCATTAATCCGGGCGATCCAGAGGCGGCGGAAAGCACGTTTTTTGAGCCGGCGATGGTCATAGGCATAGCCCATCGCTTTGTCCAGGGCATTTTTCGCAACGGTATAGACATTGCGGCGGGCGCCAAAAAAGCCTTTGGTGGCTTTTAAAATCTTTTTCCTTCTTTTTCGCGAGGCTACCGCGTTGACTGATCTAGGCATTTGATTTGAGTTGGATCTGACAGGGGATGAAAGTCATCGCTTTGGGCCTGGCAGACAGTGAAACAATCGGGATTACTGGGCCAGCATTCTTTTTACCCGGGGCTCATCGGCTACGCTCACCACGGTGGAGCCGGACAATCGCAGTTTGGTGTTCTTGTCCTTGTTCCGCATGCGGTGGGAGGTATTGGCCTGGAAGCGCTTCACCTTACCGGAACCGGTAACTTTAAAACGCTTTTTAGCGCTGCTGTGGGTCTTCATCTTTGGCATAGCCCGTCGATTTTTATTAAAAAGGACTGCAAAGATAGCGGTAAATCCCTAATTTCCAAGAGGTCCTGGAACCTTACTTTTTCTTTTTGGGGGCGATCATGACGATCATCCGGCGGCCTTCCATCTTGGGCAGGCTCTCGGCGGCGCCGAATTCCTCCAATTCCTTGAGCATCTTGAGGAGGAGCAGTTCTCCTCTTTCCTTAAAGACGATGGTCCGGCCGCGGAAATGGACATAGGCCTTTACTTTGGAGCCTTCTTCGAGGAATTTGGTGGCGTGTTTGACCTTAAATTCAAAATCATGGTCATCCGTATTGGGTCCGAAACGGATCTCCTTGATCACGGTTTTGGACGTATTGGCCTTGATTTCTTTTTCCTTTTTCCGTTTGTTATAAAGGAATTTGTTGAATTCGATGATCCGGCAGACCGGCGGTTCGGCATTGGGGGAAATCATGACCAGGTCCTGGCCCATGGTTTCCGCCCAGTTGCGCACCTGGCGGGTAGGGTAGATGCCGGGTTCGACCGGGCGACCGGCCGCTTCGCTGACTTCGTCGAGATTGTCACCGACAAGACGGATTTCAGGAACCCGGATATCCGCGTTGATCTTGAATTGGAATTTCGCGTCGTCTTGCCTGGAGGTATTAGAAGTGGGAAATCGATTAGCCAAATGTGTATGACTTTAGGTTAAGGAAAAGGGAACACCGGGATGGTGTTCTGCCTGTGTGAACAGCGGGTGCTGCGATGGTTGATATAGCGTGACCGGAGCAATAATAATGGCTCAATGCTTATGCTTGTGAGGACAAAATTAATGCTCCGGACCGGTAAATACTCATGTATTTTCTTTTTCCATGACTTCCTGGCGGATCACGAGTTCCTGCGTTTCGGTATTCAGGTCCGCAATCAGCTGGCTGCCTTCGGGCGGGGTCTCGTTGAGGATAAACTCCGCCAACGGGTCTTCGATGTATTTCTGGATGGCCCGGTGCAACGGCCTGGCTCCGAATTGCGGGTCAAATCCTTTTTCCGCGACAAAATCTTTGGCTGAGTCTGTCAGGGAAATCGTGAATCCCATATTGGCCATCCGCTTGTAGAGGTCAGCCAGGGTGATATCGATGATCTGATGGATATGCGGCCGGTCGAGGCTGTTGAAGATCACGACATCATCGATCCGGTTGAGGAACTCTGGACTGAAGGTCCTTTTGAGCGCGCTCTGGATCACGGATTTTGTCAGGTCTTCTGCGGCTTCCTGGCGTGCTTTGGTGGCGAAACCCACGCCCTGTCCAAAATCTTTGAGCTGGCGTACCCCGATATTGGACGTCATGATGATGAGCGTGTTTTTGAAATCCACCTTGCGTCCGAGGCCATCCGTCAGTTGCCCGTCATCCAGCACCTGCAGCAAAATATTATAAACATCCGGATGTGCTTTTTCGATCTCATCGAGCAGCACCACGCTGTAAGGTTTGCGACGGACTTTTTCGGTCAATTGGCCACCTTCTTCGTAACCGACGTATCCGGGAGGAGCCCCGATAAGCCGGCTGACGGAGAATTTCTCCATGTATTCGCTCATATCGATGCGAATCAGGGCGTCTTCGGTATCAAACAGGTAGCGGGCCAATGCTTTGGCCAATTCGGTCTTGCCGACCCCTGTTGGCCCCAGGAAAATGAACGAGCCTATGGGTTTCGACGGATCTTTGAGACCAACGCGGTTGCGCTGAATAGCCTTGCAGACCTTGATGATGGCTTCATCCTGTCCAATGATCACTTTCTTGAGGTCATTGGTCATGCCGACCAGTTTCTTGCTTTCGCTTTGCGCCACCCGTTTGACGGGGATACCGGTCATCATGGCGACGACTTCGGCAATGTCCTCATCGGTCACAGGGTATTTCCTCGTCTTGGATTCTTCTTCCCAGTCTTCCTTCGCTTTTTCCAGTTTCCGCACGAGCTTGGATTCATGATCGCGGAGGTCTGCGGCCTTTTCATATTGCTGGCTCTTGACCGCCTTGTTTTTTTCTTCCTTGACCTCTTCGATCTGTGCTTCGAGTTCTTCGATGTGTTTGGGGACGTGGATGTTTTTGAGATGGACCCGTGCACCCACTTCATCGAGCACGTCGATGGCCTTGTCCGGAAGAAAACGATCGCTGATGTACCGGTCACTCAGTTTGACGCAGGCTTTGATGGCTTCATCCGAATAGGCAACATTGTGAAACTCTTCGTATTTGGGTTTGATGTTGTGCAGGATATGTTCGGCTTCTTCAGCAGAAGGCGGATCAACCAGCACCTTTTGGAAGCGGCGATCCAGGGCACCGTCTTTTTCAATATGCTGGCGGTATTCGTCCAGGGTGGAAGCACCGATACATTGCAATTCTCCGCGCGACAAGGCGGGCTTGAAGATGTTGGAGGCATCCAGAGATCCGGTGGCTCCGCCGGCCCCGACGATAGTATGAATCTCATCAATGAAGAGGATGACATCCCTGGATTTTTCGAGCTCACTCATGATGGCTTTCATGCGCTCCTCAAACTGGCCGCGATATTTGGTGCCGGCTACGAGGGCGGCGAGGTCCAGCATGACGATTCGTTTGTTGAACAGGTTCCGGCTGACCTTGCGGTGCATGATGCGCAGGGCAAGGCCTTCGACGATGGCGGTCTTGCCGACGCCGGGTTCCCCGATCAGGATCGGGTTATTTTTCTTACGGCGGCTGAGGATCTGGGAGACGCGTTCGATTTCATTTTCCCGGCCGATGATCGGATCGAGTTTGTCCTCTTCGGCCAGGCGGGTGATATCGCGGCCGAAATTGTCCAGGACAGGCGTTCTGGATTTAGAAGAGCCGCGTTTAGCCCCGAATTGTCCCTTTTCCCCTTCTTCTTCATAGGCACCTTCGGATTCACCGGGCCCCTGGTTCATAAATTCCTGGTAGTTGCCGCTTTCTTCCTGGATGACGTACTCCAGTTCGGATTTATAGGATTCGTAATTGATGTCAAATTCAGAGAGCACTTTGCTCGCGATGTTGTCCCCGTGTTTGAGAATCGAGAGCATCAGGTGTTCGGGTGCGATTTCGTCGCTGTTGAGATTTTTCGCTTCGAGAAAGGTGACCTTCAGTACCCGTTCTGCCTGGCGGTTGAGGGGTACGTTTCCGGCGGAAACGGGGGTCTGTTCGGTGCGATTCTCGGAGATGGTATCCTCAATTTTGAATTTGAGTTCGGTAAAGTCAACGTCCATGGCGTCCAGCACCCGGACGGCTAGATTATCATTGTCCTGCAGCATTCCCAGGAGGAGATGCTCGGTGCCAATGTAATCGTGACCCAGTCGAAGCGCTTCATACCGGCTAAGCGAGATGATCTTCTTGACTTTGGGCGAGAATTTACGGTTCATGTGTGATCGACGTATATATTAAATGAAACTCCAATATAAGAACATTCTATAAAAGTACCACTTCTGGATTACAACACCCTCCAAAATGGTTCCAAACGGGTAAAAAGCCCTTTCAACCTGCCAAATAATCGGTTGTTGTCGGGGATTGTGCCGTTTTGTCACTTGCGGCATGTCCATACACATAAGACACAGAAAGCGGGGAAAAATGTGTTTTGGCCATGTTAAAAATGATTTTTACGGGCAATTTGTTCATTCACCGTTCAGCGGGTGATGCAGGATGGGCGGTGGATGTAAAATTAGAGGGAAATAGGGTACTTTTGCGGCCGGACCGGCATATATGCCGCCATCGTTTCAAAGCCAAGCCGCCCGAGATGAAGTTCACTTTAGACAAACAAGACCAATATTCCATCCTTTCGCTGGATGAGGAAAACCTTAATTCGCTGATTGCCCCGGATCTGAAATCCGAGTTTGTGTTTTTGCGCAACGAAGGGGTTCGCAACCTGATTTTTGATCTCAGCCAGGTCAAATATGTGGATTCATCCGGTCTGAGCGCCATCCTCACGGCCAACCGTTTATGGAAGGATTACGGCAGTTACGTGATCACCGGTATCCAGCATCCGAGTGTCGAAAAGCTGATCAAGATTTCCCGTCTCGATACGATCCTGGCGATCGTCCCTACGGTAGCCGAATCCATTGATTTTGTGCAGATGGAAGACGCGGAAAGGGAGTTGGGCGCCCAGGCGGAGGCGGAAGAGGAATAATCCCGCCCCTCCCGGCATCTATACGATAAATTCATATATTTGCGCCCTGTTTGCGCAAAGGTGCAAAAAGCAGACTGCGTAGCTCAGTCGGTAGAGCAACGGTCTTTTAAGCCGTGGGTCCTGGGTTCAAGTCCCAGCGCAGTCACTGACAGGCACTTCCCCCGGGGGGTGCTTTTTTTTTTGAACACCCTCAACCTTCCGCCCCCGGTGGTGTTACCGTTCCATATTCCATTCATTTAAACTTTACAAAATGAAAAAAACCGTATTACTCTTCGTTCTCATGATGGCCTCTTTCCTGGGCCTGAAAGCGCAAATCCAGACACCGGCACAAAGTCCCGCTGCAAAAGTGGAACAGCGGATCGGCCTGGTGGATATTTCCGTGGAGTATTCCCGACCCAGCATGAAAGGCCGGAAGATCTTCGGGGACCTTGTGCCCTATGATACGCCATGGCGTACGGGTGCCAACAGCGCCACCAAAATCACCTTCAGCGATGATGTCACCTTCGGCGGAGCGGAAGTCAAGAAAGGTGCTTACGCACTGCTGACCAAGCCCGGCGAAAAGACATGGACCGTCATGCTGTATCCCTATACCAATGGCAGCTGGGACGGTTATGTCAGTTCGGATGTACAACCTGTCTCCGTCTCCGCACCGGTCATGAAAATGCCCAAAAATGCCGCCACGGAATCCTTCCTGATCGCGTTTGACAATCTCACCAACAAAGGGGGTGATCTCTATTTCAAGTGGGATGATGTCGTCGTAGCGGTACCCGTTTCGATGAATACGGATGCTGCGGTTGAGGCCAGCATCGCCAAAGTCATGGCCGGACCGACATCAAATGATTACTACTCGGCCGCCTCCTACTACCTGAGTGAGAAGAAGAACCCGAAGCAGGCACTCGAATGGGTCAACAAAGCAATCGGCATGGGCTACGAGAAATTCTGGGTGTACCGGACCAAGTCCCTGATCCATGCAGAGCTTGGGGATACGCAGGGGGCTATCGATGCCGCCCTCAAATCGCTCGAACTGGCCAAGGAAGCCAAGAGCGCAGAATACATCAAGATGAACGAAGAGTCCCTTGCCCAATGGCGAAAGGGATAAACCTATACCGGATAGTGAAAATGGCCTCTTCGGAGGCCATTTTTATTTCAGGCAGAAGCCGGGCGGAGCAGGTCGTACAGGTGTGCTGCCACGATCACCGTGACGCATCCAATGACATTGTACCATAAGAAGCCGATCGTGGAGGTGAAATAAATCAACAGCACCACAGCCTGTCCGATGATCGCGCCGATAAACGCGCCCGACGAAGAAATACGCTTCCATAAAAAAGCACACAGAAACACGCCGAGAATAGAACCGTAAAAGATCGATCCGATGATGTTGACAAACTGAATGAGATTTTCAAACAAAGAGGCGTACGTCGCGAAAGCAATCGTCAACAGTCCCCAGAGAATCGTCACCGTTTTGGATACCTGTACATAATGTTTTTCACTGGCTTCTTTCCGCCAAAGGCGGCGGTAAAAATCAACCGTGGTGGAAGATGCCAGCGCATTCAGCCCGGAGGCAGTAGCTGACATTCCGGCCGCGAGGATCGAGGTAATCAGCAGACCGATAACACCGGCCGGCAGGTAATCGAGGATAAACCGGATGAACACGTAATCCCGGTCATTGGATTCGATCTCTGGCGCATGTTGCCGGACGATGTCACGCGCTTTCTGCCGGAGGTCCCGTTCCCGAGTGATGCTGGCCGAAATGCGCCCCTGGTCCAGGGCGCCCGGGCTGCTTTCCATCAACGGGTAATAAAGGGCTTGGCGTGTCTGCTGTTCTTCATTCCAGGACCGCTGCAGCTGCTGTAATTCCATTCCTGGCGGTGTCTGTCCCAGTTGTTTTTCTGCCTGTGCATTGAAAAAAACGGGGGAAGGCTGAAACTGGTAAAAGACAAAGACCATCACTCCGGTCAGCAGGATGAAAAACTGCATCGGGATTTTAAATAATCCATTGAAAAGGAGTCCAAGCCTGCTATCCCGGACGGAATGCCCCGTGATATAGCGCTGCGCCTGCGACTGATCCGTTCCGAAATAAGCCAGGGCCAGGAAAGTGCCTCCCGTTATTCCGGACCAAAAGGTATACCGGTTGTCCAGGTCGATTTTGAAATTGACGATCTGCATCTTATCCCCGGTTCCCGCGACACGGAGCGCGTCGATGAAGCTAATGCCATCCGGAAGGGACTGAACGATGATGATAAACGCTACGATGATCCCGCCCATCATCACGGTCATCTGAAGTTTATGGGAGGCGCTCACAGCCTGCGTGCCACCGAAAGCGGTAAAAAGGGTCACGACCAATCCCATGATCAGGATCGTCAGGTTGAGGTTCCACCCCAGGATGCTGGATAATATGATGGAAGGGGCGAAAATGGTGATGCTGGTCCCCAATCCGCGCTGAATCAGGAAAAGAAATGCGGTAAAGAGCCGTGTCCGCAAATCAAATCGTTTCTCCAGGTATTCGTAGACCGTATAGACTTTCAATCCGTAAAACCTCGGAATGAACAGGACGCAAATAATAACCATCGCGATGGGCAGACCGAAATAAAACTGCACGAAGCCCATGCCGTCAGAAAATGCCTGTCCGGGGGTGGATAAAAATGTAATGGCGCTTGCCTGGGTGGCCATGACGGACAGGCCGATCGTCCACCAATTGGATGAATGGCCGGCCATCAGGTAGGCGTCCATCGTCTTGGCAGCGCGCGTCTTCCAGATCCCATACAGGATGATCAGTGCCGTGCTTCCGATCAGGACCACCCAGTCTATTGTAGCCATATCAGTGCTGGTTGAAGAGTTGCGTCAGGAGACAGAATCCCAGAATGAGAAGGCCATTGATCAGCAACATCCATCCATACATCCTGTTCCAGCGGATCTCCCCGCCATTTTCCGGTGAGGGCATTTCGGTCAGGATTTGTTTTTATATCCGAGGGAGATCAGGTTGCTGAGCAGGCGATAAGGTCCGGGGTTGCCCGCCGGTAAATGCCGGAACCAGGACAAGCCGCTGTAGATGTAGTAACCTGAACCATAGGGAGCCACCAGCAGCCCGCCCTGTGTCGGATTTTCACCGGTATCCTTCATTTCCAGCAAGGGGGTAAAGTTCCCATCCCAGGTATTGGGGAAATACAGTCCGCGTTCCTGCACCCACCCGTCAAAATCTTCGGGTTTGATCTCGTTAGGAAAATGGAAGGCTGCATGGTCCGTGTTTAAGAGGGTGACCGGAGATTTTTCTTCCGTGATCCGGTCCCTGGAGAGTGTCAGCGGATAGGGTGCTATCCGGTCTGTCACCAGACCCCGGCTGACGTTATACTGGACGATCATGGTGCCGCCCTGACTGACCCAATCAAAAAGTACTGAATTTTTATAGGCCAACGCGTCAACCGTGTTGAAGGCCCGCACACCAAGGATCACCACCTGGTAATGTTGCAACAATTCAGGGGTAATGGATGCCGGTTCCAGTACATCCACTGAATATCCGATCTGACGAAGGGAGGCAGCTACATCATCCCCGGCACCATTGATATAGGCAATCGGTCTATACGTAGTCTTGATATCGATACTTTGCAGCCGGACCGCCGCATCCCTGATGATGTCCATGTATGGCAAGTGATCATATTGCAGTGTGCTGATTTTATGATGATATTTTTTTCCCCCCACGAGTATCACAGGATGCAGGGTTGCTGATGCGGAGGAGGCCGGAGGCGTTATCACCAGATCGATGATTTTGGATTCTCCGGCAGCGCGGAAGGCAAAGGGAATGCTGGCAGGAACCGAAGACCACCCCGGCTCATCGATGGATACCTGGAGTTCGCCGGAAATACTGTCCGCGATTGCAGTCAGATGAATCGGGATCGTCCTGGAAACGCCCTGATGGAAAATCAAGGCTTCGCTTTCCACCTCAACGGCAACGGGAGGGGTAATGTATACCGGTTTCGTGATCTCACCTTCAGCGGGGTCTACGGTCTTGTAAATGAGGGGGACCGTAAAACGAAAAGGTTTGTTTTCAATTCGGATTTCCACTTCAGCCAACAAGGCCGGATCATCTTCGGGCATCCCGATCTTTCGTTGATCCCGGACGATGTACATCCCTTCCGTAGGGGATTGCTCCAGCCAGTACGGGATGCTGAGCCGGTCCGGCACATATAGCCGGACGTCTTTGACCATGTCCTGGTTGTAAGCCAATGCTGTATTGAATACAAACACCGTATCCATGTCTGCCGGCTTCAGGGTCAGCAAGGCCACATCCGCAGCGGACCGGTTGATGACTTCAAGCGTGGCGGGTATCCGGTCCCCGGGTGTCAGCCTGAAAGCATTGGTCCTCAGTTCCACGTATAGCCCGAGGCAATCTTTTATCAGTGCCTGGCATTCCCTGAGTTTCACTTTTTTCCAATAGGAATCCGGCAGGGCAGAAACTGCTTGGTGTATCTCCAGCAACAGTGGCAAGCTTTTGGCCGGGGATTTGAAATCAAACGAGGTTTCCAGCCTGTCCGACAAGGTTTTTATCGCCGCGCCGCCGGGTACGCGGTTCCAGGTGATATCGATCCCATCAAACAAGCTTGCCGGCACCGTGCCTTGTGCGTCTTTGATCAGGTCGATGTAATCTAAGCTTTCACCACGGGTCTCGGCAGCGCCAAAGCCCTGGCTTTTATGCATGCTCCGGCTTCGTCCCGCTATCTCACTGTTTGATTCCCCGGTGATGGGTTCAAACGCGCCGATATCGATGGCCAGCATTTTGGATTTGTCCACTTTATCAAACGCTTCCCTGGAACCATAGAAAAACCAGCTCGTATTCCAGAAAATACGGCGAGGCTGCCAGGTATCGGTCAGCCGTAACTGTTCCGGATGCACGGAGCGTTCGGCTGCTTTGTCAAAGCCTTCGACGGAGAGAATGGCGGAGGCAATATGGTGGCCGTGGTTGGGCCTGGAGGTATCGGTATTGAACCGGTTGATGATCACATCCGGCCTGGTCTCCCGTATGGCCCAGACGACATCGCCCAACACCTGGTCCCGGTCCCAGATGGTAAAGGTCTCAGCAGCGGATTTGGAATAACCAAAGTCATTTGCCCGCGTAAAGCGTTGGTTACCGCCATCGATTCTACGGGCTTCGAGCAGTTCATGACTGCGGATGATGCCCAGCATTTCCCGGATTTCATGCCCGATCAGGTTTTGTCCACCGTCGCCCCGGGTCATGGACAGGTAGGTCGTGTTGACGTGCAGGTGGTTGGACAGGTAGCTGATCATCCGGGTGTTTTCATCATCGGGATGGGCAGCCACATAGAGCACATTGGCCAGGACGCCAAATTTTTGGATTCCCTGGTAAATCTCCTCAGATCCCTTCTGGCCCAGGGCGGAAGAGGTGATGAAAAGGAGGGACAGGGATAAGGAAGAAACGAAACGGGCAGTTGGTTGGGTCATAGACGTGGTATGAAGGGCGATAAAGCTACATATTACAACCCGATCCTATACTTTGTTCATTGTATGCCAGTAATGAACCGACAAGCAATAAAATTTTGTCGACGAGGTAGTATAAGAAATAAAAATTTCGCACCTTAGCCCTTGTAAGCTACAGATCACTCTTTTGTTCGTATGTTGATATTGCTTGTCACCCTGACCGTTTTCATCACCAGTGGATTGATCTTCCTGGTGAAACTAGGTACCAGCAGGAAATAAAGGAAAAACCAACCCGCCGACCCCAACCTTATCCTTTAACCACCGCTGTCCTCCTGATTCCTCCGAGGCCGCTCTGGTCCTGAGGGTTGTCCCTGTCCCCATTATTCTTTATGCTATCCGTACCTTTGTGCCTGATATTTGTTTTATGGCCATGCAGAAACAGGTTCATTCCACGATTCCCGTGGCTTCGGGTACCTGGTTTATCGATGCCTATGCGGAGGATAGCCAGGATCCCATGCCGCACCTGGCCATCTATCCCCCGGGTCTCGATCCCGACAGCGTGATCCTGGTCCGGGTTCACTCGGAATGCCTTACGGGGGACTTGCTTGGATCCCAGCGGTGCGATTGTGGCCAGCAATTGAAGAGGAGTCTCGAGCATATCCGAAGGGAGAAAGGCGTCCTCATCTATCTCCGGCAGGAAGGGCGGGGCATCGGGCTGATCAACAAACTGAAAGCCTATAACCTGCAGGATGAAGGCTTCAATACCATCGATGCTAACCACCAGCTCGGATTTGAGACCGACGAACGCGAGTATCACCCGGCCACAGAGATCCTCAAGGATCTCGGTATCCGGCGTATCAAGTTATTGACCAATAACCCGGAAAAAGTAAACTCCCTGGTCCGGGATGGTATCGAGATCGTGGACCGGATCCCGTTGATGATCGAACCCAATGAAGACAATGAGGATTATCTGCGGATCAAAAGGGACCTGATGGGGCATTTGTTGGATTGAGGAGTAGCGGGCAGAGGAATTATTAATTA
>CAZTXO010000062.1:0-20100 GCA_964617515.1 uncultured Saprospiraceae bacterium | reverse complement strand
GCCCCAATTCCGGAACCAGATCAGCTGTTTACTCTGTCATTGTAGCAGGCCCGGCAGGAGGGTCATATGGGGATGTATTATTTGGATCATGACCATAATGCTGATATGTTGCAGATGCTACCTGTACCAGGGGACAGGATGTCCGTGAAGGCAAACCCACCGGGATAGGTGGAATGAATGAAATAAAATGGTGGGGGATTGCAGGTATAAACAGGTTATAGCCAATTTTAAAGACTACGACAATATGACAAATGAAACAAAAATATCTTGCCCAAATTGCGGACACGAAATAGACGTGAACAATGTAATTGCTCACCAACTTGAAGAGGAATACAAAAAGAAATATTATGCTCAAATCTCCGAGGAGAAGACAAGATTTCAAGTTGAGTTTGATAAACTTGAAAAGCAAAAACAAAATTTAGAGAAGCAAAAGTCCGAACAAGAAAAATTGATAGCAGAAAAAGTAAACGCTCAGATTAAGAATGAGAAAGCTACACTTGAAAAAGAGATTAAATCTAAAATAGAGGGCGAACAATCTGAGAGAATTGAACTAATTGAAAAAGAGTTAAAAGAAAAGTCTGAGCAAGTAAAAGAACTCAACAGAACTAAGGCCGAAATTGAAAAAATTAAAAGAGAAAAAGAAGAATTGAAGGAGAGTTTGGAGGCGGAAAATGCTAAAAAACTCAATCAGCTAATTGCTGAAGAGAAAGAGCGAATAAGAAAGATTGAACAAGATAAAAATGAACTGATAGTTAAGGAACTGCAAAAGCAACTTGAAGATCAGAAAAAATTAACTGAGGAAATGAAGCGTAAACAAGAACAAGGTTCTATGCAGCTCCAAGGTGAAGTTCAGGAACTAGGTATTGAGGAATGGTTATCTGACAACTTCCCCTTAGACACTATAACAGAGATTAAAAAAGGAGAAAGAGGAGCTGACTGTTTACAAACCGTTCATACAAGAACAAGACAGAATTGTGGAACCATTTATTATGAGAGTAAACGAACTAAAGATTTCAAAAATAATTGGCTTGAAAAATTCAGAGACGACATTCGAGAAAAGGGAGCTAATATCGGAGTTCTAGTAACAGATGTATTCCCAAAGGGAATGGAAAGAATGGGGCTAGTTGACGGAATTTGGGTGTGTTCTTATGACGAGTTTAAAGGGCTTTGCGTTGTTCTCCGCGAAAGTATAATTCAACTAAGTTCTGTTGTATCTGCACAAGAAAACAAAGGTGAAAAAATGGTTATGCTATACGACTTTTTGACAAGCAACGAATTTCGACTGCAAGTAGAAGCAATAGTTGAGGGTTTTACACAAATGCAAGCAGATTTAAACTCTGAGAAACGTTCAATTATGGGACACTGGAAAAAGAGAGAAAAACAAATTCAAAAAGTACTTCTTAATACTAACCATATGTATAATTCAATAAAAGGCATTGCTGGTTCAGCTATTCAACCTATCAAAACACTTGAATTACCTGAGGCGACAATTGACGAACTTGAAAATGGAGAATAGAAAAACTGGCTATAACACGGGTTTTGCGTCATGCTGGGAGATGTGCAAACTTGGATCTATGTGCTTCTTTTCAAGTTCAGTACAGGTTGACTGTTTAGTGCTCTGAAACCTGCCCAAAGGCAAGGTCAGAAAACGTTATGTGTAATACTTATTAAAATCATTGACTATGCCTCATATATTATCGCTTATCCGAATTGCGAATTTTAAATCTATAATTAATGAGGAATTCGAGCTTTCTCCATTTACACCTATAATTGGTTATAACAATGCAGGTAAAACAAATATCCTATCAGCTATAAAGTGGCTTTTAAGACGAAGCAGTTTAGGACAGGACTATTTTCATGACGAAGGAACTCCAGTAGTAGTTGAAGGAGTGATTGAAGGCATTGATGCTAATTTACTACAAAATTTACCACAAAATCATCGAAATGCCATTTCTCCTTTTATTGAAAATGAAAAGCTTACTTTAAAAAGAATTCAAAATCAGCCAGGCGATACAGCACCCAATATTCGATTATTCATTAAAGACCCAAACTCTGACGATCCAGCAAAGGAATGGCGACCAAACCCTGCAGGTATTGACAATGCTTTGAGTTTATTATTTCCAGAACCAATACATATCGGTGCAATGGAGAATGCAGAGGAAGATGTTAGCAAGTCTAAACAAGGAACAACCATTGGAAAACTACTTGCAGAAATTCTTGAGCCAATCGAACACCAATATGGGGCTCAAGTAATACAAACTCTTCAAGGGCTAAGAGATTTGTTAGAAGCAGATGGGCAAGAAAGAGCCCTAGAACTAGCAGATTTTGATGCAGCAGTTAATCAAAAAATTGATACTTTTTTTCCAAATATCAATATACGTCTTCATGTACCTACTCCTGAATTGAAAGACGTGTTTTCAAAAGGGACAATAAAGGTCTACGAAAATCAATTACCAACCGGAAGAGATGTGTCATCATTAGGGCATGGAGCCCAACGATCAATTCAAATGGCGTTAATACAACACTTATCGGAGATTAAACGTAGTAATCAAATTCAACTTACAACTACTTTACTACTAATAGATGAACCCGAGCTTTATTTACATCCCCAAGCTATCGAAGTAGTTCGTAGTGCATTAAAAGTTCTTTCAACTCAGGGCTATCAAATAATTTTCTCAACGCATTCAGCTTTAATGTTGAATCATGAAGACGTTGCCAACGCGATTTTAATCAGGAAAAATAATAAGAAAGGAACGTATCGAAGACAAACTTTAAAATCTGCAATACCTCAAATTGAAAAAAATGCATCAAGCCAACTACTTTTAATGTTTTCTCTAACTAATGCATCAAATATTCTTTTTTCAGAAAGAGTTGTATTAACGGAAGGTAAAACAGAGCAAAGAATTTTCCCTAAGCTCATCGAAGTTGTATCAGGAAAGACTCTAGGCTTATTAAAGTATGCATTGGTTAAGCAAGGTGGCGTTAATAATACAAGGAAATCTATGCAAGTATTAACAGTTATGGATCTACCAACTAAAGCAATTGTTGATCTTGATTATGTTCTTAAAAATGGGGTTAATGATGGGTTTATACCGGCAAATAATGCCGATTATATTGCAATACAACAATGCTTAACGCAAATTGCTCCAGCCAATAACATAACTCTTGGAAATGATAATTGGCCCACAACAAACGCCCATATAAATGCTGCTGAGGCATTTGCAATTCTAGCAACACAACTACAGATTGCGCAGAACTTAGAAAATTTGCACCAATTTCTCCTTTTACAAAATATTTGGTTTTGGAAAAGAGGTGCTGTTGAAAATCACTTGGGGCTTAATGGGAAAACTGAACAAATTTGGGCACATTTTGTAAATCAAATAGCACAAAATCCGTGGCAAGGTCAAGTAAAAGACCCAGCTAGCATCCAAGCTTGCATAGATTGGATAGTGAATTAGCATTACGCATAACACAGCAATTATTGTCATGGCGGCGTTGATCTGATGTACTGCATCTCTTCTAACTTAACACGCCTTTTATTCCAAAACGAAAGATGTAACTTGAGATTGATTGCTTTACCTCACCTTCATAACGTTATTCAGCCGCATATGCCAAGGACGACCGAACGCAACTTCGCAAATGCGTTTCCATTGTCTTTCGTGAGCACGTGAAGCTGAGCATCTAAGATGTATATAAATCTAACACGCTTTATATCAGCCATCGAAGAGCCCTGTCCGTGTTTTACTCGCCTTCTTTTCTCCAGGCATAAAAAGGAACACGGAAACTCAATTCACAACTCACGGGTGCTATAAATTCCAATCCCCTGGCGGATACACTACCCGAGAGCAGCATCCGCTTCGAAATCGTTTGCTCCACAGAAGCACGAAGCAACCAATAGAAAGGCAGAGGCGTAGTTTGCAGTAAGGGGCCACCCTGCTCCAGGTAGGCACCCAATCCTGCCTGTGCGCGCAGCCTGGTACCTTTCCAGTGAAGATCCTCTGGCCCGGTCAGATATTCCATGGCCATATATCCACTTACCTCTTCTCCGCGATGCATCCGTAGAGGAGGTGCATACGCTACCCTGACTTCCTGTGGTATCCTGCCCACATCAAATCGATACGTTCCGATCAGCGTACTTCGATATACGTTCCCCGGGTGATTGACAGAGGGTTGTTCATTGGAGGCATGATACGAACCTGCATGGGTGAGGCTGATACCAAAGGTGAAATTGGGCTCCTGCACGGGTACAAAAAACGTTTCCGTATTGGATTGACAGCCATTGATATCCACCAGGTAAACCGTGTGCACGCCGGTACCCAGGTTGTTTAAAAAGAAATTGCTCTGATTGATGATAAACGCAAATACCCCGTTATGATAAATGGCGTAAGAATACTGCCCGGGTTGCGTCACCACGACGAAAGCAGATCCATCCATGGCGGAAGAACTGGAGGCGGGTTCTACTTCTGTGACTTCAATGACCGGCAGGGGCGGCGCATTGAGGGTGACCGTAAAGGATTCAAAACAGCCCGGACCCGCATCCGGATCGGACACTTCAATGGTATATACTCCGGGGACCGTGGTCACATAATCCGATACATGGATCAATCCTGCTTCAATTACAAATACACCGCTGCCAAAAGGATGATCCACCGACATCGATAGATTATTTCCGCCTGGACTGATCGCGACAAACGTAATATCACCAAGCACTTCGCAGGTGGGTTGTATGACTACGATATTCTCCACATAATTTCCGGGCACACCTTCCAGGAGGTAAACCGCCACGTAGGTGCATCCTATAGTAAGATCCGTGATCGTCACCGTATATTCTCCCGGTGGAATATTTTCAATCGTGGGCCCCGTATCCCCATTGCTCCATTCATATGCATAGGTGCCTGGCGGACTGACGTTGACCGTGATGACGCCATCTTCAAATCCGCAGGAGGCAGGTGTACTGACAAAATTCACATCAATATCACAGGGTACTTCTTCCACCTCAATGGTCACTACGGCAGTACTTGTATTTCCACAGGCATCCGTAACGGTATACACAAAAGAGGCTTCCCCACTAAATCCGATATCGGCGATGAAGGTAAAGTCACCATTCGGCTGAAAGGTGACGGAACCCCCATTCTCATTGTTCACTTCGGTCATTTGGATATTGAATCCTTCATCATTTTCCAGGGCATTCGCATTTAAGGGTTGTGAACCTTGTGCCGTATAAAAATCACTGTCTAACAGGATCGGCGGTGTTATGTCCATGACGGTGGCGCTGACCGTTTCTGAACACATAGGCCCTATTTGTTGATCGGTTACCGTCAGCGTATACATCCCCGGCAAGACCGTCATAAAGGTGGAAAGTTGATAGACGCCGGGTCCCACGGTGATCATATTGGTTCCACCCGGCCCAGCAATCGCTATATTCAACGGACCCGATCCGGGTGTCACCACCGTAAAACTGATGTTTCCTCCACCGATACAGGTCCCGGGCGTGGTACCCAGGATATTAATATATTCAGCCGCATCCTCTCCCACCGTTACGGAAAATGTTTCCACACATTCATTTTGAGACGTAACCGTCACGGCATACGTCCCGGGACCCACCTGGCTCAAGGTGGTACCGGTCTGTTGATTGGACCACAAGTACGTGTATGCTCCGGGTGGGCTGACGGTAATCGTAGCAGATCCATTCGCTATGCCACAGGATGCATTGTCTGTCGTAAATGTTGCCGTAAATCCACCACCGGTTTGTCCCACATTCACGGAGCCGGTGGATGAACAGGATGTTCCGGTGATCGTAACGGTCACGGTATAGGTACCGGTTCCGACATTGGTGATTTGCATTACGGTGGCGCCATTGGACCACAAGAAAGAATACGCACCCGGCGGATTCACCATCACGGCTGCAGATCCATTGGTCATTCCACATCCCGCGGGTGTGGAAGTAAAAGAAAGGCTGAAGGAAGGGGGCAATTGTTCCACAATAGCACTTACTGTTTGTGAACATGCAGTACCGGCAACAGAAACTGTTACGGTATACACGCCAGCCATGACTCCGGATAGCTGGCTTCCGGTTTGCCCGTTCGACCATGCGTAGTCATAATTCCCTGCCGGGTTGACTGTGACAGAAGCGGTGCCATTACTTAATCCGCAGCCGGCCAGTGTCGTCGAAACACTTGCCGTAAAGGCAGCCGGTAATTCTTCAACCGTCACGCTTGCTGTACGTGAACAATTAGTTCCGGATATCGTCACGGTCAACGTATAGGTGCCTGCGCCAACACCGGATAGCTGGCTGCCGGTTTGACCGTTTGACCATTGATACGTAAATGCTCCGGGAGGCGTAAGACTTGCTGTTGCTGTACCGTCCATGCCACCGCATGAAGCAGGTGTTGTCGTCATGGTCAGGTCATGGGGAAATGGCGTGGAGGCTACGGTGATGTTTCCTTGTTTACTGCAATCGGTTCCTTGCAGCGTGACCGTCACGGCATAATTTCCCGGAGCCAGGCCTGTGAGCTGTGATCCGGATTGCCCATTGGACCATGCATAAACATAATTGCCAGGCGGGTTCACGGTAGCGGTGGCGGTTCCGTCCGATACGCCGCAACTGGCCTGTGTGCTGGTCAATGAAACCACAAAGGAAGCCGGCAATTCGGCAATGGTAACACTTGCTTCTTCCTTACAGGTGGTTCCGGGAATCGTAACCGTCACGGTATAGGATCCTCCGGGTAATCCGGATAGCTGTGGACCTGTTTGTCCATTTGACCAGGTGAAATCATAGGTACCCGGAGGTGTAACCAGGGCCTGAGCGGTTCCGTTGGATAATCCACATTCGGAGTTCGTCGAGGAAACCGAAACCGTAAACGAAGCGGCTATGTTATCTATAGTTACATTGGCTATGTGCGAGCAGGATGTACCTGGCTTTGTAACCGTCACACTATAGGATCCTGCCGTCAAACCGGATGCCGTCAAACCACTCTGTCCATTGGACCATGCATAGGAATAGGACCCTGCCGGAATGACCGAAATAGTGGCTGAGCCGTCCGATCCTCCACACGTGGATGGTGTGGTGGTAAACGATACGGATGGTTGAAAAGGGGCTGTTCCAATCTGAGCCGAAAGAAATCGTTGACAGGAACCTCCTGCACTAATCGTAACCGCATAATTCCCGGCCGGAAGATTGAATTGATTTTGTGTGGTGGCGCCATTGGACCACGTATACGTATAGGATCCCGGTGGGGATGGGGTGACGGAGACAGAGCCATTGGGTAGATCACAATCTGCATCCTGCGCTGAAATGGTTGCACTGAAAGGCTGATCCGTATTTGTGACATTTGTTTGCACAACCTGTGTGCATGTGGTGCCCGTCCTGCTCACGGTCACCGCATAAAAGCCGGCAGGAATGTTATAGAGTGTCTCCGTTACGGATCCGTTTGACCATTGATAGGAATAGGAACCCGGTGGAATCACATTCAGGACAATACTGCCGTTTGAAAGTCCGCATGTAGTACCGGCAGGGGTCGCTGTAGCGGTAAACGAACAATCGACAGGATCGTCTTCCTTTTTTCCGGTGGCTGCAAAATAGAGGAATGTGCCTGCTACCGCGACGCCCCCTATCACCGGGATCGATACGATGCTTCCACCAGGTTTCCCATAAGGATTCCTGGCTTTCATTCGTTCACCGGTCAAATTTATTTTATCCCAGGGGGGTAGTATGCTCCTGGTTGCATTTGCCGAAGCGGTCTCAATTGAAGTTCCGTTCAGCACTTTCGCTTCGATGCGGACATTGGTGAAGGTATTCCAGAACATATCGATTCCGCTCTCCAGTTTTTGCTTATCCTCCACGGATAAGGTGCCTGTTTTAGTACCGGTGTTGTCTTCAAATTGCTGAAATACTTTTTCGCGGAATTGTTCTAGTTGATAGGCTACGCCCGTGATGCGTGCGGTATAGATCCAAAAGGTTTGTTGAATGACCGCTTCTCTTTCTCTTGCCGGGTCAGCGCTGAAAGGCGTATGGACAGCACCTGCCTGCTTCAGTTGATCAAATGCTTTGGAAATACGCTCGAGGGCTTCAACGAAAACAGGGGCAAAAGGCTTTGGATGCAATCCCGGAGTGATCGTTCCTTCGAAAGGGATGTCCGTGTTGGGCCATGTGGTCCCGATGGGTGTTGACGGTTTTGTCGCATAGGGTGTATACCCCGGAGATTTGATCAGCACCGGGATATCCCCCGGTTTGAATGCGGTTACAGCGGGAGCGGTCACCAGATTGACACCTCCCGGGGGTAGGAGTATTCCAGGTTGAAGGACCGGAATCCAATCTGAAACCGGTGGCATGGGATATTCAGCAGGGACTGGACGGGCATTTACATTAGCGCAATACCCTTCAATATTAATGGAGCTATTACCCGGCGGCACGGACGTACCCGGTAGGATGGCTACATAAGGCTGGTATTTTCCGGCAGAAGGGATATAGCATATCTGTGGATTGATCCGGACGATGGACCCGGTGGTGTTGGTGATACGGATCGTGGCAATATGACCTGTGGTTTGTCCGGTACCGGTGGCTATCGATTCCAGGGATTGGGCCTCGCTTACCAGGGAAGAAATCAGTAAAAAAAATACAATAACAATCTTCTTTTCCATATATACCTTCAGTAGGTGATCGAATGATCGGGGGAGGAGGGATGGCGTAGCCTCCGAAATTGACCGGACCAAATGTCCCGACAGGTATCGGGATCAATTTCGTCACAGTAAATTAGGGAAAGATGACCAAAGTCTGATCCGACCCCCAGCCATCCCGTGGTGAGATCGGATAGCGGGCACAAATTTAGGGTATGGCTGCATCATCCGATCATCCCCAGCCTCCCTCTACTCCTTTCCCTTACCTTTGCGGTTCAATACCTCCCGCATGACTAAGGACCAAATCATCTATACCGTTTTCGGTATTCTCCTCGCCCTGGCCCTGACTTTTGATCTCGGGTTACTGAGTAAGAAAAATAAGATCATCACGATACGCCAGGCGCTGTACCAGACCTTTTTCTGGGTGTTCCTGGCCCTGGGTTTCCTGGTCTTTGTGTGGGTGGAGCGTGGACAAACGATCGCCCTGGAATACATCAGCGCCTACCTGATGGAATGGAGCCTGAGCATTGACAACATCTTTGTCTTTGTGCTCATCTTTTCTTCTTTTTCGGTCAAAGAAAAATATACGCCGCGGGTCCTGCTCATCGGGATCATGATGGCCATCCTGTTTCGCGTCATTTTCATTACGGCCGGGGTGGCGCTGGTCGAGCGGTTCCACTGGATCCTCTATCTCTTTGGCGTATTCCTTTTATACACGGGCTACAAAATGTTTACCTCCACGGAGGAGGAGGAATTCGACCCGCACAACAGTAAAGTCTTCCGGTACATGAACCGGGTGCTTCCGCTGGCGAAACATGACGGAGGGGGGCGGTATATCATCCGGGAGAATGGGAAACGGATGTACACGACCCTGTTTGTCGTGGTGATCATGCTGGCTGCCATTGACCTCGTCTTCGCCCTGGATTCCATACCGGCGGTGATGGGGATTTCGCGGGACCGGATGGTCATATATACGTCCAACATATTTGCCGTACTGGGGCTGCGCTCCCTCTTTTTCCTGTTGCGTGGAGCCGTATCCAAATTTGACTACCTGCAGCAGGGTATCGCCATCGTCCTGGTCTTTATCGGGCTCAAGATGCTTGGCGAGCATTGGATCAATCAATGGATTGACAAGACCACCCAGGTCTTTTTCTCCCTTGTCTTTATTTCCATGTGTATCGCCGGATCGATCTTCTATTCCATCTTTATTCCTAAAAAAGGCGAGCCGGCAGACCGGGTGGAGTAATCGTAACCTTCTTACCTTTGCCCCCCATGCCATCCATGCCATCCAACGCACCCAAGCCGGAAAGCCGGGACAGTCTCCTGCCGCTCCTCGGCACCTTGTACACCTGGCGCAAGCTGATCCTCCGGATCACAGCGGGGGCGTTTATCCTCAGTGTCCTCGGGTCGCTGCTGATGAAAAACTACTACCAGGGTAAAACGATCTTTTACGCGGCCAGCCAGGACCTGTTCAAACCGGAAAAAGTCTTCGGGGGCAATACCCAGGAGATGTACTATTACGGCAGCGGGGAAGACATCGACCGAATCCTGACGGTGGGCAATTCCAACGAAATCATCGATTACCTGATTGATTCCTTCGACCTCTGGACGGTATACAAGATCAAACCCGGCAGGCCGCAATCCCGGTACAAAATGCGCAAAGCCTTGCGGGAGAATTACAACATACTCCTGACCAAACAGGATGCATTGGAATTGACGGTAGAGGATAAGGATCCCGATCGCGCGGCGAAAATGGCTAACGGGGCGCGGCACCAGATCGATCGAAGGGTGCGGGACATCATCCGCAACAGCCAGGTGGCATTGGTTTCTTCTTTTGAAAAATCGATCCAGAATAAAGACAAGATCATGAATACCACCCTCGATACGCTGATCTATTATCGGCAGAAATCGGGGATCTATGATCCGGCGGGCCAGACGGAATATCTCGCGACCCGCATCACGCAGGTGACCAACAACGTGGAACGGGATAAAGCGGCACTCGAAGCGTTACAACGAATGAACCTGAGTACCAAATTGCGGGACAGTATCAATGTCATCCGTGCCCGGATCAGCGGAGCGGAGCGGGAGCTCTCCATTCTCAACGGAAAGGACAACACGTCCAATTACAGTCTGTTCAATTTCAACAAAGCCAAGAGCAAGATCGAACTTCTCGAATCCCGGTATTCACAGGCGTTCGTGCAGATCGGGTATGACCTGGAAAAATTAAAGATCTACAAAGCCGCGGTGGATATCGAAGTGCCGGCACTTCACCTGATCGAGTCGGCAGAGGTACCCCAGCGAAAATACCGTCCCAAGCGGTCGGTGATTGTCCTCGCGTGCACGATGGCCGCTTTCCTCTTCAGTATTGCCGGGGTGTTTGTGGTCGAGTCTTACCGGCAAATGGACTGGAAAGGAATCACCAGGCAGTAAAATCAGTTATTGAAGGTTTCCCTTTTTCAAAAGTCTACCACTCATCCATTCCTTTTCCCTGCTGCAAATTCCTGCCTCCACGCATCTTACGATTCGCCCAGCCGGCTGATGTTCAGCAGCTGTCGAAAGATGTAGATCACCACGCCGAAAATGCAAAAGAGTAAAACCAGGGTGATGACCAGGATGGCCTCCGAGGTATTGGCAGAGGACAACCACAATTCCTGCAATTGCGCGGACGCATTCAGGGAGAGCGGTATCCCCCAAGCCACGGTTTTGCTGTCGGAAAGGTTTCCATACAATTCGTGATCGCTGATCCTGCAGATCAATGTGTATTCCCCGTTTTTGTCTCCCGGGATACCCGGAGGAACTTCCACCTGCACCAACCCTTCCTCATCGGTGGTCTCCGCTTCTTTGGTCAAAGGAAGTTCGCCGAACAGCCGCTTGACAAAGAGGAACACCGGTACATCCGCGACCGGCTGCAATGCTCCATCAGCACCTGGTGTGCCGACCATCACGCGCACTGTTTTTACGGAATCCTCCTCCGTGGTACTCAGTTTTATCGAAGCCTTCGAAATGATCGTTTCCTTTTCAGCGTCCTCAAAGGCAGTATCCTTTTCAATCGTGGCAATAAAGGTTTGCGTGAGCGCCATGTCCGTGCTTTTGGGCACCAAAAAAGTGGCGCGGCCGTCATGACCGGTGACAGCCTGGCCCAGCAGGTTTTCCGGTGCCACCAGGTCCCGGTAAAAATGAACGGTGAGCCCGGGAACATTTTCAAACTTTCCCTCCACTCTCGTTTTGACAGACGCCTGGAGCTGTTGCTCCGTATTGTTATTACAATAATAATCCAGGCTGAGCCTGGCTTTTTTCTTTTCCTCCGTATTCGTCGAATCAGCCTGTGCCTTTACCTGGGAGACTCCGGCGGCAGACATCATCAGGACAACCAGGAGCAGCGTATGGATCCGGAAACTAAACGTTCGCATGGTTGAATCTTTTACGGTCTATCATGAGTTGGATGAATGTTCTTTTTTCTCTTCCAGCTCTTCGGCGGTCTCCAAAATCGGTACCACCGGGAACAACCGGACGAAAAAGGTGATGACCAGCAGCGCGCCCGTCACGGTACCCAGGGTGATGTACAACTCCTGGAACGTCGGGAAATAATGCAGCCAGGATTCCGGCACACGCTGGATCGGGATATACGGATGGTTGAGCGTCGGGACGACGATCAGGAAACGCTTAAACCACGCGCCGACAATGACCAGAACGGATATGATAAAAATGGGCCCCGGTTTCCTGCCTTTCTTAAACAGGAGGACCACGATGGGCACGATCATCCCGAAGACCTGAACAGACCAGAACATCGGCGCGTATTGCCCGATGAAAAGTTCCTGGAGATGCTGGCTTTCGATCCCTTTGAGCTTATAGGCGGGAATGAAATACTCATTGACATTGAAATACAGGTACACGAGGGACAGGACCACCAGCAGCATGCCCATGCGGTCAAAATGCTTGTCCGTAAAATAGCTTTCCATCCGCAGGAATTTCCGGAAAACGGCCATCCCGCAAATAACGCCGGAAGCACCGACCATGAAGGCGCCCGACACGAAATAGGGTCCGAAATTGGTGCTGTCCCATCCTGGCCGCAGCGTCGTGGCAAACAGCCAGGAGGTGACCGTGTGGATGCCAAAGGCTACCGGAATGATGGTGACGGAGAGGACTTCGATGGCGTGACGCAGCTTATCCTTTTGTTGGGGCGTATTGTTCCAGTTGATCGCCATGAAACGATAGAGGTTATGCTGCCATTTCGGAACGTGGTGAAACCGGTCGCGCATGTAGGCAAGATCGGGGATCATGGGGATGTAGAGGAGCAGCAGGCTGATGATGAGATAGGTGGTAATCACGATCACATCCCAGATGATCGGTGACTGGATACGGCCGTAAAAGAACAGATGAAGAAAGCGGTCGGGGCGTCCCATATCCAGGACGATGGCGATGGCGGCGAAAATGATGGCAGCGACGGCGATCACTTCTGAAATGCGGGTCATCGGCGTACGCCATTTCGCGCCGGTCAGTTTGAGGATGGCACTGATGAGCGATCCTACAAGACTGATGGCGACAAAAAAGACAAAATTGGAAATATAGATACCCCAGGGTGTAAAATCCCGGAGGTCCGTGATGATCAGTCCTTTCCGGAGTTGTCCGATATAGAAGAACAAGCTGAGAAAAGAACTCAGGAGGAGCACCGTCACCCAGATTTTCCCCAGTGGGCCGAACGGCTTTGGGAGCAGGTCTTTACTGATCGCGGTGAGGTCCGCTTCGATTTCGGGGGCATATTGGATTTCTTTCCGGCTTGTCATCTTGTCTGGTAATTTTTAGAAAACGCATCATCCTCAAACGGGAACAGCCGGTTGACCGGAGGCAGGTAATACACGCGGGGTTCCAGGCCCAGGTCTTCCATGTAGCGGTAGCCGGCCCGGTCACGCAGCAGTTCGCTGAGCCGTACGGTCTCTGCGCCATTGGAGACGGCGTCTTCGTTTTCATCGCCGAAATAGTAGGTGCCGTTGGGGCAGGCGGAAACGCAGTGCGGGAGTTCACCGTTGCGCGCCATGTCGGGGCAGAAATCACATTTGGAGACTGTTCCTTTCCTGGGGATGATCGATTCCATGGAGTGGTGATGTTGTTTGTACATCTCCTCCGGGATTTCCGGGTCTTTCCAGTTGAACGAGCGTGCGCCATAGGGGCAGGCTACCATGCAAAAGCGGCATCCGATGCAGCGTTCGGTATCGATGAAGACGATTCCATCAGTGCGTTTGTAGGTGGCATTGACGGGGCATACTTTGACGCAGGGTGGCCGGTCGCAATGGAAGCAGTTGGTGGGTTGCCAGTACGGGGAGGCGTCCTCGTTGTTTTGCATCTTGAGGACTTTCAGCCAGTTTTTATCGGGCGGCAGGAAATGGATTTTCTCGCAGGCGTCGTGGCATTTGCGGAGGTTTTTGCAGCGGGCCAGGTCGATGACCATGACAAATTTCCGGTTGGGCACGCCTTCGCGGATATTTTCGGAGATGGCGTAGAGTTCATCGGGGATGGGTTTGAGGTGGCCGGAATCCACTTCGACGACCTTGCCGTCGGGCGAGAGGAGTTTGACTTTTTCCCCGGTCTCGTGGTCGTGGGTGCCTTCATGCCGGACGCAGCCGGACGCCATCAGGGTGAGGGCTCCCGCGGCGATCCCTTTCGCCAAAAAATCCCGTCGGGTTCGGGTGGGGTTTTCCTGTTCTTCCTGCATCGCTGAAGATTTTACTGCATAAGGAAATAAGCGCCAAGAGTCGTGGGAGATCGACTTGTGACAGATAACCGCTTCTGATCACTTCCGTCTAATAAAGTTTGAAAAACAAAAAAGGAAAAGCGGATGATATGAATCAGGTGGCGGGAGGATGTTGGTCATTGGTGGTGTGGTGGATGCTGGCTATGGACAGAAATATGAACCAAGAAAAATCGATTGAAAAAGTTTCCACAAGGCTGCCACTGGTCCCGAGTTGGATGCCGGTTTCTTTTTCCCTATAACCATAGTTATATACCCCGGGCTATTCACCCTCGGTAGGTTTGCTGCATCCTGAGAACTGGACATCGATGAAAAATTAATTATACACCGTTTAAAAAAGCTGAATTATGAAAAATGGATTATTATTCACGGCTGTCGTTTGCATCATCCTGATGTTGGCTTGTAACAAAGAGGAATCGGCTGTCTCTCCGGCACCGGAAGGGCAGGGGGCGGACATCGAATCACGGACTCCGCCAGTTTTTGTCGCGTTGTGCCATCTTAAGTCAGACGGCACGTTTGAATTGAAGAATGTACCACAGAATGCAGTGCAGGCGCATCTCAGTCATGGCGATTTTCTGCCGGATGCCGACGGGGATGGTTACACACGGGTAGGAGCCTGTACGGGTTCGGCCGATGACTGTAATGACAACAATTCGCTGATTCATCCGGGAGCGACGGAGTTGTGCAATGAAGTGGACGACGATTGTGACGGGCTGATAGATGCGGCGGATCCGGGCATCACAGGACTTACCTGGTTTTTTGAGGATGCGGATGGTGACGGCCATGGCAGTCTGTCGGAAGGATTGCAGGCGTGTTGGCAACCGGAAGGTTTCGTGACCAACATCAGTGATTGTGATGATACGAACCCGGATGTCTATTTCGGTGCCACGGACATACCGAATGATGGTATCGATCAGGACTGCATTGGAGGGGATTCGGTCGTAATTGTTTATCCGCCATGCGATTGTTTTTCGATGGAGGAGTTGCAGCAATTATATACGTATACGCCCTGGCCTTATGGCTGGTGGAGTGATGTGCCCGGCAGTTGCAAAGACGCACCCTATGATCAGCTCATGGAACTCTGGATCACGAATGTCGGGCAGCCTTCGCAAAACTTCAATTTCAGCGCGCAGGCGGGCACGATCAACGGGAATCCATTTGCCTCCAAGGCCCGGTTTAACCACCTTACCGGTCAGTTTGATGTGCTTTGCGGGGGTTATACCAGTGCGCAGAATGCGAGCAATTGCGCCCAGATCCTGCATGCGTTCATCCAGCAATTGAGAAACACACATCCTACCTGGGACTATTGTATACGGTTTCCCTGATAAACCTGACCATCGCATAACCCCAAAGGATGAAGCCTCCGGCCTGTGTGTCGGGGGCTTTTTTGTTTTTGGGTTTTCTTTTTGACCGTGTTGTATAACAAAGGTTATATGGTCAGGAATCATCCGATCAATGACTTTTGATCACTTCTTCATCTATAAAAATATCATCATGGAAATTACCGAGATGCATACTTCCTTTTTCAGGAACCTGCACAATTCCATTCCTGCGGTTTATAGAAAGCTCCTGGCGGCTTTTATAGTAATCCTCCCGGCTTTGACCTATAGTCAAATACATATTTCAAGATTGATGGATACGACGGGACTTCGTCTTCAGGAAATCGAACAACTTGCCGACATCTATTTTCAACAAGCAGGCACAGGAAAGGGTACCGGGTATAAGCAATATCAGCGATGGCTGTATGAGCGACGTTTCCATTCGGACAGCCTGGGTTATTTTATTACCAAAGAATCGGAAGACCGGGTATATCAAGATTATCTTGTTCAACATTTTTCAACAAAACGGGTTACAGCCAACTGGAGTGAATTAGGTCCGGATTATTGGTCACCAACTACCGGATGGAACCCGGGTAATGGAAGACTAAAAGCGGTGGCCATACATCCTTCTAACCCGGCTATCATCTATGTGGCTTCACCGGGTGGTGGAATCTGGAAAACAACCAATGGTGGAAATACCTGGATTCCGCTCGTTGATAATGAAAATGCGGAATGGCTTGAAGCCTACACCTTAGCGATTGACCCTTCCAATCCCAATAGGGTATACGCTGGTCTTGAGAATGGTGGAGTAATAAAGTCTACGGATGGCGGGGCATCGTGGAGTGAGACCGGTAGCGGGCCGGAATATGCAAGAAAGATTGTGGTCCATCCAACCAACTCCACCATAGTTTTGGTTGCATCTGGTGCAGGAATTCACAGGTCTGTGAATGGGGGCAGTTCCTGGAGTCTTGTTTCCGCAACCAGTATGGAAGATATTGCTTTTAAGCCCGGTGACGCTACTATTGTCTATGCCAGCGGTAGTGGAACCGCCTTTATGCGATCAACCAATAATGGCGTAAACTGGACCACTCTTGGATCGGCAAACGGCATCACGCATACTGGTCGAACCCTGATCGGTATCGCATTGTCCAATCCCAATATCGTTTATCTGGTTCAGTCCGATCCGAATCAGAATGGATTTGGGCGGCTTTATAAGTCTTCTAATGCAGGATTGAATTTTCTCACCACAGTAACCGGGAATCCAGCCAATAGCACTAATTATTTTTGTTCAGCCTTTGGCGGAAACGAAGATGGGGGCCAGGCCTGGCATGATATGGCGATCTGTGTAAACCCCTCAGATGAAAATGAAGTCTACATCGCTGGGGTTAATTGCTGGAAATCGGTGAACGGAGGTATTTCTTTTGCGATTATGACTTATTGGGATTATTCCAATAATCCGGTTGGATATAATCATGCTGATGTACATCAGCTGCAATTTAATAATGGAGCCATATATTCTGTAAGTGATGGCGGAATCTATAAAAGCACAAATGGAGGAACATCCTGGACGGATCTTTCAGAAGGATTGGGAATACGGCAACTTTACCGCATATCTGGTTCACCAACAAACAGCAATGTCATGGTGATTGGATCGCAGGATAACGGGACTTCAGTCCGTAAAGCGAATGGAAGTTGGATAGATTGGCTTGGTGCCGATGGCATGGACAACGCGATCAGTGCAACAAACCCTCAGGTTATTTATGCAGGAATACAATTCGGAAATCTCTACAAGTCCACAGACGGAGGTCAGACCAAAATAAACCTGCCGAATCAGCCCTCCACGGGCAACTGGGTAACCCCAATCAGTTTAGATCCAAACAACCAGGATCAACTCTTTGTCGGATGGACAGGTGTGTATAAGACTACAAATGGAGGATTCAACTGGACTAATATTTCTACCGGGGCCATAAACAGTAAGCTGGATAATCTTCGGGTCGCGCCATCGAACACAAATTTTATATATGCTTCTGTCGGATCCATCTTGTATCGGACGTCCAATGGAGGCGGATCATGGACCAGTGTCAATGTCGGGGACCTGATTTCAGATATTTATGTGAGTGCTTATAATCCCAGTAAAATCTGGCTTACTCTTATTTCTTCTTCCGGGCAGGTGCTTCAGTCGGAGGATATGGGAACCTCTTTTTCGGATATCTCCGGAGGATTACCATCCCTAAATGCAAGATGCATCGTTGTCCATGAAGATGAGGCTAACGGACTTTATGTGGGGATGAATATTGGTGTCTATTACCGAAACGAATTTACGCAGACCTGGGAGTCCTATGGATCCGGCCTGCCCTTAGTGGCGATCCGGGATATGGATTTAAACACCAATGGAGGGTTGATTCGGGTAGCCACCTACGGCCGCGGCGTATGGGAGACCAGTCTTGCGACTGCAGCGCCTGTAGCGTGTCCGGAGTCCTGCTGCCTTACATTCAATTCCATCATAAACAACTGTCAGGATTTTGAAAATTTTAATCTCGGGAATATAGACCCGCAGGGAAATCCCGTATTTCAATTGTTTTCGGGACTTCAAAGCCAGCAAGCGACGGTGTCCGGTTTGCAAGCCGTTTCCGGGGATCAATCACTCCGTTTTACAACGAATTCGGACATCCTCTATAATATCAATTCTACGATATCCACCGTCACCCGTCTGGAATGGATGACTTTCATACCGGCCGGTAAGTCAGGGGCATTCGGTGTCAGCACCGTGAACTCGCTATATCCCATCCATGTGAAGTATGCCAACGGAACAGCTACTGTATTTAATCAAACATCCGGAGGAAACAACCAGGTCGCTACCTTTGCCTATACCACAGGAAGTTGGTTTAAGTCAGTTCTCATTTTTTTCCCGGATACTAAAATTGAATATTGGCAGAATGGGATACTCCGTTATACATTGTCCGGGTATACTAGCAACCAAATAGGCAAACTCAATTTTTATTATAATGCCTCCGGAGGGACCAGTGAATTCTTTATTGATGACCTCTGCTATAGGGAAAAGGCCATATGGCCGGTGATTTGCTCGCCCGATTATGCTCCCGTTTGTGTCAATGGGGTGGTGTATGATAATGGTTGTTATGCCAACCAGGATGGATACTCCGAGTGCGAATGGGTTGAAGGTGTTTGTGCAACCAGCCCTTGTGATGCTTGTGATGAATGTTTTTATTTTATTCCCCGGTATCAAAGCCCGTTTACCTGCGACTTTTTTACCCGGTACTGTGATCAACAAATTGGTATCCAGGGAGAAATCACCCTATCCAGAAGTTCGGCGATTACCTACTCGTGGAGCGTGGAGAATACAACTGTTCAGTTTATCAACGGATCCAATTCTTCCTCCTCCAATCCATCCATCCTGTTTCCAGGCAATGGCACGTATACCGTCTGCCAGGAGATTTACAGCAATGGCAATCTGATCTTCGAATGTTGCCGGACAGTTGTCATTGGAACCTGTACCAACCCTCCCGTATCCTATTTTTCAGCCCAATTGGCCACATTTAATCGTTATGTTCTGAATGCAAGTGCTGCTGGCAACTCCATACAATGGGCTTTTTCTGATCCGGATGTTTCCTTTTTTCAGGGAGATAAATTTTCTTCCAATCCCGTTATTGTCATTCCGGATGGTAAGTGCGTCTCTGTTTGTCTCTATGTGACCAACGCCTGTGGAACATCCTCCTACTGCATGGAGCTTTGCCTGAATAATCCGGTCTGTACGGGTAATCAGCCTCCCCTCTATCTAACTGGTCCTGTGGAACCCCTGGTCATAGGGAATACAATTGAAATTTCTATGCCCAACCCCTCCGGAGGCCAGACAGCAACTTACGACTGGGATTTTGGTGACGGCGAAACGGCCAGCACCCAGGATGTCACACACTCGTATGCGGATGATGGATACTTTCCCGTTTGTGTAGTTGTTACGATCGGCTGTCGCACCTGGTGTTATTGCTGGACGGTCTATATCAACCCCTGCGTTTCTACCTATACGTATAATGATGGGCATCTATCGGTAGCCTTTTCCGGATCAGAAAACAATCTGCAATATGTATTTTCTTCTACGATACCAAAAGCTACGGGGCAAAGCTGGATGATCAATAATATGCCTGTCAACGGTGGAATCAATTCGTTGACTTACACCTTTCCCTCGCCTGGCAATTATGTCATCTGTTTCCCGTACCTGGGTAATGACGGCTGCATCCATTATTACTGCCTGGATATTTATGCCGGCAATCCATTTGCCTGCTCAACGATCAGCTGGGAATTTAATGCAACTTCCGGATACAGGTTTAATTTACCAACCGGCAACACGAATATTCTCTGGACCATCGATGAAACAGGTCAACAAATAGGACAATCCAACACCAG
>CAZTXO010000061.1:7725-20298 GCA_964617515.1 uncultured Saprospiraceae bacterium | reverse complement strand
GAACTGGCGCTGAAATTGATGATATCGGCCGAGAGTCGTTTTTCGGCCAGTTCGAACGAAATGCGGGTGCGGGTTGAATTTTCAAAAAACAAATTGGCAATGGTCACATCCCGGAGCGAAGGCACTTTCTTGATGGGGCGATTGATCACCTCTTTAAACTGGTCGGTCGTTTCAAAGATGAGTTCGATATCATCGGGCGTGATGTATTTGATGCCCAGCAGATGCTTCGTGCTCAATTGTTTGCTCCCCATCGGTTATTTCGCCTCTTCTTTACTCGCAAAAATCCGGACGCGACCACCCCGGCCTTCGTCCCATTCCACTTTGACATACGCCTGGTCGAGCGCATCCACCACCATGCCGCTGTAATCGCTTTGGATCGGCAGGTCGCGGTTAAACCGCCGGTCGATCAGGACCAGTAATTCGATTTTCTCCGGCCGCCCAAAATGCTGGAGCGCGGAAATAGCCGCCTGGATCGTGCGGCCGGTATATAACACGTCATCGATCAGGACGACTTTCTTGTTGTCCACCAGGAAATCCATTTTCATGGCACTTGCCTTGATCGGATTCTGCCGGGTCCGGAAATCATCCCGGTGAAAAGTCACATCGAGAAGGCCATATTGAACCGACTTGATTTTGCCGATGGATTTGATCCGGTCCAGCATCCGGTCGGACAGGAAAGTCCCGCGGGGCTGGATCCCAATGACGCAGGAATTGCTGAAATCCCCGTGATATTCAATGAGTTGATTGGCCAGCCGGTCAAGGACAAGGTTGAGTTTTTCTTCGGAGAGGATAATCCTGCCGGCAGCCATCGGACAGCAAATATAGCAGAATGGATTCATGTGAGGCCATGGAAGTGCCCTGAACCGGTTTACCGGGATGCGGGAAGGTGTCGCAGGCTTAATTGGAGCAATCGGTGGCTACGGGACAGACATGTTCTCACTTTTCTTCCTTCAATTGCTCCTCTAACGCACGCAGCACGTTCTCCAATTGCTTCCTGTTCTCCTCATTCAATTTGGCCGGATCGATCTGGCGGATCTCCTTTTCCAACTCTTTCAGGGTAGTTTTGACCTCATCCTGGTGCTCAGCCGGGGAAGCTTTCAATTTGGCAATCGCGTCGCTGACCTTTTTGATCAACCGGTCAAATTCCCCGTCATCGTATTTGTCCTTCTGCCGTTTGAGGAAATCACCAATGGCATGCGCCACGTCTTTCGTTTCCCGCACGATCGTTTCCGCGTTAGCCTTATCCTCGCCTTTACCAAAGAAGTACATATACGCCACATAGCCGGCAAGGAGGAGAAGCAGGGTGAATAGAAATTTACGCATGGGCTGCAATTTGGATTAAACCCTTCAAAACCAAAAGACTAACGCAAAAGATACGGCAATAATTCTCCCCGGCCCGTTCCCGGGGCTTTTGACGGCTTCTCCCTATTTTTGCCTTCCCGCCAGAAAAGGAACTGCATGAAGCTAGATTACAAAGGCATCGAATCGAAATGGAAGCGCACCTGGGAGGAGCAACGCCTTTACCAGGTAAAGGAAGATCCGGCCAGGCCTAAATATTATGTCCTGGACATGTTTCCCTACCCATCCGGTTCGGGATTGCATGTGGGCCATCCGCTTGGGTACGTGGCCAGCGACATTGTGTCCCGCTATATGCGAAAACGCGGCTATAATGTCCTCCACCCGATGGGATACGATGCCTTTGGCCTTCCGGCAGAGCAGTATGCGCTGGATACCGGCGTACATCCCGCGAAAAGCACCAGTGACAATATCCTTCGCTTCCGGGAACAGCTGGACAATATCGGTCTCTCCTTTGACTGGAGCCGGGAAGTACGGACCGATGATCCGGCTTATTACAAGTGGACACAGTGGATTTTCCTGCAGCTATTCCAGCATTATTATGATCTCGACGCTGACAAGGCACTTCCCATTTCAGCCCTTGTGACCACGTTTGAAAAGCACGGAAGCAAAGGTGTCCATGCCGCTGCTTCCCCGCATACCCCTTTTTCAGCGGAAGCATGGAAAAAAATGACAGAAGCAGAAAGGGCAACCTTGCTGATGAATTATCGCCTGGCCTACCGCAAAGTTGGTTATGTCAACTGGTGTGAAGCGCTGGGGACCGTGCTGGCGAACGATGAAGTCAAAGACGGTGTCAGTGAGCGAGGCGGATTTCCCGTGATTCAAAAGGAGATGCTGCAATGGTCTCTTCGCATTACCGCTTATGCCGAACGATTGCTCACCGGCATGGAATCCCTCGATTGGAGTGAGAGCCTGAAGACCATCCAGCGCAACTGGATCGGCCGATCGGAGGGCGCATTTATCGATTTCAGGATTGACGGGAAAGAGGGCATACAGGTGCGCGTCTTTACCACCAGGCCGGATACCCTCTTTGGCTCCACCTTTATGGTGCTGGCCCCTGATCATGACCTGGTCCCGATGCTCACGACTAAGGAACAACAGGTCCAGGTCGACATCTTTACGGAAACCTTCCGGCAACGATCCGGCCAACAAAAAAATGCCGGTCAAAAATCTTCCGATGGTGTGTGGACCGGCGCTATGGCTATACATCCCCTGACAGGCGAAAAGATCCCTGTCTGGATCGCGGATTATGTATTGAAAGAGTATGGCACAGGCGCCATCATGGCTGTGCCCGGGGATGATGAGCGTGACCTGTTGTTTGCCAAAGCGCACCAGCTTCCGGTCGTGGAGATCATCGACCGGAGTGGCATCGCCGGTGCTGAAATCGGCGATCGCCAGGGTGTGCTGATGCACTCGCAGTTCCTGAACGGCATGCCGGCAGAGAAAGCGATCGCCACCATGCTGGACCATCTCGAGAAGCAATCGCTCGGAACCCGGCATATTGCATACAAACTGCGGGATGCCAATTTCTCCCGTCAACGCTATTGGGGCGAGCCCTTCCCTATCACGTATGATGCGGATGGAACTGCGCACGCGATGCCCCTGGACCAGCTTCCCCATGTGTTGCCGGAACTGGATGATTTCAAGCCGTCCCCGGATGGCCGGTCCCCGCTAGCCAGGCTGACCACATGGGCCCATCCGGATCCAATGACCTACCGCGAGACGGATACCATGCCCGGATACGCGGGATCTTCCTGGTATTTCCTGCGGTATATGGATCCGCACAACCAGGATCGACTAGCCTCCCCCGAGCGCATTTACTACTGGAAGGAAGTTGATCTGTATGTCGGTGGTGTCGAACATGCGGTGGGTCACCTCATGTATAGCCGTTTCTGGCATAAGTTCCTCTATGACCTGGGTGTGGTGCCGACAACGGAACCTTTTAAGAAAATGGTCAACCAGGGCATGATCCAGGGCATCGTTGAAAGCCTGGTCCTGATGAAGGAAAAGAAAGATGGCAGGGCCCATTTCATCAGTGCCGAACTGGTCAGCGAAAAAAACCTGTCAGAGGACCAACTTTCCTACCTGCCGGTCCATATCGACTTTGTCTCCCAATACGGCCAGCCCTCCTCGCACCTCAATGCGACAGGTATACGCGCCTTTATACAATGGCGTCCGGAGTATGAAAATGCCGTGTTTGAATGCAGCACCGGTCTCTACACGCATGCCAACCTTGAGGGAGCGCAATTGCAGACCTACAGCGAGATCGGCAAGATGTCGAAACGCTATCACAATGTCGTCAACCCCAATGATGTCATCGACCGGTATGGCGCGGATTGCTTCCGGATGTATGAAATGTTCCTCGGTCCCGTCGACCAATCGAAACCCTGGGACACGATGGGCATTGAAGGCGTAAGTAAGTTTTTAAAAAAGTGGTGGTCCCTGTATTATACTGACCAGGACACCTGGCAGGTCACGCAGGAAGCACCTAAGGAAGGTTCCTGGAAAATCCTTCACGCCACGATTAAAAAAACGCGGGAAGATATCGAACGCCTTTCCTTCAATACAGCAATCAGCCAGTTTATGATCTGCGTGAATGAATTGCGAAAGACAGAGGAACGATCCGCGCAAATCCTGGAACCGCTGGTCAGCCTCATGGCGCCCTTTGCGCCATTTCTGACCGAGGAGTTATGGCAACAGTTTGGTCATGCCACTTCCGTGCACGTGGCGCCTTTTCCCGAATACGATGAAAAATGGCTGGTGGCCAGCAGCGTCACCTATCCCGTATGTGTCAACGGTAAAAAGCGGAGTGAAATCATCCTGCCCGTGGATTTGACGCAGCAGGTGATTGAGGAAAGAGCGGTCGCGTTGCCTGAAATCATCAAATGGATGGAAGGAAAACCGATCCGCAAAGTGATCATCATCCCGGACAAGATGATCAATATCGTCGTCTGATCAGTCGATGATCTTGAAGGTCGTGCGCCGGCTTGTCTGATGCTGCTCCTCCGTACATCGCTCACATTCGCATCGGACCGCGGGGCTTGATTCACCCATGCCCACCGCTTCCATTCTGCGCGCAGGTATCCCGGTAGACATCAGGTAATCCACGGCCGCCTGGGCCCTTTTTTGGGACAGTTGCAGGTTATATTCCTCCGTGCCCCGGCAATCGGTATGCGAAGTCAATTGAATGCGGATCGACGGATTTGCTTTCAGGATAGCCGAAAGATGATTGAGGGATGGCTTGGCGTCTTCGCGAATGGCCCATTGATCATAATCATAGAAAATATTTTCCAGGATGATCTCTTTATTGCGGATGATCGGTTCCAGGATAAATGTCTGGTTGATCGTGGTGATGGGCTTTTCCGGGTTTTTCTCAATCTCCCCTGTATTGAGATTGAAGGTGGCGGAAAGGTGATCCCTATAGCGGGCGGAGAAAACATAATTTTTATTCCATTCCAGTTGAATCAGGATCTGCCCCAATTCATCCGTGACCAGCCTGCGATCGGTGATGCCTTCGGTGATGATGATCGGTCCATTCGGCAACGGATGTGTACCGGTTCGCGGCGAGTTGGGATCGTCTTTGACCTGGTACAGGGGTTCCATCACGCGGATGGCTATGTAGAGCTGGTAATGGACCTCCGGGATATGCTCAGCGACCGTATCCGTGGCCGGTAGGGTATCGGATGGCAGGTCCGCTTTGATCGAAAACGAATAGATATCGTCGCCGGTAGTCACACCACCCCTGGAGGAAGTAAAATATCCGGTGGCACGGACAGCCGGAGAACGAAGGGCAAATGTATCGATCACGTAGCCGAAATCGTCCCCGCCACTGTTGACAGGTGCGCGCAGGTTGACGGGAGGCACCCAGTTGCCTTTGGCATCCAGCCAGGTCTTAAATATATCCAATCCGCCAAGGCCCGCCAGCCGGTCGGATGAATAAAAAAGGGTGTCCTCGTACACGGTTGGATACAATTCATCTCCGGCAGTATTGATGCCGGCGCCCAGGTTTTGTGGAGCTGTCCACTGGCCGGAACCATCCCATTGGATAAAATAAAGATCATGTCCTCCCTGTCCGCCGGGCGCATCGGAAGAAAAAAACAGGGTGTTTCCATTGGCGGCAAAAGCAGGCTGACCATAATTGACTTTTTCCTGCTGAAAGGGAAAAGGTTCCGGAGGGGACCATTGATTGCCGCGCTTATAGCTGGCCATTAATTTACACCAGCCGTCATAGGATTTGTCCGGATAGCAACGGGTGAAAACCAGCATTTTCTTATCCGGGCTCAGCACGGCCGCACCGTCATTGTCGGGAGAATTGAGTTTATCATCAAATTCCTCCACGGCATTCGACACTTTATTCCAGACATACATATCCGAAAAGGACCGCCCTGTCCACAGATAGGTATCGGTTGTGTGCCGGGACCCGCGATCACTGGTAAAAAGAACTTTGCCCGGGCCTATCGGCTGGGCGGCATAATCCGCGGCAGGTGAATTGAACGTTGCCGCTTCGATATGATACGCAGGGTTGGGATGATCGGCCCACTCCTGGGCCTGCCTGCAAAGCGTCAGAGCGGCGCGATACCCTGCATTGCCGGGAGAAGCTTTGATCAATTCATCATAAATGCCTCCGGCTTCCTGGTACTTCTCCTGGCGTGTCAGAGATACGGCATATCGTTCCAGGGATTCCGGCCCATAGCCATCCTGGTGGGCTTTAAAATACCATTCGGCTGCCTTTGGCTGGTGGTTGAGTTGGGCGAACGATTCCCCGGCCATAAAGGCGAGCCTGGCTTTATCCTCCTGCGACCTGGCCGTGCCATACTCCTCCGTAAAGAGGTTGGCGGCCACCGCATATTGCTTCACCTCATAGGCCTGGAACCCGGTTTTTACTTTCTGGGTAAAGGAACACCCCTGCGCCAACAAGGCCGATAGCATCAGGAGAAGGAAGCTGTATCTCATCCCCGCTATAACGATTTTCGAAAGGCCGGTGTTGCAGTTCATCCCTTGGTGTCATCCGCTCAGACAGGAAAAGAAACGGGGAAGATCGAAGTGATTCAATCCTCCCCGTGTCCCTGCATGGAGCCGTTATTACTTGATGCTGGCTGTCTTCTTAAAGCTGTGCAGGGCGGAGGTCTTTGGTTTGATCTCCCCTGTCAGGTCGGCCAGGATCGGAGCGGCGATGTAGATCGTACTGTAGGTACCGGAGATCAAACCGATCGTCATGGCAAAGGCAAATCCCTTGATGCTGGACCCGCCAAAGATCAATAAGGCCACGACCACGAAGAATACTGTGAGGGCCGTGATGATCGTCCGGCTCATCGTCTGATTGATGGACAGGTTGAGGATGTCATTTTTGGATTTGCCGGTAAACAATCCGAAATTTTCACGGATCCGGTCAAAGATGACCACCGTGTCATTGATCGAGTAACCGATAATGGTCAGAATGGCGGCGATAAAGGTCTGATCCACCTCCATGGAGAAAGGCATAAATCCTTTCAGCAGGGTGAAAGCGGACAAAACAACCAGCGCGTCATGCAACAACGCCACACAGGCTCCGAGCGAATACTGCCATTTGTTGAAACGGATCAGGATATAAATGAAGATGGCCAGCAGGGAGAAAATCCCGGCATAGAAGGAACTCTTCTTGATGTCATCCGAGATGGCGGGGCTCACCCTGGTCGAACTCGTGATATGCGTCCCGGGCGCATCCGTACGGCTGAAGTCCTCCAGCTTAAGGTTGCCGCCAACGGCCGCATTGACGCCTTCATACAACTTCGCCACGACCTGATTTTGGACATCCGGCGAATTATCATTGATCAGGTAACTGGTGGTGATGTTATAGGTATTGGCAATGTCGACAGACTTGACGATGGGCGATCCGCCCAGGGAGGCCGACAGAGACTGGCGAAGGGCTTCGACATCCACTTTTTGCTCCTTATCAAACTGCACATTGAATGCATATCCGCCTTTAAAGTCCACGCCGAGTTCAAAACCCCGGGTAAACATGGAAATCAATCCAATGCCGATAAACGTTGCGGAAGCGATATACGCGATTTTCCGTTTGCCGAGCCAGTCTACATTGAAATGCGTGAAGATGTCCTTGGTCATATCAATGTAGAAACCAATGTTCCTTCCTTTCGATACCCACCACTCGATAATCAACCGTCCGACAATGACCGCGGTAAAGAAAGAAAAGACGATACCGATCAGCAAGGTCACGGCAAATCCCTTAATCGGGCCGATCCCCCAATAGCCAAGCGCGAGCGCCGTCAGGATCGTGGTGACGTTGGCGTCGATGATGGCCGAATAGGAATGCTTAAAGCCATCGGCGATAGCATTCTTCAAACTCTTGCCGGCCCGGATCTCTTCGCGCGCGCGTTCATAGATAATCACGTTTGCGTCCACGGCCATACCGATCGTAAGGACGATACCGGCGATGCCCGGCAGGGTCAGGACGGTACCCAGGGAGGACAAGGAACCAAAAATGAAGAAGAGGTTGGCTAACAAGGCAATAATGGCTACGACACCGCTGCCTGCATAATAGAAGACCATGAAGATGATCACCAGCAACATGGAGACGATCATCGTGATCATGGATTTTTGAATATTTTCCTTTCCAAGCGATGGTCCTACCAGGGTATCCTGTACGATTGTCGTTCTGGCCGGGAGTTTTCCGATCTGCAGGATATTGGCCAGGTCCTGGCCTTCCTGGATGGAGAAATTACCGGAGATGCGGCTGCTACCGGTTGTGATGGGTTCATTGACACGGGGAGCGGACACCACTTCATCATCCAGCACGATCGCAATACAGCGGTTATTGTCCTGGGCCGCTTTGGTCGTCATCTCGGCCCAGATCTTGGAACCCAGGTTGTCCATACGCAAGGTGACTGTCACCTCGCTGGTCATCGGGTCGGGGGCGGATGTGGCCGTGACCACACGGTCCCCCTGCAACGGCGCCTCTTCAGAGCCCCGCTTCATCCGGATCGCGTAGAGTTCGTATTGATCCGTCTCCTGGCCATCCTTATCCATCATGGGCTTGGAGCTCCAGAGGAATTTCACATCCTGCGGGAAGATATTCCGGATAGCCGGATTGTGGAGCATGGCCGTGATGGCATTGATCTTATTCTTATTGGCCACGCCCATCACGGGTAACTGGTATTGGACGCTTTGCCCGTTGAAGAAGTTGAGGTTTAATTGGGTGAGCAGCGGACCTGCTTCACCGGTAGCGGAAGTATCCGGACCCACCACTTGCGTGGTCATGGTCGAATCGATGATGTTCCCGAGCGAATCGAGGACGGGTTTCCAGATCGTATCGATGCGGGTGACCGTATCGATTTTTGCCAGGGCCGTATCGCCTTTCGCGAGTTTTTTCAATTGCTGGTCAGCAAGGCTGAAAGATTGCATGATGGCTGCATCCGTCACCTGGTATACATCCCAGAATTCGAGTTTGGCGGTAGACTGGAGATACGAGCGGGCGCGCTCCGGGTTGTCGATGCCGGGGAGTTCGACGAGGATCAGGTCTCGTGTATTGTCGAGGGAAACATTGGGCTGGACCACGCCGAGCTTGTCGATACGGTCTTTGAGCCGCTTGAAGGTCAGGTCGACCGTTTCATTGGCTTTGGCCCGAAGCACGCGAAGCACTTCGGCGTCATTGGTTTCAAAATTGATCTCTTCGCGCAACGTGGCATTTCGTGTGAAGATCGGGGCGAGTTTAAGGCCTTTTGACACCTTGGCCCATTCCTGGCCAAAAAGGGTGATATAGTCTGTCTGGGCACTCCGAAGGGCAGCATCGGCATTGTCCAGGGCAGTTTTGAAAGCGGGCTCTTTGGTATGATTGGACAGGTTTTCCAAAAACTCACGCAGATCCACCTGGAGCACAGTGCTGATCCCGCCTTTCAGGTCGAGTCCCAAAGCGATCTGTTGCCGTTTCAGTTTTTCATAGCTGAAGGATCCCAGTAAAGGGATCTTGATCACCGGCTCACTCGACATCGAATCGAGATAATCGGCGCGGGCCATTTTGAAGGCCATGCTCTTGGCCGCCTCATCCGTGATGGTCGCGGAGGCGGTAGCCGCGTATTGGTCCGCTCTCTTTTCAATCTTGCGGGTTGGGAGCAGATAGAGGTACTGCAACAAACAAACCGCGGTCAATAAAATCAGAAAAAACCTGACTATTCCTTTGCCTTGCATATCGATTCGATTAGGTAATAGGTTTCAAAAAAAGTGGTGCAAATATAAGGCGAATTACCCAAGGCGCCCGAAGGGAAAACAAGAGAAAATATTAAATTTTAATGGGTCATTTAAGTCGCTGATTAATAATATTTTATAAAATATTATCGGCACTTTATCCGGCTGTTTTTCGAAAAAAAACATCCATTCCATCCCCGGCTCCCGGGTTCCCGTCCCTGGTGTTGAGCGGAAAGGGCACCGCCCGGCACTTGAACAAATTGGCTAATATTGTGGCCTCAATCAAACGAATCAACGTATGGATAAGGATCTCATGGACATGCTGAGCCCCGGGGACATCCGGCAGATCAAGGACGCCTATGCCTATATCACCGTGCTGATTGCCGGCGCGGATGGTAATATCGATCCGAAGGAACTGGAATGGGCCGAAAAAATCGTTCAGATCCGGACTTTCTCCGGGGATGAGAGCCTGTTTCACATTCATGAAGAGATCACCAAAGAACTCCCGGGTAAAATCAAATCGCTCATACAGGAACTCCCCGCCGACGTGACTGCCCGCAACCGGATGATCTCGGATAAGTTGTCAGAACTCAACCCGGTCCTCGCCGGACTGCATCCGTCGATGGGTTCCTACCTGTATCGTGGTTATCTCAGTTTTGCCCAGCGGATCGCCAAGGCTTCGGGAGGATTCTTATCCTTCTTTTCGATTGGCCCCGAAGAAAAGAAATGGGTCGGATTACCCATGCTCTATCCGATCGTTTACAATCCGGACGAAGAGGAATAATCTTCCGCGGTACACGGCTTGAGACGGCCGTGGAATCCAGTTATTCAACAGGCGTATACCTTATTGATTTCTGTTCAGGCAATTGAGGTCTTCAAAGGCCCCTTTCAGCCGGCTGACAAAGGACTTTTCCCCTTCGCGCAACCAGACGCGGGGATCGTAATACTTCTTGTTGGGCTTGTCCTCCCCTTCCGGATTCCCGATCTGGCCCTGCAGGTACCCCTCGTTTTTCTTGTAATAGAGACGGATGCCGTCCCAAAAGGCCCACTGCATATCCGTATCGATATTCATCTTGATCGCGCCATACCGGATCGCCTCGCGGATTTCTTCGCGGCTGCTGCCGGAACCACCATGAAAGACAAAATTGATGGGATTGGGCCCTGTATTGAATTTCCGGATCACGTAGTCCTGCGAATTTTTGAGGATGATCGGCTTGAGCGTAACATTACCCGGCTTATAGACGCCGTGCACATTGCCAAAGGCAGCGGCCACGGTGAAATTCGGACTGATCGCTTTCAGCGTTTCATAGGCATAGGCCACATCTTCCGGCTGGGTGTATAACCTGGAATTATCCACACCGGTATTGTCCACGCCATCTTCCTCCCCGCCCGTCACCCCGAGCTCGATCTCGAGCGTGATGCCCATGGCGGACATCCGTTTGAGGTAAGCGGCACAGATCTCGATATTTTCATGCAAAGGTTCCTCCGACAGATCGAGCATATGTGAACTGTAAAGCGGATGGCCGTTTTGCCTGAAATAGTTTTCCTGGTAATCCAGCATGCCATCCATCCAGGGCAAAAGATTTTTGGCACAATGATCCGTATGCAGGACCACGGTGACGCCATACGCTTTGGCCATATGATGCACGTGTTCGGCTCCAGCAATGGCGCCGATGACGGCGGCTTTCTGGCCGTCGTTGCTCAATCCTTTTCCTGCCTGGAAAGCTGCACCCCCGTTGCTGAACTGGATCATCACGGGTGAGTTGACTGCTTTGGCCGTCTCCAGCACCGCGTTGATGGAATTGCTGCCGATCACATTGACCGCGGGAAGCGCGTATTGGTTTTCATTGGCATGCCGCAGGAGGTCGGCCACTTCCTGTCCATGCAGGACGCCGGTTCTGAATCGTGTGGAGGTTGACATAGGTGATGGTGGTTAAATGGTCATCTGCTGCGAAGGTAATGACAGGAGATGGAAGTCAAAAGACGGAAGATAAAAGACGGAAGACGGAAGGTGTCCATCGTTAATGCGTGATCCCTTTGGCTGCGAGGTAGCGCTCGGCGTCCAAGGCTGCCATACAACCGGTCCCGGCAGCAGTAATGGCCTGGCGGTACACTTTGTCTGCGGCATCACCGGACACAAACACGCCCTCGATCCTGGTCTTGCTGCTCCCCGGCACAGGAATGAGGTAGCCCGCTTCATCCATATCGAGCCAGTCCCGGAAGATTTCGGTATTGGGCTTGTGCCCAATCGCCACGAAGAAACCCTTGATCGGGATCGTCTGGCGCTCGCCGGTCTTGTTATTGCGGAGCAGCATGCCTTCCACTTCATTCTCCCCCAGGATCTCTTCTGTTTCGGAGTTCCAGTGCACCTCGATGTTTTTGGTCTTCAGGACGCGTTCCTGCATGATCTTGCTGGCACGCATTTCATCTCGGCGAACGATCAGATGCACCTTCGGGCAAAGTTTGCTGAGATACATCGCTTCCTCGGCGGCTGTATCGCCCGCGCCAACCACGGCCACCTCCATATTACGGAAAAAGAAGCCATCACAAACGGCGCAGGCGGACACACCTTTGTTGGTCAGTTTTTTTTCAGAGGGGAGCCCGAGCCATTTGGCGCTGGCACCCGTGGAAATGATAACGGCATCCGCGTGGATCTCATCTCCCGCGTCGGTCCATACTTTATGCACCGGCCCGGTAAAATCTACTTTATGGATGACGGCATAGCGTATATCCGTGCCAAATCGTTCGGCCTGGATGCGGAAATCTTCCATCATCTGCGGACCCTGGACGCCCTGTGGATAGCCTGGATAATTTTCGACTTCCGTCGTGATCATCAATTGCCCACCCGGTTCTGTACCCGTGTAGAGGACAGGTTTGAGGTTGGCACGCGCGGCATAAATGGCAGCTGTATAGCCGGCGGGGCCGCTTCCGATGATCAGGCAGTGGATATGTTCAGGCATAGGAGGGCGAAGAGGTAAAGGTACTATCTGTGTACCTGGTTAAAGGTGTAACTGGTTAAGGGTGTAAATGTTTAAATGT
>CAZTXO010000061.1:0-7625 GCA_964617515.1 uncultured Saprospiraceae bacterium | reverse complement strand
TAAATGTGTAAATGTTTAGATGGGTTGGTGGGTTATTAAAGCCAGTGGTGCGGCTAAGATACTAAACCAAAAAATGTCCATTTGGTTACCCGGCGCGGGCAAAAATAAGGGTTTCCGCCTGACCTTTTTGACGGTGGGCCGGCCCTGTTGGTCTAATGCTTCGGTCACGTTCGGGTGGATTGCACTATTTTAATCACGGAAATGTTATGACCAGAATATGCTGACGCTCCTCTACCCGATCAGTTACCTCCTGTCCCTGACCGGGCTTATCCTGTGGTTTTACTTCCGGGACCACGCGTGGACCAGCCGGAAGATGAGCACGTTATTCCTCTTTTCGTTCCTGGTTTACCTGGTTTCGCTCGCCTTTTCGGATGCCTCCCTTTCATACCGGCTCCTCATCCTCTTCCGTGACCTGGTGATCCTGGGGGTTGTGTCCCAGGTCTTCAATTATGTGCGCAAAAGCGCGCTGGTAGTTCTCGTGATCGCCATCGGTATCTATGGCCTGATCCAGTTCGCCGGCTTTACCATGCTGATGAATACGTTTCCTGAAATCACGATCGACGAAAAAACACTGGATGACGGATTTGAGTTGCTCGTGGAGACAAAAGACGGTCAGGTGCCCGATTCATACAGGAAACTGATTGAAAAATACCATCTCACGGCGGAACCGGCATTTCATCCGGCGGATCCGTCTCTCAGCCAGCTGGATGAATTTGTCATGATCGGCATACCGGATGCCAGTGAACAGTATCTGAAGAAAATCATCAAAGCACTGAGGCGGATGACCGGCACGTTGTACATCGAATACAACGAAATCATCTCCCTGGAGCCCGTGGAGGAGAACGCCATATTGCCGTCTGTAACTGCACGTCATGTCAACGATCCGCTGGCAAGCCAGCAATGGGGTTGGGATGCCGTGCAGGGTGACCGCGTCCAGGAGGTTTTGGGCAACGGGGGCATCCGACCGAAAAAGAAAGCGTTGATTGCCATCCTTGACACCGGCATAGACGCGCAGCATGAGGATCTTCGCGGGCAGTTCAGGTCCAGCGGCGCCTCCTATGATACGGACCCGGTCGGACATGGCACGCATTGCGCGGGTATCGCAGCGGCGGTATCCAACAATGGACTCGGTATCGCCTCCCTGGTACCCAGTGCGGAATTTGCGCAAGTGACCAGCATCAAAGTGCTCAACGCTTCCGGCATCGGCAGCCAGCAAAGTACGATCAAAGGAATCCTGGAAGCGGCAGATGCGGGAGCGGATGTCATCAGTCTTTCCCTGGGCAGCGTATCCAATGATGCCCGCCAGAAAGCGTATAGCGAAGCGGTCAAATACGCCAACGCGAAAGGAGCCATCGTGATCGCAGCGGCCGGCAACAGCAATATGAATTCGAAAAACTACTCTCCCGCCAACGCAAAAGGCATCATCGCTGTGGCCGCATTGGATGTCAACCAGGCAAAGGCGCCCTTCTCCAATTTTGTCCAGGATATCGCCTACCCGATCGCCGCGCCGGGGGTAAAGATCATGTCCACGTATCCCGGACAACAATACAAAGAACTCAACGGTACCTCGATGGCCACACCGATGGTGGCCGGACTGATCGGCCTGATGAAGGCGATCCGGCCGGAACTAACCACCGAAGAAGTATACCGCATCCTGAAAGAAACGGGCAAGTCCATACCGGATGAGAAAATCACCGGCAGGCTCGTGCAGGGTGCTGCGGCGATAGAGCGGGTATCGGACTAATAGGTGAAACCATTCCTTTTCATCCTGATGCCACGTCTGTTACCAAATGTATTTACACGCCTTTTCCAGTAAGACAATATTGTCTTCCATCCGCGGTCTCATCTCCAGCGTCATCGCAGCTTGTTCGTAGAAAGCTTTCCTATCGAGAAACAGCTCGGTGATCCGTTGCCTTGCTTCTTCCTCACTGTTGCCGGCGATCAGCGGGCGGGACTCACGCTGGCCCAGCAGTTGTTCCTGGAGCCATGCCAGCGACCATTCCAGGTAGATGGAAACGCCATGGCGGGCGATCCAATTCATATTATCATCATGACATGGTAATCCGCCGCCGGTGGCGATCAAGGCTTTTGGGAAACGGGCGGATTCTCTCAATACCGTGGATTCCAGGTCACGGAAATAAGGCTCCCCTTTTTTCCTGAAAATATTCAGGATGCTTTCCGCTTCCCGATATTCCACTTCCGCATCCGTGTCTATAAACGGAACCTGCAGGCGCTCCGACACCACGCGTCCCAGGCTGGATTTTCCGCTGCCCATAAACCCGATCAGATAGATCCGCATGACGTCGTCAAAAGTAATAGATTCGCCCCGTGGCTACCGTCAATCCCCTCGGCATACTCTTGCTATTCACCACTTTCCTGGTGAGTTGCCGTCCGGATACTGCCCATCCGGGGAAAAAGGAGTACCCCAAGTTTGTCCCAAAAGGCGATTTATCTGACCTGCTTTACAATCCCGTCCGCCCGGACGGCAGTATCGACAGCAGCTTCCTGCCCATCTTTCAATGGGCGGATACGCTCTTTGCTTTCGGGGAAGTCCGCGAAGGGGACATCATCCAGCAGCCATTTGGGTTCCGCAATGTGGGTACGGCACCGTTGCTAATCAACACAGCGACCTCCACCTGCGGTTGCACCATCCCGGAATGGCCCAAAGATCCCATCATGCCGGGCGACAGCGGCACGATCCGGGTCAAATTCAATACCCTGCACCGCACCGGCCAGCAAATGAAACAGGTTACTATCTTTGCCAACACAATTCCAAACCAGTGCACCCTCTACCTGAGCGGAAGAGTGGAGCCGGCTAAATAAATCCATATGATTACCCTTTTCTTCTTACAGGCCCAGGGGCCCAGCATCCTTGGTTCACTCTGGCCTCTCCTCCTCATGTTTGTGGTGATTTTCTTCTTTTTTATCCGCCCCCAGGCGAAAAAGCAGAAGGAACAAAACAAGTTTCTCGAATCACTGGAAAAAGGCGAAGAGGTGGTTACCTCCAGCGGGATGATCGGTCGCATCAACAAGATCGAGGGCAGCATCATCACCCTGATGATCGCCGAGAAAACCTTTATCCGTATAACGAAGGGATCCATCTCGAAAGAGATGACGGACGCTTACCGTAAATCCGGTGCGGCCTCTTCCGAAACCACCGCGAGCTAGTCCTCAGCGCAGAACTGCGATCTTGCTGCAGGCATGCTGATCCTTCCAGTCCCAACGGAGGAGGTATAGCCCATTGGACCAGGTCGCAGGAATCGAAAGCGCATATTGATCCCGGGCAGGTACGGTAACAGACCCCTCCAGTGTCCCTTGCATCGTCAGGAAGGAAACATGGCAAGGCTGATCCACCAGGTTGCGCAGTACGACCTGGCCTGTGGCTGGATTCGGATATACCCGGAAAGAACTTCCAGCGGCCGGGTCCGCGATACCGGTGTGCAACTCTCCCCACCGGGCCTCATACTCCTGGCGGAATATATTGGCCACCGGCTGACTATGAAAGATCAGGGTGTTTTCATCATTGATATGATCGGCGCTCCAGGTCCAGTTGTGTGATCCGGTGACGACCAGCGGGTCGGATTCGGGATACCCTTCATCGATGATCGCGTACTTGTGATGGAATATGGAAGCCGGTGAATGGATCTCCAGGGGAACGCCTTCCTCCCGCAAGCGCGCTACTGCCACCGGAGAACTTGCCTCATCTTCCAGGATAACCCTGACCGCTACACCACGATGCCAGGCCGATATGATTTCATCCACCAGGTTGCTGCTGGTCAGGAGCAGTAAACCCACCAGCAACTGATGATCCGCCGAGGCCAACGCCTGGCTGATGTGACAATCCACCTCGTCCGAAGGGGAGAAATAGGATTCGATCATCATGGCCTGCGTATCGAACTGATGAGCGGTATTGTCGGTTTTAAATTCTCCGGCCCGGCTATCGCCATGGTTTGGCTGCAGGCCCCACATTTCATCAAATTCGCGTTTGTAATTCTGCGCCAGGGCCTGATCGTGGAGGATGTAGGCATGGTTGGCGTCTGTCGCCAGTTGGTTGGTGGTAAAATTGGTACTCCCAGTCCATACCCAGGCTTTGGAGGGGTCATCCGCATCCGCGATCACAAACTTATTGTGCATGATACCATCCCCGCTGCGGTATAGCAAAGGAAAGAGCGCATTGTCCAGCGCCGTATTGGATGTCTCTTCCTCCGCGATATACCGTACGGCGACGCCGCGCTGCATCGCCCGGTTGACGGCCTGCACCATCGTCGTGCGGCCGGTGTTGTACATAGCGATGTCCAGAGAGGAAGAAACCTGGTCCAGGCGCTGGATGAGGATCGATTCGATGACCGATGGCCCAACACCCGCAGGGGCACTTCCATCCGAGTAGGAAGGATCAATGTCACGATCAAAAAAAATCTCTGCCTGCGGATCCGCTGCATGGGTGGAGAAAAACACAGGCACGGAATAAAATGTATCCTGCTGCCCGCTGACCTGGAATATCCTACCCTGGTAGAGCGTACCCGGTGACAGAACCGGAAGCGCATAAGCTATATCCGAAACGGATATCCCGAGACTGTCTTGCTCCTGGTAGCCATCTACACCCCATTCGATCCAGGTGGCGTCCTGCTGTAGACCCGAATAGGACAGGAGCGTTGTCCCATTGTCATACGTGACATTTCCTGGCGGGAGCAGATGACAATCGCTCTCGGAAGCCGGTATGACGGATTGGATCAAAAGCTGGTATTGACCATTGACGCTTGTCCAGATTCCGGTCAGCACCAGCGCGCCTGCGGGTATCGATTCACCGACGATCGATTGCCCGTTGACGACAATACCTTTCGCCGAATGACCAAACTGATCATAGATAAAATAGGGTCCATCCGTAAAAGTGTGTTCACAGGTGCGGATGCCCGTGCATTTGAGCCGGGCCCTCCTGGAGGTAAAGGCCGCGCCGGCAATCTGCACCAGATCATCGGCTGTATAGGTCAAGATAGCTCTGCCATGGCTGATCACCTGGAAGGATATCACGGGTGAAAGTTGCAACTCCCCCTGGTAGGAAGAGAGCACACCGGTCACCACAATGCTGTCGCCCGCTATGGTACCCGCCAGCGATGGCGCGTACAGCGCAATACCGGCAAACGCGTCCTGCATATACCGGATCTGCCCGTACTCATCTCCGTTTGTAATGGTACCTGTCGTGGTCACGACGGAGCCTGGCGGCAGATTTTTGACGGCCGCTATGGACTGCTGCGCAAGCGTGGCTAAAGGGAAGGAGATGACACCATACAGCAACAGGAAACAAATCTCATGGCCTCTCCTCATCCGGTCAGAGCTTAGTCACCTTAACGTTATCTATGCGCGAAGACGTAGTCAGGCTATTGGGACCGCTCCCAACATACTTAAAGCCTACCCACACGGTACCGGTAAACCCGGACAGATCAATATCCCCGGAGGGAATAAAGAGATGATCCGTATCCGCCATTTGCGCGAGCGTTGGATTCAATTGCGTCCAGGTGGCCCCGGTGACGTCTGTTCCATTGAAATCCGTCGAAATCCAAACGCTCAGCCCATCATGCGTCCAGAAAGCCTTCGCGCTTTCAAACGTGATCTTCTTTGGAACATCCAGCATAATCGGCGGCGTGATCAGCCAGGACTCCATTTCATTTTCCGTATCGCCAAATGCGGTGGCCTGGGCATAATGGTTGCCGGAGAATACTTTGGCCCTCCAAAGGCGTGTGCCCTTCACGGCAATGTTACTCCATCCGGCCAGCAGGACATCGTCATTATCATTGAGGCTGGTAAAACTTTCATCAATATCCTCGCCCCCGCCGCTTCCGCCGCCGGTCACATCGGACGCATTGCGGATGATCAATTGCGGAGCATTGTATTCAGACACAATGGCCACGACACTGACAGTGCCGGTGGGCAAGGCAGTATTGGCAAATGTGGATTGGCTGCGGGTAAATAATACCATGCTGCCGGTACCATCACTGACCGTGACGGATCCATTGAATACCGTGTTATCCGCGAGCGTGGCATTGCTGATTTTGACCAGGGTAGATTCCCAGGCCTGCGCGTTATTGAGCACCTCGAGCACTGTGGCCTGACGGGGTGCAACATCTCCCGGATGGGACACGAGGGTGCCGCCAGCGATATCAAGGCCATCCACCTGCAACAAACCATTAAATTCTCCCAAGGCACCGCCACTCACATCCACCGTAATCTCATCCCCAAGGGCAAAAGAATGATTCGCCGTAAAACGGAGGACGATACCTCCGGTGGCATCCTGAATATAGAGATTACGGCCGGTAACGGATTGCGAGGTATAATCGCTGATGACCACGCCTCTGACGCTGCCACCCGGCACGGTGGTCGTCCCTTGTGAAAACATCTGCTGTAAAGACGCTATGGAAAATTGATTGGATGCACAGCGATCCCCATTCATTGCCACATCCTCCAGGTCACGGATGACCAACTGGTAATCGCCATTGTAGATCCCGAGGATACCGATGATGCTGCCGCCGCCTGTCGGGGTCAGGTCACCCGCAAAGCTGGCAAATCCGCTGTTACGGACGATCACGCGACGGCGTGAACAATCCTCGATCTCCCGGTTGACGGAAAGTTGTAAAACGGGATCGGCATAGGTCACACCGGCATCCGCGTTGATAAACTGGACGCCATCCAATTGAATCAGGGTGCTGATATCGTTCGCGGTAAATTGGTCGATGGACAGCACCTTAGGCGTAACCGTATTGCCATAGGTAGCCGTGACGATAAATTTCGCCGCCAGCGATTCCGGTATGCGGATCAGTTCCGGGTCACCCTGGTCATTGAGGCCGACGCCGGCACCGAGTTGTGTCAGGCCGTTGTAATCTCCCAGCCATAAACCTTTGGCCCGCACATAGACCTTACGGCCCACGGGATAGGTGTTATGCAGGTCGGTTATTTCAATGCGCATCTCGATCCCGGCCGTGGCATCCTGCATCACCAACTGCTTGTAGAAATTGCCGGCAGCATCATCCGAAATAACCAAGGCCGAAAAGGTCACATCGTCCGTGATTTCTTCATATTGCCCTTCCACATGGCGGGATTTCAGTTCCGCAATCGTGATGTTGGTCGGCAGGTTCGGATCGTTTCCGCCGGCCGGCGGCTGATCGAAGTCTTTATCGACGCAGGAGAAAGGAATCACCAACAGGCCAATGGCCGCGATGGACGTTTTGAGCATATGGATCAATCTGTTCATTTTCATTTTTTAGAATCGAAGGCTTGCCTGTATGAAATAATTCAATCCCGGCATGTACGAATACCTGGATGGGAAACTGGTGACGTCTTTATGCAGAAAATCGAAGCGGTATTGTTCATAGCCGCCATTGATATACTCCTTGTTGTCCAGCAGGTTGGTGATCCCGATATTGACCGCAAAGGTGGCGCGATCCTTGACCCAGTTGACAAGCCAGGATTTGTACAGGGAAATATCCATGGTCCAGGCTCCTTTTGTCTTTTCCTGTTGCAGGATTGCATTCCATTGCTTGCTTCCGTACTCCACGAGGTCCACGGCTGCGGAGGTGCGGCGCAGGGGATTGAAATTGATCCAGTTTTCTTCAAACCGGTTGACATTGACGTAC
>CAZTXO010000060.1:0-20507 GCA_964617515.1 uncultured Saprospiraceae bacterium | reverse complement strand
AAACATATAAGTTATTTCCATTGAACCGGATTAAACCAGAAGCTGCATTATCCAATGCTCCATAAATCCGGTCTGTACGGCGGAAATTATTGGATTGATCAAATACGTCCGAACTTAGATCAACACCAGTTGCGCTTAAATTTTCTACAAAATACGTTTCGCCTGCAAACTGATTTCCATTTCCTGTAGTTAAAATACTTCCAACTTGCACTTGAATATCACGGGTATTATCCGTTGCATCATCAAAATCATTATTGGTAATAAGAGCTTTCCCATTAGATTGTAAAAGAACTCCAATTTCATTGCCGTTTAAACTATTGCCAGTCAATTTTACTGCTTGTTCGCCACTAAAATTACTGCCGGCAATCCACTGAAATCCGATGTTTGCTCCTTTTACAGTATTGCCAGAATAGGACACGGTACTAGATCCGCTTGAATGAGAGGTAACTCTAAAAGCTCTCTGTAAATTGAGTGCGGGATTGTTTCCTCCAGCCTGGTTTATAAACTGGTTATTACTTACAGTTATGTTGCTTGAATGTCCGTGGGCATTTTCCCAAATGCCTAATACTACTTGCGGTGTTGCGGATTGAGCATTTTGAATATTGATTGTGTTCCCAGTTATGGAAAGTCCATTATAAACAGCTCCTCCACTGGTATTTGATTGCATACAAACCGTTGAAGAAAAATTCGAACCATTGCTTACGCCATCACCTGGTACATTAAACGTATTGTTAGAAATGGTCTGATTCGTTCCAAAAGAATAATGAATTCCAATATTCTGATTCACATCTGCTGGAGCAACGACTGCATTTAAGTCTGTAGCAATGTTGAAAGTATTGTTTGTAATTGTGGTTCCGTTGAAAGCATCTGAACCACCGGCTCCGTTAAACATTCCGATGGATAAATCAAACTCTTTGAATTCCATATTGGAAATCGTCCAATTTTGGTTGTCGCCTCCATCAAAAACCAAAACACCTTCCAGATTAGCAGTTGTTAAATCACCAGGTCCATTGATTGATGCATTGCCCAATCCTTCCGGTGCTGTAAAGGTGACCCCATTGAGATTGGCAGGTACAAGCACTGAATAATCGTCTGCAGTACTAGCGATTTCATCATTACCTAAAGCCCATGACGCAGCTGCATTCGCTTCTGTCCAGTCAAAACTACCTTTTAAATTTACAGTCCAATTATTTGCTGCTTTCTCGACCGCATTTCGAATTCTTGTGTAATCGTTATTTGTTGCTGATTGTCCAGCATTGATATCCGTTACGTAATCGTTGTTTGCTTTAACTGAAACAAAGCCTAAAGCTTTCCAGTCTATTTTATGATCAATTTTATCTTCTACAGCAAATAATTGCGCATTTGTTAAACCAGCACCGTTGGTACCTCCAAATTGTACACTTTGTGCATTGACATCTGCAGCTGGTACATTCGATCCATTTGAAATGAGTCGTATGTATTTACTTAATGAAGTACTAAAATTTACCGGCACTGCTCCATTGAAACCGACAGAAGCATCTGCCCCTTCCATCAATAAACCAATTCCACTACCATTAATACTATTCGTAGAATTATTAATTTGCAATGCAACAGTTGCTGCATTGCTGTTTAACATATTGTCACGAATCCAAATAGCAGTATCACAATTTGTTGCAGTGACACCAGTCATTGCATAAATACTGGAACTAGCATCTGATGCATAGCCATCATAATTGTTTGCAAAAACACCCACTTGACAATCTGTCAATATACCACCGTTAATAGTAATCGTATTCGTTGTCGGACAGTTCCATAAATTATATCCACTTCGTGCATCGGAAACATTATTATTACTTAAAGTCACACCCACTGCAGTTTGAATGGATGAAATCGCGATACCGTCATTAAAGGTGGCTCCTGCAACTGTGGTAAAATCATTATTTGAAATATCAAATGCTGTTGCATTCGTATAAGCAAGATTGTGGAAGATTCCTCTACGGAATGATTCTATTTCATTACCTGTTAGGCTATGACTGTTACCACCATCTGCATTATAAAAATTTCCTGTTTGAACACCGACTCTAACCCGAGTCATAACATTATCTGTAATGCTTGTATAACAATTATTATAAATTAAAACACCAATACCATATTCAGTAGGAATGATATTGTCAAACTTATTTTCTGTAATGGAATTTCCAGTTGTTGAAGCTCCACCGTTGTAGTAATTGTAAAAATCAATTCCTGAATAATTCAGGTTTTTAATAATATTATTTTTAACCAATACATTGGATAAGCCTTCATAAGCGCTCATCGCTTCAATCGCATCGATGTTAGCACCGTTTATATTTACGGCACTCGTTAAATTTGGATTGTCTCCATCAAATGTAAATCCATCAATAGTACTTCCGGAAGCTGTCGGTGGCATATACATGATAGTAACAGCAGTTGCACTATTCGGATCAGGATCTGATGTGGCAGGAACAATTATAGATTCCGGATTTCGAATTCCTGTATTTGGGTTGATCCCATAATTATTGCCTCGCAATTGCAAGGATTTGTTCAATACCAGATTTTCAATATAGGTTCCCGGGCCAACTGTAATAACATGACCATCCAAAGTTTGAGGATCATCAATTGCTTGTTGAATTGTACAGAACGTTTCTGCTGTATTGGTGTTGGTCACCAGATTTCCTGATGCACATACGCACGTACCTGAAGGTTGAAATCCAACGGCTCCACTTGCATCAGCTCCAGTACTTAATACGGTTGATAATATAATCGTACCTGTTCCAGCTTGTGCAAATGTTGCTAGTATAGTGGCAAGATTTGTGGTTCCATGCCAGTTACATTTTACCTGTACATTGCTGTTGATTCTGCTGATCAAGGTCTTATTTGCAAATGCATGTGATAATTCATTCCCCTCTATTGTTAAATTCGTTGGTGTATTGTTTATCTTTCCAAATTCACCGATTCGGATTCCATTCTGTGGACCCGTTATTCTGTTATTTATTATCGTAACATTGTTTAATGATGCCGGTTGCGTATTGTATGAAGGGGCATCATCTCTTGCTTTAATTGCAATCACTGCTGGATTTTGTGGATCCGTTGCCGTTCCTGTATTTCCTGAATTGGTGATGTCACATTCCTTTATCGTTATATTTGAATAGCTTGTATATTTTAAATTGATGTCTATTCCATTATTAAATCCATAGGTCGCATCCGTTCCATTATTATCCATCGTCAACTTTTCAAACGTCGCGTTGCTCAATTTTTCAAAGTACATACCCTTTTGAAGGTTATTGCTGATGGTACTGTTTTTAATAATTATATTATCAAATGCGGATGGTGTGGTTGATTGAAAGTTTACAATTCCTTGCAATGCATTTCCTGTGATTGTACAATTGTCAATCAGCATTCCGTTGACTGAATTCGCAGTTCCGATTCGCATTCCTATGGTGCCTGCTAATAAGCTCGTACGCTGTATATCAGTATTTGTAATGTCAATATCTGAATTGTTTCCTCCAAATGTTATTCCATATCTGCAATAATCTATCAATGCCAGGTTATTTAAAGTTGGATTTGATACTCCGTTGAGCAATACTGCATCCTGGAAGGATGTAACATACATGTTTTGGATGGTTACATTGGCTGCTGATATGGTAAAGCCCACTCCAGTGCATGCACTTGATGGTTTTACCACTGTATTTGTTGCAGGATTGCTTCCTTTGCCGGATCCTGTAATCGTCAATTCTTTATTTACTATCACATTCTCATTAAACAATCCAGGAGATACCGTTAAAGTATGACCATTTAATGTTTGTGGATCATCTATAGCTGCCTGAATTGTACAGAAATTTTCCAAGGTATTGGTATTGGTAACTCCTGCACATTTTGTAAGTACCACATCGTTGCCATCGCCACCAGCATAGTTAATATCAAAGGTATGGCCGCTTACTGTGATGATAGTTCCTTGCGCAAACTGTCCGCTGATCGCATCTGCTAAATCATTATCAATAATTTTTAATTGATCACCATTTGCTGGTGTATATCCAAGTGTAAGCATAAGGGTTGCGCCTCCTAAGCTTACCGTTCCGTTTACTATAAATTGATCGTAATCTGTACATGCGGTTGTTCCATTGGCTTCTATATCCAAAACGTCGCCACCATTTAATACCATATTGCCAGATACGGTAACGCAAGATGGACTTGCTCCCGGTGCTAAGGTGACGGTTTTTGCAGAAGCATCAATTCCACCAACATAGGTCATTCCAGATTGAATATGAACGGTTCCATTGTTAGCAACTGCATCTATTGCACGTTGTATGGATGGAGCTGTATTTGGTGGATTTGCAAAACTGTTTGGTGTAACATAGGTACGATTCGGTTTTACATTTACAAAACCTAAAATCGCATCATCAATTTCATGATTGATTGCATCTTCAATGGTATATAGTTGTGCAATGGTGGCAGAATTGGTGGCAACTCCATTAATTGTATTTCCACCTGTTGCGTCGATATTATTAAACCCACCAATTGTTGGCTGCAAAGTTCCACCACTGGTATATTGATGTTGAATGCTAATGGCCTTATTAGAAGCAGAAATATTATTTCCTGTTACTACAATATCAGCCAAAGCACTGTGAACGAATCCAAATTCGACATTTGAGATCGTGTTGCTATTAAAATAAACCTGAGTTGATGTAGAAGCATCTCCTCGATAATCCATTCCCCATACACCCCACCATTTCACATTGTCTACAACAGCTCCACTGCCATTGACATTATTATTGGAAATGGTTCCGCCATTTCCAGTAGCTCGCATTGTTTCTGCTCGTATTCCTTGCCATAAAACGGGACCTGTTGGATTAACGGGCGGAAGCATCGCAGTGATTGTATTTCCATCGATAGTCCATGCACTTGCTCCAACTTCTGCATAATTATAATAAATCGCCTGACGCCAAATTGCAAATGTATTATTGCTACAAACAGAAACACCATTTGTTCCTTGTACAACTTGATAGGGTTGTACCTGAATTCCGATTCTACTATTTGTAACTGTATTATTAGTAATTGCAGCTGCAGTAGCTTGTATGTACATTGCAAATCCATAACCCAATTGATTTAAGTCATGAATATTGTCAAATTTATTTCTTGTAATAATCAGATTACTGTATGTAGGCGTTGGAAGTCCACCTTCTGCATTAAATCCGATGTATGTAAATTTTTCTAGAATATTATTTTGGAAGCTTATGTCATTTCCTGTAGACTTGATTCCTCTACCTGCTTCAACATTCATTCCTGCATAGACATAGCCGTTAATTGCCGGATTGTCCCCACTGATTTTAAAACCATCAATTTTTACATTATTTGCGGCAATGGTAATTAAAGGATCGGTACTCCATTCTCTTGGCGAACCAGAGAGATTGATTTCATAAGGTGGCACAATAATCGCTTCTGAAACCCTACTTCCTGTTCCAGCTATCCCATAATTTGGACCACGCAACTCAACTTGTTTGGTAATATTTAGTATTTCTGCATATGTTCCTGCTGTTGCTACCAAAATATGTCCATTGACCGTTTGAGGATCATCTATTGCGGCCTGTATACTGCAAAAGGTTTCCAAAGTAGTTGTATTGGTAACAATACCGCCACCCTGACAGCCTGTGCATGTATTTGGCACGGGTTGAAACCCTTTTTCACCCGCATTATCATCAGTACCATTCACCAAGAAAAATTCGTAATCAAAATTTGCAGAAGCCGGACCTAAAATATCCGGTTGTCCACCAGGAGGGGTTGAAGAACCACCATAAGCAACTGGTATTAATGTGGCATAACCAGGTTCGGTACTGTTAGCGGTACTTTTAACCGGAGGTACAGCTCCATACCAATTGCATTCAAAATTCTTAATATTGGTTGTCCCCGGCGCAGGTAATGATCCTCCTATTTGACGGTCAACTATTTGACCATACCAGTTGCCTGAAAAATTATTTTCATTAAAAGAACTGAATAAAGCCGATTGAACAGGAGAATTGGTTCCCCCACTTCCATCTAAGAATAGTAAACCAACAGTCCAGTTATCATTAATGTCATTTTCTTTTAATAGGGTATAGTCTGTTGTATTTCTAAAAATCAAACCGGTTCGGTTGAAGGTGATAATATTATTATGAATATTATTTCCATTGCTATTATTTACATCAATGCCCGTACGATTTCCGGTAATTTTACAATTTCTAATCTCAGCGCTGTTTGTTTGACCTTGCACAGCGATTCCTGCTGTATTAAGAGTTGGATCATTCCAATCCGTAGTGTTATTTCCTTCTCTGGTAATCATAAACCCATCAACCAGGATTCCATTTTTTGATATTCTCACTGTAGCGCCATCCCCGGCTTTTGGTCCGATGATGGTTGTGACATCACATCCTTCCCCAATTAATGAAATGGATTTAGTAATATTTACATCTTCTGTGTATGTACCTGCCGCTACGTTTATAACATGACCATCTAAGGTTAGTACATCATTTATAGCTGACTGAATGGAGCAATAAGTCTTTCCAGTATTTGAATTCAAAACATATCCATTGCCACCACTGCCCGGTGCGGAATTTCTGGTATTCAATCCATTTGAGGTAAATGTGTTGCTGCTGATGTCATTTCCGCAAGCAATGGGTGCATTGCCCCTTCCAAAATAAGAAGCTGATTTATTGTCTAACTGATCCCCATCTCCAACATCATTTGGAGTATAATTCGGGTTTGGATGTCCTCCACCTTGCTGTTGAATTCCAACGTCATTATTTTTAACATCATTGGAACGAACTTCATGATTTGTTCCCTCAATTACGATTCCAAAGCCTTCGCTTTCTATTCGTGAAGGGTTGGTATGTTTGTATCCGTCTACGGTATTATTTTTAATTACAACACCGGTAGGTACGTCCGGATATCCATCTGGATTTCCTGCTTGAAATGCACGTCTAAAAACAGCGATGCCGGCATGATCTCTGATATTCATCCCGGCAGAAGTAACAAACGATACTGTATTGTTATCTAAATAAATACTTCCATCTCCAGAAGTAGTTCCGTTGCCATTTGGATTTTTTAATTCAATTCCAAAGCGGCCATTTTTTGCAACGGTATTGTTTGAAATTAAATTAGCACCTGCACCGCCTTTTAAGCCTAATAAACCAAAACCATTATCTGCATTATCATGTACGTTGTTATTGCTCATGGTTACTCCGGATGCAGTTCCATCAGACAATTCGATACCACAACAATTGTTGTTGTAGACATCACAATTTGTAATGCTGATATTCTGTTTAAAACCATTCCAGATTACAATCCCACGAGCTGCACCAAAAGCAGCAGTATGACCCGATACATCTAAATTATTTAAAGTCACACCATTTACCGGACCATTTGCATAAAATCCACAACCCCCTATATTATCTTTAATGGTACAATCTTTTACTGAAAGATTATTATTTCCAGCTACTGCATAAATACCCGCATAGCTGTTTGGGGCTGTTCCTGCATGGTTTTTAATTGTAAATTTTTCAATGTTGACATTTGTAATGCCGTTATTAATGTAAATACCGGATCCGGTACCCAAGCCAGTACCGTCAATAATGCAGCCTGTTTCGCTGACTCCTTTAAGTGTTATTGATTTATCAATGGTCACTTTTTCAGCATAGGTTTTTGCTGCACATTCAATTACATCATTTGCATTTGCAGCATTGATAGCTGCCTGAATGGTATTATAATAGGTGTTTTGTGTAAGATTATAAACCGGAGCACAAGAAATTCCTGTTGCCGGGCTGCCAGGTGCTACCCAATTTGAAGTAGACCCATTAAGTGCAAAACCTGTCAAGTTACCATTTCTACTACTTCCAGCAAGGTCGTTGAGGGTTGTTTCTCCGGCATTATTTGCTCCGGCAACTCCTTGGTTAAAATGATAATTAGCTAATAAATCTGCATCACTTGATGGAATTTCACAGTTCATGTATGCTGCAATTTCAGAAGCAGTTCGAGCATCGTTCCAAATGCGGAGTTCGTCCATTTCCATATTGGTATGGCCTCCGAAACCATCTAATCTTGCTATTAAAATTTCTCGACCCGAAATATTATTTAAGGAGCCTACTACACCTGAAGTTGTTTTTTCTAAAATGCCATTAATATAAATTTTTAAGTCTGTTCCTGTTCTGACTGCTGCGATATGATACCAGGTCCCAACAGACATTGCAGTGGTTGCAATACATCCATAAACAGTTGCACCAATTTCAACAGAAAATGTTGGCAATTCATCGTTGCCATCACTGGTCAAGCCAATCAACCATTCATTTGTTCCAGGGGAACCACCTGTGTTCCATTTTCCAACTCCGGCTACATTTGACCAGCCACTGGACCCTGCTTGTTTTTTAATCCAGACTTCAATGGTAAAATCATTGGAACCAAAATCATTCCATGAAGCATCTGATATTGTCACAATATCATCGCTACCATCAAAATCAAGAGATTCACCCGCCTGGCCTGATGCCGTTGTGGTAAAACTTATAAGTAAAAAACTTAAAAGTAGGCTTGATAAAATACTTTTAAATTCAAGTATAAAAGACCTTGAATTAACAATAAACTCAGTTATTGTTTTAGAGCGTGTAACGTTTAAACTCATAAAATTCATTTGAAAATTAAATATAGGTTGGTTAAATAATTGTTTATTCTTAAACGCAGTATACAAATCTTTAATTTAAAATTCGAAATTCAAACATGGATCAATTCAGTTTTGCTTTAGTTTTCCAAAACATAAAACTTAGATTCTGCTTAATAATTTCAAAATTCAATTAACATTTCTGAATTCTAATTGAATTCAAAATAGAAAACTTGGTTCTTGGTGGGATGGGTTCATGTAAAAAGTACAGAAAGCATTCACATTTAAAAAGCTCGCAAATACCAAACATTGATATCCTCTCTTTTACTTGAAAAATGCTTTGAATCGTGCTTCGTTGAATCATCTAAATCAGGGTTACATACCTAAGTGCTCCTAATATGCCTTTTGACTCTACGGTGAATGTACAACAAAAGTTGCTATCTCCATGTGCTTTTAATAACATATTTCTATTAAATATTCGTAAAGTTAAGAATTTAAAATGATTGCATATTTATAATTATTAAATATGGTAATTAATCGGAATAACTGGTATACAACAGGTTAAATTAATATTGTAAAAAAAAAGTGGAATTGGTCAATAAAAATGGCATTAATAAATTTTAGAAATATCCTCATTTATTTAAAAAATTAATACCAAGAAATACAATTGAAATAGTTTTTTCAATGAACATTTTACCGTAGGTAAGTCATTTTATTTCAATTTTCCCTCAAAACAAATTCGCAGTGCCTGCGAAACCAAATAAAACCGGTTTAAACCGGTTTAAATGGCATTAATTGATTGGTTATCAATATTTTATAGAAATTTAAAATTTCAGAATGTGTTATCTAAATTATAGGTTTGGATCTATTTTTATACGAAAAATTCAACAGTTAAAAATAATATTTCAAGAATTTAAATTCTTGTGTATATATTTGATTAATAACCAATTCATGCGTCCCCTAATTCTGTTTTCAATTTTTTATTATTTAATAATTGACAGGACTTTAGGTCAAATTGTTTACAGAGATCATATTCCCTACACAGATAGCTCTGAAATTCAAGACTTATATCGTCAAACGCTGTTAGTTCAAGACAGTTTTTTAAATCTGGGTTTCCAAACCAATACGCTAGATATTCTTGAATTAAATAATGAAAAATACCTTGCCATTGATGGGCGATTGAACTTATACAAGTGGCAACAGCAAACTTGGACTTCGATTTCCAATTCAAACTATCATGGGTACAATTTTATTTCAAAAAAATTTGTATACAATGGCTCTATTTATTCTTTTGGTGGCTATGGATTTTGGCGTGAACATGGTGATTTGATACGTTATGATTGGGAACGAAATGAATGGGAGACTCTAGTAATTCATACAAATGAAGAAATTGGTACTAATGTATCCTTCGTTAAAGATAATTTTCTTTATATAATTAATCCAACTTACAAAAATCAACATATAAACAAACAAATAAAACATCGGGGCCTGTATAAAATAGATTTACAAACACAATCTGTATCAATAATTCCAACTGATCCTAAGCTGGATGCCATTAAATTTTATACCCGATTTGAAACCACCAATTATTATTTATCTTCACGTGATCCATTTCAACTGATCAATAAATCAGAATTGACTTATAAATTTTCTGATATTACCCAGATGGTTCAATTAGCTGGGGTTGGTCCAAAATCGTTTATTTTAATACGAGGTGATGAGATTTCAGTTGACCTTGGTGTTTCTCAGAAAATTAATTTTAAATTGGACTCTATTTACAAAAATTTGCAAGATGTTTCATACCCCATTGTTAAAGAATCCAGATCTATAATCTATACACTGACATTCCTCTTTTTATTATTGATCGGAATTGCCTGGCATTATAGAAGCAAACAAGCCGAAAATCAAACTACAACATCCTTAGATCACCCGATATTGATACGCCTTATGGAATATTCCGGACAAACACTTAGTCAAGAACAATTAGATATTGCATTTGGAATAGACCAAATTAACCCCGCAGAAACTCAACGCTCCAAACGATCCAATTTAATAAAAGAGATCAATCATGAATTCTACAAAATCCGTGGAGTTGAATTGGTTTCAAGAATTCAGGATCCTACTGATAAACGTAAGTTTCTGTATCAAATTCGGTAAGCAAAATACAATCCTGCAAGGTTACAATTCTGTAATGCAATCATACTGCAATTCTACAAGTTGGGTGCATTGTTAAATAAAAACTTTGGAACATTGTAGATGTATAGTATTGCGGATTTTGTAAATTTTCTATTTCAAATCAAGCCGGCACTACTAAATAAACTTTAAACCTTGGAGTAAAAATGTACTTAAAAGAGATTGTAAATCTATTCTTCTAAAGAAATAGAACTAAACAATTTTTAACACCAGCGATTCTTAACTTTTTAATAATACAAATAACTATGAATCATTAAATAAGCGCAGGACATTTGAATATCGCTTAGCTTTTGATATTTTGTAATTAATATTATTCCATTAATTTTTTTTTATTGATAAAACTGGCTAGTTTTGGAACAGCTTATAAAGAACGCCAAAATACTTAGCTATTTGCATATATCAATTTTAGTGTAGTACTGGGAAAAACCTAATAGAGTTATTAAAACAAAATAAAAATGAAAAATATACTTTTCTTTAGCTTATGTGTCTTAGTAGTTGGCAATTTAACTGCACAGTACTCGGAATCGTTTCCAACCATCAACAAAGGTTATAAAATTAATTGTGCCAATGACTTTACAACGATGAACTGGACACTAAGTTCATGGGATGCAAACGGAACGTGCCAAACAGCTGATCTACGAGATCCAACTGATTATTTCAATACAACGGCAGCTGGTGTATTAGAATGCATTGACCTTGATCAGGAAGTTTGTTGGGAAAGCCCACTTATTAATACAGTTGCAGCCAATCCTGTGAGTTTAGAAATGGACCTCACATGGGTGGGGTTTGACACTGATGTTTCCGGTGGTGGCTGTATTGGAGATTACATAAAAGTGTTTTATAGTGTAAATGGAGGCGCTTATACTATGATCGCCAATGTCAAAGGAGGCAATTCATGCGCTACCGTAGCCTATCCTTTTGATGCACCAGGAGCCCCATTCAACGACAATGTCCATATCAATCAAACCGGTATTCCTGGAGGCAGTACTTTAAAAATCAGAGTTTGTGTCTCTACCAACGCCAATGCAGAAGCGGTTACTATAGATAATGTAAGTGTACCACAATCAGGTGTTTCTGTCGGTTGTGCCGCACCAGTACTGAGTACTGTGGTTACACCCGTTGGTTGTTCTAATCCCAATAGCGGGGCAATTGATCTTACAGTCAGTGCCGGCACTCCTGGTTACACTTACCTTTGGTCCAATAATGAAACTACACAGGATATTAGCAACAAACCTGTTGGTACCTATACGGTGACCGTTACAGATGCGGCTTCTTGCACAGCAACAACAAGTGCAAGCATTTCAAATGCACCTGCTATCACACTTAATACTCAGATACTGGATGTCAGTTGTGGCGGAAACTCAGATGGAGAAATTGGCCTTGATGTTTCCGGAGGTGTACCCGGTTACACATATGATTGGAGTAATGACGGAGCAGAAAATCCAGACAATGATTCGCAGGATTTAATTGCTGTTGGTACAGGAACTTATACCGTTACTGTTACTGATGCCAGTGGTTGCTCAGCAACGAAGAGTTTAACAATAGGGGTCCAACCAACTGTAGCCTATAACGAACAATTTAATATCCCAAATAAAGGATACCTGGCAAATTATGTGGATGACTTTTCTGCTGTTGCCTGGACGATGAGTTCCTGGTCACCTGAACCTCCAGCTCCTTTTGGGCGAGATGCTGTAGATTTTTTTCGTACCACCAGTGGCGTTTTACTCGGTGAGGATTTTGATCAGGATATCTGTTGGACAAGCCCTTTGATTTCATTAAATACAGGAACGCAATTTTTAGTTGACCTTAGTTGGACTGGATTTGATGTTCAGACAGATGAATACATAAATGTAAAATACAGTATTGATGGTGGAAGCTATACCACTCTTCCAAATTTGATAGGAGGTGGTGTCGGAACCATACAATATGCTGCTGGATTGGACCAGAGTGGTTCATTAACTGTTACCAAAACCGGTCTTTCAGGAAGCACCATTCAAATTCAAATTTGTGCACAATTCAATTCAAATAATGAATCAATGACTATTGATAATGTGAGTGTTCCCAACAGCAAGCCTTATTGTCCTGCTCCAATCCCAAGCTTGACACCTAAGAATGTTACGTGTAATGGAGCTGCAGATGGTATGATTACAACTACTGTTACCAATGGATCGACTCCTTATACTTTTCAGTGGAGTAATGGTTCAACTACCCAGAATCTTGCAGGCCTTACACCTGGTAGCTATACTATTACTGTTACAGACGCCAATTCACTTACCGGTACTGCTACAACAACTATAACAGAACCTCCTGCGATTGTTTTGAGTACTACAAAAGTCAATGTTTTATGCAATGGAGCTTCAACAGGCTCAATTGATTTGACAGTAACTGGTGGAACTCCAGGATTTAATTATATTTGGTCAAATAATGCAACATCTCAGGATATTTCAGGTTTAGCAGCGGGTATCTATTCTGTTACAGTAACCGATGCAAATGGATGCACTAAAACAAGTTCTACTACAATTACTCAACCAAGTGCAATTATGTTGGGTACCAATCAAGTCAATGTTTTATGTAATGGAGCTTCTACAGGTTCAATTGATTTGACTGTGACTGGCGGAATTTCATTATATACTTATATGTGGTCAAATAATGCAACCATTCAGGATCTTACAGGAATATCAGCTGGAGGATATACAGTGACTGTAACAGACGGTAATGCATGTACGAAAACTATCTCTGCAACAATTACGCAACCGGCAGCCATTTCATTAAGTTCAACCATTGTTACACCAAGCAATTGTTTTGTTTCGGATGGATCAATTGATTTAAGTATCTCCGGTGGGGTAGGAACAATTACTTATGATTGGAGTAATGATGGACCGGAAAATCCTGACAATGATAGTCAGGATCTTAGCAATCTGTTGGAAGGTAGCTATTCAGTAACCGTAACGGATGATAATGGATGCACCGCAAGTCACACAAAAGTTTTGGATTACATTGATATTATCTTACCTTCAATAAGCTGCCCATCAAATCAGAGTTTATCGAATGATGCTGATGTCTGTTCAGCTATCGCAACTTTTACCCCTCCTATTGGAACAGATAATTGTTCAGGCCAAACAACAACTCAAACTTCTGGCTTCGCTAGCGGTTCCCCTTTTCCTGTTGGGGTCACAACCAATACGTTTAGAGTTACTGACGCAAGCAATAACACAAAAACCTGTAGTTTCACTGTAACAGTAAATGATACACAAGCTCCAACAATCACTTGTCCTTCTAATCAGGAAGTTTCAAACGATGCAGGCTTTTGTTCTGCTGTAGTTAATTATACAGCACCAACTGGAACCGATAATTGTACAGGAGCAATTACCGTTAGAACAGGAGGCTTGGCAAGTGGGTCCGCATTTCCAGTAGGAATAACTACCAATACTTTTAAAGTAACAGACGCAAGCAATATTACAAGAACTTGCAGTTTCACTGTAACAGTAAATGATACACAAGCTCCAACAATCACTTGTCCTTCTAATCAGGAAGTTTCAAACGATGCAGGCTTTTGTTCTGCCGTGGTTAATTATACAGCACCAACTGGAACCGATAATTGTACAGGGGCAATTACTGTTAGAACAGGAGGTTTGGCAGGTGGATCTGTTTTTCTAGTGGGAGTTACAACCAACACTTTTAAAGTGACCGACGCTAGCAATAATACAAAAACTTGTAGTTTCACAATAACGGTAAATGATACCCAAATTCCTTCAGTAACTTGTCCGAGCAATAAGGTTGACAGTAATTCTTTAGGAAATTGCACAAAAGTGATGACTTATACAGCTACGGCTACTGATAATTGTGAAGTATCTACTATCAGCTATATTCCTAATAGTGGATCAACATTTAATATCGGAGTCACTACTGTATTGGTAACAGCAATTGATGTAAACGGAAATTCGAAAACCTGTACTTTCACAGTAACTATAAATGCCAGAACTGAGATATGCAATGACATAGATGATGATTGTGATGGAGAAATTGATGAAAACTTTGATATGGATAATGACGGAATATCTGATTGTCTGGATAATTGCCCCACTGTTTCAAATTCAAACCAAGCCGATTCGGATTGTGATGGTGTTGGAAACGTCTGTGATGAGTGTCCGGGCGGTAATGATAAAATAGATAATAATAATGATGGTAAACCAGATTGCAAATATCCACCTGCGTTTGCTTCAATTATTTCTGCCTGGAAATGCAGTGGAAATTCAAAAGTACAGGTTTGTACAAAAACACCTTCAGGTGGTTATAAAACTGTTTGTACTTATTATTCAGCATTACAAACCCACATCAATGCTGGTGGTTATCTGGGGCCATGTGGCAATGCATCCTGTGGTGGCAATTTGGAAAAATTTGAAGAGGCTATTCAATATTCAAATTACTATGAATCTTTGCCTAAAGCAAAATCAAATCTTGATCTGAATGAATTTGTGATTTCACCCAATCCGGTTAAAGAGGGATTTATTCTTACTTTTAAAGATTACGTTGAGAATGCTCAAATCAAAATAATTGATTGCCGAGGATTTTCTGTTTATTCAAAACAGATTCAATTTCCAACAATAGAAATTGATATATTAATTTCTCATTTTAATCAGTCCGTAAGTCCCGGATTATACTTTGTGGTGCTTGAATCAACTAAACAGCGTCTGATTAAAAAACTTACAATTCTTGAATAATATTTAAACCCAAATTTATCAGTTGAGTTTCGTAGTAAGAGTCAAAAGTCCAATGAAATCTAGTACTTATATTTTTACCGCAGGCACAGTCCTAATTGGTTGAGGATAAAAATATGAATACGTGCTTGAGTCTGAAGGAATTTTGGCTCATTCCAGAGAGTTAAAGAAAAATCTGGGTTTAAGTACACCCCTTCCAAATAAAAAAACCCAACTCAGTAAGTAAATTGAGTTGGGTTTTTTTATGATGTTGTTCTTATCGTATCAATTCAAATTTTCCTGCATACTTTTTACCATTAAAATCTTCGGCTTGAATTACATACAATCCTTCTGGCCAATTTCGAATATCGATTGAATGCACTTTTAATGCATTTTCAAATTGAATGTATTCAGCTTGCTTGCCTTGATTATTGAAAATGCGAATGCTTCGAAGGCTATTGCTTTTCAATGAAATGCTGATGCTGTTTGTCGCTGGATTTGGAAATGCAATCAATTGATTTTCCAATTTAATTATTTCATCGGGTTGATCGGTTGGCAATGTTCCATCCTCAATTTTGGAATCTGCACAATTTTCTGAACAAAGCAACTGATAAAGAATTTTATTTTCCAATAGCAGATTGCTTGTGCCTCCATTAAAATTATTGGCGATGTTGATGCAATAATCTTCTACTTCTCCATATGAAAAATTACAACAGGAATTTGGAGGATAGGATCCATAGGACATTGAAACCCGCATGCGTGTTGACTTTGGTGTACATCCAGGAATTGTAACATTACCACAAATTCGCGTATTGCCATATCCGTAAGCAAACAGTTCACCTGAATCTTCAAAATCACCATCTCCGTTAAAATCTATCCAAACTTTCCAATAAGCTGTGTAGGCCGTTCCGGAATATCCCGGTGTTAAACACAAATTATAGGTTTCTCCTGTAATCACTTCAATGCATGGATTCGGAAAATATTTATATCCTCCGTTTGGACCAGAACAATTGTCCACATTTGCCAATTTCACACATTGGATCCACATTAAACTACAGTCTGATCCTTTAGAAGCACAATACGTGTTGTTGCAATTTACAGTTACGTAAAAACTGCAAGTATCGGTGACACTTCCTTGATATGCAACATAGGTCACTTTAGTTGTTCCACAAGGAAATAAACTTCCACAAGGCGGCCCTTCAATTTGTTTGAGCGTATAGCAAGGCATTTTACAAATAAACTCACGTGTAGTTGAATTGTATTGATCATTCCAGGTTCCATCCGGAATTAATTCAACATAATCCTGATTTCCATTGGCATCATTGGGTTGTCCTGCATACCAATTGGTAAATAATAGCGGACTTCCATCTACCCATTCAAACAATCCTTCAACACGGCTGTCATGCAAACCTATGTAGGCAGTTTGTCCCATCAATTTTGAAGCTACCCATTGATTTTCATCTAATGAATTCATCACACATAATTTACCTCCAACACTTTCACAAATATATTTTGCGTCCGGCCAGGTAGCAGTTTGACGAGAACAGAAATACCGATTTCCTAAATAGGTTCCCATGTACACAAATCCTGCTAAGCTATCTTTACATGGTTTGCATGTGCTAACTGTAGGATGATTCCAATTGACAATTGCTCCATTAAGATTTGGATCTTTATCCACGGTAATATTTGGAGGACAATGAATTTTTAATCCATTACCCAAAACCGTAACTTTAAAACTGTGATTTGTTAAATTTCCACAATGGTCATAAGCTGAATATACTACTATCGTAGTGCCTGCTGGAAAAATTGCTCCAGGCTTATAATTAGAAGTCATTTGTTTGATCCCACAATTATCAATAGCAATGGGAGGATTCCACCAGGCTGTAGCTTCGCAATCTCCTTTAGCATCTACTGTAATATCCGGAGTGCAATATGTAAATACAGGCGCCGTAGTATCATTTAAATCAATGATTTGTGTACATTCTGAAAACAGCTGGCTATTTTTAGGATCTGTTGCACGCCAAATTCTTTTAAACCGTTTTGCATTTAAACAAGAATAATTTTTTATCAAAACATCTGAATAGGTAATGATTGGAATTTCACAAGAAACCGAACCAGGGATCGCCGTTGCAGTACCCGATCTGGAAGGATTGCAATTGGCTTCAGGACAGCCATAATAATCTGTTGGGCACTTAATTACTGGCGGTTTGTTGCAGCAATTTCCTGTTACAAGAATTTTAAATGAATACGAACTGATATTTCCACAAGAATCAATTGCTGTATAAATAACCGCGTTTAATCCGGGAGAAAATGCAGCACCTGATTTATAATTACTTGTTACAGATGCAATTTTACAATTATCCATGACTACAGGTTCATTCCAGTTGACAATGGCTTGACATGTTATAGTATCAATGCTTACAAAAGTATCTCTAGGTCCAGAAATAAAGATGGGCGCAATGCTGTCTTTCAATTGAATGCTTTGTAAACAGGTTGATTTCAAGTTTGGATCATTTGGATCTGTTGCAGTCCAAATCCGAACAATATGAATTGCACCATTACAAGATCCTTCAGAAATTTTTAGATCTTCAAATTTTATAATTGGATCGGCACAACCGGGATTTCCCGGATCTGCAATCGCTTTTCCCGTTTGTGAAGGATCTAGAGAAGACGCAGGACACGCAACAAAATCAGCCGGACATTTGAGTTTTGGATTGACATTACAGCATTCAGAAACAGTAATGGTAAAACTACAGCTTGCTGATTTACCACAAACGTCGGTAGCCGTATATAGAATGTTATTGGTACCCACATTAAAACTGCTTCCAGAAGCTATGTTTGATTGTAATATAACACCACTGCATCCATCACTGACTGCAGGTGCTTTCCAATGCACCGTTGTTTTACAATTAATACCCGGACTAACTGTTATATCAGCTGGACAACAGCTAATCAATGGTGCAGAATCATCTTTTAATTCAATGGTTTGAAGACAAAATGCATATTTAGTTGTATCAATTGGATCAAAGGCTTCCCAGATGCGAATCAGGCTAATTTCACCCGGACAGTTTCCTCTAAATAATACAGAATCGCGGTATCTGTAAACAGGTGGATTGCATCGGGAGGATCCAGGTGAAACGCTGAGTTGTCCAGTAACTGATGGATCCAGTCCGTCGTTAGGACAGCCGGAATAATCTGCAGGGCAAGTAATCAGCGGAGGTGTGTCGCAACAAGAACCAATAACCGTAATGTTAAATATACAGTTGCTTTTATTTGCACATGGATCTTCAGCATTGTATGAAACCTGTGTAACACCAATAGGAAACTGATCCCCTGAAATGTGACTGGCAGTTAAAAACAATTTTCCACAATTATCAAAAACAGAAGGTGGGTTCCAAAATACATTTGCATAACAATTGCTATTGGCCATTACGCTGGTATCTCTGGGACAATTAATAATTGTTGGAGGTTCATCGTCTTTAAGTATTATTTTTTGGAGACAGGAAGAATTAAGTAAAGGATCTTGCGGATCTGTTGCAGTCCAAACCCGGTTTATTTCAGTAGCACCAACACAAGGTCCGGAGGAAATCACATCGTCTTTAAAACTGATTAAAGGCGGACTGCAATTTGGTCCGCCTGGAATAGCAGATGCAAAGCCCGTATTTCCGGGACCCGTAGAAACACCAGGACAAGCATGAAAATCCGCTGGACAGGTAATTACAGGTGGAACTGTACAGGCGGCAATCCGTGTTTTTGACCTGAAAAAATTAAACGATTTTTTGGGTTGGCCATAGCTGATGCCACTATAAGTGAGCAACATAATAAGAAGGATGAAAACACGCTTAAAAAGCAAAGTCTGTTGAGATTCCATAGTTTTGAATTTGAAAATTTAATAAAACTATGGCAGTGAAAAGCCAGGGCTGTACTTAGTGAAAAATTGACGAGAGGAACTGTGAAGATAATAAAATTAATTGGAAAAGGAAGAAAAAAATAAAGATAGTTACTCCGAAGTAAGGCTTATGGGAAAATGTTGCAATGTTGTGATCATGCGATATTATAATTCTGTACTATTTGATATTATTTTGTTGGAATGCTGTAATGGATGTTACAAGTTAATCTGCAGACATATAATCTTGAATTTGGAGATGGTATCAGATCAATTTGCTTTTTTGGGAAAATGGTTCTTAAAAGATAGTAATTTAATGGAAGCCTTAGCAATAAAAAAATTTACCGACCAATAGATTTTCTCTAGTGGCCAATAACTGTCACATTCAAGTTTTAACTGCTAATTGGGTACTATTTGAGTGTATCTTCTGAAAAACATTGAGGTGCTTTTATAACAATACCAGATTTTACTTAAATCAACCGAAAATCAAGCTTTAACAAAACAACTAAGTAAACAGCGTAATATTTGGAGAATAAATACTAAAAATATGTTTAATTCGGTGTCTAACATTTTTTGTAATATCTTAAAACTGCGTTTACATTGTTCAATTTTATTGATTTTTGCATGTAGTTACTCCATATATTCTCAAGATGAAAGCATTCTCATCGGTGATACTTTGGTACTTGAGTTCAAAGACACCAGTGGTTATAAAATACAATGGCAGATTCGAGGTGATTCTTTTTCGATGTGGAGAAATATTCCGGGAGCTACTATGAACCCCTATGCATTTGCGGTGTCAGATAGCTTAGAAGGATTCACACAGTTTAGAGCGAAATTGATTTTTTTACAAGATTCATGTCCACAATTTAGTAATGTTTCAAAATATAAAATTTTTAAAAACTTGCAGCAATTACCATATGGTAGTTTGCTTAGAGGAGGATATTTCTATTTTGCAACCAAAGATCTTGCATTAATAGCCGCGACTTCTTCTACTAAAGCAATGGCCTGGGGGTGTTATGGACAGGAAATAAGTGGGAGTGATCTCCTAGGCATCGGAGAAGGAAAACGAAATACGCAAGACATTATTAAACAATGTAAGGAAGAAAATATAGCC
>CAZTXO010000059.1:17467-20681 GCA_964617515.1 uncultured Saprospiraceae bacterium | reverse complement strand
TTCGTAATGGTTCGACTTCGCTCACCACGAGTTCGTAATTGATCCGCTCTACCGGAAATAAAACGTGTATTCCCCCGCGCACGAATCCATCCCCTCCGGGCATCGCCACGCGGGACCGGTCTGCAGCAGGCGCACCGCTTCCGCATCCAGTTTCCTGTCCCCGGAGGAAGCCTTGATCTGCACGTATTGCGGCCGGCCCTTCGGGGAAATGGTAAATCCTACCTGGACAGCACGGGAAGGACTCGGTTGATTTTCCACTAAAGGATATCGTGCGTTCTGGCGGAGGTATTCATTGAAGGAAGCCGGATCCGTATCGGGCGTCACCTCGTTGCGGGTCGCGTTCCTTTGCCGTTGACTTCGCGTGGCGGGCACCTTGCCGGCCACCACTGACTCGGACAGCATCGAGCGGTCCTCATTGAGCGCGATGCTGACATGCTCTTCTCCCTGGCGGAGCAGGACCGAGGTGTCCGCGAATCCCGAGTACGTGATATCCACCGTGGCGGGATCCACCGGCAGGTAGATCTCAAACTGTCCGTTGAGATCACTTGACGTGCCCAGGTTGGTATTGCGGATCACGAGGTTGGCGCCGATCAGCGGCGTGCCTTCCGGGTTGGTCAGTCGCCCCGTGACCCTGCGCGCCATCAGCAAAGGATCCATCTGGTTGGCGTTGTAGGCATCACTCAGGAGTGGTGCTGCCGCTACCGTTTTATCTTTCCGGGACTCACTCACCCTGTCATCCATTTCTGTATCCTTCGATTCAGCAGCCATAGCGGGAGAAACAGCGGCTGCAGGTTCGTGCGTCTCTTCATCACGCGCGGCGATAGTGCCGGAGGCGACATCCGTGGGACCTGCGGGTTTTGTCTTTTGTTCTTCCTTCAGCACAGGACTTGCGGGTCTGCTCGTCGCTGCAGGCGGTGTTGCCGGTTGCGTCGCCACGGCATAGGGCTGTTCATCTGCCTTGATAGCTTCAGCGTCCGGTTGCAGGATCACCGTATCGCCCGACCCTTCGATGACAAGCGTATGCCCGGTTTCGGCTGCGGCCATCGTTTTGGCCTGGTCCTTGTAGAGCCGGTTCATCACCGCCCACACACCCACGATCAGGATGAGACTGGCCGCCACGGCCGTCACCGTCAGGTTGGGGATCAGCCAGCGACGACGCTGCCGCGGGTGGGGTTGTATCTTCCGCGCCAGCGACTCGAGATAAGCATCATGCCGCTGATCCGCGTGCGCGCGAAATCCCTCCACCGCGTCAGCGACAAAAGGATCGTGAGACGCCAGCATCTCCAACTCCTGCCGGTCCGCAGCCGAGAGGGTTCCCGCCTGCAGTTCCCGCAATCGCTCACGGACCCACTTATATGTCTTTTCCTGTTCCAAGATGCTGCTTCTGTTCAATGCATTTTTTGAGATTGCGCCTTCCGTTTTGTATGTGCGATCGCACCTGGTCAAGCGTCATCGCCGTGCCGGTGCTGATCTCGGCGTAGGATTTTTTTTCAAAATAAAACATCCGCACGCACGTGGCCTGGTGCCCGGGCAACTGCCGGAGGCAGTCATGCAACTGGTCCTCGATATCCGGTACGTGATCCAGCCCGGACAGGTCAATCTCCTGATGCAGATCACGGCCGTTTTGCATAACCGGATCGTCCAGGGAGACTGTTAACAGGTTGCTTTTTTTGCGGAGGTTTTGCAGGCAATGATTTTTGCTCACCATGTACAGCCAGGCGCCGAAGTTGGCCACTTCGTGATCGGGTAGCTTGCGGTTGATATGCTCATAGATGTCCATGACGGCATCCTGCGCGGCCTCGGGCTGACCGGTGTATTTGAGGCAAACCCCATAGACCAGTTCCATATACCGGAGAAACAGCGTGCCCAGGGCATCTTTGTCCCGTCCGCTGCGGAAGCGGTCGATGAGTTCGCGGTCAGTGGCTTCGGATTTGGCCAAGCGGCTGATTTCTGGTTTTATTGGTCCGGCGTGCCGGCCTTGCTTTCTTCGATGGTCTGTTGCGTCAGCTCCCAATAGCGGCGAAACAGCGGTTTGAATTGCCCGATAAACGCTCCGGTCTCGGTCGGAATTTTGGAGACGACGCTATAGGTATAACTTTTTACCGTCGTCTTTGGTCCGATCCAGCCAAACTGGGTGATCAGCCAGAAGACGAAGCCATAGACGATGATGCCGACGAGCATCATGACGATGCCGCCGCCCACTTTGCTGGCGGAACCGAATTTCGAATTTTTCAGGTACGTCTCCACGCTGCGCAGCAACCAGGTGATCAGGAGGATGAGGAGGATAAGGCAAAGGAGGGTCCCGAAGACCAGGGCAAACATCTTGCCGGCGCCAAACCAGCGGATCATCAGGCTCATCACAGAAGGGGTGATCCAGAGCGTGACAAATAAAGCGATGGTGTACCCGGCGATGTTGAAAAGGGTCCTGGCCAGGCCCTTGGCATATCCGAGCCAGAAGCCGCCGATGGCGAAGAGCACGAGGAGTATGTCGATGATCATCTGATGCGGTTAGGTTGTCCTGAGGTGGCTAACACCAGATCCGGGGGATTCGTTTCTGGAGGGCAAGCCATAAAAGTTTCTTAAAAATAGCAGGGGAAATCCGAAACCTGCCCTGAATTCGACATACTTACCTATATTAGTGGTGTAAAATAGTCCGTTAGGTTTAAGAGTCGCAAAACCTTGAGGTACTTTTTCAGCATAACACTCACCCTATTGCTGGTCCGCGCTCATACGCAGCCGCCTGCCCAGCCGTCAACGCTCCCGAAGGTGTTCCTGATCGGGGAGTATGAGGATCAGTATCTCTCCCTTGCCAAAGCGTATCCCGCGCAGTTTATTTCCGTATTCCAGGACGATGTCGACCGCGCCTATAAAGCGTGGACCGGCTGCCTGATGGATATGGAAGATTACGCCGCCACCCTCAATTTCGATCTCCGCGGTGTCAAGCTCTGGCTCAATCTCTATTTCAATCCCGACGGCACGATCGCCAACCTGGCATTCTATCCCAAACCCAACAGCCGCAATGTGCCGGAAAACCAGTTGACTGCCTTTTTCAAAAATTTTGTCAGTCAATACCATCTTCCCTTCAAAGCCGATAAAGGCTTCCAGCACAGCACCAGCGCCTCCTTCCCGACCTTCTTTACCCGCGAAGGCATGGAACTCGCGAAGCGTAATTGAATGTTTAAATGGTTAAATGTTTAAATGTTTAAATGGTTAA
>CAZTXO010000059.1:0-17367 GCA_964617515.1 uncultured Saprospiraceae bacterium | reverse complement strand
AATCGGCTAATCTCCTAATCTTCTAATCTTCGAATCTTCTAATCTTCTAATCTTCTAATCTCCTAATCTCCTAATCCCCTAATCTTCTAATCTTCTAATCTCCTAATCTCCTAATCCCCTAATCGTCTCCTCCCCGGCCCTTGATCATATTCAAAAAAACCATCATATCTTTGAACCCTAGACCATCGCCCTCATGACGCAATATACAGAAGCGAACATCCTCACGCTCGACTGGAAAGAGCATATCCGGCTGCGCCCGGGGATGTACATCGGCAAGCTTGGTGACGGGTCCTCACCGGATGACGGCATCTATGTGCTGCTCAAAGAAGTCATCGACAACTCGATCGACGAGTACGTGATGGGCCATGGCAAGCAGATCGAGATCGACATCAGGGGCAACCAGGTGATGGTACGCGACTATGGGCGGGGCATTCCGCTCGGCAAGGTAGTGGAGTGCGTATCACAGATCAACACCGGAGGGAAGTACGATTCGCAGGCGTTTAAGAAATCGGTCGGTCTCAATGGGGTGGGGACCAAAGCAGTCAATGCCCTCTCCAAAAACTTTCTGGTGCGCGCAGTCCGGGAAGGCAAATCCAAAGAAGCCACCTTCACCTACGGGGAGATCAAATCGGAAAGCAAGATCGTCAAGTCCAATGAAGAAACGGGGACGATCGTTTCCTTCGAGCCGGATGGAAATATTTTTAAAAATTTTGAGTACCGGGATGAATTTGTCGAGCAGCAACTCTGGAATTATGCCTGGCTCAATGCGGGGTTGAAGCTGAAATACAACGGGCGGATCTTTCAATCCCGCGATGGGTTGTTGGATTTGCTCACACGGAAAACCACGGGGGAAGAATTACGCTACCCGATCATCCATCTCAAGGGAGACGATATCGAGATCGCGCTGACGCATGGCCAGCATTACGGCGAACAGTATTATTCCTTTGTCAACGGCCAGAACACCACGCAGGGAGGAACACATCTCAATGCGTTCAAGGAAGCGATCGTCAAAGTCTTCCGGGATTTTTTCAACAAAAACTTTGATCCGAAAGACATCCGGTCCTCTATCATCGGCGCCATCAGCGTGCGGATCGAAGAGCCTGTCTTCGAATCCCAGACCAAGACCAAACTGGGGTCTAACAACATAGCGCCGGAAGGGATCACCGTCAGGAGTTTTGTGCATGACTTTGTCACACAGCATCTCGACAATTACCTGCACAAGCATCCGGAGACGGCCAAAGAGATCCTGAAACGGATCCAGCAATCCGAACGCGAGCGCAAGGAAATCGCCGGCATCAAAAAGCTGGCCAACCAGCGCGCGAAGTCCGCCAATCTGCACAACAAAAAACTCCGTGACTGCAAGGTTCATTACAATGACAACAGCCGGGTGGATGAAGAGCAAAAAAACCGGACGATGATCTTCATCACGGAAGGGGATTCCGCATCCGGTTCGCTCACCAAGGCACGGGACGTGCAGACACAGGCCGTCTTTTCCCTTCGGGGCAAGCCGCTCAACTGCTACGGGATGACGAAGAAGGTGGTGTACCAGAACGAAGAGTTCAACCTGCTGCAGCATGCGCTCAATATCGAAGAAGACCTCGAAGAATTGCGTTACAACCAGGTCGTCATCGCCACGGATGCTGATGTCGATGGCATGCACATCCGCTTGTTGCTCCTGACCTTTTTCCTGCAGTTTTTTCCGGAGTTGGTGCGCGAGGGCCACCTGTTTATCCTGGAGACGCCATTGTTCCGGGTGCGGGACAAGCAGCAGACGTTCTACTGCTACAATGAAAAGGAAAAGCAGATGGCCATTCAAAAATTGCGTGGCAAACCGGAGATCACACGTTTTAAAGGATTGGGTGAGATTTCACCCGATGAGTTTGGTGCTTTCATTGGGGAAAATATCAAGCTCGAGCCCGTATTGATCCAGGATGATCAAAGCATTGACAAGATCCTCGAGTACTACATGGGTAAGAATACACCGGAGCGGCAGGATTTCATCATCGACAACCTCCGGTTTGAGATTGATGAAGTCGTGGAGGCAGCTGCCGAAGCATAGTCACCAGTACTTCCATTTGCGCGACTTCTCGACCCTTCGACCTCTCGACCCCTCGACTTCTCGACCTCCCGACGTCTTTTCCCTGCCGTTTTGGCATAAAATTCCTCCCAAATGCCCGGAAATGGCAGAAATTTGGGCGTGGAACGGAAATTGACCTCCTGACAGCGAGCGTTTTAAGAACACCCAAGGTTTAAGCAGACAACTATGTTTGAAGATATCATGATGCCCAGCAGCGCGGTGGAGGAGAGTGAATTCATGCCCATCATTTCCGTCGAGGAAGAGGATGAGCCCCACAATGGCGAGGAAGTCCCTGAGTTGCTGCCGGTATTGCCCCTGAAGAATACAGTGCTTTTCCCCGGCATCGTCATACCGATCACGGTCGGCCGGGAGAAATCGATGAAAGCCGTGCGCAAAGCGCATGACACCAATAAGCAGATCGCTGTTTTCGCGCAAAAGGATGTGGACACGGAAGATCCGCAGGTCTCCGACCTCTTCACCGTCGGCACCCTGGCCCGGATCTTGAAAATCCTCAAGATGCCCGATGGTTCCATCACGGCCATCCTCCAGGGCCGGTCGAGGGTCAGCCTGCTGGCGATGGATTCCGTGGATCCCTACATGATCGCCCGGGTCAAATCCCTGCATTACAGCACACCGGCCTCCAAACTGGAGTTCGAAGCCATCATGGGATCGATCCGCGATCTCTCTGAGAAGATCATCAAACTCTCACCCAATATCCCTTCGGAGGCAGTGGTGATGATCCGCAACATCAAGAGCGATATCCACCTGCTTGGATTTATCTCCTCCAATCTCGGGATCGATAATGTCAAGAAGCAGGAACTCCTGGAGATCGAACAGATCGACACGCTCGCCAACGAAGTGTTCAAGATGATGCACAATGAGATGCAGATGCTTGAACTCAAATCGCAACTGGAATCCAAGGTGCGCGTCGATATCGAAAAACAGCAGCGGGATTATTTTCTCAACCAGCAACTGAAGACGATCCAGGAAGAACTGGGCCAGAATCCGCAGGAGTCAGAGATCCGCGAACTGGTGGAGCGGAGTAAAAAGAAAAAGTGGAGCAAGACCGTCCAGGATGCTTTTGACCGGGAGATCGCCAAAGTGCGCCGCATCAACCCGCAAGTGGCGGAGTATAGTTTACAGCTCAACTATCTGGAGTTGCTCCTGGACCTTCCCTGGGAATATGTCACGAAAGACAACTTCGATCTGAAAACCGTGCAGAAGGTGCTCGATGAAGACCATCATGGGCTCGAAGAAGTCAAGGACCGCATCCTGGAACACCTGGCGGTGCTCAAGCTGAAAGGAGACATGAAGGCCCCGATCCTTTGCCTGGTCGGACCGCCCGGGGTGGGGAAGACCTCCCTCGGGAAATCCATCGCACGCGCGTTGAAACGCAAGTTTGTGCGCATGTCGCTGGGTGGCTTGCACGATGAAAGTGAGATCCGCGGTCACCGCAAGACCTACATCGGGGCGTTGCCGGGAAGGATCATCCAATCGATCCGCAAAGCCGGCGCTTCCAACCCGGTCTTTATCCTGGATGAGATCGATAAGGTGGGAAAAGATTTTCGCGGCGATCCCTCTTCCGCCCTGCTGGAAGTATTGGATCCGGAACAGAACTCCACCTTCTACGACAACTATCTCGAACTGGAATACGATCTGTCGAAGGTGATGTTTATCGCCACGGCCAATTCGCTGCAGACGATCCAGCCGGCGCTGCTGGACCGGATGGAGATCATCAACATCAACGGCTATTCGACGGAAGAGAAAATCGAGATCGCGAAGAAACATCTCATTCCGCGCCAGCGCAAAGAGCATGGGCTCAAACCGGCGGATGTCAAGTTGAAAGATGACGTGATCCGGGAGATCGCGGAAAGTTATACGCGTGAATCCGGGGTGAGGAGCCTCGATCGCCGGCTCGCTTCGGTGATGCGGTTTGTGGCGAAGAAGGTGGCGATGGAAGACAAATACCAGGTGAATATCGCCAAGGCGCAGTTGCCCGACATCCTGGGCCCGGACCGGATCGATCCGACTATGTATACGGAAAATCACAGTCCCGGAGTAGCGATCGGGTTGGCCTGGACAAAAGTGGGTGGCGATATTCTTTTTATCGAGACGAGCCTCAGTCCGGGTAAAGGGAAACTGACCCTGACCGGTAACCTGGGCGATGTCATGAAAGAATCTGCCACGACAGCCCTGAGTTTTATCAAGGCGCATGGGGACAGCCTGGCCATTGATTCGGCCACCTTTGAAAGCACTGACATCCATATCCACGTGCCGGAAGGCGCCATCCCGAAAGACGGACCTTCGGCGGGGATCACGATGCTGACGTCCATCACGTCCGCTTTTAAAAAGAAAGCGGTCAAGAATCATCTCGCCATGACCGGGGAGATTACGCTCCGGGGCAAAGTGCTGCCGGTCGGCGGGATCAAGGAGAAAGTCCTGGCGGCCAAGCGCGCCGGGATCCGCCAGATCATCCTCTCTACGGCCAATAAGCGGCATGTCGACCAGATCAAGCCGGAATATGTTCAGGGTATGACCTTTACCTACGTCGACAAGATGGAGGAGGTGCTCCAGCAGGCGCTGGATATCTGGTCCTTTTAGTCCATGGTGGTTAAAAGGCTGTTAAAAGTCCGGGACCGGGCGATGGACAGCGGGGTATGCCCGTTACAAGAGGATTGATTTCCTTTCCTACCTTTATCGCCATGACCGGTACCGCCCGAATGCCCTATACACGACACATCAGCCGGTGGCTCAGCCTGGCCCTTTTCCTGGGTTTATGCCTGGGACTGGAAGCCCAGCCCATGACCAAAACGCCGGTGAAGGTGGTGCAGATATCGGGCAAGGTGGTCACGGAGGAAAACGACCGCCTCATCTTCCTGCCCTATGCCACGGTGGCCGTCAAAGGGACGAGCCGCGGCACCCTGACAGATGTCTCCGGATTTTTTTCCATCGTGGTCCGGACTGGAGAGACCCTGGCATTTTCAGTCCTCGGGTATAAGGATGCTTTCTATACGGTGCCGGATACGCTGACCCGCGACCGGTATACCCTGTTCCAGGTACTGACCCGCGATACCTTCCTCCTACCTGCGGCAATCATCTATCCCTGGCCCGATCCGGACAATTTTATCCATGAGTTTCTGGCCATGGATGTCAGCAACGAAATGGAAGAGGCCGCGGAAGAAAATCTGTCCGCAGAAAACATGGAGATGCTCCGCCAGAACCTGCCATCAGATGGCCCCGAGCACACCCAGCTCTACCTGAAGCAACAAAGCGCCAAGTATTATTACGAGGGCCAGATCCGCACCCCGCAGATCTTCAATGCGTTTGCCTGGAAGGAATTTATCCAGGCCTGGAAGCGCGGTGATTTCAAGCGGAAGAAGAAATAAGGATTTTGAACAGGAGCACCTGTTCAACTTTTTTACCAATTTCCTTGCCCTGAACGAAGTCGACCGCGTGCCGCCATAGCTTCAGCGGTGCCGCAAGGGTAGCGCTCCCTTTTCCTCTAACCCTTGGATTACCAGCCTGTTATACCCATGCCGGGGTCCTCTGGGACTACATATTACATAAAACTGGCATACGTTTTGCTTCTTCTGAGCTATCAGGAATTTATGCATGGCATTTTATAGCCATGTGTCAACAGGATCGAACATGAAGAAGCTTATTTTTTACGCCGGCGAAAGCCGCCCGACCCCCAGGCTCCTCCCGAGCCGGACAGGCTGGCTACTCGCTCTGTGGGCAACACTGGCCCCCCTGACCCTCGTCCGGGGAACCGTCACCATCACCTGCCCGCCCACCCTCACCATCTCCTGCAGCGTCAATCCCATCCCGGCCAATACCGGGACGGCGACGGCCACCACTAACTGCGCGATATCCAGTGCGGTGACCGTCAGCTACCAGGACAATACCTCCCAGATGACGGGTTGCATGGGTACCGGGACCATCCTGAGGACCTGGACCGCCACCGACCTCTGCGGCGCTACCGCCACCTGCCTGCAGACCATCATTGTGGAAGACAACACGTCCCCAACCCTGTCCTGCCCCCCGTTTAAAATCATCTCCTGCGAGGATGACAAGTCCCCGGCCAGCCTGGGCATGGCCACGGCTTCTGACAATTGTACACCGACCAACCTGATCACGATTACCTATACCGATAACCTGCAAAACCTCAATGGCTGTAACGGCACCGGATTCTTCACGCGTAACTGGAAAGCCAAGGATATGTGCGGCAATGAAGCCGTGTGCATTCAAACCGTCGTCGTGGTAGATAATAAAGCACCCATACTCGATTTGCCTCCATCCCTCACCATCAGCTGCGAGCAAAGCGCGAATCCCAATTTTACCGGGTATGCCGAAGCCTATGACAATTGCACGCCGATCAACAGCGTGCTTATCAGTTTTTCGGACAATGTGATGGGCCTGACGGGCTGCAGCGGTACCGGGACGATCGTTCGTACCTGGTCCGCCAAGGATGCCTGTAATAATATAGCTACCGGAACACAGTTTATCACAGTCGTAGACAATACGCCACCGGTGGTCACCTGCCCGGCCAGCATCACCATCTCCTGTGAATCTTCCACACTGCCAGCCGTCACCGGCAACTTCACGGCCACCGATCAATGCGGTTCCGTGTTTACCGGCTACGTCGATGCCGTCCTGCAGCAAGTCTGCAACGGTACCGGAGTCATCCAGCGTACCTGGTCCGCCATCGACGGTTGCGGCAATGTCAGACAATGCATTCAATATATCACCATCATCGATCAGATCGTGCCGGTCGTCAGCTGTCCGCCCAATATCACGGTGGATTGCGCGCAGGGTGTTTTGCCCGCGGTGACCGGTTCGCCCGTGGCATCGGACAACTGCACGTCCACGGCCAACCTGATCGTAACGTATTCGGATGTCGAAGTGGTCCCGCTGGGATGCAACGGCACCGGCACTTTGCAAAGAACCTGGTACGTGACCGATGCCTGCGGTAACAGTACTTCCTGCATACAGATGATTCAGGTAACTGATCTGCTAAAACCAACACTGAACTGTCCACCGCCTGCGACTATCAGTTGCGAATCATCTGTATTGCCGGGTGTTACCGGGCAGGCAACGGCCTCTGACAATTGCACCCCTGTACAAGACATCGAGGTCACCTATTCGGATAACGTATCAGGTCTTTTTGGTTGTAACGGCACCGGCGTCCTCTGGAGGACCTGGTCCGCCACCGACCTCTGTGGTAATGTATCTACCTGCGTCCAGCAGATCTCCATTATCGACAACACGGATCCATCCATCACCTGTCCCGCCAATGTTACGATCAGTTGTTCTGATCCGACCGTTCCTGCTTTTACCGGAACGGCCACCGGGACGGACAATTGCACCGCCCAGGTTGAAATTTCCTATTCGGATGTGTCGCAACTGACGGGCTGCAATCACACCGGCCTTATCCTCCGTACCTGGTCGGCCAGGGATGCCTGTGGTAATGTGCAGACCTGCATGCAACTGATCACCGTGATCGATACGACGGACCCGGTCGTCATTTGTCCCCCGGATACCACGCTTGATTGCGGATTCTATATCAATCCCGATGTGCTGGGGTATGCTTCCGGGTATGACAATTGTTCATCACCGGACGAGCTGGAACTGGATTACCACGATGATCTCAGCGGCCTCACGGGCTGTACCAATACCGGTGTGATCCTGCGTACCTGGTACCTGACCGATGCCTGTGGCAACCGCGGCAGCTGCATTCAAAAAATAACGATCGCGGACACGACCAAACCGATGATCGTGTGCCCGCCGAATAAGGTGATCACCTGCCAGGACAACACCTCCCCTAATTTCAATGGTAAGGCTACGGCCACGGATTATTGCACCGCCAGCCTTTTCATCGACATCACCTACACGGATGACCTCAGCCAGGCAGGACAATGCAATGGTTCAGGGTACATCTACAGGACGTGGAAAGCCACCGATGACTGTGGCAACTTCGCTACCTGTGTTCAGACGATTCAGATCGTGGACAATGTGGCGCCCGAGATTACCTGCCCGGCATCCTATGCCATCCAGTGTGATGCGGATCGCTCCCCGTTAGCCCAGGGATTTGCCAAAGCGACGGACAACTGTACGCCCGTGCCTTTCATCTTTATCTCCTGGAGCGATGATGTGTCGCATCTCACCGGCTGCAACGGAACCGGTAACCTCTACCGTACCTGGATGGCCACTGATGAGTGTGGTAACACATCCACCTGTGTGCAGGTGATGACGATCATCGATACCAAAGCGCCTGTGGTCACACCGCCGCCGGCGATCACCATCAGTTGTGAATCATCCCAGGATGTATCCGTGACCGGCAATGTAACGGCCAACGATAACTGTACCCCTGCAGGCTCGCTCAATATTAAATATGTAGATGACGCGACCGCTGTCGTCGGGTGTAACCATACCGGTACGCTCAAGCGTACCTGGACTGTCAAAGATGCGTGCGGCAATTCCGCCACCTGTACCCAAACGATCCGTATCGTCGATACGACGCCGCCATCGATCACCTGTGCGCCTTCACTGGAAGTCAATTGTGGTGACTCTGTAGATCCCAGCGTGCTGGGCAGCCCGGTGATCTCGGACAACTGCACAGCCGTGGCTGACATGGACCTCCTGCATTTTGACAACACCACCGGCCTGACGGGCTGCAATGGCACCGGTACATTGATCCGGAGCTGGGTGGTTTACGATGATTGTGGCAACTCCAACAGCTGTATTCAAACCATCCAGGTGGTCGATCATACGCCGCCTGCCATCACGCTGCCGCCCAATATCACGACCAGCTGTGAATACGCCGATGACCTCAATGAACTGGGGCGCGCCACCGCCACCGATGCCTGCACGCCGGTTCCGGCCATCCAGATCACCTACACGGATGACAACCAGGGCCTGTATTTCTGCAATGGCACCGGTCAGCGTCTCCGCACCTGGAGGGCAACCGACCTCTGCGGCAATTATTCCACCGCGATCCAGTATATCCAGTTTATCGACACCCTCGCGCCGATCTTCTACACGCCGTTTGATGTCGTGATCGATTGCGACGATGATCCGCTGGATTTTCACCTGACCGGCAAAGTGGAAATATATACGGACAACTGTGCTGATCTGGCCGATGTGTCCATCAAGTGGGAAGATGACATGAGCCTCCTGGAAGATTGTGACGGCAACCCGGTGATCTCCAGGGTATGGACCCTGACCGATCCGTGCGGCAATGCACGCTCCTCCATCCAGCATATCCGGATCATGAACTATAGCATGAGCGGCGCCGAGTTTCCCTCGGATGTGACGATCCCCTGTGATGCCAACATCCATGATCTCGCGCTCACCGGCAACCTCTACATGCCGGAAAATGCCTGCTCGTATCTCGTCGACACCGCTTACTATGAAGAACTCGGTGAAGTGGCACCTTACCAATATGCCCGTAAATGGGTCTGCATCGACTATTGCGGTCATATCGTGCAAGACACGCAGATGATCCACCTCATCGATACCAAGCGCCCGGAACTCCAGGTGCATGATATCGCCATATCCTTTGCCCATGGCTCTGAGATCGAAATCACGCCCAGCCAGGTGGTGACCTCTTCCTCGGACAATTGCGATCAGCAACTCGATATCGCCCTGAGCCAAAGCCTCTTTACCTGTGAAGATTTCATGACGGAGCCCGAGCAGATCGTGGAAGTGACCGCCACAGATGACCAGGGTAACCAGACGATCGAAGAAATAGCTGTTTCCCTGGACGGCGGATTGTTCCTGATGGATTGCCCGCAGGACATCGTCATCAGCCTCGAACCGGGCGAATGCTCAGCCGAAATCAATTACGCCATCCAGCCGGAAGGCCTGTGTAACCAGGTGCCCGTGGTCGAGCAGATCGATGGTACGGGCCTTACCTCTGGCGATCTGTTCCCGATCGGGACCACCCGCCAGATGTACCTGATCTCGGATCAGTTGGGCTATTCGATGGAATGCGCCTTCAATGTCATCGTGCAGGAATTCCAAAGCAATGCGCCGCTCGCCTGCAACGATACGCTCAACGTCTCTGTGGAATTCAATTGCCAGGCAAGGATCACCGCGGACATGATCCTCGAAGGCGACGGCTACGGATGCTACGATGATTATATCATCACCTTCCAGGATCCGGGCGTCACCTTTGAAAATGGTATCCTGGATGCGGGGCCGCATATCGGCGAATACCTGCATGTATGCATCACGGATCCGTCCAATGGGAACTACTGCTGCAGCGTCATGCTGATCGAGGATAAACTGCCTCCGGTATTACTTTGTTCCGACCTGACGCTCAACTGCACAGATGATATCCGTCCCCAGGCCATCCCGAGTTATCCCGTACCACAGGGATCTGTCGTGACACCTTTGGGAGGTAATAAATTCACGGCCACGGGTATTGATAATTGCGGTCCCACCACGATTTCCTATAAGGATTCGGAAGAGATCCACATGTGCGATGGCGATTATTCTAAGATCATTACCCGCACCTGGACCGCTACAGACCCGAGTGGGCATACAGCCACCTGCCAGCAAACGATTTACCTGGTGCGCGGAACGATCGATGATTTTTCCTTCCCCGGAGACACTACGATCTATTGTGGCAATGCGTGCATACGCCCCGATGGCACGCCTGATCCGAATTGTATCGGCGGCATCAAAGGGCCTTTCTGCGGTACTTTCTTTATCGGGTATATCGACAAGGTGATCCAGTATTGCGGTGCGTCCTACGCGGTCAAACGCGAATGGAGCCTCGTGGACTGGTGCAGTGGCGAAGTGATCGATTCGGTGCAGATCATCAATGTCGAGGACAATCAGCCTCCGGTCATCGAATGCCCGGAAGTGCTCTCCTCGCCCTCCGATTTCGGCGATTGCGGAGCTACCCTCACGCTGACACCGCCGGTAGCCTATGACGAATGCGGATCGGATCCGTTGAGCTATGTACTGAAACTGAATGGCCAGGTGGTTACGCCTACCAACCATAAATGGATATTGCCTCCGCTCAACATCGGCCAATACGATATTGCCTGGGAGATCCGGGATGATTGCGGCAACCTGTCGATCTGTCACTCCACGCTCGATCTGTACGACAGCACACCACCGACCGCTTATTGCGATGCGCATACGGTCATCGCGATCAACAACCAGGATCCGATGGGTGTGGCACTGCTCCCGGCGACTACGCTCGATGACGGTAGTTTTGACAACTGCGGACCCGTAACCTTCCGGGCAAGGCGCATGGACAGTTGCATCAGCTTTGACTGGACCGGCAACGGGCATGATCATGTCCCGGACGGGGATGTGGATGATTTTGACCGCGGCCTTGTCTTCAATGAATATGTGCCGGTCTCGTGCTGTGATGTGGATAAAGATTACATCCTGGTCCAGTTGGAAGTGCGGGATCAGCATGGCAATGTCAACTATTGCATGGTGCAGGTAGCCGTGCAGGACAAGCAGTCCCCGCTCATCACCTGCCCGCCGGATGTCCAGGTCAGCTGCTATTACTGGTTTGATCCGAATACCCTCACCGATCTCAACAACCGGACTTTCGGGACGGTCGTCAACGGGTTCCTCTATGATGAGAGCGAACGCCAGCCGATCATCATCGACGATCCCGCCAATCCGCATTACAACCAGCCACATTACTGGGGTATTGACGGATATGTGCATGACAATTGCAATCTCGACCTCGAATGCCGCGTCACCGTACTGGATGACTGCAGCGGGGATGATCTGCCGGGAGATGCTCCTCCCGGAGCGGTCAAGCTCATCCAGCGTCGCTTTATTGCCACCGATCCTTCCGGTAAAGTGGGCACCTGCACGCAAAAGATCTGGGTCGTCAACTTCGATCCGTTCTACATCAACCCCAATGATCCGGATGATCCGACGGATGACGTGATCTGGCCCGGCGATATCGAGTATGATCACTGCGGGATACCGGATACGATCTATCCGACGATCCTCAACGCGGGCTGTTCACAGATCGGTATCAATCTCAAGGAGCGCCGCTTTGAAAAGACGGAAGGCGCCTGTGTGAAAATCCTGCGCGACTGGACCGTCATTGACTGGTGCCAGTACAATACCCAGGCAGGTACCGGCATCTGGAAATACACCCAGGTGGTCAAGATCACGGATGATGCGGGCGCCTTGTTCACCGATTGCACGACAGACATCCGGAAGTATTGCACCACGGATAAGGAAGTGACCCCTGTTGTCAATCCGGCTTTTGAGACGTCCTGTTTTGTGCATCTCAATCTGAAGAAACACATTGAAGACATCTGTTCGCATACAGTGCATTATGATGTCAAGATCTATCCGCCAAACAGTTCTTCCGCCATCGTGGCTGTCGCGCCGACGGAAGTGACAATGAATCCGGACGGCACGTTTGATCTCCCGATGAATACCGCCCTGAGCCCGGATCTGACCCTGCGGGTATACGGTTTGGAATACAATGACCCGAACAATGCCCAGGAGCACTATAAAGTGTTGTGGAATGTCTGGGATGGCTGTGGCAACCTGACAACCTGCGAGGACAGAATCCGCCTCGAGGATTGCAAACTGCCGACGCCGGTATGTATCAATGGCCTCAGTACCGTACCCATGCCATCCAGTGGCGCCGTGGTGATCTGGGCCAAGGATTTCAATGCGAGCAGCTTTGATAACTGTACCGCCAAAGATGAATTGCGTTATTCGTTCTCCGGCAATGCGTATCAGCCAAACCGGCTCTTTACCTGCGATGACATCCAGGCCCTCGGCGTCCAATTGCCGATCAATATCTGGGTTTGGGATAAGTGGGGTAACCGGGATTACTGCAGCACGACCATCGTGTTTACCGATCCGAGCGGAGTCTGCGGATTGCCATCCGGGACCGTGAGCGGCCTGGTGAGCACACCGAGCCTGGGCGAAGCGGTATCAAATGTCGGCGTCGTGTTGACGCATGAAGGCCAGGTATACGGCGAACTGACCACGACGGATGATGGCTCGTTCCAGTTCCCGGTCGTTCCGGCAGAACAGATGTATATGCTGGAAGCCAGCCGCAATGACAATCCCAAAAACGGGGTTACCACGGCGGACCTGGTCCGGCTGCAAAGGCATCTCCTGGGCGCGGATCCGCTCAATGATCCCTACCTGCTCATCGCGGCGGATGCGAACAATAGTGGCACGGTGTCCGCGATTGACCTGATTGAGATTCGGAAACTGATCCTCGGGAAGTATGATGCTTTCCCCAATACCACATCCTGGATATTCATACCGGTCAACTATACTTTCCCCGATCCGTATCACCCATGGCCGTTTGATCAAAACATCACCTTTATGGTGGATTCATCAGGGGCCATTGAAGATTTCATGGGTGTGAAAGTCGGTGACCTCAACCGTTCAGCAGCAGCGCATGCGCAGAAGATCCTGCCCAGAAGCCAGGCGGATGCCGCCATCACGGCCATTGACCGGTTTGTCCGCGCGGGTGACCAGGTTGAAGTCACGCTCAGCCTCAGCGAATTCAACATGCGCGTCCTTGGCGGCCAGTGGGCCTTCCGGATGAACGGGGCGAAAGTGATTTCCGTACAACCGCAGGCTGCCAGCATGACGGAAGAGATGTGGGTAGCGGATGAAAATACGATCCGGTGGTCCTGGAATACTAGGGATGCGGAGAAAATCGGGGACCTCGTGACGATTAAACTGATGGCGCTCAAGTCGGGCATGCTCCATGAAATGATCTCCATGGATCCACTGGCACTGGAACCGGAGTTGTATGATGAAGCCCAGGAGACCTACACGCTGCAGTTGCAGTGGAGGGATGAGCAGGCGGTCGCGCTGACGGATGATATCCAGCTGCATCAAAATGTACCGAACCCTTGGGATGAAGAGACGGTCATTCCGTTTGAGCTCCCGGAAGACGGTGACGTCACGGTGACCATCACCAATGCCACCGGAGAAACCGTCAAATCCATGACCAGAACATATGCCGCCGGAAGGCAGCAACTGAAGATATCCAATGAGTCCTGGCCCGCCGGGGTGTACTATTATACGATCCGGTTTGGGGAAGCCCAGCTCACAAAGACAATGTTGATCCTGAACAAACGTTGACGAGAGTCAACGGAGATGATACCCCGGACAATGGTCCGGGGTTTTGTCGTTTTAGGTCATTGCTCTACCTTAGCCAGCCTTTCTATGAAGGTTACAGACTATTTTAAAGACGCCGGCGGGAAGACCCTGCTGTCATTCGAGATACTGCCTCCGCTCAAAGGGGGCAGCATGGCCGATATATTCCGGCTGCTGGACATGCTGATGGAATTCAAGCCTCCGTTTATCGATGTCACCTATCACCGGGAGGAATACATCTATACCAAGCATGAGAGCGGGTATTATGAAAAAACGGCGATTCGCAAACGCCCCGGTACCGTAGGCATTTGCGCTGCCATCATGAACAAGTACGGGGTGGAGGCCGTCCCCCACCTTATCTGCGGGGGATTCACCAGGGAAGACACGGAAAACGCGCTGATCGATCTCCATTTTCTCAATATCAACAACGTGCTGGCGTTGCGGGGCGACGCCATGACCTTTGAAGAGAAATTCAACCCCACCCCCGGTGGACATTCCAATGCCCTTGACCTGGTCCGGCAGATCGCGGACATGAACAGTGGCAAATACCTGGACCCCAATATCGAGCGGGGCAGCAAAACCGATTTTTGCATCGGGATCGCGGGCTATCCGGAGAAGCACTTTGAAGCCCCCAATATGGATTTTGACCTCCATTATACCGCGGAAAAAATCAAAGCCGGAGCGGATTACATCGTCACCCAGATGTACTTCGACAACCGGAAATTTTTCCATTATGTGGACCAGTGCCGCGAAAAGGGCATTGCGGTGCCCATCGTTCCGGGGATAAAACCCCTGACCAGGCGGTATCAGTTGTCCTCCATCCCGCGCAAGTTTTTTGTCAACATGCCGGATGAACTGGTGCGGGAAATCAACCAGGCCAGGTCGGATGCGGATGTTCTGGATATTGGCATTGCCTGGGCCATCCAGCAATGCAGGGAGCTCGTGGAGGCAAAAGTCCCGTGCATCCATTTTTATACGATGGGAGACGTCAAGACGATCTACAGGATCATCAAGGGCATCCTCTGACGGGTAAAAGGATGGCCGGGCAGCCTGTAACAGGTACCGGCTTTCCCCCTGCCAAGCCGGAAATGGCTTTGGTCGAATTATTTCGTCTGTCGGGTTTATCTTCGTTTCTTTAGCACCGATTCAAATTCATTTTTTCAAAGCGATCATACCATCTATGAAAAAACAACTCTTAGCCAGGAAGAAACATGAGGATTTGCTGGCCCAGGCGGATGCGTCCCAACTCAAAAGATCCCTCGGGGTCTTTGAACTCACGATGCTCGGGATCGGGGCCATCATCGGGACGGGGATCTTCGTCCTGACGGGGAAAGCGGCTGCCGGTACCGAACATGCCCTTGGCGCGGGCCCCGCACTGACCATTTCCTTTGTCGTCACCGGTCTTGCCTGCGCGTTGGCAGCTCTCTGCTACGCTGAATTTGCCGCCATGGTGCCTATCTCCGGTAGCGCGTACACCTATTCCTATTATTCGTTTGGTGAATTGGCTGCCTGGATCATCGGATGGGACCTGATCCTCGAATATGCCGTGGGCAATATCGCCGTGGCCATTGGCTGGTCGGGATATTTCAACAGTTTCCTGGAGGGATTTGGCATCCATATGCCGGGCAAGTTCATCGCCGCGACGGGGACGCAAATGGTTGAGTTACCCAGTGGCCAATGGATCCCATACATGGCGGCCAAGACCAGTCATCCGGATATCCTGGCTTCGCTCCCCACCGCAACAGCCCTGTTCAACCTGCCCGCTTTTTTCATCACGGCTGTGATCACTATCCTGCTCGTGATCGGGATAAAAGAATCCGCCCGGGTCAACGCTACTCTGGTCATCGTCAAACTGGTCCTGATCGCTTTGTTCCTCATCTTCGGCTTGCCGCATTTCAATCCGGGCGTGCACTGGCAGACCTTTGCCCCGCACGGCTGGAGCGGTATCATGACCGGTGCGGCGCTGGTATTCTTTGCCTATGTGGGCTTTGACGCCGTCAGCACGACAGCGGAGGAAGCTAAAAATCCGCAACGGGATCTGCCCCGCGGGATGATTTATTCCCTGCTGATCTGCACCGTGCTGTACATCGCGGTGGCCGCGGTCCTGACCGGGATGGTGCCGTTGAATATCCTGGGCAATGAAAAACCGGTGGTGTCCGCACTTGAAAATGTGGGAGAACATTCCATCGCCTTTATCATCGCCATGGGGGTCACCTTTACGATGCCCACGGTGCTCCTGGTGATGCAGCTCGGTCAGATTCGCATATTATACTCCATGAGCCGCGATGGCCTGATCGGAAGCGTGTTTCATAAAGTGCATGACCGGTTTAAAACACCCGCGCACGGAACGATTATCGTCGGCGGGTTGGTGGCTATCTTTGCGGCTACCATCAATATCGACATCGCCGCGGAATTGACCAATATCGGGACCCTCTTTGCCTTCGTGCTCGTGGCCATCGGCGTCTTCATACTCCGTCGTACGCAACCGGATATCCCGCGCAAGTTTAAGGTGCGCTACTACCAGGTCGTATGCGCGGGCTGCGTCGTCATCTGCATCTACCTCATGGTCGCGTTACCCTGGCCCACATGGGTTCGGTTCTTTATCTGGATGGGCGTTGGCTTGTTGGTCTATTTTACCTTCAGCCGCCATCACAGCAAAGTAAGAGCTTCCTTATAAAGCTTCTCTTTCAAAAGCAAGAGGGACGTCTTCCGCTAATACGGAAGACGTCTTTTTTTTTGCTACTTTGGGCTGTACACACATCACTTGGTCCATGAAAAACTTTTCGCTCCTCTTTATTTTATTATCAGGTAGCTGGCAACTGGGTTGTCAACATCAGCCGGCCACCGCCGATATACTCCAGCCGTCCCCCCTCATGTGCACGCCACCCCTGGTGGATGCAGCATGGTATACGCAAAACACACCGGCACCCTTGCTGGAAGGAATGGATATCCTCCATTTTCCAATCACGACCAAAAACCCGGAAGCGCAGAAGTTTTTTGACCAGGGACTTCTCCTGGCGTACGCATTCAACCACGCAGAAGCGGCCCGGTCCTTTTACCAGGCCACCCGGCTGGATTCCACCTGCGCTATGTGTTATTGGGGATTCGCCTTTGTCCTGGGGCCTAACTATAATGCCGGCATGGAACCGGATAACTATGAAAGA
>CAZTXO010000058.1:0-21399 GCA_964617515.1 uncultured Saprospiraceae bacterium | reverse complement strand
GACGCTTTTCCACCAAACGGCAGCACCATCAGGATGGTGATGATCGCCCCCAGGCCCTTCATACCTCCTTTGGCCACACCCAGTAAAAAGGAACCAAGTCCTGCCAGCATCCATAAGCCGGGAGAAAGGTTTAGCTGCGCCAGGGTTTCTGTCATCCGACCTCAATTTCCAAAAAAGGAATAGAATGAAAGGGCTTCCGGCGTTGAATTAAAAATATGGATCCTCTGTTTGGCGTTTGAATCTGTCACGCTCACCCTGCATTGTGCGGCATGATGAAAAGCAAACTGGTCCGGGCGCTTAAGCTCCTGCTGATTTTCCTGTTGGTCCTGTTGATATCCCTGGTAGCGATACTTCAATGGAAGAGCGACGCTATCGTCAAAAAAGTGTTGGACTCCGTGGAAAACCAGCTCGCGGACTCCCTCTTATATTCGGATGTATCCGTCGAGGGCCTTCGCTATTTTCCTTGCATTGGTATACGGCTGGAAGACCTGCGGCTTGGATCCGGATCCCACCCACTGATCGATCAGGGTGACGTGGCCATCGTCATCGGTCTGCTCCCCCTGGCCAGGGATATCATCGATATCCGCAGTATAGAGGTTCTGGGGGCGGCAATCTATATTGGATATGATCACAGCCGCTGGTCTTACGAGATTCAGAAACCTTCCGCTGGCGGCAAACCCTCAGCATGGAACACCATGATCCGCAAGATCCTCCTGAAAAATACAAGACTTACCTATGCGGATGGAAAAGACCTGTCTTTCGTCCTACAGGTCGCCGATGCCACCTTGCGGGGAACCCTCGGAACGAACCAGGTGGATGCCCTGCTGGATTTTTCCGGAAGCCTGCATGATTTTCGATATGATTCCTTCCTGCTAAAAGGACCTTACACCCTGCAGGTAAAGGGTAACTATGGATATGATGCTTCTGCCCGGCGGCAGACGTTTACAGACTGGATCATCCGAGAGGCAGGCATTGAACTTGCACTCGGGGGAAACACGACGGCTTATCCTGACCATACCGCTGTTGACCTGGATGGCCGGTGGAAAAGCGCTGACCCGGGTGATTTTCTGAAATGGCTGCCCGCCTCTGTGGATACCTCCTGGACCAGGTATGTGTATTCCGGCACCAGCGAAGGCACCGTGACCATCCGTGGGAATTCCTCCGGAAAAGAAAGTCCGCGCATCGTCCTGGCCGGAGATCTGAATAAGGGAGGTATGTCCCATCCTTCCGGTCTTGCAATACTGACGAACATGGATCTGACCTTTCACTACGATTCGGAAGATCCCTCCCGCCGTAGCCAATCTTCGGTTGCCATCGCCTGGAAAAAAGAAACGATGCTGGGCTCTTCCTTCCGTGGGAAAGTAGCGGTGGTGAACCTGGCGGACCCGGTTTATACCTGTTCTGCAAAAGGCCCGGTCCCTGCTGCCCTCCTTACGCTTTTTAGTGCCCCAACCACCACCTTTGACGCAGGTGAATTGGTCATTCATGATTTTACCCTAAAGGATTACCAACCCCGGAAAGCGAATTTCCATACCCTCCTCTCAACGGTAACCCTCGACGTGACCATCGATGGTCTGCAGGGGCTCTATTTGCGCAATCCGCTGGAATGTCATGGGGGACATCTGCAAACGACAGGCGATGGCGCTTTTGTTTTCGAGGCCGACCGGTTGATTTGGAAAAAAGCCCTGGCACAAAAAATCAAAGGAAACTGGAAGGAGGATGGAGCAGTGTCCTCGTTTGATATTGCCGGTGAATTTTGCGCGGGTAAAATCAATGGAAAGGGCGCACTGATCTCCAACGGGCAATCACAAACCATCCATGCGGACTGGAAAGTGACCGCGATCGATATGAAAGCACTCCTCGAATCCTTTTCCAATTTTGATCAGTCCTTCATCACCTCAGACCATCTTTCCGGCAAAGCCACCATCTGGGCAGAAACGACTATCCCCATGGACGCATCCTGGAAGATCCGCACACAGGACCTGGTGGTCCGAAGCGCCGTGGACATGGAAGACGGCCGCCTGGTCAATCTCAAGACCCTGGAAGACTTCAGCCGCTATATCCACCTGGAGGATCTGAAGGATATCCGTTTCAGCAGACTCCGCAATTACCTCAAAATCGAAAACAGTAAAATATATCTGCCCGTCATGTTTATCCAGTCCAGCGCGATCAATCTCAGCATCAGCGGGGTGCATGGTTTTGATAAGTCGATCCTCTATAACCTGAAACTCAACGCAGGGCAGGCGGTGGCAAATAAGCTGAAAAAGACCGACGTGAAAAAAGAAATGAAACCGGCCCGTAAAAGCGGCTGGATCAACCTGTACTTTGTCCTCGAAGGCACGACCGCCAATGTGCAATACCAGCAATACCGCCTCGCCGTCTTATCCGGCTTCGAGCAATCTTCCCGGCTCAAGGAAGAACTGCGCAACTACCTGGTCGATCGCTTTGGATACGATGTTTATTGGCTTGAGCCAAATGAGTGGGAGGAAATACCGGAGTATAAATAATGGTGAGTGGTGGGACACTTAAAACAACGAGTACCACTTTTAGCTTTTAACTTTTCCGGAGGAGCTTGAAGGCATGCATCCATCCCTTACCCGTCATACCGGGAATGCACCAGAGCATGCAAAGCGGTTCGATGGCGCGGGCGGCCTCCACTTTGCCCAGGTCCTCTGTTTCCCATCCGATTTCATCCAGTAAGGATCGGGTCTGATCCTTGGCCGCCTCATTGTTGCCACAAATAAACATGGTCGGTTTCACTCCGTCGAAATCCGGATCAACCATAAACGCATTTCCGACGCACGAAAAACACTTGACAAAATGGGTATCGGGGGCCAATTGTTGCAGGCGCTCCATCAGGCTTTCATCCAGCGAAGTGAAAAAGCGGAGCACCCCGTTCACCGGAGGTGCATCAGCAATGGGGTTGGTGGCATCCAGGACCGTTTTCCCTTTGAGTGTATCGAGGCCTGCCAGGGTGAGGGCATTCTCTGCAGCCCGGCCCTTCACGGCGAGGACCAGGAGATCCGAAAATCGGGCCGTTTCAGAAAAGGTGCCGATCGAAGCCCTGTTTTCTGTTTTCGTCCTGATGTCCGCGTGTTTTTCCTGGTCATTGGTGCCAATCATGACCTGGTAGCCATGACGCGCCAATCCATTGGCCAGGGCGATACTGACCATGCCCGATCCGATGATACCGATTCTCTTTTCCATGCTGTTTGGATTACGTTGCAGGGGTAACAAAGAGAATCAAAAAGGGTTTAGACGGGTATCCGGATATCTACGATATATTTCCCCGAGAAATATTCCTCCCGGAAATAATCCTTCACGGGAATAAACGTCAATCGGTACCTGGGTGGAAGTTCCTTACGCAACTCTTTGGGATCGCCACCTTTGAGCATGATCCAATGCCCGGCCGGCACGAGGTGTTTGGTCCAGGCCACCATCTGGGTCAGGGTGGATACGGCGCGGCTGACGATGAGATCATATCGACCCTGATGCTCCTCGACACGCGCATGCGTGGCCGTGATGTTAGCCAACCCAAGGTGGCGGGCGATTTCCTGCACGACATGGATTTTTTTGGCGGTGGAATCGAGCAGTGTAAAATGCACTTCCGGGAAAAGGATGGCCAACGGAATTCCCGGGAATCCACCTCCGGTACCCGCGTCCAATACCTGCATTCCGGAAACAAAGGGATTGTATTTCGCCAGGGCCAGGGAATGGAGCACGTGATGCTCGTAGAGATGGTCGATGTCTTTGCGGCTGATGACATTGATTTTTTCATTCCATTCCCGGTAGAGGGAACCCAGGGAGGACAGTTGATCCAGTTGTACCGGTGTCAATGCCGGGAAATAGTGCCGGATCAGTTCCATGTTTTCTTTTTTACCAGCAATGTCATCAAACCGACCGTAGCCAGATAAACCGCGTAGGCGACTTCGTAAAGCGGGTATACCTTATTCAGCCGGGACTCTTTCAGGGTGCGTGCCCAATGGTAGCATCCGGCCCACCGGATCGTCAGTCCCATCAGGAAGAACATCAGGAGGTAAACCGAAAAAGTGGTCAGAAACAACGGCAGGATCAAAATCCAATGGAGTACCCAGGCTATGCCAAACAACCCGGGTTGCCACCAGGTGGTCAGGGTATAATACCTGCCGGCCGAAAGGTGCCTGTGTTTCTGGCGAATCCATCCGCTCCAGGTGTTTGGTGCCCTGGTGATCACGAAAGTTTCAGGGTCATAACAAACCCGCACGGGCAGTTTTTTCCTGGCGGCCTGCACCCAAAGATCATCATCTCCATAGGGGATACCCGGATGCAGGCGGTAGGGATCTATCTGCAGAAATGACTGCTTTTGAAAAAGTAAATTACGTCCCACGCCCATATAAGGCCGGCCTGCCGATGCCCAGGACAGGTGTTGCATTCCGGTCATGAGTGTTTCAAAACGAACAAATTGATTGAGCCAACCGGATTCTTGCTGATAGGGCGAATACCCTAAGACCATGGCGTTGCTTTTTCTATAGGCCATCATCTTACGGATCCATTTGAGACTGGATGGATGGCAGTCGGCATCCGTGACCAGGATCCACGGGTGTGTGGCGCTTTCAACACCTAAGGACAGGGCATATTTTTTACCGGGAGATCGATCGGAGTGGATCAACCTGATCTTGGGATACGTCACTTGAAGATGCATCAGCGCTTCCTTTTCCCGATCGGTACTATGGTCATCGACCAGGATGATCTCAAAAGCCGGGTAATCCTGCCGGACCAGGGCGGGGAGATTGGCCTCCAGCAATTGGCTACCATTTTTGACCGCGATGATGACACTCACGGGTGGATGCTCATCAGGTAAGGATTCCATGCGCATCGGTACCGGTACCCGGAAGACCAGGAGATAATAGAGGGTGAGGATCAGCAGACTTACCCACCAGGCTATTCCCATTATCGTTATCACGCCCGGCAATTTCCGATTTTATTTCGCACGAAGAAATAACCTGCCGCAGGTCGATTACTCCTCCTCCCTTCTTCGCTCCATCACTCCATCACCCCCTTGCCACATTGTCACATGATCACATGATCACATTGCCTTTGTGCCTTACCTTTGTCCCTTCAACAGAACGGAACATATCATGTACAGGACGAATACGTGTGGAGAGCTACGGTTGGGCAATGCCGGAATGGAGGTAACTCTTTGCGGCTGGGTACAAGCCTCCCGCGACCTCGGCGGGATGACCTTTATTGACCTTCGCGACCGGTATGGCATCACCCAATTGGTATTCAATATGGAAGAAGACGCCACCCTGTGCCAGCAGGCCCGGAAACTGGGGCGTGAATTTGTCATCCAGGCCACTGGAACGGTCCGGGAGCGATCCAGTAAAAATCCCAACAGGCCCACAGGGGATATTGAGATCGTCGTGAAGACCTTCAAGACACTCAACGCCTCCAAAGTACCTCCGTTTACCATTGAAGATGAAACGGACGGAGGGGATGAACTCCGCATGAAATACCGCTATCTCGATATCCGGCGCAATCCCGTCCAGGACAAACTGATCTTTCGCGCCAGGGTCGCGCTTGAGACCCGCAAGTTCCTGGCGGGTGCGGGTTTTATCGAAGTGGAGACCCCAAATCTCATCAAAAGCACTCCTGAAGGCGCGCGTGATTTTGTCGTGCCGTCGCGTGTCAACCAGGGCCAGTTTTACGCCCTGCCGCAATCCCCTCAGACCTTCAAGCAGATCCTGATGGTGGCGGGTATGGACCGGTATTTTCAAATCGTCAAATGCTTCCGGGACGAAGACCTCCGGGCGGATCGCCAGCCGGAGTTTACCCAGATCGATTGCGAAATGGCGTTTGTGACGCGGGAAGATGTGCTGCAGACGTTTGAATCGCTTACCCGCCATTTGTTCAGCACCCTCCTGCATATCGACCTCGGTGACTTCCCGCGTATGTCGTATGACGAGGCGATGTCGCGGTATGGCTCTGACAAACCGGATGTTCGCTTTGGGATGGAATTCGTCGAATTCAATGATCTCGCCAAAGGAAAAGGCTTTTCTGTATTTGATGATGCGGAACTGATTGTCGGGATTTGTGTCCCCGGCCAGGCGGAAGCATACTCCAACAAAATGCTCAACGATCTGACCGATTGGGTGAAGCGTCCACAGATCGGAGCGAAGGGGCTGGTGAATATCAAGCTGCAGGCTGACGGTACGATCAAGAGTTCCATCTCGAAATATTACGCGGAGGATGAACTGAACAAATGGTGTGAACGGGCCGGCGCGCAACCCAATGATATGGTGCTGATCCTTTCCGGGGAAACGGATCGTGTGCGGAAACAACTCAATGAACTCCGGCTTGAAATGGGAAGCCGTCTCGGGCTCCGGGATCCGAAAGTATACAAACCGTTATGGGTGGTGGATTTCCCGTTGCTGGAGTGGGATGAAGAGGCCGGGCGTTTCCATGCGATGCATCATCCATTCACTTCTCCCAAAGCGACGGATGTATCCCGCATGCTGGACGGAGACCACGAAACCATGAAGAGCCTCCGGGCGGACGCTTATGATCTCGTCATCAACGGCGTCGAAATCGGCGGCGGATCGATCCGAATCCATGACCGTGCCCTGCAGGAGAAAAATTTTAAGCTTCTTGGTTTCACGCCTGAGCAGGCTGAAAATCAGTTCGGCTTCCTGATGGGCGCTTTTGAATATGGTGCCCCGCCGCACGGAGGTATTGCCTTTGGTTTTGACCGCCTGTGTGCCATGATGAAAGGAGAAACGTCGATCCGCGATTTTATCGCGTTCCCGAAAAACAACATGGGTCGGGACATGATGATCGATGCCCCTTCCCCGATCGATGACGCGCAATTGAAGGAACTGGCTTTACGGGTGGAGGTCAAATAGTTTTTTGACACGTTATCCTGTCCTGGAAGGCGATGGGATTGCCCTTTTCCTGTGAACTCCAGGTCCCGTATTCCCGACTTACGACCGTCAATCCAGCGGGACCAAGTATTTGTTCCATCAGATAGGTTTCCTCAAAAGCCACATTGGCGCTTTTGACTTTTGCATCCAGCAAACTGTAGTGTCCCCGGTCGAATTTGAAATCAAATTCATGCTGTCCCTTTCTCATGTTCGCGCGTGAAGCTTCGTTGAGCACAAAAAACGTCGCATAGAGATGTCCTCCATTTTTAAGGACACGGCTGATCTCCCGGACATAGTGATCGACCTCTTCCGGGACCATGTGCGTAAAAACGGAAATGACCATGACAAAATCAAAATACCCGTCCGGGTATGGAAAGCGGAAATCCCCGGCGGACTGTCCTTCCTGCCGGTAGAGATCATTGATGAGTGCGACGTGGGTGAACGTGAACTGCGGATAGGTGGACGAAATATTGTGCTGGCACCACCTGACGCCGGATTTTATGATATCAAACCCCTCATATTGACCACGGGTCAACAGGGTGGTGAGCGGTATCGCGAGCCGGCCCATACCCGAGCCCACATCGAGGACCACCGAATCCGGGTGAACCAACCCGCGGGTTCGAAACTCGTGAACAAAAGATTCACCGATTTTCAGAAAATCACCTGCACCCGTATAGATCAACCGGCGGGGTGGCCGGATCCCCGGAGCCGGGGAAAAGAGTGATTGGAAAATATCATAGGGAAGAAAAAACAACCACCTGGCCGCAAAGCGCAGGGAAGGGGGCAGGCGGTAATAGAATCGGCGGGCGATCGAACGCATGAAGTAAAACCCTGTTAGGATGATGGCCGGAGATCTTCACGGAAGCAGACAAGCTCCTTACAACCGCTGAAAATCGAGGTAATATATTGCCTTCACGGAAAAACTGTTGGATTGCGGATTGGCAAACAATTGCCTGAGGTTTTCGCCATAGGAAACCGAGGTGTTCTGGTCGTTGCCGAAAATCGCGTTTTTCCAGACAAAGTAAAAATCACTGCCGGGGGCAAAGCGCCAGCGGAAGCTGGCATCGACGGTCCAGGCGTTGAAATTGATGTCTTCATTGTCTGCATAAGGCCGCTCCTCAATACCGCCATCGAGCAACAGGGTATAAAAATGCGTGTATTTCACGCGGGTCCAGTTATGGCGGATCCGCAGGGAAAGACTTGTCTTCGGGTTGAAGGCATAATTGAGCCGGAGTAACTGGGTGATATCGCGGTAATCACGGGCCCCGAAAATGATATCCTCTTCCTGCCGGGCGATATAGCCGCGGTCCAGCGTCATGAAAAAATGATTGAAATCATACCCGAAGGAGAAATGATTATTGACCCGGTACGTGAGATAGCCGCCCACGCCGAGTTGATACTTGTGCGCTTCAAAAAATGGATTGTATCGTCCATTGAATCCGGCCTGCAGTTTTTTGCGCGTGTCCGAATTGACATTGAGGCCGAAGGTTTTGAAAGCGGGATAGGTAAAAAACCGTCCGGGGACCCGGGGCTCGTAATAGTCATAGCCTTTTGTCGGTTGGGTATAGACCCAGAAGGTAGCCTGGTAATAGTTTTTAAACCGGCCATTCATCCAGATTTCAAAACCAGCGCTGGTAAATAGATTCGGCCTGACCTGTAAGTCCGGTTCAGCCGGAAATTTGTAAAGGGTGGAATAACGCAGGTTGGTGCCGATGCCGGCATTTATAAAAGGCCCGAACGGTTTATACCAGTTATACGAAAAAGCGGCGTGCCAGTTTTGATTGTTGTTGTTGAAATTAAAGCCCAGGTCATTGTTGTCATACGTATCGTTTTGCATGTTGTAGGACAGGTTCCAGTTGACGTTGCCGGAGAGCCGCTGGATGCCCAGGTCATACCGGTACCCGTCCCGCCTGCCGGGTTCAACCAGCTGGCTGTATGCACCGCTGCCAAAGAGGCCGTAGACATTTTTTTTCTCCCGGAGATCAAACTGGAGCCCGGTGACATTGGCGTCCCTGGCTGCTCCTTCGCGCCATACGTTTGTATTGATGAGCGTGACGGAGGAATTGTATTTCAGGTTTTGGTCGATGACCATCACATTGTAATTGCTCCATGGCTGTAACAACGCCTCCCGGTCTTCACCGGTTTGCGTATCGGTGATCACCGCGTAATCCCTTGGAGAGACGGCATTAAAAAAACCGAGCCCCATCCCGCCTTTCGATCGCCCGGAGATCTTCGTCGCGTTGATGAGCTTCGAATCTCCGCGTATTTCCCTGATGGTTTCATTTTGTCCCAGCGCGTCATACACCGCATTGAAATAATAAGGCCTTCCGCCCACCCGCCTCGAATAAAACAGGTTCGCCTTTCCAAACAACTCCGTGCCCTCCGTGAAGAATTGCCGGTTCTCATCAAATCGTACTTCAAACGGGGATAAATTGAGCACCTGGTTGTCCGATTGGACCTGGCCAAAATCCGGTATCAGGGTCATATCCATCGTATAGGCATCACTGATGCCATATTTCAGGTCCATCCCGCCATTGTAGGAGGAGGCCCATTCGCTCCGGGTATTGGCATTGGGTTGGGAAAAATTTTCGGCATATACCGCAAAATAGGGTGTGGCGGAAAGCCTCGTCGGCGGCTTGATATCTTTTATCCCCTCCAGGATCCCGGCCTGGACCAACAATCCATCCACAGTGGGATCCACCGGGTTCCACCAGCTCTCCTGTTGCCGGTGAAAGGACCGGCGACCAAACTGAACGCTCCATTGCTGTATGTCCTGCTCCGGGAAACGAAGCGCGCTGTAAGGGATCTTGATTTCACACGTCCATCCATACGGCTGGTAACCGACTTTGCTTTCCCACACCGCATCCCAGGTAATCTCATCATTGTTTCCCACAAACTTGAGATCCGCCTGGACACCAGACGCGGTGACTACAAAGCCATACCCATTGATCCCCTTCTGATAACAGTCAATCACCACGCCAAACCAGTCGATAGGATTATCATCCCCCAGGACATCCCGTTCACTCAACCCTTTCCCTAACTGATGAATATCCGCCTCATCGAGTTCGGCCCCGATATAGATCCCTGAATCATCATAGAGGACCTTCACACAGGATTGATTGTCGGAGAATTTTCCGGGTTCCGGTTTTAGATCCCTGAACTCGGTGACGGCTTCGGCCGTCTGCCAGGCTGGCTCATCGAGGTGCCCGTCGATCTGGATGGGGGTGATACACCGGCAAGCCACGATACGTCTCTTCTCCTGGGCAACCACCAGGGTCGCGCAGAAAAGGCAGGCTAAAATGAGAACAAGAAATCTCATACGCGGTTCGGGGGCAAAGCTAAAGCGCAATGAAATTACCGCGCAAGCCGAAAGCTTATTCTTTCCTTCTACTAATCGCCCGGCCGGGTAGACAGAAAGCAGGTTCCGGTGACCAGGCGCGACAGAGCGGTGCTTAAAAACCATACTTTTGCCCTTCCACTTACTAACGCACGCATGGCTGTTATCGATATGAAAGTCCCCGTCATCGGGGAATCCATCAACGAGGTCACCTTATCGCAATGGCTGAAACCGGATGGAAGTTATGTCCGGATTGATGAACCGATCTGTGAGTTTGAATCCGACAAGGCTACCCTTGAATTTCCGGCAGAGGCGGAGGGGAAACTGATCCATGTCGCCAAAGAAGGAGACGATCTAGCCATCGGTGCCCTCGTCGCCCGGATTGATACCAGTGTAAAAAGTGGAAACGGCCAGAAAGAAACTCCCGCTGTTCCGGTCACCGAAAAAACCGGTGATAAAACACCGGCTGTCGAATCTCCCGTTAAAAAAACTGAGACCTCCAAGCCGTCCATTGCTTCTCCAGCTGCCGGAAAGATCCTGAGAGAAAGTAATATCCCACCGGAGGCGATCGAAGGAACCGGCAAAGAAGGCCGCATCACCAAGGCAGATGCATTACAGGCCGTTACGCAAAAGGATAAACAGGTAGTCACGCCGGTGGCTCCCAAAGAAGAGCCGGTAGGCATAGCCCAACCCAGGGGGATGAAGACACCCTTCAACCGGAATGAAAGGAGGGAAAAAATGTCCCGGATGCGCCGAACCATCGCGCGTCGCCTCGTTTCCGCCAGGAACAACACGGCCATGCTCACCACGTTTAACGAAGTGGACATGACGGCCATCCTGGAATTGCGCAAAAAATACCAGGATGCCTTTGTCGCCAGGTATGGGATCAAACTGGGATTCATGTCCATCTTCGCCAAGGCATGCGCGCAGGCGTTGCTGGAGAAGCCGGAGGTCAATGCCTTTATTGATGACGAAGACCTGGTTTACCATGATTATGTGGATATCGCTATCGCCATCTCCACCCCCAATGGACTGGTCGTGCCTCCTGTCCACAACGTGGAGTCCCTTCATTTCGCCGAGATCGAGCTGAAGATCAAAGACCTGGCGGATAAGGCGCGGACCGGCAAACTGTCCCTGGAAGAAATGTCCGGCGGAACGTTTACAATCACCAATGGAGGCGTTTTCGGTTCATTGCTCAGCACCCCGATCATCAATGAACCGCAATCCGCTATCCTGGGCATGCATAACATTGTCGAACGACCGGTTGTCGTCAACGGGCAAATCGTGATCCGGCCGATGATGTATATAGCCCTATCGTATGATCACCGGGTGATCGACGGGAGTACGAGTGTAACCTTCCTGGTGCGGGTGAAAGAATTGCTGGAGGATCCCACCCGGTTGCTGATGGAACTTTGACCAACCGGAAAAAGGAGAAAGCTTGGATGGTTAATTCATTCCGAGCAATGGCGCGCCGGCCGCCTGGTTGGATTTGCGTTCCATCGGTTTTTTGACGAGGGCGATGATGACTTCTCCCAGGCCATCGCTGAGGATACCGATTTCCCGGGCTGCTCTTTTGGATAAGTCGATGACGCGTCCCTTGATATAGGGTCCGCGGTCGGTGACGATGACCATGACGGAGTGTTCCGGATTGCTTTTACGCGCGACTTTGAGGATGCTGCCCAAGGGGTATTTCATGTGGGCGCAGGTGAGATCTTCGGGATCGTACCGGTCTCCGTTGGCCATTTTAGACCCGGCCAGGCTGTCATGATAATAACTGGCGATGCCCACTTCCTGGCTATAAGCCGAAGCGGACATAAAAAGGCAAAGCCCAGCTATGATCGTGATGATCCGGGACATGTTCATGGACGAAAAGAGGCACAAAGAACGCATAAAGTGTTGATATGTTGGGATTTATGCCGGGGCAAAACAAAATATAACAAATAATTAACGCCCGACTACGGCATCAGCCAACAGGCAACTATTTGATATACAAGTCTTTGTGCAAGAAGCGTGCCAAACAAAAAGGGCGGGTCCAACGCCCGCCCGCCTGTTTATTTAAACTCGATTTCGAAATTGGTGGCCCCATCGAGGAGGGGGAGATATTTGGCAGAGGTGGCCGGATCGAGGCTTTTGCCGTCGATGACAATGCGGTCGCCAACGATAGAAATTTTGGCGGTGGCACTACTGTAAAGTCCATCCTTTTCCAGTGCTGAAAGGAAGGCATTGTATTGGGCGTTTTCTGCCACCGCTTCGCCGGCGGCAGGCATTGCCTGGTTTTCGATCGCGGGTTGCTGGCCGATCATGCCTTCACCGCCGTGGCTGTAGATCTGGGCCAGGGAAGGCGCAATCACGAGGGAAACGATGGACATCAGTTTGATGAGGATATTCATGGAAGGACCCGAGGTGTCTTTGAACGGATCGCCTACCGTATCACCGGTGACAGAGGCCTTATGTGGTTCGCTTTTCTTATAAAACATCTCCCCGTTGATATTGACTCCTTTTTCAAAACTCTTTTTGGCATTATCCCATGCACCGCCGGCATTGTTTTGGAAAATGCCCAGGAGAACGCCAACAACGGTTGCCCCGGCCAGGAAGCCTCCGAGTGCTTCGGGACCAACCAGGAAACCGATCAATACCGGTGAAACGATGGCGATGGCGCCTGGCAGCATCATCTTCCTGATGGAAGCCTGCGTCGATATCGCCACGCATTTATCATATTCGGGCTTGCCTGTTCCTTCCATGATGCCGGGTATACTTTTAAATTGTCTCCGCACTTCTTCCACCATGCTCATTGCCGCCTGTCCTACCGCACGGATCGCCAGGGAAGAAAAGAGGAAAGGAATCATCCCGCCGATGAAAAGACAAGAGAGTACATCGGCATGATAGATATCGATACCCGTGATGCCGGCTACTCCCACAAAGGCGGCAAAAAGAGCCAACGCAGTCAGGGCTGCGGAGGCTATAGCGAATCCTTTGCCGGTCGCCGCGGTGGTATTGCCGACAGCATCGAGGATGTCTGTTTTTTCCCGCACTTCAGCCGGCAGTTCACTCATCTCAGCGATACCGCCCGCATTGTCCGCGATCGGACCGAATGCATCGATGGCAAGCTGCATCGCGGTGGTGGCCATCATGCCGGCTGCCGCGATCGCCACGCCATACAACCCGGCGCAATAGTAACTGCCATATATGCCGGCCGCCAGCACGAGGATGGGCAGGAATGTACTTTCCATTCCCACAGCCAGGCCGCCAATCACATTGGTCGCATGGCCGGTGGAGGATTGCTGTATGATCGAATTGACCGGGCGCTTGTTCATTGCCGTATAGTATTCCGTGATCGCACTCATCAATGCCCCAACGACAAGGCCTACCAGGATGGCGCCGAGTACGCCCCATTTGGTGAATTCATGTCCGCGGAGCGTCATCGTCTCCGGCAGGATATAATACACGAGAGCGATGGAAGCGGCGGCGGTCAGGATGATGGAACCCCAGTTGCCCATATTAAGTGCTCTTTGTACCACACCCGTATTGATGCCGGCAGTGTCCGAGATTTTCACAAACCAGGTGCCCGCGATCGAAAACAGGATCCCTACCCCGGCGATCAGCATCGGTAACAGGATGGGGGATAAACCGCCCATACCGTCATTGCCGGTTACGATGGTTTGTTGCCCCAGGACAATCGTAGCGAGTACCGTGGCGACATAAGAGCCAAACAAGTCCGCACCCATACCGGCCACGTCTCCCACATTATCGCCTACATTGTCCGCAATGGTGGCCGGGTTCCTGGGATCGTCCTCCGGGATTCCCGCTTCCACTTTTCCAACCAGGTCGGCGCCCACATCCGCAGCTTTTGTATATATGCCACCGCCCACACGGGCAAACAAAGCAATGCTTTCCGCACCCAGGGAGAAACCCGTGAGCACTTCGATGGCCATCAGCATTTCTTCACTATTGACACTGGCACCGGCCGCAAAGACGTTTTGCAAAACGATAAACAAACCGCTGAGCCCCAAAACGGCCAACCCGGCAACGCCCATCCCCATCACGGAACCTCCCGTGAAAGAAACACTCAATGCCCTGCTAAGGCTTGTCCTGGCGGCATGAGCTGTACGGACATTGGCTTTGGTAGCCACCTTCATCCCGATATACCCCGCCGTGGCACTAAAGACGGCGCCGACGACAAAGGCAAGGGCGATACTCCAGTGGCTGTGGGGATTGGAGGTGGCCATGAGGGCCAACAATAAGCCAACAATGACCACAAAATATCCGAGGATTTTCCATTCAGCTCTGAGGAACGCCATGGCTCCTTCTGCGATATAGGTGCTGATTTGTTTCATCCGGTCATTGCCCGCTTCCTGCCGGCTGACCCAATTGAATTTTATAAAGGTGTAAATCAAACCAACGGCCCCCATCACCGGAACCAGGTATAACAACTTATCCATACAGTCTAATTCGTTTCTCGATGTTTATTAATCCAAAGGGGCGCAAAGATAAAAAAACTACCCTATTGCCATGGATCAGGGGTAGCTGCACTCCCTCCTCATCCCTGACAATCAGCAGTTTGGCCGCCTGATCAGCAGTTTATTTCCTACCTTTCCCCAAATCCAGACAGGCCTATGACCCTCGGTGAATTCTTTACCCTCTGTGGAGAAAATCCCAAGCTCATGCTGGGCTTTTTCCTGTTGATCCCGCTTATCGCGTTACTGGCGTTGTTTTTTTCCAGGGGGCAGGGCCATTTATCCCCATGGAAATATCTCTATACCGTGCTTATTTACCTGGTGTGCCTGCCGGGCATTTTCGCCATCACGCTCAGTGTCTATCTGTTCCTCTTTGAACGGAGATCGATCATGGACACCAACATGTATACACAGGTTTTGCCCATCGCCTCGATGATCCTCACGATTGTCCTCATCCGGAAACAAGTGGACCTGGACCTGGTCCCCGGATTCGGCAAACTATCCGGACTGATCACCGTCATCGCGGTCCTGATGGTGCTGATGTGGATCATCGATAAGACCCATATTTACTCGATCACCTTCATGCCGTTTTATGTCGTTGTCCTCATCCTGATCGTCGGATTTCTGCTCATCCGTGCCGGATTCAGGAAACTGACGGGCTGAGGTAATCCATCCATAAACGGAATAAACCCTACTTTTCCATAACCAATCCGGCGGATACATTGCCGGGACGCTTTCCTTTACATGATTAACCTCCACACACCGATGCGATTTATTTTTTCCGCCTGGCTTTTTATCGTTCTGGGTCTTCCGCGTATTGAGGCGCAACCCGTCGTGGAGTTTCAGCCGGTCACGCTTTCCGGACCTTCCTTAAACCAACCGGTGGACATCACCGGGTGCGGGGATGGTTCCGGTCGTCTTTTTATCGTCGAGAAGCGGGGAACCATACGGATCATCCAAAACAACACCGTGCAGCAGGATTTTTTCCTGGATATCCGCACCCAGGTGATGAACAGCGGCGAGCGGGGCTTGTTGGGTTTGACTTTTCATCCGCAATTTCCGGATAGTCCCTACCTGTATGTCAACTATGTAATCCTCAATACGATCACCAACCGCATCAGCCGGTTTACAGTCAATCCCAATAACCCGAATGACGCCCTGGAAAATTCCGAATTGATCTATCTCGAACAGACCGGTCTGCAGACCAACCACAAAGCAGGTGATCTCACTTTTGGGCCCGATGGGTATCTCTACTTCGCCTTCGGCGATGGCGGAGGGGGCGGAGACCCGGGCAACAACGGGCAAAATCTTTCCATCCTCCTGGCAAAAATGGTCCGGATCAACGTGGATTCTGCCGCACTTCCTTTGCATTACAGCATTCCAACGGACAATCCGTTTGTCGGCAAGGACGGGTTGGACGAGATCTGGGCCTATGGTTTACGCAACGCCTGGCGAATCAGTTTCGACCGGCAAACCGGCGATTTCTGGATCGCGGATGTGGGCCAGAACCTTTGGGAAGAAATCGATATGATTCCCGCGGGCACACCCGGGGGAATGAATTTTGGCTGGGACTGCCAGGAAGGCAATCATGCTTATGAACCCGGCAACTGTGATGGCAACACCGTCTACACCTGGCCCATCTTCGAATACCCGCATAGCTGCAGTCCCTGCCCCAATGGCCAGGGTGCCTCCATCACCGGAGGATTTGTCTATCGCGGATCCCGTTATCCCAAACTCTATGGATACTACATCGCCGCGGATTATGTGAGCGATAATGTCTGGCTGGTGCACCAGACAAACAGCAGTCCCCCGGCGTTTGACGTCATCGTGCAAAACGAATCCGGAAAAATCAATGATATCGTTTCTTTCGGTGAAGATGATGATGCAGAACTGTATGCCTGTGGCCTCGATGGTATCCTCTACCGGATCGCCGATGTGAGCACAGTGGAGCTGGTCTGGGATGGGGTCGATGCGATCCGGATCAAATCCGGCAACAAAGTAGTGTGGACGATGGAGGATATCACAGCCGTCGCTCATTTCGAAGTGGAACGATCCCTGCAGGCGGATTTTGTGAGCTACGAGCGGGCCGGACAGGTGTTGCCCGCCCAAAGTCAGATCTATTACAGCTTTACCGATCGCTACAATGAACATATCGGTGTCTATTACCGGATTGCCGCCGTTTTGACGGATGGATCAAGACAGTATTCGCCGGTGGTGCGTTTGCTTCCGGATCCGGTGTCCAGGCCGGCATTGATCTATGATGCGGGGCAAAACATGTGGCGCATCAGCCTGCCGGATCAATGGCAAAACGGGGAGTTGATCCTGTACGATCTGCAGGGAAAGGAAGTGTTGCACAAAATATTATCCCGGGACCGCAACGTGGACCTGGGTCCCCCGATTATCCCGGGTTGCTATTTTATCAAAGTGAAATCCGGAACCGAATCCTGGTCAGACCGTATCGTCCTGTAAGCTCCGCTATTTTACCAGCCTGGCATCCGACAAGGCAAACATCAGCTTGTTGGCATCACTGCTGTTCAATGACAATTTCCCTTTCAGGATGATGGACTCCGCGGTGTAGGTTACCGGTTCCGCGGCTGTTACCTCCATAACGGATTCGGGCCCGGCACCGCCGCAAAAGAAGCAACTGGAATAGGGGAAGGCGGAGAGAATGAATTCCTTATGGCTCTTATATCCTTCCACCGGGATAATAAATCCTTTCACGGTCACCTCTTTGCCATTCAGGGCTTTGATTTCTGCGCTGAACACCGGCTTGTCAATTTTAAAGCCAAGGAAAGCATCGTATTCTTTGATATAGGTGATTTTAGCCAGGGTCTTCCATAAGTTCTCCGTTGTGCCGGTTTGGCCGATGGATTCTTTGGGCGTAAAAAAAGAAAGGCAAAAAAACAGGAGGGACAGGATACGGATCATCTTCACAGCACGGAAATTCCTCTGCGAAAATAGTGGATTCCGTTTTGGCAGGCGCGAAAGGATTCGAGCTCGCTTCACTACCGAACATCCTATCTTGTGTCCATGCTTTCCGGCGCACAGCGGCTTTACCACGAATTGTATGAGGCGCAGGCACGACCAAGGCTCTATGCCGCGCCGTGGTGGCTGAATGCCGTATGTGGTAAAAGCGGATGGGATGCCGTTGCAGCCGCTCTTCCTGTGGAGGGTCATGTCGCCATGCCCTATTATGTGACACGGATCCGCGGACTCTTCGCCATCCTTAATCCACCCTTTACCCAATGGGTGGATATCCTGTCAACCGCCGAAAAAGAAACCTCTTCGTTCAGGACCATCTACCAACTCCTGCCGCGGCCGGCCATCCTGGACCTGTCACTTCATCCCAAAATCATGGTGGATGCTTCCGACACTTCGATTTCGCTTTCCACGCACTATAGTTACTGCTTGTCTTATGCCAATCCGGCGGAGGAAATGATCTCCGGTTACAATGAAGGATTAAAACGCAATCTCCGGGCTGCGGCGGCTGCCTACCGGCTGGAAGAAAAAAACGATGTGGACACCCTGGCCCGCCTTTGCCTGGAAACATACGCGCATAAAAAAGTGAAAGCCCTGCAGGAAATCCATGCTGTACTCCCGTCCCTGGCCAGGGTGCTATATCAAAAGCACCAGGGATCCATTCTTTTCGTATCGGATAGGGAAGGGGTCATCGCAGCCGCTTTATTTGCCTGGGATGCCGGTCAAACCTATTATGTCGCGGGAGGCCGTAAGCCGGGGGAGGCCGGGGCAGCGGCCCACGCCTTACTGATGCATCACGCCATCCTCCAGGCCCAGGCCCGGAATCACGATTTTGATTTTGAGGGAAGCATGATACCCGGTATCGCCAATTTCTTCCAGTCATTTGGGGCACGACCGGTCCCCTATACCCGGATCCGTCAATTCACCGGGTGGGGAAAAGCCTGGGCCCTCTTCCATTAAAATTCCACTGCCAGAGGCAACTTAAGAAAGGATATTTGTATCTTTCTCCTGTAACCCCCCGTGACGGTGTTTCAATAATTCCGTGACAGATCCCGAATTGCTCTCACCTCGGTTTATAGTCTTTTGCTTCAAAGCATATGCGTATGAAAAGAATTGTCCTATTCGTATTACCGGGCCTTTTTGGTTTTCTTCCAGTGAGCCAGGCCCAGGTCATTTTAGGAAGTGACCCCGGTCAGGGGATCAAAGTCACTACGAGCAGTGACTACACGCCCCAATATTGGCATTTTACCGCCTCGGGTGACAAGACGATCAACAATGTCGGCCTTGAAGGCCCCCGGATGGAAGCTTCCAGGTTTCTATCGCAGGCCACCCTCGGTGCCGACATGGCCCTCATTGAACAGGTAGCCGAAACAGGCATTGAAGCGTGGATCAACGAACAGTTGTCTTCTCCGCCAACCCTGATGACGCCCCAGCTGAACCAGACCTATGCGGAAGTCATCGAATGGTATTTGCTCAATGGCGGCGATCCGGAAGAGATCAATTACCGGCCTTCCTGGGTGATATTCAACTACGCCTGGTGGGAAAATCATATGTCCGCGGCCGACCTGCTGCGCCAGCGCGTCGCACTGGCCCTCAGTGAAATATTCGTCATATCCTTCAACTCTGACCTGGGCGGATTTGGCGATGGATTGGCCTCCTATTATGATATTCTGCTGCGGCACGCGTTCGGAAATTATGAGGACCTGCTCAAGGAAGTTTCCCTGCACCCCTGCATGGGCTACTATCTCAGCCACCTCAACAATCCAAGGGAAATCCCCGCAGAAAATATCCACCCGGACCAGAACTACGCCAGGGAAATCATGCAACTCTTCAGCGTAGGCTTATATCAGCTTAACCCGGATGGCAGCCGTAAAACGGATTCCCTCGGCCATTGGATCCCCACCTATGATCAGGCAGATATCGCCGAACTGGCGAAAGTATTTACGGGCCTGGGGGTTTCCGGTGTGATCCCCAATGAATGGGTCAGTGATCCGTACTTCGGTCTTTCGATCTGGGTTGCCGATATGACCAAGCCGATGAAGATGTATGAAGAATGGCATCAGCCGGGACCCAAAACCTTGCTCGATGATTACCAGATCCCGGCCGGACAAAACGGGATGAAAGACATCACCGATGCCGTCCATCATATTTTCCTCCATCCAAACGTCGCGCCCTTTATCTGCAAACAATTGATCCAACGCCTCGTCACATCCAATCCCTCTCCCGGGTATGTGCAACGGATTTCGGCTGTTTTTGCCAATAACGGCGAGGGGAAAAGAGGTGACCTCGGAGCGGTAGTGAAGGCTATTCTCCTGGATCCCGAAGCACGATCCTGCGAAACATCGCAATCGCCCGCCTTTGGAAAATTGCGCGAGCCCTTTACCCGCTACACCCAGTTTACCAAAGCCATTCCGGTGGAGCAGTTTTATGGCCGGTACTGGAATGTTGCTTACGGATTTTATGAAGCCACCAGCCAGATGCCTTTGGCTTCGCGCACCGTGTTCAATTTCTTCCTGCCCGATTTTCAGCCCATCGGACCGATCGCCGACCAAAACCTGGTGGGTCCCGAATACCAGATCCATAATTCACGGACGAGCATCGAATATATGAACCAGGTCAATGACTGGGCCGTATGGGGTTATATCATGGATGACTGGGAAGACAATAATCCACATGTCACGTACATCCTGGATGATCTGGTCCCGCTTGCCCGGGACCCGGAAGTGCTTGTCAACCGGCTGGACATGCTCTTTACCTACGGCACCCTATCCGATCGCACCCGGCAGATCATCAAAGACGCCATCACGCCCCTCATCTCCGGCAATTACCGGTATGACCGGACCCGGCTGGCACTCTACCTGCTGATGATCTCCCCGGACTATAATGTCATGAAATAACTTCCCATCCATTCCATCCTGAACTATCCTTATCGATATGAAAATATACTTCCATCATAACCCCATCAGCCGGCGTAAATTTTTCGGCCAGGCCAGTTGTGCCGCTATCGGCGCATCCACCCTCTGGTCTTCCCTGGTCAACCTGAAAGGATTCGCGGCAGCCGCCCTGGCCAACAGCACGACGCTCATGGATCCGGAATACAAAGCACTTGTTTGTGTATTCCTGTCGGGGGGTAACGATTCCTTCAATATGCTGATGCCCCGGACGCCTGCCGAATATGCTGACTACGCTGTCACGCGCTCCAACCTGGCCATCCCGATCGATTCCATGCTGCCCATATTTCCCAACAACGCAGGCGGAAGACTTTTCGGCATCCATCCCAGCATGGTCAACCTGCAGGGCATGTTCAACCAGGGTAAACTGGCCTTCCTGTCGAATGTGGGAACACTCGTACAGCCGACGACCAAAGATCAATACTGGGAAGGACAGGCGCCACTTCCGCTGGGTCTCTACAGTCATTCTGACCAGGGACAACAATGGATGACCGGTTTGCCAAATGAACGCAGCGCCACCGGCTGGGGAGGAAAGGTGGCGGACCTGATCAGCGATATGAACAACAGCCCCAACATCTCCATGAACCTGTCACTCGGCGGAACCAATATCTTCCAGACCGGCCAGAATACCGTGGAGTTTGCGCTCGACCCCTATGACGGCAGTTCGGGTATCAATGGGTATGGCGCCACTGACCAGTGGAATGTCTTCGACCGGATGCGGACCCAGGCGATCAATTCGATGGTGGATTATGAGTACCAGGACATGTTTAAGAAAACCT
>CAZTXO010000057.1:0-21436 GCA_964617515.1 uncultured Saprospiraceae bacterium | reverse complement strand
TGCCCGAAGTGGCGCCGCCCATCGGGACGAGATCCATGCCGCATTTCGGGCAACGACCGGGTTGATCCTGGAGGATGTCCGGATGCATCGGGCATACATACAACCCGGTGCCTGATGATTTTTCTTCGGCCGGTGTGGACGAAGGAGTGTGGTGATGGGTAGGATGATGATGGGAATGATCCATAAGGCGATAGAGGAGGAAGTGTCAGATTTAATAAAGCATGGTTGCCCCCAGCCCCCAACCCATATCACTGTCATAATGGATGGAGGCAGCCAGGTTTTTGGTGAGGACATAGCGCCAGCGAGTCATGTATTCATAATCCGAGTTGACCATAAAGTCAAAACGGAGGCGGCGGGTGAGTGGAATGTCTTCCCGCATGAGTTGCAGACGCAGGTCACCGTCAGTATCGATCCGGGCATCTGCCTTAAGCAGGAGCGGTAACGTGTATTGAATGCCGGCACAGAAAACAGCCCGTTCATTTTTTGTATTAACCTGCCCAAATAAATTTTCCTCCTGTTCGTGGTGGTCCCGGTACCGCCAGTCAAAGCCTGCATAAGGCAGCCACCATTGCATGCGACCGAGGTACCTGCCCAGGTGCGTTTCCACTTCCTGACCGTGATGCAGAGAATATCCCAGCCGCCATTCAGCCTGGAGGATCCACCTTGTATTGCTCAAGGCCGCTTCCCCGTCGTTTCCATTGGTGGCAAAATCATTGTGCGCCATCAGGTGAAAGGCGCGGTCATCCCGGTAGAGTTTCCGCAGGGCCTCTTTCGCATCCGGAAGTTCCGGGTTGGGAGGACTATCCGCATAGGCAAATATTCGGCCCATGCCGCTCATCATGTGATAAAGGATGTGGCAATGGAAAAACCAGTCATTTGTTTCATTAGCCGCAAATTCGAGTGTGTCTGTTTCCATGGGCATGATGTCTACGACATTCTTCAGGGGCGCATAGTCCCCTTGTCCGTTGAGCAGGCGGAAGAAATGTCCATGCAGGTGCATCGGATGCCGCATCATGGAGCCATTGTAAAGTATGATGCGGATATTTTCGCCGCGACGGATCAGAATCTTATCCGCTTCTGACACTGTCTTGTTGTTCAGGCTCCAGACATAGCGGTTCATGTTGCCGGTGAGGGAAAATCGGAATTCCCGTACCGGGCCTTCCGGCAAAGTCGTTTTGACCGGTGAGCGCAGCATGGCATAGGTTAAGGTCACGGGCATCTCCATTTCTTCTGGTGCATCCATCGATTGGGTGCCTGAAGGTACGTTGTAACTCCAAGGGCTGTTGTTAGCGGCAGCCGCGCCAATAGCATCGTGTGGCAAGGACAAATTGCCGGCAATAGCTGAGACGTTGTCCGCCTCTGGTCCCCGCGTGCCGCGCATGGCAAGGCGATTGGAGGTCCCTTCATCCAGGGCACCATGCATTGGATGATGATGCTGCTGGTCGCTGGCTTTATCCTTTGACGTTTTCCCGGATCGTGCCTTTGTCCTGGCTCTTGCTTGCGCCCTGGACAGCCCCGTGATCTCCGGATACATGACGACATTCATGTCCATTTGTTGAAGGCTCATTTGCATCCCCATGTCGTCGAGTTCACCGTTCATCCGCATCATGTCATTCATCATCTTCATGCCTTCGAAATACTTCAGTCCTGGTAAGGTTGTAGCGTATTGGCGTTGACCCTGGCTGATCCAGAGAGAAGCCGATTTGGTTCGGTCTTCCGCCGTGGCTAAAAATTCATACGCCTTGCCGGGCGCCGGAATTTGAAGTACCAGGTCATAGGTCTCGGCGACACCGATCAGCATCCGGTCCACCTCCACCGGTTCCACATCGGGTCCGTCATTGGCTACGACCGTTAGTTTGCCGCCGGCATACTGAAGCCAGAAATAGGTGGAGGAACTGCCATTGATAACTCGCAAGCGTATAGGCTGACCCGCCGGAAATGCGGGCGTTTGGGATTCCGGCTGACCATTGGCCGTAAACACATCATAATAAACATCACTGACATCCATTGCCAGCATGCGTTTCCATTCATTCCGGATTTTGGTCCCGAGGTATCCTTCTTTCACCGCTTCCCAGTAACTCTGCGTTGAACCTTTCCGGATAGCGTACCAGTCCGTGGCGTGATGAAGCTTTCGATGCACTTCGAATGGTTTTTCATTCGTCCAGTCGCTCAGCACAAGTGTATACGATGGCAGGCTGTCCACCTGGCGACGGGTCGGGTCAAGCGGATTCTTTTCTATGATAAAGGCTCCGTACATGCCGCTTTGTTCCTGGAGTTTCGAATGGCTGTGGTACCAGTAGGTCCCGTTTTGCCTGAGCCGGAATGTGTACAGGTGCGTTTCGCCGGGTTCGATTGGGCTCGTGGTCAGATAGGGCACGCCATCCTGCGGATTGGGCAGTAATAACCCGTGCCAGTGGATGGAGGTGGGTTCACGGAGTTCGTTATGAACATAGATGACCGCGCTGTCACCCTCTTCAAACCGCAGGGTTGGCATCGGGATGGTACCGTTGGCCGATATCGCTTTTACCTCTTTTCCGGTATAGCGTACGATCGTGTCACGGATATAGAGATCTTCCCGGACGATTCTTCCCTGCAGGTATCCGTCTCCCTGTGCCGCCAGGGAAATCGGGTGCAGCAACAGGTATGCCAGGATCGGGCGCGCGACCCTCAGGACTTGTAACCCGAATCGAGACATTGGTTTCATGACAGACAAGTTGGTGTGGTAGAATGGTCGCATGATGCCGGGCTTGAAAGAAATAGTTACCGGATGGTTTCAATCGTCTTGCCGCACGTCAGCATGGAGGACCCGTAGTAAGGGTTCTTAATCCCGTTTTCCTTGCTGAGCCAATACGCGCCTTCGCCACCGTTGTACATCGGGCAATATTGGTAGTACGTGACGGTGCCGGTTCCGGATGCTTTCATGAGGGTATACATCTCAGCAGAAAGGGAAGCAAAAGCAGCGCGCTGTTTGCCGATATCTTTGGCTGAGGCGATGCGTTGCGCGTCCTTTTTCAGACTGGCTTCCGATTGCATCCATACCATATGTTCGTTGACCTCCAGTTGAGCCATATTGACTTTTGCGAGCGCATCGGCCAGGACTTGGCCCTTCTCTCCGGCTTCTTTTGCGTCGCTTCGGATCAGGGCATCTTTCAGATTAAAATAGGCATCAAATACAGGCTGCAGCGCCTCATTCACTCGCCCGGAGTCAGCAGGAAGCGGAAGGCCCCAGGTTGCCAGGTCATATGAACGCTCCTCGCTAAGCTGTAATAATTTCTCGGCACCTGCAGTCACCCGGATCCGCTGGCTCAAATAGTGGGGATCCGGTTGCGGGAAGTATCCGGCCGGGAGCACAATGGTTTCGTTATCATTTCCAGGGATGGGGATAGCATTCAGGGTTTCCTCCCGGGTTGGCCAGGATGGACCGATGCCAATGACGTTCAGACACCAGAGGGAGGAGAGGGTCAATAGGAGAGCATTCATGATGACGTAATTTTACAATGTGAACAAGACGACAACGCAACAACCTGGCTTTTGGCCCATGGATGTATGTCGATATAACAAAATTACTTCCGGTTTCGGGGGCTGCTTTTACATAATTATCAGGAAATCTTACATCTTTTTTGGCTGCGGGTACCCGGTGATGGTTACCGGCAGGTTCAGCGATGGATGGATTTCCTATCTTTAACAGGCCAAAATGCGTTTAAAGGTTTTCTCCTATCCGTTTATCCTGCTGGTGCTTTGCTCACAGGTGTACCTGCCTGTGTATACCCATGTTTGTCACGGCATGGGTAAAACCTGGGCTTCCGCGATTGTGAAACCCGATTCATGCTGCAGGAAAAAGAAACCTGATGACGGGTTAAAAGGCTGTCACTCCGGAGAAATACCTTCGTCCGGTCTTCAATTTAATAAACTTCCCTGTTGCGAAAGTCATTCATCCTGCCTTGGCCTTGGTCTCCAGTTTACCAAGCATATCCCGAAAGCCGTTGTTAAGATTTTACCCCATCCCGATCCGATTGGCAAAACCCCTGAAGATATTTTCTCCTCTCTCCAGGTTCCGGCAAAAACCTATTGGTGGCATCTTCTCGGTCCCCCCTTGGCAAGGGATGGCAGGGCTGTTCTGAGAAGTAAGCAGCAGCTACAGTGTTAGCAGGTATGGATCCTTAGTGACGCTTTGCCCATCGGGTATCGCGCCTTGTACCGGAATTTCCACATTTCATTTATTGTTCACCACTATCCTTAGCCTGCATGAAAAAGCTAATTCTCCTTTTCACCTGTTTATCTTTCTTTCAACTCACCCGTGCACAGGTCCAGGTGTCTGTACACATGAATCAAACACTGGGCAACCAGCCGTTTGTTTACAATACCTCCGTCCAGAAGCCCGGGTATTACTTCAAGGTCAACCGGCTGCAATACTACATTTCGGAAATCAGGCTGATCCATGACGGTGGCCAGATCACCCCAGTCACGGATCTGTATTTCCTCGTATCGCCATCCAGGGATTCCATTTTTTCTCTGGGGACATTTGCCATTACTGACCTGGAGAAAATTGAATTCTCCGTTGGGGTGGATCAGGCCCATAATCACCTCGATCCTGCGTCCTATCCTGCCGCGCACCCGCTCGCCCCGAAAAATCCAACGATGCACTGGGGCTGGACAGCGGGATACCGCTTTATTGCTTTCGAAGGGTACTCAGGCACCAATGGGGTCAACTTCCCGGACAACTACCAGATTCATACCATCGACGACAGCAATTACAGAACGCTTTCGCTCGATGTGGAAGAGCAAGTCAACGGGGACAAAATGGTGGTACCGGTCAAGGCGGATTATACCCGCTTGCTCGACGGGATCAATATCGTCGGTGGATTGATTTCCCATTCGGCCAATGGCCCGTCCAAGACGATCATTGACAACATGCGCGATCATGTCTTTACCGGGGCGCAGGCCAGTGGGATAACGGACCGGGAGGCTATTCCGGCACTCCGTTTTATCGCCAATCCGGTGCAAAATATTGTCCGCTTTACATTCGGATCACCAGGCGACCCGGATATGACATTTTGGTTGGCTGATCTGGCTGGCAGGACGGTGCATCAGGAAAGGTTGAGCCACGAAGGCACGGATCATGAAGTGTATGTAGCTGTGCTGCCCGGCCTCTACCTGGCTTCTGTCCGCAGTGGAAGCCGGATTTTGGCGACAGGGAAGTTATTGGTGACGGAGTAAGGATTACCTATCCCATTTCGGTCCTTGATGGACTTTCACATGAAGCGGTGTCGATTACACGTCTTTTCCAGGATAACAGGAACCTTGGCAGTCCTCTGCTTTGGACTCTTCTCGGCTTGCAGTTCCAATGAAGTGGTGGAGCCTGCGGAGCCTCTCCTGCTGGTCCCAGAGGGTTTTCCGGCGCCCGGGTTTCCGGTGGACAATGCATTCTCGGAGGATCGTTGGGCGCTGGGAAAGAAATTATTTTTTGATCCGGTATTATCGGTTGATTCTACGATTTCATGTGCTTCCTGCCATCGGCCTCAGTTGGCGTTCAGTGATGACCAGGCGGTGAGCCTTGGGGTGGAAGGTCGGGCAGGCACTCGAAACGCGCCCTCACTGGCCAATGTCGCCTATCAGCCGTACCTGCTTCGGGAAGGGGGAGTGCCCACGCTGGAAATGCAAATCCTCGTCCCGATACAGGAGCATGCGGAGTTTGACTTCAACATCCTGCTGATCGCTGACCGGTTACAGCAGGATTCTGTTTACGTCCGCATGAGCCGGCAAGCCTATTCCAGGGATCCGGATCCGTTTGTCATCACGCGCGCCATCGCCACCTTCGAGCGAAGCCTGCTCAGCGGAGACAGCCGCTATGATGCCTATGCGCATGGCAAACTGTCCGATCTCAGCATTCGGGAAAACCTGGGCATGCAGTTGTTTTTCTCGGAACGGCTCGCTTGCTCCGTTTGTCATGCCGGTTTCAATTTCACGGATTACAGTTTTCAGAATAACGGCCTGTACGATTCTTATCCGGATCCCGGCAGGTTCCGGCTGACAGGGGATGAAGCGGACCGCGCTTTATTTAAGGTGCCCTCCCTGCGCAACGTCGCGGTCACGGGCCCATACATGCATGACGGCTCTGTGCCGACGCTGGAGGCCGTCATTGAACACTACGATTCGGGCGGGGCAAATCATCCGCATAAAAGTCCGCTCATCCGGCCCCTTCATCTGACATCCGGCGAAAAGCAGGCATTGGCGGAGTTTTTACGGATGCTGACGGATGACCATTTTATAACCAATTCCAAATTCAGACCTTAAATGCGCAAGCAACATTACCACATAGTACTTTCCTTCGTCCTGGGCACAAGTATACTCCTGACTTCCTGCAAGGATGACGACCCCATAGTGGAGTATGATCCAACACCGTACGCCCTGTCATTTGGTGATTTTCCACCTCCGCCCTTACCGGCTGATAACAAACCCACCGTCGCGGGGGTGGCGTTGGGGCGCATGCTGTTTTATGAGAAACGCCTTTCAGCGGATAATTCGCAATCCTGCGCTTCATGCCACCAGCAGAAAGATATGTTTTCCGATATACGGCAGTTCAGTATCGGCGTGGATCAACTGCCCGGTCGACGCCAGGCGATGGCCCTGTTCAATCTCGCGTGGCATACGCAGGGGATGTTTTGGGATGGCCGGTCGCCGAACATGCGGGACCAGGCATTGAGGCCCATACAGGATCCGCTGGAAATGCATGAAACCTTGCCCAATGTCGTGGCGAAACTCAGTACCGATCAGGCGTATAAGGATCAGTTTATCCGCGCCTTTGGGGATGATGCGATCACCCCGCAACGCATTGGACTGGCCATCGAGCAATTTGAAACTACATTGATTTCAAATCAATCCAAATTTGACAGATTCCTGGCCGGGCAGGTCCAACTGTCCGAAAGTGAAGAGCGGGGCAGGGTTCTTTTCTTTTCCGAATTCGACCCTTTCATTCCCCAAAAAGGAGGGGAATGTTTTCATTGTCATGGCGGTTTCAATTTTACGGACAATAAATACACCAACAATGGACTGGATACCGATGCGGGATTGACCGATCTCGGCCGGTTTGAAGTGACGCACGATCCGGCCGACAAAGGCCGGTTTAAGGTCCCCAGCCTGCGCAATATCGCTCTGACCGCACCGTATATGCACGATGGCCGGTTGACGACCCTGGAGCAGGTCATCGATCATTACAATGACGGCGTGAAAGCTTCCGCAACAGTGGATCCGTTATTGTTCCACAGCATGGAACCGGGCGGCCTCCAATTGACAGCCCAGGATAAAGCTGATCTGATAGCATTCCTGCTTACGCTGACGGATGAAGGTTTTGCCCACAACCTGTCTTTCTCCGATCCTTTCTGATCGCAGCGCGGATGGACGCATACGGGATGCAAAACGGATTTACCGCCTATCTTTGACAAAACATCAATCATGGAAAAACAACATATCCTCCGGCTGATCGAAAAGAAACTGGAAAGCAATATCGAGGAACTGAGCCTTTCGCTCGCAGGATATGAAGATGCATCCAATATGGATGAAAGCGATACGCTGGATCCGGATGATTTTTCCAAGCAAGCCGAGCATAAGGAAATGCAGATGCGCATGCAGCTCCAACTGGACCAGGCCCGCCATAATCTCCTGCGGCTTCGGGAACTCTCGGGCAAGGATCATGACATCGTCGAAGTCGGCGCACTCGTAGAGACGGATAAAAACTGGTTCTTTATCGGGATCGCATTCAGCTCCATGCCCGTAGATCATAAAGAGCTCATCGGGGTGTCTCCGGAGTCACCGGCTTTTCTTTCCTTCCGCGGAAAAAAAGCGGGGGATGCCATCCTCCTGGGAAAGGAAACCTATACCATCCGGGCTATCCAATAATACTTTTCTTTTCTTTATTACTCCGTGTCCCTCAGGCACTTCGGGTAGGATTTACGGGGGCAGGAAAATTCATTTTTTTTATGTCCCGGATTGTCTAATTTTAGAAATATCTCTGCCTGCCACTGCATCCCGGAGATCATCATTTTACCCATAAGGTCGGTCGGAATAAGAAAACACATGCGCAACCGTGTGCATCTGTTCCACGTAATTTATCACCTTCAGGGGCTTGCTCGGGATTCTTCACACACCACCTGTTGCTAAAGCAAAGCCCACACCAAAAAACAACAAACCGCAAAACTCGTAAACCACCAAAATAGCTTTGTATGAGAAAATCATCTTTTTACCTCCTCATGCTGGCGTTGCTTTCCGTGGCCTCCGGAAAAGCCATCGCCCATGAACCAACATCCACTGCTTTTTACCCTGCTGTACATTCCGGTATTCATTCAGGTGAGTTTTCAGCCCTGGACCTGGCCTGCTATGTGCCTACCTGGACAGCAACTTCCAATATCACGGCCACTTCTGCCACGCTGACCTGGGCATCTGTTTCCGGTGCGGAAAACTACTCGGTTCAGTATCGTGTAGCCAACGGCACCTGGTACTATGTGCCCGGCAGCCCGTTTTATACAACCACCGCCAACCTGAGCGGCCTCAGCCCGAACACCAACTATGAATGGCGCGTCAGGACCAACTGCTGGGGTGGACAATACAGCGAATGGACCTACCCGGTTCCCTTTACCACCTCCGGCGCCGGATGTACTGCGCCCTGGTGGCTCCAGACAAACTATGTCACGCAAAACTCTGCGATCTTCGTATGGGAAGAAATCTACGGAGCCATCAACTACACCGTTGAGTGGCGTATTGCGGGAGGTACCTGGTCCAATCTTCCCGGCAGTCCATTCACCAACAACTGGATCGAAGTCGGCGGCCTCCAGTCCTGCACGACTTACGAATGGCGCGTACGGGCCAACTGCGGCGGCGGCATGTATAGTGCCTGGTCGTATGTCACCTCCTTTACCACGCTTTGCTCATCCTGTAACGTCCCCACCTGGCCGACGACGTCATACGTGACCTCCACCTCCGCCACCTTGCATTGGGATGCGGTGGCCGGTGCCCTCAGCTATTCGGTGCAGATACGCCCGCTCAATGGATCCTGGTCCTATGTAGCCGGCAGCCCCTTCACCAATACGACCATCACGGTGGATGGATTGTATCCCAACACGACGTATGAATGGCGGGTTCGCGCCAACTGCTACGGTGGCCAGTATAGCAACTGGACCTGGCCGGTATCGTTTACCACGCTTGGTGGCGGCTCCTGCATGGCGCCCTGGGAATTGTGGACCAGTAACATCACTTCCAATTCCGCCACACTGGATTGGTCGGATGTCAGTGGCGCCACGAGCTATACCGTACAGTATCGCCTGGCAGGCGGTACCTGGTACAATCTTCCCGGTAATCCATATTATTCTTCCTGGACCTACATCACCGGCTTGTTGCCGGGTACCGCTTATGAATGGCGCGTGCGCAGCAACTGCGGATATGGGTACCAGAGCCCCTGGTCATACCCCGCATATTTCACCACACCGGGCGACTATCAATGCAGCACACCCACCTGGGCGGAGACGTTCAATATCACCTCCACCTCGGCAACCCTTCAATGGTCTGAAGTTTGGGGCGCACAGAGTTATACCGTGCAGATCCGGCCTTCCGGTGGCACCTGGTACAATGTGCCTGGCACGCCCACGCCCAACACCTATATCACGGTGTATAACCTGACACCCAATACGAATTATGTATGGAGGGTCAAAGCCAATTGCGGCAATGGGCAGTATAGTAACTGGACCTGGCTGATCGCCTTCACCACACCGGGTGGTTATTGCAATGCGCCTCAATGGCTGACGACTAATAATATCACCCAGACATCCGCTACGCTGGATTGGGATCCGGTCAACGGCGCGGTCAGCTATGTCGTCCAATGGCGCCAGGTCGGCGGTCCATGGTTTGATGCACCCGGCGGTCCGTTTTATAATACCTGGACCACCTTATGGGGACTGGATCCGGGCACATCCTATGAATGGCGTGTAAAATCCTATTGCGGCTACGGCAATTACAGCGCATGGTCCTATGTGGCCAACTTTACGACGCAGGGCGGTTATTATTGTTCCACGCCCACCTGGCCTTCCACCCTCAGCGTGACCTCCACCAGTGCGACCGTCCATTGGGACGCTGTCCCGGGCGCTCTTGGCTATACAGTCGAGACCCGACTCTATCCCAACGGTACCTGGTATGTCGTGCAAGGAAGTCCGTTTACGAACACCACGGTTACCATCTACGGTTTGCTCCCCAATACAACTTACGAATGGCGGGTCAAGGCAAACTGTTCCAATTGGCAATCGAGCAACTGGACATGGCCGATCGCCTTTACCACACAGGGAGGCAATTATTGCCAGCCTCCTTCCTGGCTGAATACGACAAACATCACCCAGACCTCGGCCACCTTTGATTGGGAACCTGTAGCAGGAGCGGTCAGCTATACCGTGCAAAAGCGCATTGCCGGCGGCTCCTGGATGGATGTTCCCGGCAGTCCCTTCTATGCCACCTGGGTCAATGTTACCGGACTCCTTCCAGGCACAGCGTATGAATGGCGCGTCAAAACAAACTGCACCAATTACTGGAGCGATTGGTCATACATCGCTTACTTCGTGACCCTCGGCTCTGGTGGCGGAGGTAATAACGACAATTGTTCAGGCGCTTTGTGGCTCTCCGTCAATAATACCTGCATCCCCACTTCGGCATCCAATATCAATGCTACGCCCAGCACGCCGGCCCCGTATGGCCCCTGTTACGCCGGTGGATATAAAGATGTCTGGTTTAAGTTTACCATGCCAGGGGGCAGCAATCCTGAAGTCACTATCCGGACAACCGCCGGTTCGCTGACGGATGCCGTGATGGAAGTGTATTCCGGCTCCACATGCACCAACTTGACCTACATCACCTGTGAAGATGACAACAATAACGGCAATGGTTCCACCATGCCGGTCATCAATCTCAACGGATGGGCCGGCGCCACGATCTGGGTGAGAGTATGGGGGTACAATGGCACATCGGGAACCTTCAACATCTGCGTCTTCAATTACTGGTCGGCCAACTACCAGGGCTCAGATCCGTCGGACGAAACAACGTTTGAAGGTGAATCCATCAGTCCTGTTCCGGGTCTGATCATACAGGCCTTGAATACGGATGACGATACGCCGGTGATGCCCGCCCTTGACCTGCGTCCCAACCCCGCAGATGACCGGGTGCGCGTGACCGTCCAGGCCCCGGCTAATACACAAATCAATAGCATGATCCTCACGGATCTCTCAGGCAAGCGGGTGTGGACCAGGTCCTATGCCCAGGCCACTGCCGATCAGTTTATGGAAGAGATCGATGTATCCGGCCTGCCGGAAGGCGTATACATTACGCAGGTCAGTACTTCCGACGGACCACTGACCGGTAAACTGATCGTGGCGCACTGATCGCGCTGCCTTCTATGCAACAAAAGCCATGGTCACATGGCTTTTGTTGTTTAAGGACCATAGCAGACAAGGCTATGGAAATCGTTGATTTCTATCATCGGCAGCTATGATGTAAATCGTGTACGGTTTCATTTGGCAGGGCTAATTATGCAAAAAAGCATATCAGCTATGGCCAGATCAGGTAAAGCCGGAAAATATGTGTACTTCTTCGGCGGAGGAAAAGCGGATGGTAATGAATCCATGAAAAATCTTCTCGGCGGCAAGGGGGCCAATCTCGCAGAGATGGCGGGGCATCCCAGGCTCAGGCTGCCGGTTCCGCCGGGATTTACCGTGACCACGGAAGTGTGCACCTATTATTACGATCACGAAAAAAGATACCCGAAAACGCTTGCCGCCCAGGTGAAAGAGGCATTGGGCAGGATGGAAAAGCTGACCGGGAAGATATTCGGGGATGCGGATAATCCGCTATTGGTTTCCGTGCGCTCTGGCGCGCGTCGTTCCATGCCCGGGATGATGGAAACCGTGCTCAATGTCGGGCTCACTCAATCCACCATGCAAGGGATGATCGCCCGCCATGGAAATGAGCGCTTTGTCTATGACGCGTATCGCCGGCTGATCATGATGTATGCCGATGTGGTGATGGAAAAAGCAGCAGGGATAGAGGTGAAAAACGGGAAAGGCATCCGGAAAATACTGGATGAAAAACTCGAACATATCAAGCATCAGCAAGGCTATGCCAACGATACCGAGTTGACCGTGGCCGAGTTGAAGGACCTGGTGAAGGACTACAAGAAACTGGTGAAAAAACATTTGGGCAGTGAGTTTCCGGATGACCCGTGGGCACAACTCTGGGGCGGCATCGGCGCCGTCTTCAGTAGTTGGAACGGAAAACGCGCGGTGGAATACCGCCGCATTGAAAAGATACCGGATGAATGGGGTACCGCCGTCAATGTGCAGGCGATGGTTTTTGGCAATATGGGCGAAGACAGTTGCACCGGCGTTGGATTTACCCGGGACCCGGGAACCGGGGAAAATAATTTCTATGGAGAATACCTGGTCAATGCCCAGGGAGAAGATGTGGTCGCCGGCATCCGGACGCCTGCCCCCGTCAATGCGTACTCGAAAAATGAACAGAGCAAACATTTTGAGACACTCGAAAAACGGATGCCTGCCCTGTATAAAGAATTATATGGGTACCAGAAACGCCTGGAACACCATTATAAGGATATGCAGGATATCGAGTTTACCATTGAAAAAGGAAAACTCTACATGCTGCAATGCCGGATTGGGAAACGTAATGGGGTGGCTGCCGTGCGCATGGCCGCCGAAATGTACAGGGAAAAACTAATCGATATGAAGACGGCCATCCGGCGGGTGGCGCCCAATCAGCTGGTCGAATTGCTGTTGCCGATGCTGGACCCGGAAGTGGAGAAGATCACGAAGCCGCTGGCCAAAGGACTGCCTGCCGGACCCGGAGGAGCGAAAGGCCGGGTGGTGTTTTCCTCCAATGACGCAGTCGAATGGGCGCATAAGGGAGAGAAAGTGATCCTGGTGCGGGAAGAGACCTCCCCGGAGGATGTGGATGGCATGCATAAGTCACAGGCTATCCTCACGACGAAAGGTGGCATGACCTCGCACGCGGCACTCGTGGCCCGCGGCTGGGGTAAATGCTGTATTGTCGGCTGCGGGGAGATCGAGATACATAACGATACCAAAACCTTTCACGCGAAAAACGGCGTGATCATCAAGGAAGGCGATTGGGTGAGCCTCAATGGCACCAGGGGGCTTGTCTATGAAGGCAGCCTGCCGCTCAGGGATATCGACATTGATAAGAACCAGTCGTACCGCGATTTCATGCGGTTGGTGGATAAAACCAAAGTGATGGGCGTGCGCACCAATGCGGATACACCCAAAGATGCCGCCCAGGCGATGAAATTTGGCGCCCAGGGTATCGGTTTGTTCAGAACCGAACACATGTTCTATGGCGAAGGCAGCGAGCGTCCGCTGTTTTTGTTGCGAAAGATGATCATGAGTAAAACCGAATCGGAGCGGCGCAACGCACTGGATGAATTGTATGGTTTTGTTAAAAAGGATTTCAGGGATACGCTGGAAGTCATGCATGGTTACCCGGTCACAATCCGGCTCCTGGATCCGCCGCTGCATGAATTTGTCCCGCATGACGCCGCCAAGTTGCAGCAACTCAGCAAGGAGCTCGGCATCAGTATGAGCATCCTCCGGCGACGGGTGCTGGCGTTGCATGAAAATAATCCGATGCTGGGGCACAGGGGCGTGCGCCTGGGTATCAGCTATCCGGAAATCACGGAGATGCAGGTTCGCGCGATTTTCGAAGCGGCGGCCGAATTGATCAGGGAAGGAAAGAAACCATTTCCCGAAATCATGATTCCGGTGACCTGTTCCGTGAATGAGCTCATCCATCAAAAACGGATCGTGGATGAGGTGTACAAACAGGTTTTGGCTAAAACGAAACTGAAGAAGATACCGCATCTCTTTGGGACCATGATTGAGATACCGCGTGCGGCCTTGAAGGCTGCCCAAATGGCTACGGTAGCGGATTTTTTCAGTTTCGGGACAAATGACCTGACACAGATGAGTTTTGGATTCAGCCGGGATGACATCGGCGGTTTCCTTCCCAACTATCTCGATCAGAAGATCCTGCGGGATGATCCTTTCCAGACCATCGACCAGGATGGGGTCGGGGAACTCATCCGCTTTGGCACCGAACGGGGCCGCAAGACGAAAAAACATCTCGAAGTCGGTATCTGCGGAGAACACGGGGGTGATCCGGAGAGCGTAAAGTTCTGCCACCGCATCGGAATGGATTACGTGAGCTGTTCACCCTACCGGGTGCCGATCGCCCGCCTGGCGGCAGCACAGGCAGCGATAGAGTGAATTAATAATTACGAACTTGTGGTGCGCGGAGTCGAACCATTAGGGATTAGGAATTAAGCGGGTTGAATTATTCCAGGTGGTTTCGTAGTTTCTGAACTGTCACGGCCGGTTACTGGGAGGACACTTTAATAAACCGTCCAATTTCACCAAACGAGTCTGTCAGGATACTGTATAAGCCGGGGGCTAATTCACCGGTCTCGACCAGGAAGTTATGCGACCCGGTTTCAGCATGTTGTACAGGGGCCAGGATGTTGCCATAGGCATCCACCAGGGTCCACGTAAAGGGATTTTTTATGGATCCGTCATAAGAGACCAGGACAGGCTGATTGTGGAAGAGTGAGGGATAAATATGCCACGTCAATGCATCCCGGGTGGATCTGCCCTCTTTTGAAATGGTATTTGGATGATCATTGTTTGAATCATCCGTTGGAGTAAAAGCCGGGCAAGGCTTATCGAGTTTGCCGCCAAATTTGCTGCAATCATTTTTAGGGAGTTGTTCCACATAATCCGCGAGGTCCATATGGTCTTCTAATTCGAAACCTTCGGCGTCTTCATCCCATGTCCATTTCCACCCCGGTGCCGGAATATTCTGGTACAGGTCGTACCCTGCCTGCCGCATCCGGTTGACGAACTGCTTGAGGTTAAGGTCCCGGAAACCGGCCGGACCCATATCAATGGAAAGGATCAGTCCGTCGGTGGATGTATTGAACAGTCCATTGGGAATATTGTCCGGGGCGAAAACCGTGAGTGGATAATCGATGTACGGCGAATTGTTGAATTGGTTTTCCGGTCCATGATGCACTACTTGTCCCCCATGGTAACCGGTTTCGGCAACAGCCTGGTTCAGTTGAGCGACAAGGGCTTCCTGTTCAGCTGTAATCTGGCCCACTTTGGGTTTGAATGGAACCGTCGGGGGCATCGGCGGACCCTGGTCGGGTCCTTCATAAAAACCAATCATCAACATATCATAATCGGCTGTCAAAAAACGCGGGGTCACCCCATCTTCTTCAAAAACCTCGGGGCTGGCCATGACCTGGAAAGGAATAAGGAGATGCTGCGGGCCTATGTCTTCGCAATCCGAAATGATCTCATCGGATGAAAAATCTTCACCCCAGTAGCACACTTTTGTCGGATCGGCCACAGGTATCAATACCACTTCATCTTCTGCGCGGGCATCTTCCGGACCACTGATTTTTGCCTGGTCGATATAGACAACGAATGGACCATTGCAGGCCTGTGCGATCAGCTGGCGGGGTACGGCAATCCCATCGGAGATATTTTTTTGAGCGAGGGAATCGTATTTATGAATCACCTCCTGTCTTTTCGGGTCTTCATATACCTTCCAGATTTTGCTGTACCGCTGTTTTACCGGCAGGAAACCTTTTTGCGGTCCCCAGTTAGAACTCTTGGGTTTGATGTCCATTCCTTTCGTGGCGGCCCCGTTGGCAATTAGATCGGTGCCATCCGGGTTTACCGGGCGCATGATGAGGATGACATTCTTTTCATCGGCGATGTGCGCGAAGGCTCGTGCATGACTGGGTACGATGCCCGATTGACAAATCGCCTCCCCGCCATTTTTGGCAACCTTAAATAAGTCAAGACTTTCCGGCGGATAATAGATGTGCTGCGCATGATCCATGGGTGGAAAACCATCCTTGGCAAATCCGGCCATATTCCCCTTCAGGAGCGCTTCGACCCGTTCCTGGACGGCCGGGTATCGTGGTGCGAATCCATGCAATACGTTTTCAAACCGGTCGACACAGGCTCCGCATTCCTTTTCGAGTTCACCGCTCTGGCTTTGTACGCGGACGACCCCGTCATTTTCATCATTATTGAAAATCAGGGAGCGCAACCCTTCGATCGTTTCCTCGCGCACCTTGAGCTGGTCCTTCAGAATGCTTTGCGGTGACGGCAGGCTCACATTGAAAAAATAATCTGCAGCCACACCGACCGGATCAGCGCCGGCGATAAACAGGTCATACAGCGGATCGGCATAATCGCTCATGCTGGTCTCCGAAAGGGCGTATTTGAATATCTGTTTATCGGAGGGCAATTCAAATGTACCGTCCAGGACCGAGGTCACGATCCCTGCTTTTTGAATGGCATCCTCAATCATGTTTTTAAACAGCATGGCCTTGGTGTACAACGGGTACAGATCCGCCGGTTTGCCGCCATGGATCGTGGAATCCACCAGCATATTCCCTTCCGCCTGTTGCAGTTTGTAGTCGAGATACGTTTTTTGCACATCATGTAGCTGGTACATCAGGGTGGTGATAAACCAATAAAGGTCATAATACGATTCATCCGGATCATAGATGGAATCCTTCAGGGCGCCTTTTGGTACAGAGAAGGTCAGTGCGTGTGAAGGAATCTCGGTTCGTCCGATCAGGGGCAGGGCAGTGCCCACCGGAGGCGGGATCTGGTCCATCACCGCTTTACTGGGGGATGCACCCCCAACCCAGTTTGTGACAAGATTCACCCCCTGGAGCGCAAGCCAGTCCAGGGCGCCGATATCAAAGGGCGTGATGCCATCCAGGAAGATCTGCAATTCCCCGAGATGACTGCCAAAGTGCGTACTGCCCAATGTAATGAGGCGATTGATGTCGCCTTTCATAAAGTTGTCCTCCCGCTTATAGTTGGGATTGTAGTGGGCCGATGCATAGACCCGTGGCAATATTCCCCCGAGGCTGTGTCCGACCACATCTGCCTGCGTGACCGCGATTCCCAGGGTGTGCCGGTAATAGGTAAGAGCGTCTTTGATGCCCCCGGTATTCTCCGGATAGACATCTCCCCAAAGGACTTTGGCATTGTCCGTAAAACCGGTATTGTCGACGGCAAAGCCCGTGGTGCCGTTGGTTTCTTTGTAGTTGACGGTGAAAACCTTAAATCCATCGCTGGTAAGGCGGTCGTACATACTGACCCCTCCCGTTGCCGCTGTGCGCCAGGCTTGCGCGGGATCAGAGTAGGTGCCATGCATCAGGACGACCGGGGGCCGTACATGCGTGATGCTGAAATGATTTTCGCGCACATCGGTAGCGGTATAAAACCGGAAGGGGAAGGAAAGATTATACGCGTCCACGTTATCGCCATAAGAAAAAAGATTCGCGGATTCGTCGAAGGTGTCCTTTGGGGTGTACAGCATGAAGAGATAATTGTTTCCATTCAGGAAATAAGTGGAGTCACCCCAGGGGAATTCAAATCGATCCTCATCAGGGTCATCCAGTTCAAGGTATCCTGTCGGACCCATCGCAATCCGTAACAGCACCGTGCTCACACCATCCGTGGCGACAGCAGCCCTCTCGGTAGTCAGATCAGCGATTTCCTGGGGATGGAGATTTCGAATATCGCCGGATGTCATGTCATCATCATCTGCGTAGAGATTGGCATCAATCAGGTTGAAGGCTTCGACCGGAGAACAGTTGGACCTGATCTCATCGGCGGAGGTACAGCCCGGACCGTTTCCCCAGACCAGGACAAGGCCATCCGGAGAGTCGAGATAGTGGCATACGCTTTCAATGGCACAGGCAGATAGGCTGTCGTTGTCCGTCAGCTCAATTTCACCTCCATAAAAATTAAGATCCTTTATGGCCTCAATGGAAGTCAGGACAGTATTGTCTTCGATCCCAAGATGGCCTTCGAGAGTCTGCAGATTTTGCAATCCGTCAAAGGATTTGAGCTGCGGATTATACCCGATATACAGGCGGCCCTGGATGGAGGTAAGCGATTCGAGCCCATGCAGGTCCTTGGCTTGCGTATCCGTTATATAGAGTCCGAAACCAAAGTCCACCGAATCAGCTGTAAGGGATTCAAGATGCAGGCCCTGCAGAGACTGGAGCGCCGGATTGACAGAGATGTAGAATCGGGTGCCCACTTCCTTCAGTTTCGGGAAGTCGCCCAGGCTGGTCAGGGCAGCATTGATATAGATCACGATCCCTCCCGGAACTTTGGAGAGGTTATTGAAATCGGTGAGGGAATAAAGCGATGAATTGTTCTGGATCCGGATGTCCCCGGCCGACCGGAGATTGCCAAGTCCTTCCAGGGTTTGCAGAAAAGCATTGCCTTCCACCTTCAATTGCCCGGCGACGGAATCCAATCCTTCGAGCCCTTGTAAGCTGAGCAGGACATCGTTGTCAGAAATCTGGAATGCGCCTTTAACGTATTTCAGGCCATTCATTCCCTGGAGCGTGGCGAGTTTGGCATTGACCGCCAGGTAGATGTCTCCGGTCGATTGGAGCGCTTCCAGTCCAAACATTTCCGTGAGGTTGGGGCAAAAACTGATGCTCACACCTCCGGCGACCTTTTGCAGAGCATTTAGACCCCGCATGCTGGTAATATTCGTGGAATTGATCACCAGGGATCCTACTTCCGTGACCAGGTGAAGACTATCGAGGTTCGTGATGTCAGATCCATTGATGAAGAGGGTGCCCGTAATTTTTGTGCAGCCATAGGAGCTCTTAAAATGATCGACACTGAATTGGGAAAGCAGGTTCACATTGGTGCATTGTGCCCTCATGGTGCCGGAGGCGAAACCAAGGGCTGAAAACAACAGGAACGTAAAGAAGAGAGAAGGGGAGAGTCGCATAAATAGGGGTGTTTATGAAATTAAATTAGGAATAATTCCGGACGTATGAAATAGGTAATATGCTGTTTTTTGATTCGCTGATTTTTCTCCCGCAATATTCAGCGTACATCCTTAATTTCATGGATTGTATTCTGACGTACATGATTCCGGCATAAAGCTTGATCACCCCTCCGGATCCCAGTCGTTACGTGGATTTCCAGTGTGGGTAACGATGGAGGAAGGGAATTGGTGATGGGCGTGAATGTGTAAATGTGTAAATGTGTAAATGTGTGAATGTGTGAATGTGTAAATGTGTAAATGTGTGAATGTGTAAATGTGTAAATGTGTAAATGTTTAAATGTTTAAATGTTTAAATGTTTAAATGGGTAAAGGTTGACAGGAGGGACCTTGGCAGCAGGGGTTATTTTTTACATAGTAATTTTCAACTTTGCACTCTCCACGCTGCACTTTACACTCTGCACTCTCCACTTTGCACTTTGCACTCTCCACGCTTCCTTTTTCATTGACTTTCCAATTCGCAAGGCTTAATTTTGACAGCTGAAAATACCTGCAAAAAATGGAAAATAAGGAGCTGATGCGTTCCGCCCGGGAAGCGCTGAAAGGGAAATGGGGTATCGCCATTGCCGTCTTCATCGTCTATAGTATCCTGATGGGTTCCGGTACGATCATGACCCAAATGCATCATGCCGTGTCGATCGGTGTCGGCCTGGCGCCCATCCTGATTGGCGGTCCCCTGGCGTTTGGCGCGGCAGTGTTTTCGCTGGCCATCGCCCGCGGGCAACAGGAAAAATTTGAGCAATTGTTTGACGGCTTTAAATATTTCGGCAATACGCTCGCCGCCTATTGGCTGATCATCCTGTACGTAGTCCTTTGGTCATTCCTGTTGATCGTGCCCGGGATCATCGCGGCACTGAACTATTCGATGACCTTTTACCTCCTGGCAGACAATCCGTCCCTAAGGCCCGCAGAAGCATTGGCGCAGAGTAAAAAAATGATGGATGGGCACAAGTGGAAACTATTTTATTTATGGCTGCGCTTCCTGGGGCTGGCCATCCTCTGCATCCTGACCCTCGGCATTGGTTTTCTTTGGCTCACCCCTTTTGCCAACGTGACCATGGCCGGGTTTTATGAGGATGTGAAGGCGGGTTCCCCTGAGTTTGTCTGAGCGTTCATCCTTGGCCATTTCTTTCAGTGCCGCGCAACAATCCTGTCCTGTGCATGGTTAAGCCTTCATACCTTTAACGGCTTAAAGAACACAGGATGACACCTTCACGCGCTGCCCGGTTTACCGCCATCGTATTCGTATTCAGCTTTTTATCGCTGAGTTTCAGGGGCCTTGCCCAGGATTTGCCGCCCCGGTATCCCACCCTGGAACTGTTTACCAACACCCCGTGCCCGATCTGTGGCTCTCAGAACCCCGGCATGTTTGCCCGGTTGCAGAATTACGAGGGTCAATATCACCTCATCAGCTTTTATCCCGGGAAACCCTATCCCACCTGCATTTTTTACAAGGCCAATATCCCGGAGAATACCACGCGCTGGCAATTTTACCCGGGACACCTCTTTGGTACCCCTACCGTCGCGATCAATGGATTGAATTTTACCAATTCTGCCGGCGTGACAAACGCCCTGCTCAATTCGATCACGGGTAGTACTTCCTGGCTGAGCGTCAATGTGGAAGAAACTCCGGGCCCCGACAGGACCGTGGACATCACCCTGACCGATCACGTGGGTGGCTCACTCACCACCGGCCGGTTGTTTGCCGTGATCGTCGAAAAGGAGATCCAATACAATGCCCCCAACGGCGAGACCTTGCATCATCATGTGTTTCGCCGGTTCCTGGGACCTGTGGGTGGAGAAGATGTGGATCTGACTTCTGGTACGGCTTCGAAATCCTATACCTATTCGGTTGATGCCTCCTGGGAAGCTGACCAGGTCTACGTGATCGCATGGCTTATGGATCCCTCCACGAAGGAAATATACAATTCCGGCACACGCTTCGATCCCGACTTTGTATCTGCTGTCGATGATCCCCTGGCTGAGGATCCTTTGGAAGTAGTTCCAAATCCTGCTTCCTCGCAATTCAGGATCACACTGCCTGACAGGGTAGAGGAGGCTGCCTTGCGCATTTATGATGCCGCTGGAAAATTGGTTTACCAGGATGATTCATTTGGACGCGAGTCCAGCAGCATTGACTGCGCTTCCTGGCCCTCCGGCCTTTATTTTCTCCGCCTTCATGCGGAGGGCAGGCAAAGAAGTGGAAGCATTTCGATAGACCGATAAGGGCCGCCTTGAACCTCCGGCGTTTCCGCTCCCGTTGCCTGGCTGATGATAGATCGGACCGGCAGGGGCAAAGAGACAAGTCCGCCATCAGCGACTGTCCGCAGTTCATTCCCTTTTCATCCCGATCCGGTGCTCCATCTTCACTCCTCCTCCTTCTCCGCCTGAGGCGGATTCGGCGGATACAATGGTTCGACTACGCTCACCACAAGTTCGTAATTATCCTGAGCCCCTTCCCCCGGCATTCCTTAAA
>CAZTXO010000056.1:15953-21963 GCA_964617515.1 uncultured Saprospiraceae bacterium | reverse complement strand
GCGCAGGGGATTGAAATTGATCCAGTTTTCTTCAAACCGGTTGACATTGACGTACAGGGTCCAGAATTTTTTTGCCTTGTAGGTGAACCCCATGGTATATGCTTCCTGGGGGCCTGCAGCCACGTAAAGGTTTTTTGCGTAAATGGTGATGTTTTGCTGAAGGACGCTGCCGTCATTGTCCTGGGTGACCGTGGCCAGCGGACGGGATGTATAGACATATTCTCCGATGGCGGCGGCTGCCTGCACACTAAAGCCTGGCACCAGGGTGTATTCGATGGCCGCTTCGATCCCGGTGTACTGTTTGTCAATGCCGGTCAGGCTGAAGTTGACAAAGGTGCGGAGATCGTCATGATAGAAGCTCGTGGACTCGATTCCGTGCTTCGTGGTGATATAAAATCCGGAAATGGCCGCTTTGAGGTAAGGGGCACGTAAATCATAGCGCACTTCTCCGAGCGTGATCTGTTCATTCTCCAATCCGGCAACCACATTGTCACGGGTGCGTGGTGACACATAGGCGTTCCGGAAGGACGGTGCTTTCTCCGCCAGGAGTCCTGAAACGGTGAGATAATTGCGCCCATCGATCTTATACCGGATCAATGCTTTGGCGGAAGGAAGAAAGAAATCATGCCTGTCGCCATCTCCGAAGGAGTTGTCCGGAAACTTTCCGTTTTGCGTATAGCCATGTCTCCAATATTGCTGACCGGACACGGCGCCGGAAAGGCCTAGCTCCCATTTCCGGGTGTTCACCTTGTAAGACACCCATCCTGTATACTGGCGGATTCTAGATTCGAAATCATAGCCAAACTGATCGCCTTCGTGCACGATGCGATTGGGCCGGAGCAGATCATTCTGCAGGGCGTTTTCGTCACCCGGGAAATCCTGTTCGGCATATTTATCCCAGTCGAGATAGAATGCCCCGCCCAGGAGATCACCGACGAGTTTGTAATTGCGCGTATTCTGCAGGATCGCCGAAGCCCCAAGGTGAAGGGAACTTTTATCACCGGGTAAAAACTGCAGGACGACATTGGCTGCTTTCTTGTCAAGGTCACTGCGCCGGTCTTCCAGGATGTAGTGGGAAAGCGCCCCTGTGAAATTATTTCCCTGGACACCATCTACATTTTCCACTGTGAATGAGCTGTTGATATTGGCCTGGTAGAGGTTGTCCCACTGCACCTGCAGCAGGTTCTTGTCCGCAGTCAACTCCTCCCGGATTTGATCACGGAGGACAGGATCATCCTGGTAACTGGGAAGGCGGCGGTAATAATCCGGCCTGGGATCGTTGGCATAAAGCCAATCCAGGGCGCGGGCATTGCTTTTGCCGGTCTGATAGCCGAGGGAAGTGACCAGGCTCGCTTTGTCACTGATGTGCCAGTCATGCCGGAGGATGGCCATCGGTTCATGTCCTGAATAAATGCGGCTGTTACGTTTTTCCCCTTGCTGGTATCCCCAGAAAGAATTGTAATAGGGATCACCGGCCAGGTCATACATTTCCTGCGTACTGGAACTGTTCGCACCACGTTCATAAGGTGCGCCCAGGATGGCCAGGTTGAGTGAATGACGGTCATTGAATTTCTTTTCAACTGAGGCGAAGTAGGAATACCCGTCATAGTAGGTACCCGGGATATACCCTTCCTGGGACCAACGACGGCTCGCCGACAAACTAAAAGCCCAACCGGACGGTAAGAGCCCGGTGGACCAGGTAGCCATCAGGCGGTTTCGATAGTTACGATTGGTGACCGAGTAACTGACTTTTTTCTGACGCCATTGGACGGATGCCCGGAGGTCGGTATTAAATGTACTGCCTGCCCCTCCGAAATCCCAGGAAGCTATTTCCGCTCCCACAGATTCTTCATCCTGGCGGGTGACATCGTTGAGGCCGCCCCATAAACTCCAATACAATCCGCCGGACTCCAGGTCGGTGACCGGGAAGTAATTGAGAAAACCGGTGGAGTATTCCGATTCCAATCCGCGCCGGTTGAAACGGGCTGGTCCAAAGGTGTAATTGGTAATGCCGGCAAAGACATCCTCGCGCGATTGGAGCAGGCCGGATATGCTGGAGGCATCCTGGTTGTCCACGTCTTCGAGTGTGATCGTCGGTAGTTCCAGATCGGTCGTATTGGACGGCCTGGTATCCAATAAGATATCGCCTAAATCCTGCGGATCTGCATTGGCAAGCCTGGTGCTATATTCCTTTGTAACGCCCTCTATGCTCAGATACAAGGTGATATCCCTGTTCTGTGGATGTTTTACTTGAAATCGACCGTCTGTTCCGGTCGTGACCATGTCCGGCAGTAAAGACCTCACCAGGACACCGGGTACTGGCCGTTGGGTCGCCTGGTCGAGGATCCGGCCGCTGATCAGCATTTGGGAAAAAGTCAGGGTAATGGGAAGGCCTGAAACCAGGCACAGGATGAGGCACCGCAGCATGCGGCAAAAGTAATAATAAAGGGTAAGCAGGAAGCTACCGGAGAAGATTGTTACCAGCGGTTGCCCTACCCTGCCGGCCCGCTCTTGATTCAGTACCCGTGACTGCCCCGGCAAACGCAAAGAATACCGGCACGCAACACAAGGGCAATACTTCTACCTTTGCCACATGAAATACAACCCCTGGTGCATCTGGTTTCTCCTGCTGCCGATCCTGTCGCAGGGACAGGATCAATTTAAAATTGCCTGTGTCGCGTTTTACAATTTCGAAAATCTCTTTGACACGATCGACAGCCCGGACACGGATGACTTGGAGTTTACCCCACATGGTCCCAACCTCTACAATTCCGCTGTTTACTATGATAAACTCGATCACCTGGCCCGGGTGGTCAGTGAAATCGGTACCGCCTATACGCCGGACGGACCGGCCATCCTGGGGGCGGCAGAGATCGAAAACATCACGGTCCTCCAGGATTTTGTCCGGCAGACTGCTGTGGCCAAACGCGGCTATCGCATTCTCCACCAGGATTCGAAAGACGCGCGGGGTGTAGATGTAGCCTTGCTCTATCAGCCCAAATATTTCACTCCCGAAAAAGTCCTCTATTATTCCCTGCCGACCAATGCACCCGGTGACAGCGCCCGCTACTCCAGGGACATCCTGTTTGCCATCGGTCAACTGGACGGCGAAACAGTAGGCATCAGCGTCAACCACTGGCCCTCCCGCCGCGGTGGAGAGACGGCCACTGCCCATCTGCGCAATCAGGCGGCGGCATGGAACCGGCACCTGATCGACAGCCTGGTCTCCAATCACCTCGTCACCAAATGCATCGTCATGGGTGACCTCAATGATGACCCGATCAATGACAGCGTCAAAAAGAACCTCAACACCGGCCGGTCTCTGGACAGGCTGAACAAAACGCAGATGTACAATCCGTTTGAAGACTACTACCGCAAAGGGCTGGGCACTACCGCTTACCAGGATGCCTGGAGCCTCTTTGACCAGATCATCCTCAGCTATGACCTCGCCAAAGCAACGGACGGCTTCCGGTTTTACAAAGCGTCCGTATTCAATCCTTCATACATGACGCAGAAATCGGGCACCTTCGCCGGATATCCGCTCCGCACGTATGCCAATGGCGTCTACGCGGGCGGTTACAGTGATCACTTCCCGGTGTATGTCCTGCTGGTCAAGCCAATCTCATGAAGGACGTACTCGTGCTGGATAAATCCTTCCAGGACATCCTTCATCAGTTGGAGCACACACGCGATCATTACTTTATCACCGGCCGGGCCGGCACGGGTAAATCCACTCTCCTCCAACTCTTCCGGAAAACTACCCGGAAAAAAGTGGTGGTCCTGTCTCCTACCGGCATCTCTGCCCTGAATGTCCAGGGACAAACGATCCATTCGTTTTTCCAGTTTGCTCCGAAACTGCTGGTTCCGCATGAACTGCACGTGATCCGCCGGCTGGTTCACCTGCTCAAAGCGGTGGAGGTCATCATCGTAGATGAGGTGTCGATGGTGCGGGCGGATATACTGGATGCCATGGATCTTTCCCTCCGGCTGCACCGCAACCTTGATGTGCCTTTCGGGGATGTGCAGATGTTGTTTTTCGGGGATCTTTTCCAGTTACCTCCGGTCATCAGCAGCCAGGAAGAAAAGGAATATTTCAGGACCTATTATGCCGGTGCCTATTTCTTTGACGCGCATGTGATGCGGGACGTGACACAGGTGCGGATGATAGAGCTCACCAAAGTATACCGGCAAACCGAACGGCATTTTATCCGGCTGCTGGACGATCTGCGCCGCATGCAACTGGATTACGAAGGGTTGGAGGAATTGAATGAACGATATCTTCCGGACGCGGCTATTCCTGAACCGTACCTGACCTTATGCAGCACCAATGCCGCGGCACAGAAGATCAATGCCGACCGGCTGCAACAGCTCGATACAGCCTCCCTGTTTTATACCGGAAGTGTGCAGGGCGATTTTTCTGAACGCCTGTTTCCCACCGAGTACAGACTGGAACTGCGGGAGAAAGCGCAAGTGATGCTGATCCGAAATGATCCGGACAAGCGATTCGTCAACGGTACGCTGGCCACGGTGATGGCCCTGGATGAAGATACGGTCACTGTCCGGGTCGAACAGGACGCGGGGCAGGCGACTGAATTCGCACTGCCCCGGATGACCTGGGAAATCACACGTTATACCTATGTCGCCGGGAGCACGGAGCCGATCCAATCATCGGTAGCCGGAAGTTTCACCCAATATCCCGTGCGGCTTGCCTGGGCTGTGACCATTCACAAGAGCCAGGGACAGACCTATGACCGCGTAGCGGTTGATTTGGGTCGCGGCGCATTTGAACACGGACAGACCTACGTCGCCCTCAGCCGGTGCCGTACCCTGGGAGGACTCTATTTAAAAAAGCGACTGACTCAGCGGGATATATTCGTGGATGAACGAATCATCGATTTTTACAACCGGATCAAATAGCCGGCATGCGTTGATTTGTCTATGCTGTACAAGGCGTTAGTGTTCCTCTTCCTGGTTGATTTGCCGCAGGATGTAAATTCCGATCCATCCGCTCATCAGGTCGATCAGGGCATGAATGAGGATCACCAACAGGAGCGAATGGCTATACACAAAGATGAGGGCGAACAGGATGGCCAGGAAAAAGATCTTGATCATGGAGACGATGCCCTGGTAGCCATGCAGAAAGGCAAACAAAGCGGAGGAGATCAGGCAGGCGATGAAAATACCTGAAGCCGTATTGCCTGTCCAGTGCAGCAGGTATTGAATCAGGTAGCCGCGGAAGATGATTTCCTCCCCTACACCGGCCGCGAGGGCCAGGAAGGCGAAGTGTCCGAGTTCATACCCATCCGCTGGAACAAAAGAAAAGGAGGTTTGCCGCTTTTCGAGGGTTTTGTTTCGCCAGCGACGCAGACCATACTGGAAAAACACATCCAGGAGATAAAAGAGAAGGACGAAAAAAAGCAGGGCGAAGACGATAAAATTCCATTGCGGCCAGGTAAATCCCAAAGCACTGAGCGTACGGCCGGGGATGCGCCATAAGGTGATGATCACCAGGGCAAAGACGGTGAGCAGGAGCGCGTTGCTGTGGTAGAGCCTGATCTTGTCTTCGGGCTCAAACTCCATCTCTTCGATCTTGATCTGGCGGGAGGAATAGGCAAATACAGGGGCGAAAATGCAGATGATGGCTGCCACGGCATGATCCCATACGTTCATTTCGTATAACACAAGGCTTGGCTGCATCGGGCACAAAAGTAAACATTCCAGAGGGGCTGAAACGAATGGCCAATTTGTATATTCGCCCTGGTCAAAACATCCATGTCCTTATGTCTCTCCATAAAAGCAAAATGCAGCGTCATGAACGGGACCGCAAGCAGGAGAAGAAGTTTTTTTTCACCTTGCTGGCCATTACATTGCTCCTGATCCTGGTCCTGTACCTGGTCTACGGATAGGCGGAGCCTCCTGCACACCATAAACGGCAGCCCCGATGGGGCTGGGGGTGGGTGTACTCCTTTCTATGCTAACAACCTGATGCCCCGACGGGGCATTGGTCAAT
>CAZTXO010000056.1:1590-15853 GCA_964617515.1 uncultured Saprospiraceae bacterium | reverse complement strand
CCGGAGAAGGCTGTATTTCCTTCTATGCGAAGAAACGGATGTCCCGACGGGGCATTGGTCAATGGTTTCTCTGTTTCTGTGCTTTAATGGATACATCCCGGAGAAGGCTGTATTTCCTTCTTTGCGAAGAAACGGATGTCCCGACGGGGCATTGGACAATGGTTTCTCTGTTTCTATGCTTTAATGGATACATCCCGGAGAAGGCTGTATTTCCTTCTATGCGAAGAAACGGATGTCCCGACGGGGCATTGGTCAATGGTTTCTCTGTTTCTGTGCTTTAATGGATACATCCCGGAGAAGGCTGTATTTCCTTCTATGCGAAGAAACGGATGTCCCGACGGGGCATGGATTAATGGATTCTTTGCTCCTGTGCTATAATTAAAACACCCCGGAGAGGGCCGTATTTCCTTTCATGATAAAAACCGGATGCCTTGGTGGGCAACCGTACGAACGTCATCGTTATCGTCCGATCATCTGGTAGGTTGATGCGCCGGAATTAATTAGCTGACACCTTGACGGACGCTGAAGTCTCTGCCACACTTCCGGGAGTGCGTTTCATTTTTTGGTCCAGGCAGGCTTTGATAAAGGCGACAAATAACGGATGCGGTTTCTCTACCGTGCTTTTCAGTTCGGGATGGTATTGGGTGCCCAGGAAAAACGGGTGGCCGGAGAGTTCCATAATCTCCACGAGCTTGCTGTCCGGGTTCACCCCCGAAGCGATGAGCCCGTTATTTTCAAAATCCCGGAGATATTCATTGTTCAATTCATACCGATGCCGGTGGCGCTCATAGATCAGGCCGGAATGATAGGCCTGGTAAGCCAATGAACCTTCCTTCACCTCGCAGGCATAGGCGCCCAGCCGCATCGTCCCGCCTTTCATGCGGATATTTTTCTGGTCCGCCATAAGATCTATCACCGGGTGGGCGGCATCGGGCTTCATTTCCGTGCTGTAAGCATCTTCCAGTCCGAGCACATTGCGGGCGAACTCCACAACCGCACATTGCAGGCCAAGGCATATCCCGAAAAACGGAACCTTGTTTTCCCTCAGGTACCGGATCGTATTGATCTTTCCTTCAATTCCCCTTTCACCGAATCCGGGGGCAACCAATACCCCATCCAGGTGCGCCAATACGTCGCCCGGATGATCCGTCATCTCCAGCGCTTCCGCATGAATCGATTCGACTTCCACTTTGCATTCGTTGGCGGCTCCGCCATGCACAAACGCCTCATTGATGGATTTGTACGCATCGGGCAGCTTATTGTATTTGCCGACAAGGCCGATCCGGACTGTGTGCCGCGGTTCTTTGAGTTTTTTCAAGAAAGCCTTCCAGGCGATCAGGTTAGGCTCGGAAGTCACGTCGAGATTCAACTTGTTGAGGACAATCTTATCGAGATTTTCTTCTTTCATCAACAAGGGCACATCATAGATCGTCTCCGCATCCATGGCTTCAATCACCGCGTGCCGGTCCACATTACAAAACAGGGATATTTTTCTTCTCAATTCATCATTGAGGTGATGCTCGGTGCGGCAGACCAGGATATCGGGTTGGTTTCCGGTCTGGAGCAGTTCTTTGACGCTGTGCTGGGTAGGCTTGGTTTTCAATTCCCCCGCCGCATTGAGATACGGTATGAGGGTGAGGTGGATAATAATGGCATTGCCGGATCCCAGTTCAAGGCGCATCTGGCGAATCGCCTCCAGGTAAGGCAACGACTCGATGTCGCCTACAGTGCCGCCGATCTCGGAGATGACGATATCAAATTCACCGGTTTTGCCCAGGGCGCGGATACGCCGTTTGATCTCGTCAGTGATGTGCGGGACCACCTGCACGGTCTTGCCGAGATAATCCCCTGCCCGTTCTTTATTGATGACAGTCTGGTAGATACGCCCGGTCGTCACATTATTTTCCTGGGTCGTCGGGTGGCCGAGGAAACGTTCATAATGGCCAAGATCCAGGTCCGTTTCGGCGCCGTCATCGGTCACGTAGCATTCCCCGTGCTCATAGGGATTGAGGGTGCCGGGGTCGACATTGATGTACGGATCGAATTTTTGGATCGTGATGGATAATCCCCTGGATTGCAGCAATTTACCAAGGGAGGCGGAAATGATTCCTTTACCGAGTGAAGAAGTGACACCACCCGTAACAAAGATGTACTTGACCATGGATAGGAGGTTACGTTACGGGATACAAAGATAGAAAGAAAGTGACAAAGTTATCCTTTGACTCTCAGGGAGAGCAGATCGAGGTTGCGAGTATTACTTTGTTCAGGTAATTTATCCGGGAACACCGCGTGGCGCCTGTATCTTAGCAGGCGGGATATGGTAGAACTGGGTTGGCTCGGCATACTGCAGATCATCGGGGCACTGGCCTTGTTCCTGTATGGCCTTAAGGTCATGAGTGAAGGCGTCCAGCGGATTGCCAGCATCCAGTTGCGGGACGCGTTGCAGCGGGTGACACAAAACAAACTCTCTTCCTTCCTGACCGGTTTTTTTACCACCGCGGCCATCCAGTCCAGTACGGCCATGACGATCATGACGGTGAGTTTCGTCAACGCGGGGATCATCTCCCTGACGGCCGCAGCCGGGATCATCATCGGGGCCAATATGGGGACTTTGGTGACCGTGTGGCTGGTCACGATCCTGGGATTCGAACTCAACCTGTTTACGCTTTGCCTTCCGCTCATAGCGCTGGCGATGCCTTTTATCTACATCAAAAACGGCAAGTACCGGCAATGGGCGGAAACCGTTATCGGATTTTCCATCCTCCTTATCTCGATTCAGTTTCTGAAAAGCGTCGTACCGGAATTGCAGCGTCAATCGGAGGTGATGGCTTTCCTGGGACACCTGGGCAATCACGGTGTGTATTCGATCCTCCTTTTCCTGTTGATGGGAATCATTTTTACGGCGCTCATCCAGTCTTCGAGTGCCGCCATGACGCTGACCCTGACGATGTGCCTCAATGGCTGGGTGCCGTTTGATATCGCGGCCACCATGGTGCTGGGTGAGAATATCGGCACGACCATCACCACCGAAATCGCTTCCTGGGCCGGCAATGCGGACTCAAAAAAAGCAGCCCGGTTTCATGTCCTCTTCAATGTCATCGGGGTCATCGGCTTCCTTCCGTTTCTGCCCATTGTGTTGCCCGTAGTCGAATGGATCACGCTTAAGTTGCCAGAAGTAGGCAATCCGATGGAAGATCCGGAGGCCACACCGGTCGGACTGGCCATTTTCTACACCCTGTTCAACGTGGTCTGCGCATTGGTTTTCCTGCCGCTGATGAACTGGCTGCTCAAATTATCAGCTCGCACCATCCAGCACCAGGACAAGGATAAAGGAGGGCTCAATTTTATCGACACCGGGTTAAACTCGGCCGATCTTTCCCTGCCGGTGGCCATGCAGGAGATCATCCAGCAATGCCAGCGCGTCAAGCAGCTCAACACGATCCTCAACCGGATCACCAATTATACCACGGAGGCTGAGTTTGCGGAGCAAATGAAACTCATCAAAGAATATTTTTCCACCCTGCAGACCAACCAGAAGGCGCTCAATGAATACCTGATCGGGATGGTGGAGGACAAGAGTTCGCTTTTCACGTCCAAGCAGATCAAGAGCCTGCTCAACATCAACCTGCTGCTCGAGCATATCCGGCTAAAATATGAGCAGATCTACCGGCTGATCCTGGACAAAAAGCAGCAACGCATCTGGTTTGGCCCCACCCAGCGTTCTATCCTCGTGCACCGGATCAATGACGCTGACATGATGCTCAAGCGCAGCATTCAATTGCTGCAGGTCAGCACCTCCCCGAAATCTGCCTGGCGCGGATTGGCCCTGGATCTGAGCGAGAAAAACCAGGACTACCTGGATTATGAAAAGGAACTCATCCATGAACTGGAACGCGGAGAAATGAAGCTCCCTTCGGTTGTCACCTATTACCGGATGGCGCAGATCATGGACAGCATCAATGAGTCATTACGGTCGATCCTGGGCGAGTTTACCGAGGAGGCGGGCATTGCCAGGTGATCAACCGATCGAGACGCCGATAAGCTTCCCAATACCAAAAGTGATGGCTGCTGCTGCCAGTCCGAAAAGTGCCTGGCGGAAACCCGAGAACCAGACATTACGGCCCGTAAAAAGCGTAATCGCGGCACCGATAAAAAACAAGCCAACAGCACTGAGCCCGACGCTGATGAGGATCGCGTGTTCCCCTTTGGCAAAAAAGAAAGGAGAAACAGGAATAATTGCCCCGATGGCAAAAAGGCAAAAGGAGTACAGAGCCGCCTCCAGGGCCGATCCTTTCAATTCTTCCGCATTGATTCCCAACTCTTCCCGGACCAGCAGATGGTGTGCCTGTTTCTGGTCTTTCACGATGGCAGCGGCCATGTCACGTGCCTGGGCTTCCGGGATTCCTTTTGCCATATAGATCAAGGCTATCTCCCGGAGTTCCCCTTCCGGATTGGATTCCAACTCCTCCATCTCCAGTTTCATCTGGTTTTCATACAACTCCTGGGAACTCCGCACCGAGATCCATTCTCCCAGGGCCATCGACAGGGCGCCTGCCAGCAATCCCGCCAGTCCTGCCAACAAGACTCCTTCGCCACCGGCAGATGCCCCAGCCACACCCATCACGAGACTGAAATTGGATACCAGGCCATCATTTCCACCCAATACCGATGCGCGAATGGCATTTCCTCCCACGGAGCGATGTCTTTTCTCAAATCTTGCCAACTGTGCGCCCGATACTTCGGGTTGCTTCTCCAGGATATTTCGCAGGATTGTCACATGGTTTGATTCCGTCCCGGAGACAGGGATATTGTGTTTCTGCTTGGTGGCGAGGATGGCATTGGCCAGGGATTTTTCGGTGTCCATCAATACGCCGAGAACATAATCGTAACCAAAGATCCTTCCAATGAGGTTAAAGGTCCTGGCCCGCCAGGAAGGGCCCGGCAGATCTGCGATGGCGATGTGATCCCGTCGGGCAAAAGCCTCTACGTGGGTGCCCTCGATTTCACTCATCTGCTTAAACACCTCCCGGACTACGGGATCGGATTCATGCAGGGCGAGCTGTTGATACAGATAAGCGGCGTCAATTTCGGTTTGGACCGGATGCATAGGTAATCCTGTTCAGCCAAAAACCAGGTATCCGGTTTTTGTTTCAATGCAAGTTAACCCACCCTTGCGTATTGAGGTGACAATTGATTTTAAAATCCATATCATCCGCGGAAGCCGGGTCATAATCGCCGGAGGATGGATTGTAATAGAATAGCTGGCCACCGGCATGACCACCCGGAGGTGGCGCATCACTGGTCAGCAGATCGATGAAATCCGGCATGACATTTTTGCCTTTGAGGATAACATGGTACACTTTGGTGGACAAAAGCTGTATCCCTGCCGGAAAAGCGATAACCACCCAGCCCGTGTTGTTGACATTGAACACAAGATCATCGATGAGCGCTCCGGAACCCGGGTTGTTCCCTTCATACAATTCCACTTTCAATGGAAAACCCGGAGGGGTGGCGCTTACGTTAAGTTCGATACTCAACAATTCCCCTGAAAGCGAGGGGGTGAAGGTCTGGGCCATGGCGGAGACGGTAACGCCATCATTGCCGACCGGATAGGATGCTTCAGACAATTCGCTTTCCGCCACGGTTGCATCGGTGAATGCCGCTACGTATCCCTGGTATTTCTTCATTTCCTTGTTGAAGATGATCATTCCTTCTTCCGCGTCGAGCGCATCCCGCTGGGCGGTTGTCAGGCGCGGTAGCATCAGGGCGCCTGTCGTCGATTGTATATCCAGTGCGGCGCTGGGATGAACCGAGGGTGCCCCCAGCGACATATGGTTACTCACTTTATCGTAAAGAAAAACATTGTCGGCGCCGGCGTGATTATCATCATTGAAGATGATCTGTTGATTTGATCCGGCCACCGGTCCCGGAGGGCCCTGCGGTCCGGGAGGGCCTTGTGGGCCGGGAGGGCCTTGCGGTCCTGGGTCGCCCTGATCTCCCTGGGCCCCCGGATCGCCTTTGTCACCTTTGTCGCCTTTGGGTCCCTGCGCACCAGGATCGCCTTTGTCGCCTTTTGGTCCCTGCGGACCATCATCTCCCAGGTCTCCCTTCTCCCCTTTATCTCCTTTGTCTCCTTTGTCCCCTTTATCGCCTTTTGCTCCCGCCAGACCTTGCGGACCGGTGTCCCCTTTCTCTCCCTGGGCACCTGCCGGACCAGGAGGTCCTTGTGGCCCGGGCACACCTCCATTAGCGGCGTATAGGGCATACGGGACGCTCAGGAGTTCACTGGTGCCGGTGATGGAATAGTTGGTCCCACCGGCCGGATCGGTTTCTGTTTTTATAAAATAGGGTCCCGAGCCCCAGTTGATCCCGCTGATAGTACCACTGATGACATTGCCGCCGCCGATCTGAAGAGTCGCGAGTCCGTTGGCATTGGTCGTCGTGATATGCGATTCGACATAGACCGATTGGCCGGAGGCCGATCCTTTGAGGATGCTGACGCGGATGCGGACATTATGATTGACCACGAGTTCATTCGCCGCATCCCGGATCACCGCCTGGTAACTCATCCGGTTTGGGGATTGTGCCTGCCCGGATACAACCAGGCCCATGCAGAGGATCAGCAGGAGGTGACGACAGATGTTTGTGTTTTTCATAGCTCAGTTCGTTTTAGAAAAAATAAAAGATTTGACGGGGCGCTGTCCGCTGAAAACCCGCATGGCATATACTCCACCTGCCAGGGATTCCACGGCAACAGGAGTCAGCGTCCCGGTTAATTTCCCTTCCAAGATCCCTTGTCCCCGCATATCCGTCAATTGATAACGCATCGTTTCGGCTCCGGGATGCAACCAGGAGTCTTCAAGTTCCACATAGAGGATTTGTGCAGCAGGATTCGGAAAGAGCTTGATAGCCGGTCCCGGTTGGGGATCCTGCGTAGCCACCATCACGGTCAGATTTGGTTGTTGTACGCCAGGAAATACCTTGCCGGATTCCCCTCCAGCCGGAATATAAACGGTCTGACCAATGCTATAGGCGACCGAACCCGAAACAGCGCTGATATCACCGCCACCGGAGAGAACAGCCTGCTGTCCATACCCGCTGACTGCCCATGGCAACAGGAACACCAGGAGTAACACGAATTGCCTTTGGTTCATCATCTATGTATTTTAGTTACGTTGACCTGCTCACGCCGTACGGGATACCGTGGAGGCACGGAAGTATATCCCCAGGAATGAATCCGGGCAAAAGAAAAAAGCATTGCTAAAGAGGGAGATCCTAAAAGTACAGTTTTACCGGCAATCCATCACCATGGGCAATGCTTTGATATGGGCATATACATCCACCCCATTGAGTTTCATTTCGACGGAATCCTCTGTCATCTTCAGTCCTTTCACATCCAACAGGTTTCCGGCGACAGATATCGCTTTGACCCCATAGGCTGTTCCATCCGCCGCAAAAGCTTTGAGGGAGATGACCGGTCCGGCTCCCCGGACTCCCTTGACATCCAGTTTCGCCCCATCCTCCGTGATCGCTTTGATATCGTAGATCGTGCCATCCTCGCCGATCGCCTTGACCGGTATCCGCTCATCCGTGCTGACCAGCATCTTGACCGGGAGCATCTTGCCGCCGATAAATGCTTTGACATCCATCAGGTGCAATTCGCCCTGCATAGCGATGGCTTTTACATTATTGAGATTTCCTTCCTTATCGATGGCTTTCACATCGAGGATCTTTCCATCCGGGTGAATGGCCTTGATATGCCAGATCGAATCGGGCGAAGACGTGATCATCTGCGGGAAAGCCTTGATATGCGCGTAAAAGTCCACGCCGTTGACTTTTCCCTCGATGCTGTCCTTATACATTTTTACCCCTTTGATGTCGTACAACTGACCCTCGGGCGATATGGCTTTGATGCCGTACAATTGCCGGTCGGGGGTGATCGCTTTCACCTGGATAATATTTCCCGTGCGGCCAATGCCTTTCACGTTGAGGCGCGTACCATCCGGCAACAGCGCTTTGATGTCGTAGATGGTGCCATCCTCACCGATCGCTTTGACGGGTATATCCGCATCCTGGCTGATCAGCATTTTCACCGGCAATTTCCGGCCATCCCGGATGGCTTTGATATCCATCAGATGTTTGTCATCGCTGCGGGCAAAAGCTTTGACGTCATAGATATGACCCTCTTTATCCAGGGCCTTGACATCGAGCAATTTGCCTTCGGGCAAGAAGGCCTTGACATGCCAGATGGTTTCACTCCCGGGGGCGGCACTCGATCCGACAGTTGTACCGGGTCCGGAAGCTGGCTGTTGGCAACTCCAGGTCAGCCATCCAAGGAAACACAAAAGGAGACCGTTTTGCAGGCGAACGGAAAGTGGTGAGGAGGATTTCATGTTGATTTGAATTTAGGTAAAAAACGGCGTCAAATGACCGTTAAATATACGCATAAATTCAACAATTCTCTAATATGTAAAAGGAGCGGAGTTTATCCGGCTTACTCCAGGAGGAGAAGGGCTTTCATTTTATGGCAGATCTCCGTATTGTCATAGATCCCCAGGAATTCATGTGCGCCCGGGCCAAACGCAAAGACGGGCACCATCTGGGAGGAGTGCACCTTTGTATTGAATTCGATCCTCGGTGACCGTTTGCCTTTCAGGCTCATGTAACTGCATTCATGATCCGAGGTCACGATGAGCAGGGTTTCCTTATCCTCCTTCACCTTTTTGAGGAGCAGTTCCATCATGTCATAAGCATCCTGCATTTCGTAGGTCAGCCAGTCCGCGTCATTGGAGTGGCTGGCCCAGTCGATCTGGGAAGCTTCCACCATCATAAAATACCCTTTGTCGGAACGCCGCTTAAGGGCATCCACCGCTTTGATGGTCATCCAGGGCAGGTAGGCACGCCCGAGTGAGGCACGGGCGGGATCCTCAAACGCTGTAAAGCAGGCAATCCGTCTCTCTTTACTGATGCTTTCGATCCGGATTCGTCCATGGGGATCATAATTACGAACCACTTCATAATTTTTGCGCTTCAGTTCGTCGATCAGGTCAGCCTTGTCCGTGTAGCGGTGGTAAAAATATTTTTCACCGCCCCCGACAAAAACATCGATACCGGCGGATACGAGTTGCGCGGCGATTTCTTCATATGAACCGCGACTGTCCACATGGGCATAAAACGCGGCCGGGGTGGCATGTACCACTGACGAGGTGACGACAAAACCTGTCTTCAGTCCTGCATCCCGGGCGGACTCCATAATTGATTTTGCCGGAAGCGTATCATTATCGACGCCAATCGCCGTGTTGAACGTCTTCACGCCGCAACTCATGGCGGTGGCGGCGGCACCGCTGTCGGTTTCCAGGTTGTTGGACGAGTGTGTTTTTTGAAGCCCGATCACCTCCATTTGATCAAGCGGTGTGGGCGGCCGATGCAGGTATTCTGCCAGGGCAATGTGTGCAAGTCCCATCCCGTCCCCGATGACCAGGATGATATTTTTGGGTCTTACCGGTGCCATCAGTGTATCTCCGGCAGGACCACCGCACAAACTCAAACCGAGGAGGACAGGCAGCACCATGACACAAATCTAATTTTGGAATGCAGTTGCTTAAGGATATTTTTACCCGTCAAGGTAGAATTTATTACGCTGACCGTGCGCTTATCCGCCTCCTATGCGACTAGGATTACTTTTTTTACTCCTTTTGTTTATTGCCTCCGGTAAGACCGAAGGCCAGGCCGCACATGCCTTATTTGACAGTTTATATCACACTACCGGTCTTCATCTCACCCTGACTTACCCTTATGATTCCCTGACCAAGACCAGAAGGGATGAACTGGAAGCGCGCCTCACCATCACCAGCGACCGCGGGGTGATCCTGCAGGATGAACCGCTCACTATCCAGATCCGCGGCAAATTCAGACGGATGGTATGCACGATGCCCCCGCTGCAGTTGAATTTTAAAAAATCCATGTTGCGTAAAATGGGCTTCAGCGAAGCAGACGAGATGAAACTTGTCACCCATTGCATCAAGGGGGAGGAAGGTCTTGAAAACCTGGAAGAGGAGCACCTGTGCTATCAATTGTATGCATCGTTAACGGAATACGCCTACCGGACTATCTGGGTGACCATGGACTATTGTGATGCGCTGCATCCGGGCACTTGCAGCACAAGCGTCGGCATGTTGCTGGAACCGGATCACGTCCTCGAGGAGCGGCTTGGGCTTACCGAACGAAAGCTTTACAACCTGGCAGAGGATTCCCTGCATTATGAATCCTACAGCCGGCTGGCTGCTTTCAATTTTATGGTGGGCAACCGGGATTGGAGCATTGTGTCAAGCCGGAACGCCAAATTGTTTTATCACCCGGAGATGAAAAAATACGTGGTCATCCCCTATGATTTCGATTACGCCAACCTCGTGGCTGCTTCTTACCGGAAACAAACCATGCCTGCCGGCATGAACCATCCGTTCGACCGGATTTACGAAGGGGAATATTTTCCCGAAAAAACGAAAGAAATCCTGGAGGCTTTTTTACCGGAAAAACCGCATGTCCTGGAAAGCATCAACGATGTGCCGGGCCCGCTTCCGGATGAACGGCGTCAGCAAATCGCCCGGTACGTCGAGCAATGGTTCCTTTTCTTATCGAAACAAAACCCGGAGAAATGGAAATATGGTTTGATCTGCCCTTATAAGGGTGGCCTCTGATCTTTTCCAAAGATACGCTGCACCAACTGCCTGTATTCATTGAACCGGCGGATCTCATCCCAGATCGGATTGATTTCGATAAAAATCAAATCCGGCATCCGGGCCTCATTGGCCAGCCGCAGTTGTTCAAACATCTGGTCATATTCCTGGCTACCCAGGTGCGCGAGTGCCAGGTCATAATGCGGGGCATACATCGGCAGATCCTGGAAGAGGGAAACCATCATTTCTTTTGTCTCATGCGCCCTCGCCGGTTGCGACGTGCGCGCATACGCATACGCGAGCCCGGAGAGTCCTGAAACCGGATGGGTTGATTTCCCACGGCATACCAGGAAGGATTCGATGCCTTCCCGCTGGCGACCCATGCTGAAAAGGATCCAGCCTTTCAGTTCATGTGCCGGCACCAGGTCCGGGCGAAGGTTCAACACGTGGTTTACCGTTTCAAGCGCTTTCAGGAATTCCCGACGGAATAAAAGAATCCGAGCCATTTCGATGTGCCCCTGGGGATTGAGCGGATCCGCCTTCAGGGCTTTGCGGCAGGTCACGACAGCCTTATCCGCTTCGCAGCAGATCAATTGATACAAGGCGGTCACATGCCATAGCGTGCTTTGAAAAATTATCGGGTCTGCTTCCGGCTTTTGATTCGCCTCGCGGATGAAATCCACGACCGCCTTCCAGTCCCTTGCATACAGGAGGTGGTAGAGGGCCCAGGCAGGATTGGCGCGCGGATAGCTGCCTGTTTTCTTTTGTATCTCCTCCAGGTTCTCGAGACAGGTACGGGAAGCATCCGCCGGCAGCATCTGGTGATAATATCCCTTGTACGCGAACCCCGTGGCTATGGCGGCCCGCGCCGGATGAAACTGGGCATCTTCCTCCAGCGCTTTCCGGAAATGCTGTATGGCCACATCCAGGTAGCCGGGCTGCATTTGCTTCCAATGGAAACGTCCCTGCTGATAGTGTTGCTCCACACCGGGCAAGGCCAGGTCTTCATCCTCCGGTGTCACGGCACGGCCGCCTGTTTGTTGAAAACTCGCCTTGAGTTTATTGGAGATCATCAGCGCGATTTCATCCTGTATCTGGAAGGCGTCTTCCACCTCCCGGTGATAGGTCTCACTCCAGAGCTGAAAATCATCGGCTGCATTGATAAGCTGGGCGGTGATGCGGAGCTTGTTGCCATGACGACGCACACTTCCTTCCAATACATTGTCGATGCCCAACTCCTGGTGGAGTTGCCGCAAATTGACCGGTTTGTCTTTAAACGTAAAACTCGAGGTACGGCTGGTCACACGGAGTCCTTCCATCTGGGACAGCGCAGTGATCACCTGTTCCGTGATTTCATCGCTCAGGGATTCATTTTGCGGGTCATTGGAAAGGTTGAAAAAAGGTAATACGATGATGCTTTTTTCCTTGAAGCCGACCTTTCCCGCCAGTTCGGAAGGTTCCGGGATGGAGAGTTCCGGATGGGCCAGTGCAAACAACCCGACCGGCTGCCGGACATTTTTCAATTCAAACTGGCCCAGCGGCCTGGCCGGCAACTGGGGATCTTCCCGGATTTCGGCATACACTGCCTCCGCGATCAGGACGGATCCCGGCACGCTCATCCGCTCGATCCGGCTGGCAATATTGACACTGTCTCCGTATACGCCGTCCGGCCCTTCGACCACTTCCCCGTAATTGATCCCGATCCGCAAGGGGATCCGGGGAGTATGTTGAAATTCCAGTTGCATAGCCACGGCACAACGGACAGCGTCCGGGCACCGCTCGAAAATACTGAGGGTGCCATCCCCGTAATATTGAATGATAGTTCCCTGGAATTGCCGGGTGAGGCGGTCGACCACTTCTTTGTGACGTTGCCGAACCGTGATGGCATAGGACTCATTTTCCTGCATCAGGGAGGTATATCCCTGGATGTCATTGAAGACAACCGCCACCTTCTTCCTGTTCATGCCTGATCCTGGTCAGCTATGGAACAAAGGTAGCAACACTTCATGAAGCCTATAACGGTTATCGCGCAGATCAGGTATCCGCGATAGACCGCAGGGCTGAAATTAATCGATCGAGGTCTGCTTTTACGGTATAAACGTGAGGTGTCACCCGGACACCTTTGACCGTGTGATAGTCGATGGCGGTCGTATGGATTTTAAACTTCCCCTGCAACGCTTCACTCACCTCCCCCGGGGTCTTCCCGTCAACCGCCACGATGCACAGCGCACAGCTCCTTTTGGGGTGTGTATCCGTGTTGATCCGGATCTTCGGATGATCCGTGACGCCGCTCGTCCAGTATTCTTTGAGGAACTGGAGGCGTTCCTGTTTGACATCAGGGCCGATGGATAACTGAAAATCAATCGCCTGGCCAATCGCTTCTTCGATGGCGAAGGAACGCGTGCCGAGGGATTCAAACTTGCGGATGTCCTCGCTTTCCGGTTCGCCGTTGGCAAAGAGCGGATACAAAGACCCCACCTGCTCTTTCTTCACATAAAGCATCCCTGAACCGATCGGCGCACATAACCATTTGTGCAGGCTGGTACCGAAATAATCAGCTCCCAGGTCCGGAATACGGTATTGAATATGGGCGAAAGAATGGGCGCCATCCACCACCACTTTCGCGCCCCGCGCATGGGCGATATCCGCGATCTGCCGGGATGGCAGGATGTGGCCGTTCCAGTTGATGATATGGGTGATGTGGACGATTTTGACATCCGGCGTGATTTGCTCCGCAAAAGCGCTCACGATCTCCTCATTGGTCATGCGCGGCAGATCCAGGTCCACCCACTTGAGTTCGATCCCGTCGCGATGCTCGCGTTGTTTCCACGCATTCATCATGTTGGGGTAATCCAGTTTGGAGACGACGACTTTATCCCCGCGGTTGAGACGCAAACCAAAGATGACCGTCTCCAGTGCTTCGCTGGCATTGCGCACGATGGCGATCTCTTCCGCCGATGTGCCGGCCAGGTCGGCCAGGCGCTGCCGCAGCGGTTCACGGCCCTGGTCGAGAATGCGCCACATATAGTAGGACGGACCTTCGTTGCAAAACCGGTTGTAGCGCTCGAGTGCTTCCTGCACGATCAGGGGCTGCGGACTGACACCGCCGTTATTGAGGTTGAGGAGGCCCGGGGAGACGGAATACATGTTTTTCACCTGGTACCAGAATTTCTCATCGTAGGCTAAGGAGGCGGCGGAAGCAGCTTTATATTCCTGTATCCAGGAAAGATCCGCGTCCGGCTTTAAGAAAGAAGGGACCAAAGGAACAGCTGCAGCCGTGGCTATCTGGCTCAGGAAGGTGCGACGTTGAAAAGGTTGCATCAGGGATCAGTTATAATGAGTCTAAAGTTCTGCTTGAAGGTAACAAATCATTGGGTGATCGCGTGAGGCAGCATGGCCCGGCGAGGCTCCTGTATTGACATCGGTGAAAAAGAAGTTACGCTGCGTGGAGGCGTGCTATCAAGATTGGTGCGTCAAAATCAAAGCTTTTCGGGAGCCCAAAACACAGTTTTGTGAACACCACGACGCAGGTCAACCTGCGCCGAAAAAGTATGGCCGGAATGAATTCGCCTTCGCCAAGGCTTCGG
>CAZTXO010000056.1:0-1490 GCA_964617515.1 uncultured Saprospiraceae bacterium | reverse complement strand
GGCCGGAATGAATTCGCCTTCGCCAAGGCTTCGGCCGGAATGAATTCGCCTTCGCCAAGGCTTCGGCGAATGAAAAAGGGCTTGGTTCCCTAAACCAAGCCCTGCACTATGAAAATCTATTACCCTTCCATTCATGCGCAGAATTATCCGGCTACATAAATTTTGGTAAGCCGCTTCAATTCCGCTTGTGTTTACGCAGTAAAACACCAATCCTTTCAACCTCGAACGAATGCAGATTTGTCATTCGTCATGGCTTATTCATCATACTTAATTGTCCTTAGCCGTGCCCTGGATGACGAACCGCACTTTGCGTTTGTCCGAATCCGGGATGACTTGCTGGTTCCTGACGTAGGTCAGTTTATATACATTGGCGATGCTGCCGCTGAATTTTTCAAATACCCGGCCTAGCTCGTCGATGTTTTTTGGAAATGCGGTGGCGCCCCCGTTGGCGGCCAGTTCTTCCAGTACCGGCTTATCCACACCGCCTCTGCCTTCGAGACCAATCGTGAAGCTGCTCACCCTGACATTCCCGGAGGGAATATTGAGCTTATCCAGGAGGTACTGCGGTGTAAACTCGGGGTTGGAATTATTGTCGGTCCCATCCGTAAAGACCAGCAGCGATTTGGCTTCCGCCTGGGCGTCTTCCAGCATTTCGATTCCCATATTGACCGCTTCATACAAAGACGTGAACGGCCCCTGGTCGATATCGGCTATATAGTTTTGCAGCGCCACTTTGTTGTTGGTGGGCGGGAAACTGTGAATCACATCCGAGAAGTCGATGATGCCGATACGCGCATCCGGTATTTCATTGAGCACGTTGGTGACGAAGTTAGTGGCATATTGCTTTACCTTATCAATATCGGAGCCCAGCGAAGCGCTCGCATCGAGCACCATGATGACCGTGAGGTCCTGTACCTGGGTATAGTTGAGTGTAAACTCCACATCCTCTTTCCAGTCATCAATGTCTTCACGCCACTCAAAGGCCGTGATCTTGTCGATCTGGTAGTTGACATCATGCTCATCAATGATGCGCACATTGTCGATGATCACGTTGGTGAATTTCGGTGGTACGGCCACCCCGGCAAACGTCTTGGTGAAATCGATCTTCACCTCCGGGGAGGAATTGGTCGCGTCGAACGTGATCTGCGGATTGGTCCCGGTGGTATTCCAAAAATCGATATAGAGTTCGAAGTCCCGGGTCTGGGGATTGTTCGGATCAACCCCATTGCCTCCGCAGGCTGTAAGGAAAAGGGTGAAGGCGATAAAGGCAAAATGCTTGGCGATTTTCATGTGATATGAGCTAAAATGTTAATATAATTCCCTGACCATCAGGCCTGTAGGATTGAAACCAACAACAGGCCTGATTTCCGGGCGATCCTGATGAGTACCAATTTTTTAGGCATAGCGGTTATTCGTTATATGAATTAGGGTATTAACCGCAAGATCTGTGCCAAATGCGAGAAAGCGACCCTTGCGCCACCGCTGAAGCT
>CAZTXO010000055.1:0-22277 GCA_964617515.1 uncultured Saprospiraceae bacterium | reverse complement strand
ATTTGTAATCACTACTGTCCGGGTTTCCTACCATCGGTAGATGAGCTGCATCCTTACTTCTGATCGGGTATTGCCGGCTATTGTGTCATTTCCGCTGCCGACAGCAACCTGATCCAGCCATTTTGTCTGGGCGTATTTGATTTCCGCGGTGAGATGGCGTATGCCCTTGTACCGCAGGGTGATATAAAACCGGTTGCCCTGGTCACTGAAGGCGGGGATAGCGTAATAGTAGATCAGGTCATTTTCGTACGTGTAGATGCGGGTCTCGTAGTCATCTGTATCAAATAGCGTCACCCGTGCAGCGACGGACCAGGGTGATGAGATGGGTTTGTAGAGAAAATCCTGGTAAAGCAGAAATCCCTTTTGTTTTTCTTCTCCCAGTGTATAGAAGGACCATTCAAGCCTGGAGCGCAGTTGCAGGGATTTGTTGAGCATATTGCTGATATGCAGTCTTGCCGAAGCGCGGTGCTGGTCGACGACATCGGCGATGGCGGAACCCGTGGGTCTTGCGTTCAGCGCGGAAGTTTTGGACCTGTATTGACCATAGATCTCCAGGCGGCGTTTGACCGTGTAGGTGATCCTGGCAAAATATTCATCGCCGGTTGTCGGGCTGTCGATGTTGTACCGTAGCCATGGATGCTTCCATTGATCATGGTAAAGCTGGATCTTCCAACGGTTGGCGGGCGTGATCTCCAGCCCGGTATAGAGGCCGATCTCGTTATTGGCCAGGGATCCTTCGCCAAACGCATTGGGCGAAAGGGCCTGGTAATCCTTGTCATAAGACCGGAATATTACTGCCCCCACCACGTGCCGGTCAAGTCCCGCCAACAATCCATTGACTGTCGCGATGGCGCCGTTGTCGCTCATGGCGGTTTCCCCGAAAAAATGAAGTCCGCGCCACCACCAGCCATAGTCAAGACTGGCATTGGTGAGCCTGTCGCCCCGGAAATAAAACTGGTTGTATAATTCCGGTGACCGGTTGAGCGGAATACTCAACCTGGAATGAAGCGCGTTTAGGCCCAGGTGTTTTCGCTGATGATCGTAGGTGATGCTCAGTCCTCCCTGGGTGAGGGTGATGGCATTTTCATCTGAGATCTCGGATCTCGTGCGATGCAGGTTGGCTGTTTGCAGGCTGGTGATATCAGCCTGGATGTCTATGACATCCGGTCCTTCCCGGATCGTGTCGATCAGCAGATTGCCGTCCCGTTTGTTGGCGCTGGCAAAAACCGTCACGGTCAGTCTTTCAACAGGCCGGATCGAAATTCCGGCTCCGCGAAGAAAATTGTTTTCATCGACCGACGTATACTGCCGCAGCGGGTACCCCGTGCGCTTGACGGATGTGACAAAGCTGCTTTTGCCTGCGCCAAACCCGGAATGCATGATGAGTCCCTGCCCAAAGCTGGCTGTAAAATCACCGAGCATGAGGGCCGGAAGCCAGGTCCTGAAGTGCTGCAGGGAGAGATGCGCAGAGTTGAAATCAAATCCGTGCTTGTTGGATCCGTTGAAAAATGCTTCTCCGGCATCTTTCTCTCCGGTAAAGCCGTAACTGAGTGTGTTGCCATTGCGGTGGCGAAGCCGTAGGTAGACTTTATCCGGGCTGCCCTCATAATCCGGTATCTCCCCGGTGTATCCGGATGATTCCTGCAGCGTGCGGCCGCCGCGGAGGTAGATTTCGTTTTCCCCTTCCAAAAACAGGGCACCAAGTCGATTGGCCTGGGTCAATACATCCCGCCCGCGGACCTCGGTGATTTCCTCCAACAGCCGGATGGTCTCCGCGTCAAACCCCGGAATGCCCTGAAGTTCAAGGACCGACAACAGCGGGCCGTTACGCAGGATATGGTCCTGCAATTCCTGATAGGCATATTCGGACAGGATCTTCCATTGGGTCAGTTCCCTGACCTGGTCTCCATTGATGTCGATCGGGTGGCGGGTCCAATCCGCCAATTGCTCTCCAAGCTCCGTGAAATCAAACTCTTCCCCGGATTCCGAGTTTTCCGAAATGATCTCAATGAATTGTTGCAGGTACTCCTGTTCCACCTGCGCCAACAGGAGCAGGGGAGCCATCATGATCCCAAACAGGATCTTGCATCGCAGGCAAATTCCGGAGGTCTGTTTCAACTGTTGCAAAATAACAGATTTATGTCTTCCCTGCTGAATACCTCCCGCTGTCTTGCTGTCTCAAAAAAAAGGCCAAGCTTTCGCTTAGCCCCGGCAATAAAAATATGAGTAAAACTTTGGACGCTCTCCGTTTAGGAGGCCATGACTTCAGCACCGCGGATGGTCTTGACGATGCGGGTCACGACTTTGTACGGATCGGCATTGGAAGCAGGCCTTCTGTCTTCGAGATAGCCTTTCCAGTTGTTGGTAGCGGTATGCACCGGAATGCGGATGGATGCGCCACGATCGCTCACTCCATAGCTGAACGTGTGGATCGATTGCGTTTCATGCTTTCCGGTGAGGCGGAGGTGGTTGTCGGAACCGTACACATCGATGTGCTCCTTGTGCACATGGCGGAAACTTTCACAAATGGCGTCGAAGAGATCCTTCCCGCCGACTTCCCGCATCTCACTGTTGGAGAAATTGACGTGCATGCCGGAACCATTCCAGTCACCCAATACAGGCTTTGGATGGATATTGACGTGGATGCCATGCGTTTCGGAAATGCGATACAGCAGGTACCGGCAGATGATGAGCTCATCGGCGGCCTTCTTGGCGCCTTTGCCGAATACCTGGAATTCCCACTGGCCGAGAAGTACCTCTGCGTTGATCCCGGTCACAGTCAATCCGGCATCCAGGCAGGCGTCGAGATGTTCTTCCACAATATTCCTACCCGCTACGTTCCCCGTGCCCACGGCGCAGTAATACGGCCCTTGGGGAGCCGGATAGCCCTTGGTCGGGAAGCCCAGCGGCTTGGAGTCATATTCGAGAATGTATTCCTGTTCAAAACCAAACCAGTAATCATCGGTATCATCCGGGATGAGGTGTCTCATGTTGGTCGGGTGGGGGGTGCCGTCCGGGTTGAGGACTTCGGCCACCACGAGCCAGCCGTTTTTCCGTTGCGGATCCGGGTAGGCGGCAACCGGCTTGAGCAGGCAGTCGGACGCGTGTCCGTTGGCCTGTTGCGTGCTGCTGCCGTCAAAGGACCATTCCGGGAGTTTCCGGACATCGCCATTGAAGCTGTCCATCTCAATGATCTTCGTCTTGCTGCGAAGGTTGGCTTCCGGTTTGTAGCCGTCCAGCCAGATGTACTCAAATTTCATTTTAGCCATAAAAAAGGGAGGTTTGGTTTATATTTTTCCTTGTCAACGCCCCGTATCCCGGAAAAGGAGCGGGAGAATTGAATGAGTGTTTTTTACAATATGTGCCGCTAAACTACAGGCTCCGGTACCCGGGATGCAAAACAAGATTCCGGGGTAACGTTATTGCTAATGCCCTGTTAATTTGTATAAAATATTGAAATTGTGTAACTTGCGTGCTTACTAATTGTTATGCCCATAGCACAGTCAGAACAGCTTTTTACCATTATTAAATCCCTCACCAAGGCGGAAAAGCGGAATTTCCGCCTCTACGTGCAGCGCTTGCAGAGCAATGAAGACGTGCTCTACGTCAGGTTGTTTGATATCCTGGAAAAGGCAGAGGAATACGACGAAAAGAAGGTGCTCGAAAAAATGGGCGATATCCCCAAAAGCCAGTTTGTCAATATCAAGCGCCACCTTTATACCCAGGTATTGAAGAGCCTGCGTTTGATTTTTGAAAACATTGAATCTATTAAAGTAAGAGAGCAAATAGACTTTGCTCACATCCTCTATAGCAAGGGTTTATACCTTCAAGCTTTCAAATTACTGGACCGCGTCAAAGAGATGCTTCCGGAGGGCGGCCATGACCTGTTGCGGCTGGAGATCATCGAATTCCAGAAGTTTATCGAAGAGCGCCATATCACCCGTAGCCGTAAGAAGGCCGGCAAGGTGGAAACGCTCCTGGTGGAATCGGAAAACCAGGAAGCGCGTGTCTCCAACCTTGTGCTCCTGTCGAACCTGAAGATCAAAATCCACGGATGGTATATCCAGACCGGCCACGTCCGTGATGAACGGGATCACTTTACCGTCAAGGAATATTTTGAGTCTGAGTTGCGTAAAGTGAGGATCACCAACCTGTCCGTCACCGAAGAGATCTATCTCCAGCAGAGCTATATGTGGTACTACTATATCCTGCTGGATTTCGCGCGGTGTCATCAGCATGCCCATCTCTGGGTCGAGGCCTTTGATCATCATCCGCTCCTGATGCGGGAAGATCCGGTACTGTACATGCGGGGCCTTTCCTATGAGCTTACGTCCCTATACAGCCTTCGGGATTACCGGCGCTATGTCGAGGCGCTGAAGAAATTTGAGCGATTTATCGGCACGCACGAGAAATACTTTGACATGACCGGGCAGATCATCAGTTTTCTCTACCTCTATACCGCCAAGATCAACCGCCATTTTCTCGAAGGGTCCTTTAAGGAAGGACTGAAACTCGTGCCTGAGATCAACCGCCTGATCCGGAAGTTTGGCCGTTTTATAGACATCCACCGGATCATGGTGTTCAATTACAAAACCGCCTGGCTTTACCTGGGGTCTGGGCAGCCGGGCCAGAGCATCGAATACCTCAATAAGATCCTCAACCTGCAGGCCGCCGGGCACTTGCGCACGGACATCCAGTGCTATGCCCGGCTCATGCATCTCATGGCGCATTTTGAGCTCGGCCATTTCAACTTACTCGAGCACCTGGTGGATAGTGTCGGGCGATTTTTCAGCAAGATGCGGGACCTCAACGAAGTCCAGGTTGTGCTCTTCCAGTTTTTCAAAAACAACCTCGATATCCGGAAGCAGGAACTGCTGCACAACCTGCATGCGCTGAAAAAGGATATCCTTCGCCTGGAAAAAAACCCATATGAAGGAAGAACATTTCATCACCTGGACATAGTGGCCTGGATCGACAGCCGCATTGAAGGAAAGACCATCGGGGAGGTCATCCGGAAGAAGACCGGGTAAAGTCCGTTCGCTCCTGGAGAGGCAATTACCGGCAAAGTTCTAATATTGCACCATGCGTCTTCGAACCCTACTCCTCGTGCTGGGCTTTGGATTGTTTGTCTTGGGCATGATTTCCCTGGTGCTGATCCTGATCGGCGGCAATCTCAGTTTCCTGGCGTGGATTGACAAACCCGGTACGCCGCGGGGCATCCTCATCCGTCTCCTGATGATCGGCGGCGGATTGATCATTGCGTACCTCGCCCTTAACCCCATCCGGGAGGAAGAGGAGGAAGATACTACTCCCGACCGGTAAAGACTTCCGGTACCAGCGCCATCGCTTCCAGGAATGCCTCCTGGTCCAGGCCGGTTTCCACCGCTTCAGTTTTAAAATAGCTCAGCATGTTTTCAGTGGGCATGTTGCCGGTGAGTTCGTCGCGAGCCATGGGGCAACCGCCATATCCTTTCATCGCGGAATCAAACCGTTTGCAACCACTCGTATAAGCGGCCTCGATCTTCTCCCGCCAATTGTGCGGCTGTGTATGGAGGTGAGCGCCAAACTCCACATCCGGATAAGGCGGAATCAGGTTGGAAAAGAGGTAAGTGATGTTTTCCGGATTGGATACACCGATCGTATCCGAGAGGGCCATGATGCGGATATCCATGTCTGCCAGGTGGTTGACCCAGTGCTGGACAATGTCGACGTTCCAGGGATCGCCATAGGGATTGCCAAAACCCATGGAGAGGTAGACGACCAGTTTTCGCTTATTGGCCATACACAGATCCTGGATCTCGGCAACGCGGCCGAGCGATTCTTCAATGGTGGCATTGGTGTTGCGGATCTGGAAAGTCTCGGATACGGAAAACGGATACCCGAGGTAGGTGATCTCATCAAACTGGACCGCGTCAATCGCACCGCGTTTATTGGCCACGATGGCCAGCAGTTTTGATTTCGTGCCGGCCAGGTCAAGCCGGCGCAACACGTCTCCTGTATCGGCCATTTGCGGAATGGCTTTGGGCGAAACAAATGATCCGAAATCGATCGTATCGAATCCGACCCGGAGCAGCTTATTGATATAACGGGCCTTCAGTTCGGTTGGAACAAACTGGTGAAGACCCTGCATGGCATCCCTGGGACATTCGATGAGCTTGAGCATGTCTGGCCAAAAATAGGGTCTTTTGCCCTGCAGCGCTACTGCCTCGACTGGCTCATGTAATCGAGTGCCAGGTAACAATACGTTCTCGTGGCCAGTTGCAGGCTTTCATCTTCCACCTGGAAATCTTCCGTATGGTGCCTTGGCGCATCTGCCGTATTGACGCCGGGTTTCATGCCGCCGTAAAAAACAAAAAGCCCTGGCACCCGCTGGGCATAATAGGCGAAGTCTTCCGCCCCGGTGCCGGCTTTCGAGAGAAGCACATTTTGTTCACCGCCGGCTACTTCATGCAGTGTCGGCAGCATACGCCGGGTGAGATCCAGGTTGTTGAAGGTGACCGGATAACCTTTGTCGATGTCAATGTCCACGGTGGCGCCCATGCTCTCAGCGATATTGGTGGCCGTCGTCCGGATTTTCTGATGGATCACACGTTGCATCGTGGTGTCAAACGTCCGGATGGTGCCGAGCATCGTTACTTCTTCCGGTATGATGTTGGCGCGTACCCCTCCGCTGATCTTGCCGATGGTGATGACCGCGGGTTCTTTGGTGAGGTCCGTCTGCCTGGAAATGATCGTCTGGAGGCCCATCACGATCTCTGCGGCGGTGACTATCGGGTCCACACCTGTCCAGGGTGCCGCACCATGCGCTCCTTTGCCATGCACGGTCATCGTCAGCGTGTTGACCGCGGCCAGGAAGGGACCGGGTTTGTAGCGCAGTTTTCCTACCTCCAGTTGTGAACTCACATGCAATCCAAAGGCCACTTCCACCCGGGGAAAATCCAATGCCCCTTCCCGGATCATCATTTCGGCGCCGCCTTGTTCTCCGGCAGGGGCCCCTTCCTCGGCAGGCTGAAACAGGAAGACGATTGTGCCACGGAGCGAGTCTTTAAGAGCGGTCAGGATCTCTGCCGCGGCCATCAGGGAGGCTACATGCGTATCATGGCCACAGGCATGCATGATACCGACGGTTTCTCCGTTGAATTCGCCCTTTTCCCTGCTGGCGAAGGGAAGGTCTGTTTTCTCTGTAATGGGTAGTCCATCCATGTCGGCACGAAGCGCCACCACGGGACCGGGCCTGCCTCCTTTCAGGACACCAACGACCCCGGTATGGGCCACTTCTGTCCGCACGTCTATTCCCAGTTTCTTCAGGTGATCTGCCACATAGGCGGCGGTGTTGAATTCCCGGTTGGAGAGCTCAGGATATTGATGCAGGTGGTGCCGCCATTCCACTTGCCGGCTGTAGAGCGACCGTGCGATATCATCCACTTCTTTTTTCAAGCCCATGGACTGGGCGCTAACCTGGCAGAAACTGACGCCCGCGCCCAGGAAGCAAGCAATAAGCAAAAGGTGCCGGGCAAGACATTTTGGTAAACGCGGTGCATTGCCCCGCAAAAGATTGGTCAATAGAATCAGTGACATAGACAGCGTAGATGGCATAGATGGCAAATTAAGTAAAATGCCTTAAAGCATCGGATGAACATCCGAGCGGGAGACCGAACGCCTCGTGAAACCTGAACTATATCGACAGTAGAGGAGTTTAGGGAAGGCGCGTCGGGAGAAAAGTGTATTTTCAAAAAAAAATCAACCATGCGCACCATCGACACGCTTTTAGCGACCTACGGGGAGAGTCACCAAAATCCTGTCAATAAACTGATCCATTGGATCTGCGTGCCCTCCATTATGTTCAGTCTCCTGGCATTGTTGTTTGCCATTCCTTTCCTGGGGGAAAGGACATGGTGGGGCAATTGGGCTATGGTGTTATTGGCAGGCGCCTGGATCTATTATGCCCGGCTGTCTTTTTCCATGCTTACCGGCTTCATCGTGATCGGTGGGCTCATGCTTTGGGGGATATTCCGGTTGTATGTGGCAAGTGGTTTTGAGCCCGGCAAGCTGGCGCTTTGGGCATTGATCATTTTTGTTGTTGCCTGGATCGGCCAGTTTATCGGTCACCGGATAGAGGGGAAAAAACCATCTTTCCTGCAGGACCTTCAGTTCCTGCTGATCGGGCCTGCGTGGCTGCTGCATTTTGTTTTTAAAAAGATCGGTCTGAAGTATTGAGTGATGGGGTGATGGGGTGAATAAGTGATCTGGTGACCTGGACATGGCAGCATGCCTGGAAATCCGATGTCTGGAATCGATTTTAGCTTTCGCTTAGTTTGCGTTCGTCCACATCAATCGTCTCGGCGATTTTGTAGCGGTTGCGATGCGGGGCATTGCGGCTGATCATCTCCGCCAGGAATCCCGTGAGGAACAGTTGAGAGCCGATGATCAGCATGACGATGCCGAAGAAGAAGGAAGGTCGTTCCGCGATTTTGATGATATCCTGGAAAAATTTCAGGATGCTGAGATAGAAAAGGATCCCGAAACCGATGGCAAAAAAGAACACGCCCAGCGTACCGAAGAAATGCATGGGACGTTTCCCGAATTTACCCACAAAAAAAATGGACAGGATATCCAGGAAGCCGTTGATCATCCGTTCGAGACCGAACTTGCTTTGCCCGAATTTCCTTGCCTGGTGCTGCACCACTTTTTCCCCGATGCGGGTAAACCCGGCCCATTTGGCGATGACCGGAATGTACCGGTGCATCTCGCCGTATACTTCTATGTTTTTGATCACCTCGAGCCGGTAGGCTTTGAGACCGCAATTGAAATCGTGGAGAGGAATGTGGCTGACACGGCGCGTGACCCAGTTGAAAAATTTTGACGGGATCGTTTTCCCGATGGGATCATTTCTTTTCTTTTTCCATCCGCTGACCAGGTCATATTGCTCTTCACGGATCATCCGCATGAGTTCAGGGATCTCATCGGGGGAATCCTGCAGATCGGCATCCATCGTGATGACGATGGCACCTGTGGCCGCTTCAAATCCCTTTTGCAGGGCTGCGGATTTCCCGTAGTTGCGCCGGAACCGTATGCCGCGGATCCAGGGATAATGTTGTTTCAATTGCTGGATCACGCCCCAGGTGTTGTCCCGGCTTCCGTCATCGATCAGGATTGCCTCAAATGAAGTGATCTGGTGCATCGACGTCACCCGGTCGATCCAGGAGAGCAGTTCCGGCAGGGATTCCTCCTCATCCCACATGGGAATGACGAGGGATAAATCGTGTGCAGCTGAGATCATGTATCCGTTTACGCCGCGGGAATGGAGGGCGGCGGTTCTTTTTTGAGCATGGCTCCTGCCACCAGCGATTTAAGCAGTCCCCAAAACGCCACCCAGATGATGGAAAAAGGTGCCAGGATCGCAGGGTTCATAAACATTTTGGTAAACTTCCTGGACATTTCCCGTTGTTCTTCCGGTATACCCATCTCATCCCACTTGGCTTCAACCGCCTCCATCGCATTGTCCATCATGTGCGGGTCAATCAGGTAGGCGTAGATCAACATATACACACCCAGCATGACCCCGGCGATAAGCGCGATCGCCATGCCTTTGCGGATCGCCTGCCCCATGTTGAGATTTCCATCCAGTTCCTCATCACGGATTTCCCTGACCCCCCGATATAGGGTAAAAAAGGTAATCAACATCAGGACAGCATTGAGTAAAATGCCCAGGCCGGCACTGCCCATGCTGCCGCCACCCTGCTGTAATCCGAGCATGTTGCTGATCAGGGAAAAGACGACGTAGACCATCCCGGTGATCAATCCCCATTTGAGTGTTGTTGACATGTTGCGTTTTTGTTTTGATTCGTTATGGTGTGGTTGACCAAATATATCAATTAATCACCACCTTCCCTTTGGCTACGGAACCGATCACTTTGCCGGTCAAGGGTCTCCCGGTCAGCGCGTCATTGCCGGAAAGGCTGTGCCGGCTGCCCTCATATGGCCACGTTATGTCCGGGTCAAACAGGGTCAGGTCCGCGACTGCATTTTTACGGAGGGGCGGCACCTCGAGGTTGACGATCTGCCTGGGGCCTTCGTAGAATTTTTTGAGCAGATCCGCCAGGGGCATGACTTCCCGTAAGGCCGTGTTGGCGGCCGCCGCCGCGGTCTCCAGCCCGATAGAGCCAAAGGAGGCATAGGTGAACTCGCATTCTTTGGTTTCGACTTCCATCGGTGTATGGATGGAAGAGATATGATCGACAATGCCGTCGCGCACCGCCCGGATCAGCGCTTTCCGGTCTTTGGCGTCGCGCAAGGGCGGCAGGACTTTCTTGTGACTGTCAAAATCACCGACATCCTTATCCTCGAGCAGGAGATGCAGGGCGGGAACGTCACAGGTGATCTTTCCTTTATCTGCTTTCGCTTTTTGAATGTAGGATAAAGCGGTGCCGGAAGTCACGGCATGAAAATGCAGTTTCGAGCCGGTGTAAGCGGCCAGTTTGATATCCCGTTGCACGGTGATGTCTTCGCCGATGATGGGGATCCCGGTCAAGCCAAGGGAAGCGCTCACTTTGCCCTCATGCATTTGCCCGTTGGCGGTCAGGCTGCGGTCCAGGGCAAAATCGATGATGACCGCGTCAAAAGGAAGGACGTACTCCAGCGCGCGGGTCAATAAGCCTGTGCTCACCGGATTTTTACGGCCGTCACTGAAAGCGATCGCGCCGGCATGGTACATATCCATCATTTCGGTCAGGTCCTTGCCTTCCAGCAAATGCGATATGGCGCCGACCGGGTAAATCCGGACGGGTAAGGTTTCATTCAGTTTTTGCAGATATTCTATTTCCACCCGGCTGTGGATCGGGGGAAGGGTGCGCGGGAAGGTGGCCAACGCCGTATAGCCTCCGGCCCTGGCGCATTTGGACAGGGAATCCATGGTTTCCCTGTATTCATATCCCGGCTGACCGGGTTGTGCACCGAGATCAAACCATCCGGGTGTAACGTGCAGGTTGCCCGATTCGATAAGGGTAGCCTGGCCGTCCGATATGGATTTGCCAATCTGGATGATCTTGCCGTCTTCGATCAGCACATCCTTTTTCCCGGAATCGAAATGTTCCGGGGCGTGCAGGGTGGCTTTTTTGATCAGTATTTTCATAAGAATTCCTTCTCCCGGCATCAGGTATTTTTCCAGAGGCGTATCAGCGCGATCTCCATTCCGATAAAAATCAGGCTCAAGATAATACACCACTTCCACAATGGCCTTCCATGCTGAGTCGATTCGATCAGCTGGGTGAAATCCTTTTCTTCGTTTTCAGACCAGACCCGGATCATGCTGTTGGAAGGCAAATCCGCTGCCGGGGTCATGGTGAGGTCCGATTCTTTGCGATCATAATTAAAGGCCAGGGAGGCAATGGCTTTATCCTGCTGTATGACTTTGTAAAAACCGGACGTGTTGATCTGTCCCTGCACATCCATCAGCAGGAGGCTTCCCAGGGGTGAGAGGCCCGGCTTGAATGTCGATGGACCGGTGATGGACAGTTCCTGGTCGAGGTTTACTTCGTTTTTTTCGAGAGGCACCAGGTGATCGGTCCCGATCGTAAAAGCCAGTCTACGGTTTTGAGCGGTATAGATGGCCAGCTTGTACAACAGCGGAACGAAGATCTCCGGCTGTTGCGTAAGGTTGTTGATCGATTCGTCCAGGGGAGAACTGATGACGCACAGCGCTCCTTTTCCGGTGGTATAAAACGTGACAAAATCGCCGCCATCGCGGAAGGTTAGCAGCGACTGCCCTTTGCGCCCTGTATTGGAGAGCCCGAACGAACCGGTTACCCGGGGCAGCCGCATATTGGGTCGCGTCCGGCTGAAGACGTCCTTGTAGACAAAAGCATCCGTATTGATCGTTCCGGCCTGGCGCTCCTGGTCCTGCCAGGCGGTCATCGGACCGGCCCCGAAGGCCTGGAGCAGTGCATTGTATTGATCAGGGGTGCCCCGCGCCGAAGGGATCAGCAACACTTTGCCCCCTTCATCCGCATATCGTTTCAGCGCGGAGATCAGCCCCGAAGGCATGCGGGTGAGTTCGCTCAGGATGATCAGGTTATATTGCGGGAAAGCGGAATATTCCAGGTTGTTGGCCAGCGCCTGGTCAAAGATGAAATTCTCTTTGTCGGCAAAAACAGCCTCGATCTTCTGGTTGGCCTGCTGCTCATGGATGGACAGGATGTGTAGATATTCGGCCACGTAAAAAGAGAGGAAATACGTATCATCAAAGGTGACCGGAAAATCACTGATGCGGATAGCCACGTCATGCCACCCGGACTTGAGGACAGTAATTTTCGAAGTGTCTGTCACGGCCTGATGACCACCGATATCCACCGATCCTTCCGGTCTTTCCTGGCCGTCGAGGCCAATGGTCACCCGGATATTGTCCGAGGCATCCGCCGCATAATTACGCAAGGTGAATAGCAGGACGGAAGTTTGATTGAGTGTCTGCACAGGCGATTCAAACCAGGCTGAATCGATTGATACATTTTTTTCCTGCACGCCAAGCATGGGTACCAGGTTGAGCTCCAGGGTGCTGTCTGCAGGTGTGAGGTCATTGATGGATTGTTGAAAATCTGAAATGATCCAGGCGACCGGTGTTCCGTTGCTCCCGGATTGCATCTGTTTCATCCGGTTGACAGCGACAGAGAGGGGTTTGACTTCAGGGGTGAGTTCCAGTTCCTCCAGGCGTGTCAACGCTTCATCACGGCTGATCCATTGCATCTGGGCAGCGGAAAGTTCATGGCTCAGGAGGCTGAAACGATCTTCTGCATTGTAACCGAGGATGATTTCCCTGGCTTTTTGGCGGCTTTTATCAAACAGGGAAAGGTCCTTGCCAAAGGACTGCATCGAAAATGAATTGTCCACGAAAATGCTGACATCGCGAAGACCGGCTTTGACGTCTTTACGGACGGGAAGATAGGGCTGGGCAAAGGCCAGGATCAGGAAGGCCATTGCCAGCAGCCGGGACAGCAGGATCAGCAGGTTACGCAGCCGGTTACGCGCGGAAGTCTCCTCCTTGACTTCACGCAGAAAGCGTAAGTTGCTGAAATATACCTTCTTATACCGGCGGAAATAAAAAAGATGGAGTATGATGGGTATCGAAAGAGCGGTCAGTGCCCATAAAAACCCCGGATATAAAAACTGCATCGTACGGCCAAAGATAGTACCTGGGGCTATCAAATAAAAAGAGGTTGGTCTATCCGGCCAACCTCTTTTTCTAAAAAAAACCGGTAAGGTTAATTCTTCATCACCTTGGCGTTGGCGACGATCTTGCCGTCCGCATCATAGGCGCTGATGGCATAGAGGCCGGGTGCCAGGTCATTCAGGTAGATTGGTACGATCTGTCCGTTGTTTCCTTCGGTCACATTGACCAGTTGCCCCCAGATATTATTGACCCTGAAGAGAACCGCGCTCCCGGGATTGCGGACATACAGGATGTCACTCACGGGATTGGGAGACAATTCAAGCGGTCTGACCTTGGGTGTAAACAAACCGGTGGCGCTTTCCAACCGGAGATTGTCCATAAAATAAGTTGCCGGATCCGGGCTGTCCACACCTCCGTTGGGGAAGATGCAGATGCGGGTATGATCAGCCGTAGCCTGGGTATGGAAATCGCCTTCCAGCGTTTCCCATTCACCGCTTTTGGTGGTATTGACCCAGGTTTCATAGGCATTGCTGGTTCCGCCTTCCAGTTTGAGCAGGACAGGAATCCCTGCTGCCGGGCTGGCAACATCCACTTTAAAATGGTTGAAGGTGCTGAGGTCAATGGATTCACCGAAATTGACACAAAGGGCAGCCCAGGGATCATGCACCGGATCGTTGTAGGCGCCTACTTTGGCGGAGGTGTTGATGCCCGCCGATAGCGGATTGTCCATGATCATCAGGCGATCAATGCCGGCGCCGAACCCATAGTTGCGCTGGCATTCAAAATCATTGATCATGACAATGGATGGATCGGGCACGACTCCTTCGCAGGAGCAGACCAGGTCACCCAGGTTGAGCGCCGTATAAGCACGCGGAGAGAAAAACCAGAGGGAAGTATCGATATAGCGGTTTGCCTTGTCGATGCTCATATCCGGGTTGGTGATGAGCCCGACATCATGGATGGACAGGGGTGCATAGAGCGGGTGTGGCACCTGGGACCAGAAAGCGGCATCCCAGTATTCCCAGGGACCTGTCTGGGGCCCCGGAAGGTTAATCGCCCAGAGATGTTCCTGACCGAAATTGTTCGCATCATCGCGTATGGCTTCCGATACCGGATCGGTATAGGCAACCTTGTTGAGCTTATTGTTGATGCCGAGGGCGTTGGCTTTGGAAATCATACAGACGGAGCCGCCGATGTTGACGACAAAGGAGCCTGTCCCGGCACCTGCATAAACCGGCAGATCACAATTGATCTCGCCGGAGATCGGGTCGATCCCGAAAGGCGTGGTGGGGTGGGTGACCGTTCCTGCGGCAACGAGCGGGACGGAAAGGCCGTCTTCCATCCAGGATGAATCGCCGACAGCACCATCCAGTCCGAAAACGAAATCAAAATCATCCGGGAAACCCACATGGTTAGGTACATTGATGAGACCGGGTTTGATGCCATGGAGATCTCCGACAAGGTTGGTGTCAATCATGGAGCCTCCGCTCGGATTGGTGAATTTGTCGATATAGATTTCTTCCTGGCTCAGCACAGCCGCATTGAAGCCGACGAATCCACCCGTGCCGATGCCAAATATGGCAATCCGGGTCGGATCGATTTTGTAGGGATTACCGAGGGCCTGCACCGTCAGGTTGGCATACCGGATAAACGCATATAAGTCCTGAACGGAACGATAAGCGGCATTGATGATGGTTGACCTTCTGACCGTATCCTGGGGAGAAATCGGGTTCCATCCCACGCGGTACTGAATGGAAGCGGCCACATAGCCGCGTTTGGCGAGCCGCTGGCATACCTGCACGTTGGCATAATCATCTTTATCACCGGTAGGGGCAAAAACGCCTCGAGGGAGAAAGGTCCCGGTATGAAGGATAACTGCCAGGGGACGGGATGTACAGGTATCACCTGCCGGCATATACAAATCGTACAGTAGGGTATCGGCTGCCGGCACCCCGGTCACGACTGTGACATTGACGCTGTAGAGTTGGTTGCTGATCGTGGTGACTTCCGGGAAGATCTCGTCAATATACCGCGTCTGGGCCAGGCCCACCGACGATAGCAAAACAACAGTGCAAAAACAGGTAAAAATCTTTCTCATATCGAGTGGATTTGATGGTTAGGTTTTAGATTCATAAAGAAAAGAAATATACGCCAGACGCCCAACCTTCGGGCCGCCATAGGTTTGGTATTGTTGCTTGTTGAGCACATTGGAAGCACCCAGTTTCAGCGTGATGCCCAGTTTCTCCACGGTCCAGTTGACCTGTGCGTCCAGGAGATCGTACGTGGGTATGGAGCCGGTAAACTGCGGGGAACCTTCAAAAAGGAAGCCTTCGATCCATTTGTAATTGACATTAAAGCCGAGGTTTTTGATTTCGCTTCCGAAGAGATGGATAGGCATACCCCTGCCGGACAAGCCGATATTGAATTTATGTTCCGGCGTATTGAAGGCCGGGATGATCGGATCGTCCGTGCCTTTTTTATTCAGCACGTTCCAGGAATAATTGCCGGACAGGTTATAAAATGATCCGAGGTAGTAATTGGTGCCCACACTGAAACCCTGCGTGGTGACCTGGGAGGAGGCATTGGTGGAAATACGGTAGATCCTGGGATTGACGGGAAAGTTGGTCAGCGGGTGGAAATCGGATACGACGGCAATCTTGTACCCGATAAAATCCGTGTAAAAGCTGTAATAATAGCCCGCGTCAAACCAAAGCCGGTCAAAGATAGTGCCCCGGTAACCCAGCTCAATCGACTTTACTTTCTCGGGCTGGATGGCAGGCTCATCAAAATAAACAAGCGTATCCCGGTCCAGCGTGTTGAGGAAATCGATAAACGATTCCACGGTGATCAGGTCTTTGTACCCTGAAATATTTCCTAACAGTTGCGCGCGGCCCACATCGAGATTGAGATATTGATCCGCGAGCGTCGGATTACGGATGGCGGAGGAGAAGGAAGCCCGGAACGTATGATTGAGGTTTGGCGTGTAGACGAAGGAGGCGGCGGGGGAGGCCAGGAGATCAAAATTTTCATTTTTATCCAGGCGCAAGGTGAGGTTGAGTTTGAGCTTTGCGGGAATCAGTTTTTTGGAAAGACCACCGTAGAATCCGAATTCCCGGTTGCTGATTTTCACACCGGCCGTATCGCTAAAGATCGTCCCTCTCGAATCCGGATTGAACTGCCGGTAATTGCCGCCAACCACGAAGTCCGCAAAATTGGTTTCGATCTTGTATTCGCCCTGCACATGCACCAGGCCGGACTTGTCATAAAAACGTGTCCCGGGGTGGTCCGGATCATTGGCCAGGTTGGTGGTGACGATCTGGAAGACGGAATCAAACCGGGCCGTACCCGGCTCAAAGAAATCCACATTGGGTTTGTTGGGTGATTTCCGGTTGGCGTAGGCCTGGGCTGCCGCATGCCAGGCAAACAGGGAATCCGAATTGGCATTGAGTACGCTGTCCTGGACGGAAAATTTGAAGGGATTGGGATATCCTTCCAGCTTGATGACTTTTGGCTTATTGTAGGTTTGCCAGTATTGGGTGTAGTCTACGTTCCAGTCATCATTGTTTTTAGCGGCGTTTTGCAGGCGGAGGGCAGTGGCGTAGGCATCAAATGTTTTGCCGGCGTCCTCTTTGGTCATATAGGCCCGGATAAAAAACTTGTTTTCCTGTTTGATTTCAAATTTTCCCTGCCAGAAAAAGATGTCATCCAGGCGGAACCGGTTTTCACCCTGGTACACCGTGGTACCGGAACCGAAATTGAAACCACCATTGATCTGGATCAGCGGATTGATTTTATAAAACAGGCCGACATTGCCTTTGATGTTTTCCGTATTGTAATCCACCAGGTCTGTTTCTGCATAGCCCCGGCGGTTAAAGACCTTCAGCCCGGGATAGAGTTTGGCCAGGCTCGGCGCGGAAAAATCCTGGCCGGACACATTTTCATCCCCGTAGATATTGACGGCATCATACCCGCCCGGATTGGTTTCATCCGTCAGGGACTGTGATGTAGGGGAGAGATTATCGGCTTCCCAGTCATGCGCGCTCAGGTAGGCACCGTTGATCTTAAACGCGAATTTGTCCTGGCCTGCTTTGTTGTGAAAGGCTTTTGCATAGCGGAATTCCCCCTTGAGCAGATCGCGTTCACCATACTTGAGATTGACCGATAAGCCCGGATGTAAAAAAGGGTCTTTGGTTTGAATATCGATTACCCCGTTGAAGGCATTCGGGCCGTAAAAAGCGGAACTGGCGCCCTGGATCAATTCCACTTTCAGCACATCCAGTTCCGGAGCGCCGAGGAAATTGCCCAAGGAAAAATTGAGACCGGGTGATTGATTGTCCACCCCGTCAATCAACTGCAAGGAACGGACAGGGCTGGTGCTGTTGAATCCCCGCGTATTGATCACCGTGAATCCCAGGCTGGCGGTGGTCAGATCCACACCCTTCAACGCGCCGAGGCCTTCATAAAAATCATTGGACGTCGATTCCTTGATATCCACCAGGTCGATGGCTTCGATGGTCAGGGGAGATTCTTTGCGCCGCTCCGATATCCGGCTGCCGATGACTTCTACCGTTTCAATGAGGACAGCCGAGATCGACATTTCCAGGCGGATTTTTTGCCGGGGATCCGTCACCTCCAGCACCATGGCGGTGTAGCCGGTATACTTAAATTCAAGCGTCACCGGGATCTTTTCCACGCGTAGTTGAAAACTGCCATCCCATTCGGTGATGGTCCCGGTCTGGGTGCCGGCAACCAGCACATTGACGCCGATCAGGGCCTCGCCCGTCTCATGATCCAGCACTTCTCCCCGGAGAACCGTCTGCCCAAACAGCCCGGTATACGCCAGGCAAAAAGCGACCAGCACGCCAATACGTAACCCTCTTATCATAAAGTTTGACAGTTTTTAAACACGATAATGCCTGGGCCCGAGATGACCTGGCACGGTGAATCTCCAAAATGGTGTAATCTTGACCATTAGAAAGGTAGTATTAATTTTAGATATGCCTGCCCCCGACCTCCATATCATTTGCTTCGCCGTTCCTTACCCGCCGGATTATGGAGGCGCCATTGACGTCTGGAACCGGATCAGGGCATTACAGGCGGAGGGGGTGCACCTGGTCCTGCATTGTTTTGTCTACGGGGCTTTTATGCCCCAGCCCGAACTCCGGGAGGTTGCCGGGGAGGTGCATTATTATCCCCGAACGATATGGCCGGCCTTTTTCAAGAAAGGAGAACCCTATATCGTCACCTCCAGGAAGCATCGCCGCCTGCTCGAGCGGCTGCGGGCTGACCGGGCTCCAATCCTCTTTGAAGGGATGCAGACCACCGCCTGGCTGGATGACCTGGGGGACCGCAAACGGTTGTTACGCGCGCACAACATTGAACACCAGTACTATCAACGGCTCAGCCAATACAGCCGCGGGTTGGCAGCCATGATGTACACCCGGGAAGCGCAATGCCTGGAGAACTACGAACATACCCAGGCCGTAAAATTCGATGCCGTCTTTGGCATATCCCCTGCTGACACGGACTGGTTTGCACGACTGGGAGCCAGGACGGCGTTTGTGCCGCCTTTCCATGGTCCATTAACCGCGGATATGGAGGAAGGCACCGGCCAATATATGCTCTACCAGGGGGATCTGTCGATTGAAATTAACCAGAGGGCCTTACTCGAATTGGTCCGGATGTTGGATGGAGCGGTATCGCTTCCACTCATGGTGGCGGGTAAATCAGGTCCTGCGGCCTTTGAAACAAAAATCCAATCCTTTTCCAACCTTCAGCGGATACCGGATGTTTCCATAGACAGGATGGCAACCCTCATCCGGCAGGCCCAGATGATCTTTATTCACAGTCTTCACGCGGAAGGGATGAAACTCAAATTATTTCCGGCCTTGTATACCGGGCGTTTTATCCTGGCCAACGAATTGTCCAGAACGCACACGCTTCTGGATGAGGGGATTCATTTTTATCAGCCGGAGTCCTTTGCCCGGGACGTCGCCCTGTTTTCAAAAAAATCATTTACCGCAAGCGATGTGACGGCGCGGAAAGCGTTACTGGCCCAGTGGCCGGATGATGGCCAAAAGGCCAGGCAAATCATACGATATTTGTAGCATGTCCATGAATATACCGGAAGAAAGAACGGACCCGGGCTTGTTTGCCCCGGAAGCCATGACAGATCCTGTTTTTGCCGGCATCCAGGAAAAAGTGATGCGGGGTGAACGGATCAGTGATGAAGATGCCCTGCTGTTATTTGAAAAAGCGCCCCTTCCCTGGCTGAGCCTTCTCGCGGACACGGTGCGAACACGGCTGCATGGGAACAAGACTTTTTTTAACCGCAATTTTCATATCGAACCCACCAATGTTTGCGTCTACAGCTGCAAATTCTGCTCTTACTCCAGGTTGATCAAGCAACGAACCGACGGATGGGAATATACGATGGAGCAGATGATGGACATGGTCCGGAAATACGATGGGCAGCCGGTGACAGAAGTCCATATCGTCGGAGGGGTGATGCCGCAATATGATCTCGATTTTTACACCACACTCTTCCGGAAAATCAAGGAGCACCGGCCGGACCTGCACATTAAAGCGCTCACCCCGGTAGAGTATCACTACATTTTCAAAAAAGCCAAAGTATCCTACGAGGATGGCATGCAGCGCATCCTCCAATCCGGCGTCGACAGTCTGCCGGGTGGCGGTGCGGAAATCTTTGACCCCGAGATCCGGGAGCAGATTGCCGCGGATAAATGCAACGCGGATCAATGGCTGCGCATCCATGAGCTATGGCATGGGTTGGGTCGAAAATCCAACGCGACCATCCTCTATGGTCATATCGAGCAGTATCGCCATCGCATCGACCATATGCGTCGATTGCGTGAACTGCAGGACAAGACCGGAGGCTTCCAGGCTTTTATTCCGCTCAAATTCAGGAACAAGGACAACGAGATGTCTTACCTGCCGGAATCCACCGTCGTGGAGGACCTGAAAATGTATGCCGTGAGCCGCCTTTACCTCGACAATTTTGCCCATATCAAAGCTTATTGGCCGATGCTGGGCCGGCAGATGGCCCAGGTGGCGATGAATTTTGGGGTAGATGACCTTGATGGCACGATCGATGACACGACGAAAATCTACAGCATGGCGGGCAGTGAAGAGCAACATCCTGCCCTGTCCACCTATGAATTGGTCACGCTCATCAAACTGGGTGGTCGTATCCCGGTCGAGCGGGATACGCTCTACCAGGAGTTGAAAGACTGGAGTAATCATGATTTCGAGGAGGACAAAGCGTACACGGGATATGTACCTTTACCGACGCTTAACTAATCAGGAGGCATGCGATACCGGATAGCGTTAGTGGAATACCTCAATACGCGGCCATTTTCGGAGGGATTCAGGATCACAGGCCTGGAAGACCAGCATGAAGTGCATCGCGTGACCCCGGCCCAGTGCGCGGAGATGTTTGAGATGGGAAAAGTGGACATCTCCCTTTGTCCCGTTGGGGCCCTGGATGAAATGCCGTCGCATGATATCGTGGGTAGCTATTGTATCGGTGCCGATGGTGTCGTCAAGACGGTTGTTTTGCTGAGCAAGGTGCCGATCGAAGCGATCCGCGCCGTCAAAATGGACGCGCACAGCCGTACGTCCAATCTCCTGCTCCAGATCCTGGCCGACCGGTGGTGGCGGAAAGAATGGACATTTTATACCACGGAGGAGGCCGATCCTGAAAGCTGCGTGATGATCGGGGATAAAGTTTTTGAAGCTAAGCAACACTTTGCGTATCAATATGACCTCGCCCAGGCATGGAAACAGTTGACCGGACTTCCGATGGTGTTTGCCGTTTGGATCGCCAGGCCGGATGTGCCCCGAAGCGTCATGGATCATATCGATGCGGCTTTTGAAGCGGGCCTGGCCCATATCCGGGAAGGCTCTGATCACCTCGCCCCTTGGCAGTTGGAATACCTGACGGAGAATATTTCCTATCCGCTGGATCCGGCCAAACTGAAAGCACTTTCTTTGTATGCGCAGTGGTCAGATTCCCTGGCGGTTAACCGTGAACCCTAAGCGGATCATTCGCCTCCCGGTAGTTGGTTTGATTGCCTGAGTTGCCTGAATTTGCGGTAGGAGTGGATCACCGGCACCAATACCATGATGGTCATGATCACGCCAAACAAAATCGAGATCAGGACCGTATGATTCCGGATGAGGGCCAGCAGTAATATCATCAGTCCGCCGATCATCCAGATTTTTCCGCCCAGTCGATGGGTGGATTTCCATACTTCCTCGTTTTCCAGCGTCCACGGGGTGCGGATCCCGACAAAATAGTTGGGCCGTACCGCTTGCAAATAATTCCCGAGAGCCGCGAAAAAGGCACCCATGATGAGCATGATAAAATTGGGTCCATTCATACGTCCATCCCAGGAGGCGTACAAGATGTACAAAGACAGGGCGGTCATGAACAGCGCGAGGATCAGGCGGATCGTGAAAAATTTCTGACCCATATCCCGGAGCTTGTTTTTTGGATCCAGCGAAGGCAGGATGAGCATGAGGAGATAGATCCCGATGCCAAGCAGTCCCGGAAGATAAAGGAGGGTGGACTTTGAGGACCAGTCATCCGCCTGTCCCTGGAAATTGAAATGCGTGGGAACTGTATCCGGCAGTTGTTCCCATATCAGCCACAGGTAGGCATAGGGCAGCAGGGAGATGACGATCAGGATCAATTCGGCGAAGTACTTTTTCATGGTATTATTTTTTTAGGGATAACAGGTAATCGAGCAGGTCATCAATAATGGTCGTATTGATTGAATAGAAGACATATTGGCCCTGCTTGATCGTCGTCACCAGGCCGGCACGCTTCAGTTTGTCCAGGTGATGGGAGATGCTGGGCGCCGTCATGGCAAACTTTTCCCCGATCTCGCCCGCCGTCAGGTCCCGCTTCCGAAGCAACTTTAATATCTCCCGCCGGGTGGGATCATTGAGTGCCTTGAATACGTCATTCATGCTGCAAATATAAATAATTAGACAATTATCTAATTATTAAAATATTTCTCGCTCTCCTTGCCCTGGGCGTAGTCGACCGCGTGCCGCCATAGCTTCAGCGGTGGCGCAAGGGTCGCTTTCT
>CAZTXO010000054.1:0-22930 GCA_964617515.1 uncultured Saprospiraceae bacterium | reverse complement strand
GTGCTCTATCCAATTAAGCTACGAAGCCGGGTCCTCAAACGGAGTGCAAAGATAGGCTTATAAAATCATATATTAAAATCCGGACCACGTAAAAGCCGGGAGGGATGTCAATACACAAACAGCTTTTTGGTGACTTTTTGCTTTTGGTTGCGGAGGGAAAGGAGATAGACGCCGGCCGGAAGGGTTTCGGTCGGCACCCGGATCGTCCCCGAGGCGAATTGGGAAGCATCGATCGGAAAATGGAAGAGTTTGGCTCCGTTGGCGGCATAGAGATCGAAAAAGGCTGTGGACGTGTCCCCGGCAACTTCAAAACCGACCTCCACCACTTCCCCGTTAGCTGGATTCGGACCGATCCGGAGTATCCTGATTTCATCTTCCGTATCAGGGGCACAGTGTTGGTTGGTTGCCCCGAGCGCCGCATCCGCTTCCAGGCGCTTGCCCGTAGTCGTAATGCCATCGAGGGAATTATTGGGTTTACCGGTTTCAAAAAGGATATCCCTGACCTTGGCGGCGATGGCATCAGGATGACTGCCGATGCCGTCCAGGAAATATGGACAAGGTGTGGCATACATCAGGGCGATCGTCCCGGTCACATGCGGCGTAGCGGCACTGGTGCCCAGAAACTCCTTGTATGTACTGACGGTGGCTGTGGTAATCGTGCCATGCCCCGGAGCCCCGATATCGATGCTGAGTTGACCATACCCTGCATTGCCGACCAACTCGTCCGTCAAATCCACATTGGTCACGGCAATCATATAGGGTGAGGTGCAGGTAGTCGGCATGTCGCCATCCACATCCACTGAAATACTGTTGTTGGGTGCCGCACAAACCCCCAGCACACCGACTTCGCCGATACGGTCATACATCTCGCACCAAAGGGGATGATCTTGCGCAAGGGCGCCATTGACACCGCCCGAAAGATTGGCTGCAACGATAAACGCTCCTTTTGCGCCACCGGAAGTATTGTACGCTTCCCGGAGATCCCTGACATACTGGTATGCGTCGATCAACTGGGATTCAAAATCCCCGCCGCTGATCAACATGAGCTTCACTTTCCAGTTGACACCTGTCACTCCCGCCCCGTTATTACCACGGGCCCCAACTACCCCGGCCACTGAGGTTCCATGGGTACGTACCGGGTGGTGATCATTTTCATTGGCGACATTGTACCCCTGGTAATCATCCTTATAGCCGTTATCATCATTGTCGATACTGTCATCGGGAATCTCGCCGTAGTTGTGCCAAAGGTTAGCTTTCAGATCAGGGTGGTTGGTCTCGAAACCGTCATCGATCAGGGCCACCACGATGGTATCTCCCTGGGCAGTCAGGCCGCCCGTCGTGATGTCCCAGGCTTTGGGCATGCCGATGAGCTCCATATCTCCCTGGTTGATATACGCAGGATCATTGGGCTCCGTATCCCGCCAATCGATTTTGCGGTCCGGAAACACCTGCAGGACACAGGGCAGCGACTGAAGCGCAGGGGACTGGGAGGAGGGCAACTGGATGGCCATCCATCCGTCTACCGGCAACCGGCGCCAGGTGATTTCCAACTGCCGGTCCTGCCGGGCAACCCAGTCCGTGAAGCATTCAACGGATGGTTGATCTACCCGGATGATCCACCGGTCGCGGGGAGCAGTAGTATGCGGGACAAACAGGGAGAGGGCGAAAAACTCAAGCAGGTATACCCAAAGCATGTGTCGTGTCGATTTTCTTTGCCATCAGATTCCATAACGCCCGGAAAGGCACTATCGCATCCGGGAACAAAGATACCAGAAGAAATACTTCCGGGTCAACCCAACACCCGTTAGGAGAACCTAGGGATGCTTGTGCACACCGAGGTAATTCTTTTCCCCGGCCTCGACCGGAAAAGGAAGGACATTTTCAACAGGGGGGATCGGGCAGTTGTAGCCGTCGCTATAGGCACACCAGGGATTGTAGCATTTATTGAAATCAATGAGGATATGCCCGTCCCGGGTATCTTTTTTGGACATATTGAGATACCGGCCTCCCCCGTAGGTAGACAGCCCATTGGTTTCATCCCGGAACGGCAGGAACAGGTAATCCACATAGGCGGGATTGGATCGCAGGGTCATATTTTCATACAGGCTGAGGGCATATTCATTACCCGCCCAGTGAAAATGGGCTGTACCCCATTTCCGGTAGGTCCTCGTGATCCCGCTGTACGTGGGTAATTCAAACGGGGCCTCGTCCGGCGTCAGGACAAACCGGGCCTTGACAAGCGCCTTTCTGTCCGGGGGAAAAAAATCAAGGGAATCAAGATCTGCCTTCTGGAGAGGTGAACGGGGATCCTCCAGGAATTCGAGTTTGTAGGTATGCCTGTAATCCGTCACCTGCCTGCTGACCGATTGACATCCGAGGCACCAAACGGAAAACGTTACAACCAGGATCCTGATCATCTGCGGGTTATTCGGCAACGAGGGCCAGTTTTTTTCCATCCGGTTGAATGGCCAGCCTGGTGATGCGGGAAATGCCGTAGACCGAGAGATCTGCACACTCCTGCCAGCCGGTTGATTTTTCAGGATGATAGTAATACAGCTTTGACTCCAATCCCATAAAAAAGGTTCCGTCCGGAGCCACAGCGAAATCCTCCGTTTTACCGGGCGTCTCCACGATGACATCGACCACTGCGGAAGCCTGGTTGTATCTCTTGATATACCAATAGGCATCGTTGAATTTATGTACATACCAGAGGGAGCCCTTTCCATCGGACCAGAGTGTGCGACCGACAGCCGAGGTGATCCGTTTCCACCGTTGATCCCTGACTGAATAGACCGTCAGCCTGTTTTGGTCGCCTTCCAATTGAAACAATGCCAGGGTATCGTCATCCAGCCAGGCGTAGTAACCGATGTTTTTGAGCTTCGGTGTCAGACAAGTGTATCCACTGCCGCGGATCCCGAATTGAAACACCTGCTGATCCATCGAGTCTCCCGGGACCTGCCTGAGGACCGAATATGCTTGCTCATCCGGGGTAATCCGGGGAGAGTACTCATTGGCTTTGGTCCGGGTGATTCGCCGCAGGCGGCCCGTGCCGTGGGACAGTTTCCAGATATCGGTTTGTGCATCGCTGGCTTTGCGCACGCTGACGAGGATATCACCCGAAGGCGTAAACGAGGGCTGGTTGGTGTATCCGCCGGGGTTGAAAGCGCTCAGGTATTGCGGGGCGTAAACATGCCAGGTGGCATCGGTCGATTGTTGGAGATTAAACAGGTAGAGTTGAGAAGGAGATTGGCTGAACAAATACTGCGGACTCAGGCCGACCAGGGCAATCCAAACCCAAAACGCACGGACGATCCTTTGCTTCCTTCTCATCCATCAAATGTAATGCGGATAGAGAGAAAGTGATTGCAGGAAAATTCCCCCACCCGACCTCCCTCAAGGGAGGAGATTTGATCATGGAAAACTTTAAAAGAGCGAGATCGCCCGGTTCAAAACTTCACTATCTGCCCATGGCCTGCAGAAAAACAATAAAGTGCAGGCTAATCCATTTTGTACGCCGAGGTGAAGATCCGGTTCCAGTTGATGCCATTGCTCATGTCACCATTTTTGGTCGAGAACCAGATGAATAAGGGTTTGCCGACGACATGATCGTGAGGCACGAAGCCCCAGGCGCGCGAATCTTCCGAATTGTGCCGATTGTCTCCCATGGCCCAGAAATAATCCTGCTTGAAGGTATAGGTTGTGGAAGGAACGCCATTGATGATGTATTGCCCGTTTTCCTCTTTGAAATCATTGTTCTCATACACATCGATGACCCTGCGGTAGAGGGCGATTGTTTCCGGTGTCAGGGAAACCGTCGCACCTTTCTTCGGAATATAGATGGGCCCATAATTGTCTACTGTCCATTGGCCAAAATGTTCCTTGTCATACGGGAAGAGATCGGTTGAATAGGGAGCCATATCGATCGGCTGGATGACGATATTCGGATCCAGTTGCTTCAGCTTTTCGACCTGGTCGTTATCCAGGAAGTAGGGCACCACTTTATTAGGGGGAACCTGGATGCCCAGTTCTTCCACCTTTTCCCAATTGAGTCCCTGGGACATGACCTGGTACATATACTGGAGGTGCCGGGGATTTATTGCCGGGACGCCGTTGATATATACCTGTTTGTCGCGGACTTCGAGACTATCCCCCGCGATGGCGATGCAGCGTTTGATGTAATGGTCTTTTTTGTCAATCGGACGCGTGATGAGTTTGGCATCGCCGACATCGCGCCGGGCTTCCGGGCTGACTTTGATCTGGTGGGCCGTATAGGATCGTGAAGGTGACAGGTATACGCTATCCCCTACCGGCCAGTTGAAGACAAAAGGTTCATTGCGATCAATGGATTCGAGCGCCGGAAGGCGGAAATAGGGAAGGGATGGTTTTTTCAAATAGGATTCACTGCCGATCACCGGTATCGTGTTGTGCAATAAAGGCAACTGCAAGACTGTCATCGGTGTGCGGATGCCATAATGTGCTTTGCTGACAAAGAGAAAATCACCGACCAGCAAAGAGCCCTCCATGGACGGGGTCGGAATCTTGTAGGCTTCGATCAAAAACATCCGGATAAAGGCGGCGGCAAATACCGCGAAAACAATGGCTTCCGTCCATTCGCGAATGGTGGATTTCCGGTATGGATTATTCCGGACCAGTTTTTCCAGTTGGCGGGGCTTATTGGTTTTGATGGCATCCTGTATCTGGGCGCGGTATTCGGCTTCGCGCGGCAGGATCGGGCTGACATACTTATCTTTTTTATTGCGGGCGATGTAGGTAAAAATCGCAGGTGCATAGATTACAGCGGCAGCGCTGTGGCGGAATTTCAGCTTGTCAAATGACCGCACCAGGTCCACGGCCATGCCGCAGAAAATAAAGAGATTGACGATCGGGAACAGGAGCCATAAGGCATATGCCGGCTTGCGGCCGATGAGCTTGCACCATTCCATAAAATTGACGCCGGGAATCAACCCCTTGACCGCCGGCACGCCGGCTTTCGGAAACAGGAGATAGAGGCTGACGCTCAGGAAAACATACGATAGAACCAGGAAAATCAGTACGCTCACGGAAGTATGGTTTTGTTTGCGCTAAGAGCGTCAAATATAGCGCAAATAGTATGTCCTCCCGGTAAGGGAGGGCCGGTGATCGACGGAAGGAAGTCAATCACCCGATCAATCGCGATCCTCCTCGTCCAGATCGTTCATCATTTTTCCCAGCGGGTCACTGAAGCCGATCTTGCCCTGGGTGAGCTCTTTGGTGAGCACATCCAGGTCCGACAAGGCGTGAAGGACGATTTCTTTGTATACCGGGAATTCGCTCCTGGGCACCTTAAAACTTTCCAGCAGGCGATCCATCCCCGGAACCGTGTCGAGGATCGTTTGGAATGCCTCGTCATCGATGTCATTGGGCAGCGTCACCACATGGCTGTCACCGAAAAACGCGCGGATGGCGCCGTAGGGATCCTTATCCTTTCCCTTCTTGATTTTTTCCGGATGCGGAAAAGTCTCGAGAAACTCCTCGCGGATAGCCTGGCTGACCAGTTGCAGGGCTACATTGTACTGCCCTTCCACTTCCCCTTCATAGACGAGCTCCACTTTGCCGGTGATCGCCGGTATCACACCCCAGAAATCCGCAATCCGTACCACCGTTTTAGCTTCCCGGTTGAGGATGGCCCGTCGTTCGGCCGTACTGTAGAGGTTTTCCAGCGCGGTGATACTCAGTCGCGCGGAGACCCCGGATTTTTCATCCACAAATTCACTTTTGCGTGCTGCGAAACTGATCCGTTCGAGAATATTGTGAACCACTTCAGGCACCTGGACATGTTCGGATTGGCGATGGGCGATGGTGGCTTCCTGCCGGGTGATGGCTTTGGAGACCTGGATGTCCTCCGGGTAATGGGTCAGGATCTGGCTCTCGATGCGGTCTTTGAGCGGTGTGATGATTGAACCCCGGTTGGTGTAATCCTCCGGGTTGGCCGTGAAGACAAACTGGATATCCAGGGGCAGGCGCGTCTTAAACCCGCGGATCTGGATATCTCCTTCCTGGAGGATATTGAAGAGGGAGACCTGGATGCGCGCCTGCAGGTCCGGGATCTCATTGATCACAAAGATGCAGCGATGTGATCGCGGGATCAGTCCGAAATGGATGACGCGTTCGTCACTATACGGTAACTTAAGAGAAGCTGCTTTGATGGGATCGACATCCCCGATCAGGTCAGCCACCGATACATCCGGTGTAGCCAGTTTCTCCACATATCGTTCACTTCGATGCAGCCATCGAATGGGTGTTTCATCCCCCAGTTCTTCGACGCGCTTTTGCCCGAAAACCGAGAGTGGCTGCATCGGATCATCATTTAATTCACTGCCGTCGATGACCGGCACATATTCATCCAGCAATCCCACCATCAGCCTGGCCAAACGGGTTTTGGCCTGCCCCCGCAGACCGAGCAGGAGAATATTGTGCCTGGAAAGGATGGCACGCTCCATATCCGGGATCACCGTATCGTCAAAACCATAAATCCCTTCAAAGACCGGTTGACGATGCTGCAACCGGGAGATCAGGTTGTCCCTGAGTTCCTGTTTGATTGACCGGGGCCGGTATCCTTGCTTTTTTAGTTCGCCGAGCGTGGTGGGTAATGCCATCAGTGTTTGAATTTGCGCTTATTCTGTTTGTAATCCAGGAAAATAAAGGAGCCCAGTCCTTCCAGGGTGCTATAAAATGCCTTGCCGTCATTGGCTTTGGTAAACTGATCGACAAATTGCACCAGCCAGGGGTCACGGGCAATCATGAAAGTCGTGATGGGAATATTTTGTTTCCGGCATTTGACCGCCAGGGCGAAACAACGTGTCAGGATCTTTTTGTCGAGCCCGAAACTGTTTTGATAATACTTCTTGCCGATCTTGATGCAGGTGGGCTTGCCGTCCGTGATCATCATGATCTGCTTGTTCGGATTCTTCCGCTTGCGCAGGATTTCCATCGCCAGTTCGAGCCCGGATACCGTATTGGTGTGGTAGGGTCCTACCTGGAGGTAGGGAAGGTCTTTGATTTCAATCTGCCAGGCATCGTCGCCAAACACGATGATATCCAGCGTGTCTTTCGGGTAGCGGGTGGTGATGAGTTCAGACAGGGCCATGGCCACTTTTTTGGCCGGCGTGATCCGGTCCTCTCCATACAGGATCATGGAGTGGCTGACATCGATCATCAGGACCGTGCTCATCTGGGACTGGTAGAAACGCTCATGGATCTGCATGTCTTCCTGGGTCAGGGAGAACTCTTCGATGCCATGATTGATATGGGCGTTTTTGATCGTTTCCGAGACAGCGATCTGGTCCAGCGCGTCACCCCATTCATAGGGTTTGATTTCCGAGGTAAACTCATCCCCGATGCCGATGGCATTGGTCTTGTGATCACCGGACCTTGATTTTTTGATATCATCAAAGACATCCTCGAGTGCTTTCCTTCTCAACTCGATTTCCATTTTCGCAGCCGGGGTGATGTTGCGGCCGGAACCATCATCCTTGATATAGCCTTTTTCGCGGAGGTCGCGGATAAAATCGGCCATACCATAATCGGGGGTTGTCAGGTTGTACTGTTTATCGAGCTGGGTCAGCCAGCTCAGGGCTTCGCTGACATTACCGGAGGTATACATCAGGAGTTCTTTGAAGAGCTTGAGCAGGCTTTCAAATGGATTGTCGGCAAAGGCGTCTGGATCGAATTTCCGGAATCTCCAGTTGAACATAGGATCAATGTAGGACAAACGAACGGTCTAAAAAGTTCAAAGGGGTCGCGCAGGACCCCTTTGACGTTATGAGCTTACCGCTGCGGTTTATTTCAGGACGAAACTGCCTTTGCCGGAGAGGTATCCTTTATTGTAAATCTCGACTTTGTACTCACCGGACTCGAACGGGATGCCGGGCTGCCAGTTGATACAACCGCTGACCGGATCGGCGCTGATATCCATATCGACTGCCTGGGTGTATTGGACGGTTTCCCCGGTGGTGCCGAGTTTGAGACTGCCTGAGCCCAGGTCCTGGATGGCCATCACTTCACCGAGGGGATTGATCAGCCGGAGAAAAAAGCGCTCTTTGCCGGAAGTGACGATCACGTTGCTTTTGGTCTTGAAGCACACTTTGATCCCGTCAATGGTCTTGGCCTTTTTGGATTCCGCTTCCTTGCCGGAATTTTTGACCAGGTACCCGCTGGCGGATATTTCATCCACCTTGATGGAAGAGGCGACATCGACTTTTTTAGACAAGACGTCTTTTTCCTGCTCCAATTTCTCCTTCTCCGAGGTGAGGGAGGTCTTGGCGGCAGCGAGTTCCTCGTTGGTCAATTTCTGTTGCTGCACCTGGATGACCAGTTCATCCCGTTCACCGGTCAGCGCCGAATTGGATTGTTGCAAGGCCACGTTTTGCTTGCGCAGCTCTTCCACTTCGGTAACATAGGTGCGGAGTTTGGCGATCTCTTCGCGGGCCTTTTCCAGTTCCTTCTGGGATTTGATCAGGCCGTCAATCCGGTCTTTTTGTTTTTTGAGTTCTGCCTTTTGGGTCTCGATCATGGCGTTGAGTTCGGTGTTGTTGCTCCGCATCTCTTCGAGATCGGATAGGGCCTGGTAATATTCTTTTTCCAGGTCCGCTTTGAGGCGGGTCTCTTCGATGAGTTCCGCGCTTTGTTTCTTGATGAGTTTATCCTGGTTGACCTTCGTATAGATCAAAAAAGCACTCAGCCCGAGGAGTGCAATGATGGCTACGGTAGCCAGGGCCAGGAGCCTTTGTTGAGAGGACTGCGTCATTTGATAAGCATTCAGTTAATGATCAAAGATAAAGCGTAAAGGCTTTCCTGCTTCCGCAGCCGGCGGAGGCAGTGCCCGGGGGTGGGTTTCGGTGGCAAATATCCGAATTTTTGCCGGGATACCCCATCCTGCCGCGGATTCTGTACTTTAGAAGCCGGCGACCATCCGGAGATTCCAATCCAAAACGCAGGAAAGCCTCCGGGTAGTGCCCACCCCATCCAATCACCAGGCTAATCAAACCAGGCATGGCCCCTATCCACCAAATCTTATTTCTGGACGTCGAAACGGTCTCCCGGCATCCGCACTTTGACCAACTGGATGCACACGGGCAATCGCTCTGGCAGCAAAAAATCGGGTACATGGCCAGGCGGGATGACCACACCTGGGAAGAGGAGGAGTATGCGCAATCCTACCGAGAAAAAGCCGCCATCTATGCGGAATTCGGCAAGGTCATTGTCATCAGCGCCGGCATCCTGCAGGGACAGGAATCATCCGGCCTTGGTCTCCGGATCAAATCGTTCTATGGGGATGACGAACGGGATATCCTGACGCAGTTTGCGGGCGTCCTGGACAAGAACTTCCATGACCCAAACGCGCACACTTTATGTGGTCATAATATCCGCGAATTTGATATCCCATACCTGTGCCGACGCATGACCGCCCTGGGCATCCCGCTTCCGGGTCTTTTCCAGATAGCGGGTAAAAAGCCCTGGGAAGTCAAATACATCGCGGATACGATGGAGATGTGGAAGTTTGGCGATCATAAAAATTACACCTCCCTCGACTTACTCGCCCATACCCTCGGCATCCCATCGCCGAAAAGTGAGATGGATGGATCCCAGGTAGGAGAAGCCTACTGGCAGAAACATGCCCTTGAAGACATCAAGCGGTATTGTGAGCGGGATGTGCTCACCGTGGCCCAGGTATATCTCCGGATGCAGGGGCTCCCGATGATCAGCGAGGACCAGGTAGTGATCACCAATTAATAAAAAGAGCGCCGGATGGTGGCGCTCCTTTTTCTTAATTCAGGGCAAGACCCTTTGTGACACTTTGATTGCCTTGCCTCAGGTGTATGTAGTAGTGACCGGAGGGCACAGCCGGCAATCCGATCTGCTGGGTGACGATCTTGTTGCTGCCCCTGGCGCCGTTCCAGACTTTGATCTGATGCCCCCATTTATCAAGCAGGGTGGCGGTCCAGGGCTGTCCATTGGATATCCACTCCATCGTCGTCTGGGAAGAAGCCGGATTTGGATAGAGCCTGAAATGGAGATCGAGAAACACCTCCTGCTGGATCGCGGTATTGAGTGAGCATCCTTCGATCAGGGGCAGAAACTGAACCTCCGGATTGAGGATTTCGTAGATGGTATTCTCCGACATCCCCAGCCAATCCTTGAGGATAGTGGCATACACGGAACGGAAATCATACTGCATCGCGACGCCTTCCTGCGGATCCGAATTGATATCCAATTGTGGATTCTCCCCGAGGATACCGGGTTTGACACAGGAGCCAAAGAGAAACAGGGGGGCGGCCGTACCATGATCAGTGCCTTTACTGTCATTGGAACGGATCTGCCGTCCAAATTCGGAGAAGGTCATGGTCAGCACTTTTTCTTCCTTGCCGGCGAGCTTGATATCCTGGTGGAAGGCGGCTACCGCTTCGGAGAGTTGTTGCAACAAAGTAGCATGATCCCCCTGGGTGGTATCCGTATCCACCTGTCCCGAGTGCGTATCAAAACCGCCGAGGGATACGATGTAGACTTTCGTTTTCAGTCCTCCATTGATCAGCAGGGCGACGTTTTTGAGTTGGGTGGCCAGACGGTTGTTGGCCGGATAGGTGACCTGGTTGGTCCCCAGGTTGGCGGCATCCGTGATGATGCTGGCATAGGCATTGGTCTGCGCGATGGCATCGATGAGGAAGCGCAGTTCCTTTCCATAATTATTATCCGGGAGGTTGTTGCCTTCTCCTTCCGTGAGTGGCGTCAGGGCAAATGGATCATTGAGGGCCAGAGAAAAATTGGTCAGCGGACCCTGGCAGGTTTCGGACACCAGTGAACCCATGGTCAGGGCGAAAGGTGAATCGTACTCGGCATTGGGATAACCATCGGGATAGGTCGGGTGATCGTTGTAGAAAAAGCGGCCCAGCCAACCGGTATTGAGATATTCGGTGGCCTCCGATCCGGAGGTCCAGATATCCGTCGACCGGAAGTGGGACCGGTCCTGGTTGGGATAAGCGACTCCCTGGATGATCCCCATTTTCCCGTCCATATACATATCCCGCACGGCCGTCATGGCCGGATGCAGACCGGTGGCCGTCTCGATCGGTAAGACATTGTTTTCGGGTATCATGATATTGGGCCGCAAGGCGCTGATCGCGCTGTACTGGTCGACGGGGATCACACAATTGAGCCCGTCATTGCCGCCGCTAAGCTGGATCAGGACAAGCACGCGGTCATTATTGGGATCCTGCCCGAACATAAAGGGGAAGGGCACTGCTCCCAGCTTCATCCCATTGAGCCAAACCGGAACCGAAGTAAGTGCGCCTGCGCGTAAGAAATTTCTCCTTTTCATGCGTAGTTGATTTTGGTGGATGAGCTGATTGGGTTATTGAAGCTGGAATTCAGGTAAGCTGAGGATGGAGGCAAAGAGCGGGCGAAGCCTGTTTTCGACCGCGGTTTTATAGATCTGGTTGGACGGTTCCGTGAGATACAAACCGTACTCTACGGTCCATTCAAAATCCGGCAAGCCCGGGATCAGTGTCTCCTTCAGGTTGGCCAATTGGGTATCGGTCAACGGCCAGGGCAAAAGCATCTCGGTCAACCGCTGGATCAGGACATTGGGATCGATCGCATTGTCAATGGTGCTGATGACCTTGAGCACATCGATGCCAAACGGCCGGTCAAAAATATTGATCTGTCCATAGGCGATGCTGGCGCTGGCCGCCATGCGCACGGGCAGCGTCACACTGTTGATCCAGTTGCGATAATACACCGGATCCTGGTAGTAGGCTTTCCAGCCTGCCACGCTGGGCGGCTCGAATACATCCTGTTGCAGCGTCGCATCCAATCCATGGAGGGCAAACCAGATGATATATTTTTTGTTGAGGTCCGCCGGGAAAGCCACTTCAAACGGCTTGATGATGGACACGGTAAAATCGACCGGGCTTTTGATCTGGCAGCCGATGGCATTTTCATCATAGAAATGCTGGCTGGAGAGCAAGGCCGTCAATACCGGCACCATCTCATAGTCATTGTCCCGCATGATCTGGGCCAGCGGTTCGATGACATTGGCTTCGATGGCAGCGTCAATATGGTAATAGACAAACCAGCGATAGAGTTTGCGCGCCATGAAGCGGGACACTTCTTCCTGGCTAAGGATGGTATCGACTACCGCCTTATACTCGTTTTCATTCTGGTTGTTGATGACGGCATTGTTAAACCGGTTGGACAGGGTCTTGATCCCCGTGTCATGCCGATTGGGCCGGAAGATAGCGGGCGGATGTGGTCCGGCATTCTGGAAGCCGGCAATGTCAATGACCCATCCGGTCAGCGCTCTGGCGATTTCCTTGATATCCTGCTCGGTGTAGTTGGTATAGTCACCGGGTCCGGCCTGCGGGCCTTTGCCGATGGTAAATAACTCCAGGAGTTCACGTGCGTAGTTTTCATTAGGCGCCGTTTTATTGTTTTCAGCTCCGTTGAGATAGCGCAGCATCAGGGAATTGATGGTGATTTCCTTGACGAGGTTACGGTAATTGCCCAGGGCATTATTACGCAGCAGGTCGACATACTGGTAAATCAGTTTGGCATTGAATGCATCGGCCGTGACGAAATGGTTATGCCAGAACAGGACCATCTTTTCCCGGAGGCTGACGCCCTCATTGAGGAAAAGGCTCATCTGCCAGGCCCGGATAGAGCGCTGCGGGTATTGCATATCCCCCGGATAGATATTGTACACCCAGGATTCCCCAATGGGTGTATTGGGATCATTTGCGTTATCATAGTTGATCGGCAGATCGGGATCGGCATAGGGGGTAAATAATTTCTGGAGCGTGCCTTCAAGACCATCGGATACTGCCTGCGCGATCTGGGCTGGTGTGGGAGAGAACATAGCCCGTCTCAGCAGGTGCTTGGCGGTATGTTCTGTCCAGGGGCCGGTATATGGATCCAGGGTACCATTGATGATGAGGGGTGGCGCATTGAAAAATGCCTCCATGGTTCGGGGTTGGGGTCTTGCTGAAGCGCGGGCGGCGGCCTGGTCTTTCAGCATCGTTGGTAAATCGATCATGTCTGCCATAGAAAATGTTTTTTGGCTTTTAACTCCTTCAGCGCTTGGACACCCCGGGAGTGGAATGGTTTAAAGTAAACGAAAAATAATCAGAGATGCCCGCCATGCGGCTTTACTGATAGATACGAAAAACGGTAAAATGTAACCTTGCCCGGGCTACCGGATTCTCTTTTTTCTTCCTGGTGAACCAGCCAAGGGATTCGTCCTGATGCCTGATCCTCCTGCCGCTATGCTTATCTTGCGCCGCAAAATCATACGGGTTGAACATACTGGTCACGGGTGCGGCGGGGTTTATCGGATTTCACCTGAGCAAAGCATTATTGGCAGACGGGCACCAGGTCTATGGGATGGACAATCTCAACGCCTACTATGATGTCCGGCTCAAATACGGCCGCCTTCGCGAGCTGGGGATCCCACAGGATGACCTGGTACAGGGCAAGGAAATCCGGGGTCAAAGCGGGATCGTATTTTACTACCTGGATTTGGAGGACAGCGCCAACCTCAATGCCCTGTTTGCCACGGTCAGGCCCGAGGTGGTGATCCACCTGGCGGCCCAGGCAGGCGTCCGCCACAGCATCCATCATCCGCAGTCTTTCATGGACAGCAACGTGCAGGGTTTTTTCAACATCCTGGAGGCCTGCCGCCGCTACCCGGTCAGGCATCTGCTGTATGCCAGCAGCTCGAGTGTCTATGGTTCCAATGAAGAGGTCCCGTTCCGGGAGTCCTCCCCGACCCATCAGCCTGTATCCTTGTATGGTGCCACCAAGAAAGCAGGCGAAGTGCTGGCGCATTCGTATGTATCCCTGTATAAAATTCCGGCGACAGGGCTGCGCTTTTTCACGGTCTATGGTCCATGGGGACGGCCGGATATGGCTTATTTCAAGTTTGCCGATCATATCCTCAAGGGACAACCCATCGATGTCTACCATCATGGGAAAATGTACCGGGATTTCACCTACATCGATGACATCATCCGGGGCATCGTGGCGTTGCTGCAAGTGCCGCCATCGGATCCGGATCACCTGCACCGTATCATCAATATCGGTCGCAGCAGCCCGGTCAACCTGCTGCGCTTTATTGAGTTGCTGGAAAAATACCTGGGACGTCCCGCCCTTAAAAATTTCCTGCCGCTCCAGCAGGGAGATGTGCCTTCCACCTGGGCGGATACCACCTTGCTGAAGGAGTTGACCGGCTATGCCCCTGCTACCGACCTGGAGGAGGGCATCCGTACTTTTGTCGACTGGTATGTAGCCTATCAGCAACCAGCCGATCACGTTTGAACCTTAACCTTTATCCCTATGCAGCCTGTTTCGTTTATCGTTCCCGTGTACAATGAAGTGGAAAACATTGGAAAACTGCATGCGGAAATTGTTGCGGTCGCCGATACCCTGGGCACGGATTATGAGATCATCATCATCGATGACGGATCCGTGGACGGCACCTATAAAGCACTGAAGGCGCTTCACCCGCTGAAGATCATCCGCATGCGTTCCAATTTCGGGCAGACCTCCGCCCTCGATGCCGGCATCAAGCATGCGCAGTATCCGTATATCGTGACCATGGACGGCGACCTGCAGAATGATCCCGCGGATGTGCCCGCCCTGATCCGTCACCTGGAAGCACATGAACTCGATGTCGTTTCCGGCTGGCGAAAAGACCGGAAGGATCCCTTTTCCAAAAAGTTTGTCAGCCGGGTAGCCAACCTGCTGCGTTCGGTGCTGGTCGAAGATGGGATTCATGACAGCGGTTGTACCCTGAAGCTATACCGCAAGGAATGTTTCGAACAGGTGGATCTCTATGGGGAAATGCACCGGTTCATCCCGGCCCTGCTGAAAATGCGTGGTTTCCTGGTGGGCGAAATACCGGTCCGTCACCGGCCGCGCGTGGCGGGTAAAACGAAATACAACTTCAAACGCACGCTGAAGGGATTTGTGGATATGCTCGCGATCTGGTACTGGAACCGGTACGCCATGCGGCCTTTTCATTTCCTGGGTGTGATCGGCATCGTCATCATCATCTTCAGTTTCTTTTCGGGACTGATGTCCCTGAAGGAATTTTTCGAAGGACAGGATATGTCGGAGACCTTCTGGCCGATGTTTGCCCTCCTTTCTTTCCTGATCGGCCTCCAGTTTTTTATCATGGGTTTTATCAGTGACATGCTGATGAAGACGTATTACGGGCAGACGGGGCAGCGGGCGTATTCGATCAAGCGTGTTGAAGAGCAGGTGTAGCGCGATGAGTGTAGAGTGCAGAGTGTAGAGTGCAGAGTGTAGAGTGTAGAGTGCTGAGTGTAGAATGCTGAGTGCTGAGTGCTGAGTGCTGAGTGTAGAGTGCAGAGTGGAGAGTGGAGAGTGGGGAGTGGGGAGGTGAGAGGTGAAAGTCGAGAGACGAGAGGCGAAAGGCGAGAGTGGAGAAGCGAGAGTGATATGTATGTGTCAGGGGTATAGGCAGCAGAAAGAGTGAAGGGGAGATTATCTGCTCAAAAAAAACTTCTTGATCTGGTCAACGACAGAATCGACCTGTGTAAAACCGGGATAGATCGGGAGGCTGAGGCAAGTCTTCGCTATCTCTTCTGAAACGGGAAAATCACCGGGACGATAGCCCAGGTAGGCGTAGGCTTTTTGAAGATGCGGCGGTACCGGGTAATGCATCAGGGTCGCAATACCGGCTTCCTGCAGGTAAGCGGCCAATGCATCACGTTCTGCGCAACGGATTACATACAGGTGATAGGTGTGCGCTGGATGATCCGGAGGCAACCGGAGTGATGACAGCGACTCGAGGCCATCGCGGTACTTCGCTGCAATCGACCTTCTTTCCGTGATCCATTGATCGAGATACTTCAGTTTGACGCGGAGCCAGGCGGCCTGCATTTCGTCCAGGCGCGAATTGAGTCCGATCTCCTCGTGCACATAGCGGGCAGATGAACCGTAATTGCGATGGGATCTGACATAGCGAATCACTTCTTCCTCCGCGGATGTCACCATCCCGGCATCCCCGAGCGCCCCGAGGTTTTTGGTGGGATAGAAACTGAATGCATTGGCATGACCCCAGGTGCCGGTCCTTTGTCCATCCGACACGGCCCCCGCCGCCTGGGCATTATCCTCGATCACCTTCAACCCCTGTGACGCTGCCAGCGCTATGATACCCGGCATCTCGCAGGGCAGGCCATATAAATGAACCGGGAGGATGGCTTTGGTTTTTTGCCCGATGACGGATTGTATGTCTTCCGCACGGATATTCATGGTCACCGGATCCGGGTCGAGGGGAACGGGGATCGCGCCGATCATCTGCACGGCATTCCACGTAGCGATATAGGTATTGGCAGGCACGATGACTTCATCGCCTGGTCCGATACCCATAGCTCGCAGGGCGAGTTGCAACGCGTCCAATCCGCTGTTGACGCCGGCGGCAAAAGGGATCTCCAGGTATGCACTGAATTCCCGCTCGAACGCTTCCACCTGCGGCCCCAGGATCAGGTAATCGTGGCGGAGGACTTCCTCCATGGCTTCCAGCAATTGGCCATGGATAGCCTGGTGCATGGGCTTATGGTCAAAGAAAGGAATCCGCGTCATGACCGTCCTTTGTCCCTGAACAAATACGGAGGCCGGTGCTTTACTTCATCATACATCCGCCAGAGATATTCGGACACAATGCCGATGCACAACATGATCAGCCCATTGAAAAGCGTGATCAGTACCACGAGCGTCGCCCAGCCCTGCACCGGTAATCCGAACAGCCGGTTATCCGAAAAAAGTTTGGCGGCGATGATCATCAGGATGGCCGCGAGGGAAAGGCAAAATACACCCAGCCCTAACCAGGTGATCAAACGCAAGGGAGCGATAGATGACGCAAAAAACGTGTTGAGGGCCAGGTTGATTTTACGTTGGAATGTCCACCTCGACTTACCGGCCCTGGGCGGCCGTTCGTATGGCAGAAACACGGTTGGAAATCCCAAGCGGAGAATTTCCATCACGGGGGTAGTATTCCGTTTGCTGACCTGCGTATTGAGTATATCGATGACAGATCGATCGATCAGGTATCCATCCGAGCCTCCCGGCGGGAACCGGACATCCGAGAAGGTATTCATCCACGCATAATACCGGCCCGACCAGAAATCACTGAACCATCCGTCGCGCCTGCCGGTCCGGTACCCGACCACCACATCATGTCCCTCCTGCCATCGACGGTACATATCGACGAGGTGCGGCAAAGGCCGCTGTCCGTCATCCGGCATCGGCGCCGCACAATCGCCCGAGCAGACTTCGAGGCCGGCAAACTGGGCCATGGGACTGGTATAATTACGGGACAGGGGAAAAACCCGGATAGTTTGATTTTCCCTGCTGAGCTCTTCCGCCTTCTTCACCGATCGATCCGTCGAACCATCGTCGATGATCACGATCTCATGCGGTATTCCCTCCCTGGAAAGCACTTCCCTGATTTCGCCTGTCGCTTTTTCCAGGCGGGCTTCGCTCTGGTACGAAAGGAGGATGACCGACAACTTACCTGCGCGCATATTTTGCCTGAACTTCCCTGAAAATCTCCCAATCCCGGATATAATCCGCCTCGTCATACTCCGTATTGGTCAGCATCAATTGTACCGCGTCCCTACTGTAGGTCATTTCATGCCAGCACAGCACCGGCAGGTAAAGACCGTGGTGCGGGTCGGCGAGGACGAAATGCTGCAAGGCTCCTTCTTTGGTGATCGTCCTGACCTCAATGCGGCCGGTCATGGCGATCAGGATCATTTCTGTCTGGTAGTGCGCATGCCTGCCTCGCACCACACCCTCCGGCGTATCCCGGGCAAACACCACCCGTCGTATTTGAAAGGGAATGCGATTCCCTTCCATGACATAGAGGTAACCCTCTTCCTGATCCCCATGGGCGGGGAAAGATATGATCCCGGGTTCCCTCATGGATTGATCTTGTATAGAATGACCTGGTTAGCCTGCCGCGTATCGATCGGAGTCCCGTCGGACGCATAGTGGTATTGCTGCTGTGTCATGTCATACGCAGCTACTGCCGTGTAATGCCTGTCGACATAGAGAAATGAGTCATTGTACAGCCGCCTGTCCGAATCCGGCGTGATGGTCCAGCTAAAGGGAAACACATTGAACAAAACATAGGCAGGTTTACGCTCCTTCAGATCCTGCAATACTTCTTCCACATAGGCATCCTTTCTGGCATGCGGATCGGTCAGCATGCCCATGAACACATGGCGCGTCGGGGCGACCCGGTGGGCGTAGAGATAAACCTGTGGCTCCGACCCAAACATCATGATCGAATCCCCGGGTTGCATGAGATTACCGGCATATTGTGACAACTTCCGGATGGCATCAAACGGATTGTTGTAGTTGAGCTTATCGGCTTCCGCAAACCGCTTCTCCGAAAAATAATAGCCGCTGTGGACACCCAATTCCACGACAAGTGCCAGGAGCACCAGGATGCCGGCGATGCTTCCATAACTTTTCCTGACCATATCGAGTCGTTCCAGTCCCCATCCGGTCAGCATCGCGAAAGGCGGAAAGAGCAGCAACCAGTATTGTCCGTAAAACCTGAATCCCGGCACCAGGAGCAGGATGGACAGAAAAAAATAAAGGTAGAGCCACCCGGTTTTTTTGCGCCAACCGCTGACCAGGCTCAGCAACAAAACCGGCGCTGATACCGCGATCACGATAAGCTGAAAGGTCATTATATGCCGGAAAAAGAAACTCAAAAAGTGCATGCCGTCCTTCGGCGTGAGATGGGATCCATATTTGGATGGGTACTCGATCAGCCAGTATTGCGCATCCGGAAGGGCTCCTTTCATCCAGAGCAGGCCACCAGCCAGGAGGACGGGCAATAAAGCGCCCGCGGACATATAGAGGCAGTCTTTCCACCAGGATTGACGCGAAGGGGTGAATAAAAACAGCAGCAGGTATACCGGCGCCAGGAGAATGGCGGTTTGCTTGGTCAGTACGGCGAGGGCAAAACTCACGCCGCCCAGCACCAGGAACCATGGTCCCCTGGGTTGATCCCGCAGATGAACCAGGTAAATCGACACCAGCAACAGCGCATTGATGATATGCTCCGCGACCATCGTATACCCGTAGGCAAAAAGATTGAGGCTGAGCAGGGAAAAAAGTGCGGCAGCAATCCATGCGTAGGCGGATGCCGTATATCGCCGGAGGATCAAATAGATCATGATGCCCGCGAGGAGGTTCATCACCATGCCCCAGAGCCGCAGCCCGACATCCGAAAACCCGAAGAGGGTACCACCCAGGCCATAGAGATAATACAGCATCGGCGGTTTCATCTCATAGAAATCCACATAAGGCGTAAATCCCTTCATCGCTAATTTTCCGAGGTAGCCATAGGTGCCCTCATCCCGCGTCATGGGATAATGCGATAAGACAACACGGCTGATGGCGGACAAGGCGATGAGGGCTCCCGAAGCCCACAGCAAAATGCGCCCGGGCAGCTCACGACCAGTTGGCGCAACTGCGGAACCAGGCCTGGCGGTTTTTTTCTTTTTCTGGTTTCCTTTTGTCATGCCTAACTGTTTTGGCCCCATGGGCTTGCGTAAAAATATCAAATCCCCTGAATAGGCTATTTTTACCCGATCAGGATCATCCCTATGCAGGACCTCATCATCAATTTCACCCCGACGGGCATGGTTCCGACCAAAGCCATGAATCCCCATGTGCCCATCTCGCCGGAGGAGATCATCGACGATGTGCACCAGGTCTATGAAGAGGGCATCACGCTGGTCCACCTGCATGCGCGGGACGCGCAGGGAGAGCCTACCTACAAGCGCGGGGTGTATCAAAAAATCGTGGACGGGATCCGGACGCACTGCCCGGACCTGGTCATCTGCCTGTCTCTCAGCGGCAGAAACTTTGGCGCCTTTGAGCAGCGGTCTGAAGCGATCGAGCTGCGGCCCGATATGGGATCCCTCACGCTCAGTTCCATGAATTTTCCCCGTCAGCCAAGTATCAACAGCCCCGAGATGATCCAGCAACTGGCGGAAAAAATGAAGGCTTACGGTGTTCACCCGGAACTGGAAGTATTTGATGTCGGGATGATCCAGTACGCGAAATACCTGCAACAAAAAGGGCTCATCACCCCACCCTTCTATTTTAACCTGATCTTCGGCAACATCGCGGGCATGCCTTTGCATTTTCATTCCATCGGAAGCGCCCTGGTCGAGCTTCCGCCTTCCGCTTACTGGGCTTTTGGCGGGATCGGCCCCCAACAATTGCCGGCCAATACCCTCGCCGTCACCATGGGAGGCGGCGTGCGGGTCGGCCTGGAAGACAACCTATATTACGATGCGGGCAAACAGACCCTGGCCACCAACCTGGAACTCGTGCGACGCGTAAGGCGCATGGCCGAGATCTTTGAAAGAAAAATCATGAAGCCCGCCGACTTTGGCCATCTGGGTTTTTACAATGAACAGCGAACCCGGACATGACCCCTCGGCTCTACCTGTTGGGCAAAAGCACCTTCGCGTTGAGCATCCTCCTGGACATGCTGACCGGATCGTATGCGGAAGTGGGATTGATCTCCAATATCGCGGATGAAGACAACGACTCCCTTCGCTATCCTTATGATACACCGGGCATCCTGGTCAAAACGTACCAGGAAAATGCGATACAGGACTGGGAAGACGCCCAGTATGTGGTCGCCTCCATCGGCAAATCCAGGAAGCTGATCGCGGACTATTTTATCCGGAAGTACCCTATCCCTGAAGACCGGTTCATTTCCCTCATCCATCCTTCATCGGTGGTGCCGGCCGTCTTTCATTATGGACCGGGACTGCACATCGGTCCGATGTCTGTCGTCGCTCCTTATTGCACGTTCGGAAAATTTGTCGTGATCAACCGGCACGCCAGTATCGGGCATCATAGCATCCTGCAAGATTATGTGACTATCAACCCGGGCGTTACGGTTGCCGGCATCTGTGAAATCGGGGAAGGCACCGTGATCGGCGCGGGCGCCACCCTCCTGGATAAAATAAAAATCGGCGCGGGCAGCATCATCGGAGCGGGATCGGTGGTCACGAAAGATATCCCGGGTGGTGTGGTAGCCTATGGCAGTCCTGCCAAAGTCATACGGGACATCTGATTGGTCCCGCTGGAGATTTCGGTCCCTATGGACCATCTGTTTTCGGAGTCTGCTGACCAGGGTAATTCGGAGTCCGTTGACCAGGCAAATGTTAAAATGGCTGACATTCCGGCATATTGACCACCCCGCTAATGTCTTCCGGAACTGACATTCCGGCATATTGACCACCCTTTCCTTATCGTGGATTTGATGCAAAAGCTATCGCTTTGTGGAACACAAAAACCACATCGTCTATGGCTTTCAAATCGCTCAGTATGCATCAGATCCGTCAACTCTTTAGTTTCCTGGCTAATGGATACCCCATCAGCAGCATCTGCCGTCTGACGGGAATCGCTCGCAACACGATCAAGGGTTATAAGAGGCGAGTAGAAGGCAAAGGCTGGACGTTTGAGCAAATCCTGGCCCTGGATGACTAGGCATTATTCAATGCGGTGCAAGCCGAAAACGGAAGTGAGCGAGTTCTAACCGAACGGACCCGATTCGAAGATCTGCAGGGCCGTATGGAATATTTTGCAGAAGAGTTGCGTCGTCGTGGCGTTACCATGCAATTGTTATGGGATGAATACCGGGAACAAAACCCGGACGGTTATGGATACACCCAATTTTGCGAGCATCTGTCCCGGTACAAAAAAGTGCAGGGTGCGGTCATATATTTTACCCATCGGCCAGCAGAGCAATTGCTGGTCGATTTTGCCGGTGACAAACTGCATTATGTCAATCGGGCGACCGGCGAACTGGTCAGTTGTGAAGTGCTGGTATGTGTATTGCCTTACAGCCACTACACGTATGTGGAAGCCCTGCGCTCCCAGCAGCGGGAGCATTTTGTAAACGGATTGTCCAATGCGCTGCACTATTATGGCGGTGTTCCTCAAAGTATCAAGACAGACAATATGCGTACATTGGTAACAAGTGCGAGTCGGTATGAGCCTGTATTCACTGAGGCAATGGAATACTTTGGCCGGTATCATGCTTGCACGGTCATGGCTACGCGTGTTCGCAAGCCCCGCGACAAAGCGGGTGTGGAGAATGCTGTAGGTGTTGCCTACAAGCGAATCTATGCACCCTTGCGTAATGAAGTGCTTTATAGCCTGGAAGAACTCAATGCCGCCATTCGGATACAGCTTGAAAAACACAATACAGACTTCTTCCAGCGCAAGAACTACTCCCGAAAAATGATTTTTGAAGCGGAGGAAAAAATGCTGTTAAAACCACTTCCGGATCACAGGTATGAGATACGTCATACGACGATGGCCAAAGTGCAAAGTAATTATCACGTGATACTTGGAGAAGACCGTCATCAGTACAGCGTTCCATACACCCTGATTGGTAAACAGCTCAAACTGGTCTACACAACGACCACCGTAGAGATCTATCATGAACAAAAAAGAGTAGCCTTCCATCAGCGCAACTATCAAAAACATGATCATAGCACCCAGGAGGGTCACCGGCCAACAAACCATGCGGAAGTAGTGCGAAGTAATGCCTGGTGTAGCCTTCCCTTTGTTCCTTCGACTATGATACAAAGTTCACATAGTCCAAGGTACAAAAGTGCTATGTACATAACTAACTATACAAATCTAAGGGACCATTCGAATATAGTTACGAACATTGGAAAAGTAATTCTGTAATACTCCCCTAAATTGAGACCAGAGGTTTAGTGAAATCAATCACCTAAATTTACTAAACCTATCCCGATAGCTATCGGGAAAACAGACAAGGCGCAAGTTCAGCGCGGAATTCAAGGCCAAGGTTGCCCTGGAA
>CAZTXO010000053.1:22456-23548 GCA_964617515.1 uncultured Saprospiraceae bacterium | reverse complement strand
GATTTCAAATACGAAGGCGCATGCGCCGACAGCCCGGTCAAGTTTGAGGATCTCACCACTTTTCTTCCCGGGGAGTCCATTACTGCATGGACATGGAATTTTGGCGATCCGTTCAGCGGGTCTGACAATCTTTCTTCCATGCAGGATCCTGACCACCTATTTTCCGCCCCTGGCGATTATACGGTCGAGCTTACGATTACCTTAGTCAGCGGCTGTATCTCAAAAAAACGGCTGATGGTCCAGGTTTCCGGTGGACCTCCCCTCCTTCCGGTGCACGATCCCCTGTATTGCGAACGGGAAGCGATGCCCTTTTCGTTGCCGGGAAATATATTTGATATCCAATGGGACTTTGGTGATCCTGTCAGCGGCATTCAAAACAATGGTACCGGGGATCATGCGCTCCATGCGTTTGCGTCTCCGGGCATGTATGCCGTTACCGTATCAGCCAGGGATGTGTCCGGTTGCCAGGCACACTATTCCTTTTCCGTGGATATACACGCCAATACATTGAACGGAGTGATGGATGTCGTGCCGGGATCGACGCTTTGTTTTGGCGATACGGCTACGCTTTCTGCGCCTCCCGGAGGTATCCGTTGGGATTGGAGTAACGGCGGTGTCATGGCACAAATCAAGGTTGCCGAGACCAATCTGTATGATGTCCTGATCTATGATTCCTATGCCTGTACCTATACACCTCCTGCCGTTTTCGTCAGCCTGCTGCCTAAACCTGAAGTCTCTGTCAAAGCCAGGGAAATACTCGGCCCGGGCATGTATGGTCCATGGCAGGATTCCCTGCACCTGTGTTATGGAAAGGAATTTGAATTGCAGGCGTTCGGCTCGGGTGTGGCATCGTGGCAATGGGTGCAGGGCGATATAACGGCCATTCTTCAATTTACGGATGAAGGAGCCAACCTGCCTGATCCGGGGATCCAGGTATATGAAGTGTACGCCGTCAATGCAGCAGGGTGTATGTCGGATACGGCATCCATATGGGTGGAAATCTATCCACTTCCCCAGGTGCCCGTGATCAACCTGAGCGCTGGATCGGGATGCGCCTATGATCAAAACACATTGGTCGTTGTCAATCCCGAA
>CAZTXO010000053.1:5940-22356 GCA_964617515.1 uncultured Saprospiraceae bacterium | reverse complement strand
CTCATCGAGTCCGGTACGACATGGCCGGACCATTACCAGGTAACGGCGGATGGAAGTTATGTGTTTGAAGTGACGATGCTCAACGGATGCGTAGCCGTCAGTGATCCGCTTGATGTGATGTTATACACCGGGGTTGGGTCAGTGACGGTGCAGGTTTATTTCGACACCAACGGAGATGGTATCATCAGTACAGGGGATGCACTTGTACCCAATATCGGGGTGGAAATCCTTTCTGATGACGGTTTGCATGCAGGTTCGACCTTTACGGAAGGAAACGGGATGTTTGTTTTTGAGGATTATCCCGCCACCCAGTATACCGCCTTTTTTGATCCGCAGACCTTTCCATCCCAGTACAGCATGCTGATCGACAGCGTACAGGCGATCGTGGCTACATGCGATGATTCCGTTTCCGTGGCGCTGCTGCTGACCAACAATTGCATAACGGCAGGGCCGGATCAGTATGTTGATCTCTGCCCGGGAGACATGATTTCCATCGGGGATAGTACCTGGACAGACACCGGAACATACGTCGTGCATATGCCTAGTGTGTCAGGATGTGATTCCGTCTTCACTGTTTTTATTGCCCTACCCGATAGCATCGTCATCCAGGCGACCGTATGGATCGATGTGGATCTTAACGGGATCCTCTCGCCGGCAGACACCGTGATAGAAGGCATCACGGTAGTCCTTGATCACCTGATCAACCAGGCCCCTGTTATTCAGGTTACCGATGGACAGGGACAGGTTTCGGGGCAATATGACGCCGGCCTCTATAGCCTGTATGTGGACAGTTTATTATTGCCGGCCGGCTTATCGGTCGTGCATGGTTCAGCCATGGTGGATGATACCATATGCGGAGAGGCTTATTTTGATTTCCTGTTGGCCCCCAATTGTGCGGATGTCTTTCTCATACAGCAGGACACCCTTTGCCCGGGAGATTCCATTCAGGTCCAGGGTCAATGGATTGATACACCCGGAACCTATTCCTTTGACCTGGGTTCACCGGGTGGAGGCTGCGATACAACGCTGGATGTATATATTGATTTATTCCCTGCTTTACCATACACCGTGTGGGCGGCATGGAATTGTATTGACCTGGGTAGTATTGTCCTGACCCTTGCGGGAAATCATTCGATCATGGTCGATTGGCCTTCGCTTCATCAACAAGACACTGTGGTGCTGCATTTGGATGAAGGCATCTACCCCTTCACCCTGACCGACGAGCATGGCTGTACGGTTGTTGATGAAGCCGAGATTACTGCCACTCCGGCGCTTTTCTTTCAATTACCTCCCGGAGGTACGGTGAACCCGGGGGACAGTGTCTGGCTTGCGATTACCGGGGATGTGCATTCGGCCGGTCTTCATTACGATTGGAGCGCTCCGGGCATCCTCCGTTGTGATACCTGCGTGGCCACCTGGGTCTATCCCGTTTCGGATACCCTGTTAACGGTTACGATTACCGCCTCCGACAGCTGTCAATATGTTTTGAGTACCTGGCTGCAGGTGGTGGAAGACAGCACCGTCCGTGATCAACTCTACATTCCCAACGTCTTCACACCCAATGGGGACGGGATCAACGATCATTGGACGATGTACAGCCGGATGGAGAATACGTATGTGCATCACCTTACCCTTTATGACCGGTGGGGAGAATTGCTCTTTAAAAAAGAGGATTTCATCCTGAGCACGTTTGAAGGATGGGATGGTAAGTTCAGAGGGAAACTGCTTAACCCCGGCGTATTCGTCTATGTTGCCAGCCTGACCCTGGGAGATGGAAGAACGGCCAGGGTGAAAGGCGATGTCACCCTGGTGCGATAAACAGGAATGACAATTGTGCCGGCAGGGGACCGCCCCTGGCTTAATACACGATCATTTTATGATTTTCCCAAAGGCCCTGGTGGCGTATCTGCACGAAATACATGCCGGGATTGAAATTGTGGAGGGATATGCCGATGTAGGTATTCCCTTTGGCCTGGATCTGGAAATCATTCCTCATTTTCAACCGGCCGTGTAAATCAAAAATCAGGTATTCACCAATGGTGGCGGATAAATCGGTTTCCAGCGTGATCTTATCGGTCGCCGGATTGGGAAACAAGCGAAAGTGAGGCTTGACCGGCTCCATGACCCGGGTGACAAGGCCCGTCCAGCCCGCCAGCCTGGCCATCAATACCCACATCGCCTTACTGATCCGGATTCCCCCGGCCGAGATCGCACCGAGGTGCCCCCCTTCTGTTTCAGTGGTATACTGGGGGCAAATGGCCGGGATAGTCAACCCATCGTCCGGATTGTTTTCATCCTTATAAGGCACACCATCCCGGTTGTCAAAGCAAGGCATACCATCCGGCGCATGCGATTCGATATCCGCCACATCAAAGAGGATGATATCATGGGCTGCTGCATAGGCGCGCATTTGTTCATTGAACGATTCGGATTCAGGCGTCCCGATGCCGCGGGCCAGTGAAGTCGTCCACCAGATGAGTTTTTTACCGGCGTGTGCCGCAGCGAATGCCGCATAGGTGCTCGCTTTATTATTATTTCCCTGCTGACCAAAAAAACCGCTGACGGGATTGGCGATCATCGCTCCCGGCAAGACGGCCAGGTACGAAAACTGGCAGCCGATCACCTCAAAGGAATCAAGCTGTGGGGTGATGAAATCAATAAAACACTGAACGTCCTCTGAACAACCATCCGGCCAGGCTTCATATTGCCAGTGACTCCGGTCCCAGGTTCCGGACCAATGTACCTCGGCAGGATCCACCGCATAGAGGGAATCCATGTGCTCGTATTTTTTACAGTACGCGGAGGCGGAGGCAAAAGGGGATGCGAGGCAATCGAGGTAAGCAGAAATATTGAACCCGACGGAACGGTCCATAAAAAGGAGCCGCATCTGCGCGGCAGCCACTTTATACATTTCAGGGATGCTGTCAAAGGCAGCAATGGAATGGTGATCAATGACCAGGGACTGAGCCCTCATGACCGGCAGCCCGAAGCCCGGGATAATCAACAGGAGTAAAAAATATTTTTTCAAAAGATGGTGTTTTCGATCTGAAATAACTGATTCATCAGAGCCATCTGCGTACGCTTTTCCGGTAAGCGAGGTATTCTTCTCCAAAGTCCTTTTTGAGCCTGGGCTCTTCCACCAATATAATGAATAGGTTGAATAAAAGACCGATGAGTGCCACGTACCACCAAAACCAGGCAACTTGATAAAAGAGGGCCTCTCCCGTCAACATCCCCATGACCCCGATGTACATCGGATTGCGGCTGTATTGATACCAACCCCGGATCACCAGCTTTTTTGTCGGATCGGCAGGGGAAAGTGTTCCCCTACCGATGAGGGCAAACCGAAGAACACAATCGAGGAGAAGCAGGAGGCCGGTCGTGAAAAGAAAAATCCCCAGGAACTGCGTCCATCCCCAATGAAAGGAAAATGTGGAACGTATCGCTTGCCGCAATAACCAATAGGGGATCAAACCGGCGACTATCCCCGGCTGCAGTACCGTAAAAAACAGACTGCTGAATAATAAAGATGCCGTGGATCGTCTGGACACGATTGGATATCGTTGATTTAGACTTCCTGTTTCTCTTTCCGGCGCTTGGTGGCTTTCGTAAAGCTGTAAACGTCTTCGACGGCTTTATAGCGCACGATTACTTCCCCGGCGATCAGCAGTACGACCCCACTGATAAATAAGCCATTCCGGACCATTTCCACGATGGATACCCACGAAGGCCATAGTCGCCGCACGAGGGTGAGTTCGAACGCAATGATGAGCGCGCTGCTCAACAGGACGACCAGGCTGATGTTGCGGTAGGGGCGAACGGCCGCTTTCTGCTGACGGATAAAACAGTTGATCAGAAAAAGCTTGGTGCTTTCATGATCGGGATTGATTTTGATCAGTTCCTTCAGGATATGGATGGCCTGATCCATTTTCTCCAGGTTATGAAGCGAGGCGGCTTTTTTAAACAGGGTTTCAAAATAGACGTCCTGCCCGCGGTGCAGGATGATGTTACGCTCGATGCTCATCTCGAGGATATGATCGGCCAATTTGGCCTGCCGCTGATACTCGCCGGTTTCAAAAAGCGCCTCTCCGTACAGGACCATCATATCAAAATACTCGTCAACGGGGAGTTCGTGGAGGAGGAAAAAATTCTCCTCGACGTACTGGATCTTTTCCTTGTACGCCCCGGCCTCGATCGCCAGGAAGGCTTCGTAGGTTTCGGACCGGCCGGGATACAATGGACTTTTCATCGGATGGGATAGATATACGGCCTGCTTGGACTTGCGTCAAGTGCAAGGGCAGGCATTTGGATCTGAAGTAAATATAACCCGTCGGGAATGACATTGTCAACATAAATCAACTCCGTGATGGTGGCATCCATCCTCGGTGCGTCCGGAAACTGCCAGAAAGCCTTATGCGCTGCCAGCCGCCCGTCATCTGCTTCGCGGTCAACAGAGGGCAGATCCAATAATAAATGCCGTATCCCGGAGGCGGCCATGGTTTGCGCTTGGTCAGCGTGCAGATACGGAGGATTCGTATGCGTGTATTGCCTGACCATCTTATCCGGATGATTAGGCATGGTGCGCAGGATGATCGCTTCGATTCCTTCCTGCCATTCCAACTGATCAATGACCTTATCTCCATTGTCCTGGTGTGAAGGATAGACGGTGATGAGTTGAGCGATCCAGAACCCATCCCCCAGGGCATCATGAACGGAATACCGCTCCCTGGCAATGTGCCCAACGCACTCCGTGTGCGTGCCGTTACCATGTGGATTGAGGCGGAGGTTATAGAAATTGACCGATGCCCCGGACCTCGTATCGCCGGTCCAACCATCTGCCTGGTGCGGGGTCGCTTCGTACAACGGAGCGGCATAGGCATTGGGTTGAGGATGCGTATGGTCCAGGGGGATCGCGAGGCAATAGCCGTAATCCAATAAAGCGGTCAGCCGCTGGCCATGCCATGATACCGGTATGGATATATGGTTCATCAATTACGTGAATCCCGTCCCCAGGTGAGCTTGTCATGCAAGGTCCGGAGAAATGAATAATTATAGAGTTGAATAAACCGCGTTTTGACATCCGCCTTCCGGACAGAGAGTTGATGGGAGGAAGTGACGGCTTCAAACCGCGAGTCGAGCGAGCACAGAAAACTTTCCGCGCGTCCTTCGATTTCAAAAGAGATGACGCTGGTGTCGGAAATGACGATGGGCCGCACGGTCAGGTTATGAGGGGCCACAGGAGTGATAACGAGGTTACCCGAATTGGGAAAAATAATCGGTCCCCCGCAACTCAGCGAATACCCGGTGGAGCCGGTAGGTGTGGCGACGATCAGGCCATCCGCCCAAAACGAATTGAGTAATTCCCCGTCAATATAGGTGTGGATCGTGATCATGCTGGAAGTATCACGCTTGTGGAGTGTAAAGTCGTTCAATGCCAGCCTGGAATTGGTAAAGATCCCCCGATCATCCGTTTGCAGGTAAAGCATGCTTCGTTCATCAAAATGATAGCGTCCCTGCGCCAGCTCTTTGACGGCATATCCGCCCAGGCGACCTTCGATGCCGGAGAGAAAGCCCAGGCGCCCCAGGTTGATCCCCATGATGGGAACCTGGCGCTCATTGACCATGGAAATGGCCCCGAGGACAGTACCATCGCCGCCAAAAGCCATAATGGCGTCTACGGGTGTCTGATCAAAATCCACAAAAGGCTTGACTTCCCCGAAGTCGCGGATACTCTTATCCGCCTGCTCCCAATAGGGGGTGTAGGCAAAGGCACCTAGCCCTTCATCGCGCAGGGTGGTCAGGACATCAAGCAGGCAGTCCCGGTGGTTGGATTTGTACACCTGGCCGTATAAAAGGACGTTCATGGGCTATATAACAGCTCTGTACCCAATTAGATCAAAAATGATACCAAGAAGCCGGGGAGGAGGGGATTATATTGGGGGTGGATTACACCCTATGCCAAAAGGTGACCTAAACGCACTTTTGAGTCTGCAAATGTATTCCGTTGAATCCTGGAGCAAATAAGAGGATACATAGAAGAATATCCTCATCGAAATAGCGTCTTTTATTCGGAGTAGGGATCATCTATTGCTACATAGGATTAATAAAGACATACCCATTCCCTTAGTCCTCCACCTCCACCACGACTTCCACCTCCACCGCAATATTAAAGGGAAGCGAACACATGCCAACGGAAGATCGTGCATGTTTTCCCTTTTCGACGAATATCTCCGCCATCATATCAGAGTATCCATTCATCACCTTCGAATGATCGGTAAAATCCGGCATGCTGTTGATCATGCCCAGCACCTTGACGATCCGCTTTACTTTACCCAGGTCCCCCAATTCACTTTTGAGGACGGCCATATGGGCGATGGCCACGCTTTTCGCCGCTTCATAGCCCTGCTCGACGGTAAGATCCTGGCCCAGCTTACCAGTGATCCTGCTCCCATCCGGATAGGAAGGCCCTTTACCGGCCAGGAACAACAGGTTTCCGGCGCGAACAGCATTGACATAATTGGCGGCAGGAGCGGGCGCTGCGGGAAGTGTTATACCCAATTGAGCCAGGCGCTCCTCCGGCGATTGAGCCTGAGCATACAATATGGCTCCAAATAAAAAAGCGATCCATAGGACTTTTTTCATAGCCGGTAAAAATAAAAAAGCCCACCCGAAATCCGGATGGGCTCTGCATTAACGATTTCGTTTTATTCGATGATCACCATTTTCTTCGTCGCCGTGTATTCCCCGGCATCCAGCCTGTAATACAATACGCCAAGGGTGGGCAATTCTTTCTTACTGATGAGAATCGTATTCTGTCCCTTCACGGCGTCCTGCTCTTTAACCAGCAGGATACGTCCTGTGCCATCAAACAGTGTCAGGCTCACAGGACCGGCCTCAGGTACTTTATAGCCAATCAGCGTACTTCCCTTAAATGGGTTGGGTTCATTCTGATACAGTTCGAAGATTGGCTCATCGGTTACGCCCCGGAAGCCCAGGAAGATATCTTTGATCTGATCTCCGGTATCATAAGCCTCAGCCTGTGTAACGGCAGAGCTGATTTTTACCAGGTCCTGAAGCTTTCCGGCTGCAACGGCCTTGAAATGAATCGTAAAGAGCACTTCTCCCGGGACCACGTTGAGACCTCCCACCTTATGCCAGCTCACCGTCACTCTGTCCTTCAACGAAGCCAGATTTTCTTCCTGCATTTCCACCGCGCCGCCTTCCATACCCGTGTATTCCAGTCCCGGGGTCTCCAGGGTAAACTGGTAACCTTCAATCCCTTCGAAATCACCGGACCGGACCACCAGGTCCACCGGCTCTCCGGCTTTAGACGTCCGCTCCTCCGCTTCAAAGTGTAGCACTCCGCTTCCGTTCCTCGGCAGGATCTGGTTCGCATTGACCTGCGCCGTGTTGTTGACGTCCCCAACTTTGATCGCAATAAAATTCATACTCATGCCTGCCGTATCCTCCGGCGTTACATGGATCTGTTCATCAAACGGCCATGGATGCTGTGGATTGGTAAACACGAATCGCTCAGCGGCGAAACGCCAGCTTTGATTATTGGGCAATTCACTATACAAGCCCAGAATCAGTTTTCGCAGTTCAACTAAGTCAATCGCACTCACACCCTGGCTGTTGTTGGCATCTGCGGCAATGAGATCATACGGACTTGTGAATGGGTCAATCCCTAACAGGTGCTTTTGGATCCGGACCAGGTCCAGCGTGGATACCCCGTTTTTATGGTTGTCATTCCGTGCCGCCCGTACGATGAAGTCGTGTGCCAGCTGGTAGTCAAAATGGTAATATCCATCCTGTGCGGTCATCATGTTGCTCAGCATCTGGCCGTTATAATCCAGTTCAACATTGACATTGGCCACCGTTTGCTCATGCTCCGTCAATACCTCCCCGGCAATAACCGATCCGGTCGTATCGCCGCATACATGCGCGTTATCCGTGATCACAATCGTCGTGGTGCAATAATCCTTGTTCCGCTCGTTCCAGCTGATCTGCCCGTTGCAGTTGTCATCCGTTCCTTCATCCGCCACCCAGATCTGTACGCTCAGCTCAACGCCGAAGGCAGGTACATTATCGCAGGTGTACGTGTAGCTCGGCTGATAGCTGTCGCCACTGAACGAGTACAGCAGGTTGGCTTCCGGTGTGCAATCATCGAAGCTGGACGCATTGAAGTCCTTCGCCCAGATGGTCACCTGTCCGCCAATGGGCATCACCACGGTGCTCAGTCCATTGATACATACCGGCGAGGGCTGCTTGCAGTCTTCCAGCCGGATCAGGTATTCACAATGGCTCCAGTTGCCGCAACCATCCTCCGCACTCCATAAGATCCGGTGATAATCTCCGCACCATTTGCTGTTGTAGGGTATCCCGTTTTGCCGGATGGCCTGTATCGTGTTTTGCCTGGTATCAAAACTCAGGTCTGCGTTATTATTCTCATCCACCGTCACCGTCGTAGTGGTTCTCAGGTAGATAAATTCATCTCCGTTATTCGGATAAAGCTTCACATCATAATGAATGATGTCTGAGCACGTTTCATGGATCGTCTGATGCAGGTTGAGGTGAACACTGCAGCTGCTCGCATTCGGATTGTCTTCACCCAGGAATGCCTGGTTGTTATCCGGCAACGATACGCCCGGATCGGCTACGCACAGCGTGACCGGGCCCGACGGACAATTGGTGAAGTCCGGTCCCTGTTCGTCATGCACCTTGATCACCTGCGTATAATGCCATAGCCCGTTATAGCCGCCTTCGCCATCGCTTCCGTACTGGCACCAGTCAATCACCGACCACTCCCGCAGAATCTTATAGCACGCGCCATCAACAAAGTCAAACCGGGTGTCTTCATAGGTCACCCCGATCAGGCTGCATGCATCATCATAGATCGTGGGCTCACCCGTGTTGCCCAGGTCCTCCGGACAATTGGTCAGCAATACATCACACGGCCAGATCACTCCATCGTTCGGGTCCGCGTTGTTACAATTCGTATCCGTGATATAGAACGGATCGTAGTCCACCACCCAGATCCGCTGCGGATGATCACATGTGCCGACATTACCCTGGTCATCGATCGCGCTGAACCGGCGCTCGATCAGTTTGACTGCACCGGCCGGTGCATTGGCCGGTAAGGATGCTCCGCTGCAGTCATCGACCACCCGTACCCGCACCTGGAGATGTACCTTGCAATTATCATCTGCCCATCCGTCGATGCCCCAGAAATGAGGTTGTCCGTATGCTTCGTTGTCCGGGTCATTGATGATGATATCCGCCCGGACACTTTCATCGTCATTGTTGGCAAAGGCATCATACATGTTCCCGAAGACGGCGCTGAGCGGATCCTCATCCAGGTTCCCGTTCGCATTTCCCTCCTCATCCTCAAATGTGCCTTCCTGTACATTGAACCAGAAATCGCAACTCACAATGATATCCGGCGGACATTCCACAAACGGTGATATCTTATCCTGGACTTCCGCCTCGATCATGCAATAGTTCTTGTTGCCCGCCGCATCGGTCACTTCCAGTTCCACCATGATCGGGCCTGCGCCCACATCACAGCAGGCAAACGGAACACACGGACGGTGTACCGTACCCCGATCGCGGCTATTGACCGGGGGGATGCCGCCCGGCACATCATCGATGCAGGCGCCTTCCGTCGTCCAGTCAAAATCAATACAGCTGTCCATGCGTCGAGCCCGGAACGTCACCGGTCCACAGTTATCATAGCTTCCATCATCAAAGACCGATGCCGGCACCAGGGTGATCCCTTCGATTCCGTCATTGGTGAGGGAGACGATCGTGTGCTCATCGCAATTGGCGACCGGGACCACATCATCGATCACCGTGATATAGAAACTGCACGAACTGCGGTTGCCGCATTCGTCCGTCACCCACCAGGTTATGGTATGTGTTCCTATCTCCAGGCCATTGATCACATAATTATTGCCAAACGCCACTACCGTGCCTCCGGAAGAGGTAAGTTCATAATCGGTAATCGCGCTGCAATTATCCGATACGGTGGGTTTGGGAACACTCACATTGGCATAACAATACCAGAAATCCGTGCCCACGATGAAGTTATCCGGGCAGGTGAGTACAGGTGGTGTCTTATCGCTCAGTTTGATCACCTGTACCTGGTCCACCACCTGGGCATGGCACCAGTCCAGTACTGTCCAGGTACGCGCGATTTTTCTTCCTCCTCCGCAATCGTTCAATTCTTTATCCCAATACCCGACGAAAATGTTACAGATATCCGTTTGATCCGTCAGGTTCTGCCCGTTGATGGTCGGCCACCCCGTTTGATTGGGATGATCACTGTCGCCGCAGTCGCCCACATAAGCTGCCGGGAAGACAACATCTGCCAGGTCAAGCGGAACCAGGTTGAAGGTCTGCACACACGTGGCCGTGTTGCCACTGCCATCGGTCGCAGTCCAAGTACGGTAGATGACTTGCCCTTCGCAGGATTCTCCTGAAGTGACATCCGTATAGGTAAGTTCCACATCTCCGCACGCATCGCTGGCTACCGCAGCAAACGGACCGGACTGCATATACGTGACCTGCAGCGATACTACATTGAGCGTACCGCCGTCGGCATTGGCCTGATCCGTGATTTGTAGTTTCCAGGTACCCTTCGCTTCTTCTCCATTGAAAGCGGACAAAGCTTCCTGGGGTCTCACCGCGCCTGACAAGGCCGGCGCCACATTGCTGCAGGCAGCATTCACCGCGACCAGGGCGGCATCATCGAAGGTGAGGTAATCCCAGTTGTCTACCGCTCCGCAAAGCCCGCTGGCCAGCGTGATGACCGTGCCGGCAGGACTGATGAGTTTAGCATTGAGGTCTCCCGACCAGGTGTGATCGAGGTCCAGTGTGATATTCACATCGGTCACGAGGGCACCCACCGGGGCTGCGATATCGATATTTTCTGTTGTTACTGTACCGGCATTGGGTCCGATCGCACTGCCCGGTGTATGGGTTACCGTGAGCGAACCATTTTGCGGCGGGATATAGATCGGTTCGAGTGAACTGCCGCAGGGCATCGTCGCATCCTGGCAGGTGATCACCGGCAGGATCTTGTCTTCCACGCTGATCGTGCCCCAGCAACTTTGGCCGTTGCACTCATTGAGCACCATGGCCTGGATGAGCTGTCCGATATTGTCCGCCGTCAGCACCGCGTCAGGAATAATATTGCCGAACGGATCGGTCAATTGGACAAAATAGGTATCGTTGTCCTCGTTTTCCCCTTCCAGGATCATGCTGCTGTTGACCTGTGCTTCACAATCCTCATTGAGCGATATCTGTACATGATCGTTACAGGCGATGGCTTCATTACCCTGTACGAATACCGGGAGAAAATCAAAGCCGGAGCACACATTACTGCATCCTTTTTCCTGCAACTGGATCACAAACGGACCTCCGGGATTGTCAGGCCATTGGATGGTGATCGTCGTTGGCGTTTGACTCAGTATCACACCTCCTCCGTTTTGGAGCGTCCAGGTATAGGTGCTGTTGGGGTTTGGATTCTGCACACTGTACGTTTCGATTTCACCCGGACACACATAGGCGTCACCCAATATTTTGGGGGTCATTTGATAACAAATGGTGATGGTGAACGTCATCGGGGGACCGGTGCAGGAGACCCCGTTATTGGTATAGGTCGCGATCACCGTAAACGTGGCGGTCAGCGGACCATTGGTATTGTTGACCCCGTTAAAAGGCGGGATCATGCCGGTGCCGGACATCGGGGTAAGGCCAATGTTCGGCCCTGATTGCGTCCAGTTGATGACTGATCCGGGAACATTGCTCGTGAAGACAATGGTGGGCACTACCGTATTGAAACAATAAATCTGGTTGGCTACCGGGTTGACCAACGGAATCGGGTTGACCGTAATGGTAAAGGTGATCGGGGTGCTGGTACAGGTGACGCCATTGTTGGTGTAAGAGGCTGTAGCGGTAAAGGTTGAGGTGATCGGAGCATTACCGTTATTGGTGGCGATAAAGGAAGGTACGCTTCCCATCCCGGACGTTTGGGCCAGGCCGATGGATTCTGTAGTCCTTGACCAGTTAAAGACAACACCAGGGACGTTGCTGGAAAAAACAATGGAGGGCACGGTTGATCCATTGCAGTAGGTTTGACTCGCGACAGGAGAAATCGTTGGCCGTGGATTGATCGTGACCGTAAATTGTATTGGTGTACCCGTGCAGGTGACACCATTGTTGGTAAACGAAGCTACCACGCTGAACGTCGCAGTCAATGGCGTTACTCCGGCATTCGTCGCTACAAAAGATGGTACAGGCCCTGTCCCGCTATTGGTAGGAAGGCCAATGGCTTCATTGGTCCTTGACCAGCTGAAGGTGGCTCCGGGCACACTGGAGGTGAAATTGATGGCCGGCACTACTGAACCGGCGCAATGGGTTTGGTTGGCTACTGCGTTGACCTGGGGAACCGGATTGACCGTAATCGTAAACTGAATGGGTGTCCCCGTACAGGTCACTCCGTTGTTCGTGAAGGAAGCGACCACCGAAAATGTGGAGGTGATTGGCGTAGTGCCGGTATTGGTAGCGGTGAAAACCGGAACATTACCCATACCGCTATTGGTTCCAAGTCCAATAGGCTCATTTGTGCGACTCCAGCTAAAAACTGCTCCGGGCACGTTGCTGGCGAAAATCACACCGGGCACGATACTCCCGGCGCAATAGGTCTGACTGGCTACCGGGCTGACCTGTGGATTGGGATTGACGGTAATGGTAAATTGAATCGGGGTTCCGGTGCACGTCACGCCATTACTGGTGAAGGAGGCAACTACGGAAAAAGTGGATGTCAAGGGAATAGTGCCTGTATTGGTGGCCGTAAATGCAGGAATATTACCCATCCCGGAATTCGTTGGAAGTCCGATCGCCTCGTTGGTCCGGCTCCAGGAAAAGACAGCTCCCTGGACATTACTGGTAAAGACGATCGAAGGCACGGAAGAACCCGCACAATAGGTTTGATTGGAAACGGGATTCACCTGGGGGACAGCCGTATTGTTGATGATCTGCGAGATGGTGGCAAAACAACCATTGGCGTCCGTGACTGTCACCGTGTACGATCCTGCAAATAAACCGGTCAGATCCTGGGTGTCGTTGTCAGGATTTTCGGGTCCGTCATTGGACCAATCATAAGTATATCCCGGGGTACCGCCCGTTACAGTCAGATCGATCGATCCATTGGCCTGGCCCTCGCACGTGTGAATAGACGTGGTGGTGAGATTGAGCGCCGTTGGCTGGGTAATCGTTGCAGCGGTTGTACTGCTGCACCCGTTTTCATCGGTAACCGTTACCGTATAGGTTCCCTGCGTAAGGCCGGATATATCTTGCGTGGTGGCACCGTTACTCCACAGATAAAAATATGGGAAAAGTCCCCCGGTAACCGTGAGATCGATGGATCCCGTGGCAGCTCCGTTACAGAGCACATCGACCTGGGTCGTGGTTAGGGCAAGGGCCAAAGGTTGCGTTATGGTTACATTCGTTGTAGTGGTACATCCGTTGGCATCTGTGACGGTAACCGTATACGTTCCCGCTGTGAGGCCGCTCAGGTCCTGCGTGTCATTGTCCGGGTTTTCAGGACCATCATTGGACCAGTCATAGGTGTAGCCAGGTACCCCACCAGAGACCGTGAGGTCAACGGATCCTGTTGCCGCTCCGTTACAGAGCACATTGACCTGGGTCGTAGTCAAAACAATGGCTGCAGGTTGGGAGATCGTAACCGAAGTGGTTTTTGTACATCCATTAGCATCCGTGACGGTGACCGTATACGTTCCCGCGAGGAGATTGCTCAGGTCCTGTGGGTCATTGTCCGGGTTTTCAGCACCATCATTGGACCAGTCATACGTATAGCCGGGTACACCACCACTCACCGTGAGGTCGATCGATCCTGTGGGAATACCATTACACAGAAGATTCACCTGCGTTGTAGTCAGGACAATAGCGCTGGGCTGCGTGATGGTGGCGGATGCACTACTGGTACATCCATTGGCATCCGTGACGGTCACGGTATAGGTTCCTGCGACAATCCCGGTAATGTCCTGGGTATCATTATCCGGATTTTCGGGTCCGTCATTGGACCAGTCATAGGTATACGGTGATGTGCCGCCACTTACCGTGAGATCGATGGATCCTGTGGCACTGCCGTTACACAGCACATTGACCTGCGTGGTACTCAGCGATAAAGCTGTCGGCTGCGTGATGGTGACGGAGGTGGTACCGCTGCACCCATTGGCATCTGTAACCGTAACGGTATAGATACCCGCTGCGAGACCACTCAGATCCTGCGTATCATTATCCGGATTTTCAGGTCCGTCATTGGACCAGTCATAGGTATACGGCGACGTGCCTCCTGTAACGGTTAAATCAATAGAACCGTTAGAAATACCATTACAGGACACATTGACTTGTATGGTAGTTAAATTGATGGCGGCAGGTTGGGTCACCGTGTCACTGACGGTCGTGACCAGACCGGCAGCATCGGTGACCGAGATCGAATAGATACCGGCTGCGAGGCTGGTAATGGTATACATGCCTCCTGAAGCCGCGATTTCTGTTCCGGCGGGATCGCCACTGGAGGGTCCACTCCAACTCACATCATATGGCGGTGTGGCATTGCTGGCCGTTACCAGGATACTGCCTGTGTTGAGTCCAAAGCAGGAGACATTCGTATTCATGGTAGTGACATCTGGGCCAAAGCAAAGCGATACAGTCTGAGGTATACTGACATTATCCATCTGGAATATTTCTGCCTGGGAGTTTGTCAGGAAACAAACTTTGATTTGCAATTTATTGCCTATAATGCCGGTTTTCGTGATGGTAATGCTTCCATTTTGATCTACAGAAGGAAATGGATACTGGATCGTGCCGGCTCCGCCTCCGACCACATTGGGAATAGTCGTAAAGGCACCACCGTTGATGCTATACTGGACGAGGATATAATCTTCATTGTCAAACCCTGTCCAGGAAAGATCAACCGAAAACTGGACGGTACCGGATGAGGCAATGTTGAACATCGGACTGATCCAGCAGATTTCCTGATCAGAATCCACACCCTCTAATTTCCCGGCTGCCGTGGTGGCAAAGTAATCACCATTGTCCCGGCCTATTCCTGCAGGGGGCTCATCCAACGTCCAGGGAGACATGGTCCAATTCACGCCAAAAAAATTATCCACCTGGTTGATCAGGTACCCTTTGTTGGGAACCGTAAACGATTCTAAATAGGGTCCATTGGCCAGTGCGGCGACCATGTAGGATGCGGTGGACGTACAGGGAGGAACGGAACTATCGGTGACCGTAACCGTATAGGATCCCGCAGCCAATCCACTGATGTCCTGAGTCGTGGCTCCATTACTCCACGCATAGGTAAATCCCGGATTACCACCACTTACCGAAAGGTCGATCGTGCCATTACTCTGATTGCAGGATGCTGGTGAGGTTACCGCACTCTGAACAATGGGAGAACTTATGATCGTGGCAGTGGCTGTCTGGGAGCATCCGGCAGCATCTGTTACGGTAACGGTGTATGTACCGGCTGTCGCGTTGATCAGGTCCTGGGGATCATTGTCCGGATTTTCGGGACCATCATTACTCCAGTCATACGTATAGCCCCCTGCACCACCGGAAACGGTCAAATCAATGGAACCGGAAGCAAGTCCATTGCACACGATGTTTTTCACCGTGGTACTTAAAACAGGCTGTGTGCAATTGAGGGCCACCCCTGCCTGGGGAACAGAAACATCGTCGATGGTGACTATTTCCGCATTGGCATTGGTAAAGACGCAAACCCGGATCCGAAGCGTGCTTCCGGAAATTCCTCCTTGCGTCACCGTTCCAGAACCCAAAGCAGGTGGGGTGCTGCCAAAAGGATACGCTACGGTCGCGCAAGCATTACCACCAAATTGGTTGGCGACCATCACATAAGCTCCGCCATTGACGCTATACATCACCTTGATATAATCACCCAGGCAACCTCCTGCCATTACGTCTGTATCAAACCCGGCCCAGGTCAGCGCTACCGAAATGGAAACCGTACCCGCTGCGCCAATCTGTAACAGGGGACTTTCCCAACAAACTTCCTGGTCAAGGTCAATGGATTCCAACACACCGGCTGCTGTTGTATTGAAATAGTCCGTTGCGTCTCTTTCCCCGCCTGCAGTAGCCCAGGGAGTCATCGTCCAGTTTACACTGGTAAAGTCGTCGATGAAATTTATTTGATAGCCCTTATTCGGTGTGGAAAAAGTCTCCAGATACTGTCCATGCAATATCCATGGGAGGCTCACCAGAAGGAATAAAAAGAGTAAGCGGTTCCTGTTCATGTTCAGATTGGTTTGTGGCCTGGGGTTCCTTCTATTAAATTGAAACACAAGATACTATCCTAAAAATTAG
>CAZTXO010000053.1:0-5840 GCA_964617515.1 uncultured Saprospiraceae bacterium | reverse complement strand
GTGAATGCCAATACGGAAGAACCTGCAGGAAATATCCTCGCTTCCCAGCCTGGTAATTTCTATGCGCCTGCCAGTTCTGCCAATGGAAATCTGGGCGGTGTCGCCACGACTATCGGATTAGCCGGTGGTTCACAGCCGTTCAATAACCTTCAGCCTTACCTGGGGATAAACTTTGTCATTTGCATAGAAGGTATCTATCCTTCCAGAAACTAATCCGCTTTTCCTAAACGACGGATGTGCCTGACATGAAGAGAAGATTTTTTACCCAAAGTGTAGCTTGTACGGCCATTGGCACCGCGATGCCACTGCGTCAGACCTTTTCCCAGGTAATGATCCCGACCGGAAAGGCCCTGCTGCAAAACCTGATCCGCGCTGAATGGGCGCTGTTGATTCATCGCCGGGTTCGCCCTATTCAAGGAGCTGCTTCTTTTGACCTGGCGATCCAGGAAAAACAAATTATCTGGTCCACACAGGGATATCATCCGGTGTTTGAACATGCCTGGTTTTTTGGACCTAACGAAAGGTTTTGTTTTTTACCAATATTGAATCATCATTCCGCTTCGGGCCATTCAGATGTGCTTTTACCTGTCTTTGCATTGAATAGGGACAACCAATGGGAATATGCCCATACCTTGTCCGGATACCAGTTGGATACCATGCTGAAAGCAGCACATGCACTGCGCACCAACCGTGCAGAAAGCCTTCAACGGCTCCTTTTACCCGTGGGAAAAGCAGGTGCCACCGATAATAAAGGGGCCTTTGCCACACAGGAAGGATTGGTGGAAACAATCACAACTGTATTAAAAGGGCGCGCGACCACTTGCTGTACCGTCAGGGATTCGTCAGGGATTGTTTTTTCTGATTCTTTCAGGCACAGTTAAGTTATTGATCTTCACCTATGGGCTTTGCTTTGCCCAATGCCTCCGTTCTTGATCCAATTGCCCAAACGCTCCTTCAGGCGCATCCGGATTTTTCCAGGCTGAAGGAAGCCATCGATTCACTTTTCCGGCTATTGATCTCCACCACTGGTATCCGTCCGGATAGTCCCAGGTGGACTCAGCCGGTTTGTCTGCCAACCGGGAAGAGCATTGGTCCATATTGGGCAGCGATGTGCATCCAGGATATCCTTAGAACGAAACGGTTTGTCCGCGGACTTCAACTCGCAATTGAGTCCGCCAGAAAGACCTTCCCGGATCAACCCATTCATATTCTATATGCCGGTACGGGCCCCTTTGCCACGCTTGCTTTACCTATCACCACCGTGTATCGCCCGGACCAGGTACAGTTTACTTTTCTTGAAATTCACCCGGAAGCATTTGCCTGCCTGGAAACAACGATAGCTGCTTTTCGGATGCAGGAGTTTGTCCATAGATCCGTGCTATCGGATGCTACCCGCTATACACCGGACAGACCAGTTCATATACTGTTATCAGAAACGATGCAGCGCGCACTGGAGAATGAGCCCCAGGTCGCCATCACGCAACATTTACTACCCTTCCTGCATCCGGATGGTTTCCTCGTGCCGGAGTCAATCAGTTTATTCGCAGGACTCCTGAATCCCTCAGAATCGATGAAACGCTTACAGGATTTTGACCACTCGCCTGAATTCTATATCAGAAAACTGGCGACGATCCTGGAACTGAATAAACAAAATGCCACTGCTTTTATCGAAGGCTTCCCTGTTCTTGAGGTCACCCTTCCTCCCGAAGCGTTGAATGGGTTTACGCAGGTTAGTTTATTTACCCGGTTGAGTGTTTTCGGACCGGAAACCCTGGGGCCCTGGGAGAGCGGCATTACGTTGCCTAAGCTGCTTATGCAATTTGAAGACCCTTTACCGGCTGCAGCTCGATTATCCTTTCAATACCTCAACGGACCAAAACCGGGGGTTCAATTTCGTCGCATTGAATGAAAAACAATTCCCTTACGTCATCCGGTAACCGGTTCTTCTGTCTTCCTTTTGCCTTTGAAACGGAACGCTTACTGGCAGACTTGGCTGTTTGTGAGGCGGAAGAATGGATTCAGCATTTCAATACAAAGGATTACCAGGGAGATTGGACCGGGATCGCCCTGCGTTCCCCCTCCGGATTATCAAACGACATCCTGGCAGCCAGCCCGGAAGCCTTTGTTGATACCCCGTTACTGGCGCGATGTGCTTATATCCGGGAAATCATTTCCTCCATGGCGTGTCCTGTGGAGACCGTAAGATTGCTGGCCTTAACCCCCGGGAGCAAGATCCTTGAACACCGGGATCAGGGATTGGGATACGCTCATGGTCGGTTCCGGCTTCACATCCCGATTATCACCGATCCCCGCGTGGATTTTCTGATAGACGGGTACCCACTACATATGGAGGCAGGAGAATGTTGGTATGCCGATTTCAGTTTACCCCATAGTGTATCGCACGAAGGCGTCACCAGGCGAATTCACCTGGTCATTGATGCGCTCCGCAATGACTGGACAGACACGCTTTTTGACCAGAGTGGATATGATTTCTCTTTGGAAAAAAAGCTTCATGGATATGATCGTAAAACCATGAAAGCGATGATCCGCCAACTCAGTTTGATCGGATCACCAGCGGCGCAGGAATTAATTGCCTCGCTGGAGTCGGAACTCTTTTCCGAAGAATCCAGTGCAGCAGAAGACCTTCAGGAAGAAAACCCGATTTTTGAAGATGGATGGGCACCGGTTTCGCTCGTCAGCGTATCCGGATCTCAATTACTGAAATGGCAACATCTCGGTCCCGGGCCCTATCAGGAACCTTTTTTCCACGAAACATTGCGTAAGACCCGGCAATCCACCATCAACAAAAGGCATCCCGAGATGACCACCTCCTGGGATGAACTCATCAAGCTGTCTTTACCTTACGACCATATACTGCCAAAGGCATTTATTTTTCATACCTCCCGCTGTGGCTCCTCCTTGCTCGCTCAACTGTTGATGGGTGATCCACAAATCCAGGTGCTGGCGGAAGTTCCGCTTTTAGATGAAGTACTTCGTCTGCCCTATCAACAGGATGATGCTGACCGGAATAAACTTGAACAGGTTTTTCAATCGGTTATCCATTGGTTTGGGCGCTTAACCGGAAACCCGGCCCATGGGCTTTGGATTAAAACGGACAGCTGGCATGTCCTCTTGTATGAAGTGATCCGTCGATTATATCCTGATACACCTTTTTTTCTCCTGTACCGTAACCCGGAGGAAGTCATCCGCTCTCATGAAAGACAGCCCGGAATACAGGCTGTTCCCTTTTGGCTGGAATCATCCCTCACAGGGATACCTTACCGGATGGATATTCTCTCGGACCGGACGTTTTATATGGAAATGCTCCTCGATCAGCTATTAAGTCAACTGATCCGGATCAGCCAAACAGATTCCAATGCGTTTCTTATTCATTACGCGGATGGGTGGGAACGAATGATGGAGATCGTTTCCTCTGCAACTGGTGTTTTATTTTCCGACGATGTTTTGGAAAAAATGGCTGTCCGAAGCGGGTATCACGCCAAACGGCCATATGAACCCATGACGGATGAATCACGTTCTGGTAAACCACTGCATCAAAACAGCCCCCTACTGGATAAATACCTGCAATTAGAAGCGATCCGAAAGAAAAGGTATTGATCCGGGACCGGCATCTATTCCCTCAACCACTTGAGCATGTGAGGAAATGGCTTCACCTGTGCTTGCACAGCGTTCGGGATATCCAACGCCAATCCCATCCATTGGATCAACGGGAGTCCGATATACGTTCCCGCTTCAAATTGCCGGATCAGCCAGTCCGATTCTCCTTTATAGCCCCCTTCATGAAACACGATAGCCGGATCCAATTGCAGGTGGCAAACCGCGGCATAAGACCAAAGAATAGCCGCCAGCTCCAGGGACTGGGCAGGAGAACCAGGTTCCACATTCCCATTCAGCAAATGCCGCTTACTGGCTTCTTCCACGGCGATATGACCTGCCTCATGCAGAATATCGCCTGTATACGTCAACTGATCTTTGTCGATGAGGATTTGCCCGTTGACAATCTCAATGCCGGGCAAGAATGTCTCCTGTTCGATTGATCCGTATCGCACCCCGATCCCAATCTGGCGAAGAAAGGAAACGATAACGTCCAACACCTCCTGATCCTTCATCTTGTATGTATTCTGTCCATCAGCCGGCAAGCTTTTGTTTTTATATTTCCGCCCAGCGGCGCATCAGGTTGCTGTATATCTGGAGCAACGCAAGATTTTCCGGAGAATTCGGATCCTTTTGTTCCACCAGGGTTTGCGCACTTTTTAACTGAAACAGGATTTCGCGCTGCGCATGATCCCGGACGGCACATTGAAGCCACGTCACGGCCGCCAGCCTGACCCCTGTAGTCACCGGCAATACAGCATGCACCTGTGTACAGGGATAAAGAATTGCATCGCCTTTTGCCAGTTTATACTTTACCTCGCCGGAAGGTGTTATCAGGGACAATTCGCCGCCCTCATAGGTATGGGGGTCGGCAAGAAAAAGCGTCATGGCCACATCCGCCCGAACCGGTCCAGCTTGCGCATTGGCCATGATGGGACTGTCTACATGGTAGCCATAATACATGCCTGGTTCATAGCTGCTGATGATGGGCGGGAGTATCCGGGTGGGAAGAATGGCATGTTGAATTAAGGGACTCTGGGCAATGGCCTGCAGGATCAAGGCGTCTATTTGTTGTTTTTGTTCAGAGCCGGTTGGGGGAATTTGAAGGTTGTGCTTCACAGCCCGCGCTGCCGTGGTAGCGGTGCCGGCGCCACTTTCAAAATGGCTGCCTTGTACCAGGGAGGATATCACTTCTAATTCCCCTTTGAGCAGAAGACCGGGCACGACCAGGTAGGTACTGGATTGTATCATGGTTTAACCTTTTAGACATCGAATGCCTGTCTCCCGTTCCATCCGGATGATCTCCGAATCCGGCAGGCGCTCATTGGGTAAACAAACAAACTGCTTTAACTGACCCCGGTGTTGCTCGCCTACACCTTCGAGGGATTGAATTTTATTCTGGTTACAATAGATGGTGTGTAACTGTGTAAGGAGGGTTAAGGGTAATAAAGATTGTACCTGGTTCCCGGTGAAATAAAATTCTTTTAAATGCATTAATGTTTCAACCCCTTCGATAGAGGTCAGTTGATTGTTCATAACAAACAGGGACTCTAAAGCATGGAGATGACCAATTTCATTCAAACCCGTTAGCTGGTGAAAATTCACCACGACGATTTTTATATCGGGCAAATTTCTTAATCCCGATAAATCTTCCAGCTCAAAGGTCATGTTCGGAAACGGTGCCCGGGGACCGGCAAACCGGACTACTTCCAGGTGCTGCATGGTGAATACAGTAAGGATGTCGGCAGGATCCGTAACGGATTGTTTCACTGCCATTTCATTAAACGCCCTCTTCCAGGGAGGCGTAAGAGAATCCCACCAGGCAGAGGCTGCCTGCATTTGCTCCGTCGTCAGTACCGTTGGTATCTCCTCAGGTGTCATTGATTCATGATTAAGCCCTGCTCCTGTAAAAATACACGACAATATAAAAAAAGGCCCTTCTCCTGACTACGGAGAAGGGCCTTGATTAAACAAAGTGTATATGGTTACACTGCAGTACTTACTCGATAATCACCATCTTCTTGGTGGCCGTGTACTCGTTAGCATCGAGCCTGTAGTACAGTACACCGACAGCCGGCAATTCCTTGCTGCTGACCGTGATCGTATTGTAACCTTTCACTGCCTCCTGTTCCTTCACCACCAGGACTTTACCGGTGACGTCGAAGATGGTCAGCGTGACATGTCCGGCCTGCGGTACGTCGTATCCGATCACCGTGTTACCCTTG
>CAZTXO010000052.1:18486-24298 GCA_964617515.1 uncultured Saprospiraceae bacterium | reverse complement strand
GATACCAGTACATCCAATACGGGCAATGCTACGGTTGTGGATAATTGTGATCCTTCCATTTCACTTAGTATGACAGAAAGCATTTTGCCAGGCGATTGCCCGGCTGAATCGGTAATCCTGCGGACGTGGACGGCCACGGATCGTTGTGGCAATAGCGCCTCCCGGACCCAAACGGTCACCGTGCAGGACACCACCGGACCGGTTATCCTCTGTCCCCCGGATATTACCATTGTGTATCCGGTAACCGCTGACCCGGTCAATACCGGTTATGCGACCGCCTCGGATCTTTGTGACCCTGCACCCATCATCATTTACCTCGATTCGATTCCTTCGGGATCGTGTCCTCCGGTCAATTTTATCAGGCGAAAATGGTACGCCATTGATGCCTGTGGCAACATGACCAGCTGCGTTCAATGGATTACCATCCAGGATGCCGGTTCCATCTGTGGCCTGGTCAAAAACGACCTCAACCAGGTTATTCCGGGAGTCCTGGTCCAGTTGATGGCCGATCTGAACAACAACCAGGTGTATGATGCCGGAGATACCCTTGTAACCACAACTACTACCGCGGCTAACGGTACGTATTGTTTTACTGACCTGCGTCCCTGTCATTACGTGCTGGTGGAGAGCCAACCTGCCACGTATGGCAACCTGTCGGACTACGATCATACGCCGGATCCGGATGGGGATGACAGTGCCGACGGACCGGACGATCAGATACCTGTCGACCTTAGCCAGGGAGAATCGGATCTGGACAACGAATTTATAGATATCGTCTGTCCGACTGTCTTACCGGTTATACCGAATGACACGATCTGTTCCGGGCAAAGTGTGGTACTGCAAATCGCCGATTTCAATCTGGGCGCGTTGACGTACACCTGGGATTTTGGAAGCGGATCTGCCCCTGCCACCGGGACCGGACTTGGACCTCACACGGTCAGTTACGTCACTACGACCGCTAATCAGGCCAACGGGGCAGACGTTATCCTGACGGTAGCCAAGACAGGGTGTCCCAATCTCAGTGGTCAAATCACGGAAATCGATGTGAATGCGTATCCCAACCCGGCGATAAATGCCAGCACGGATCCCATTTGTTATTATACCAACAAAACCTTTGTGCCTGTGGCTCCCGCGCTGCCCGGCGCCACCTACACATGGAACTTTGGCGCTAATGCCGTACCCGCGACCGCCAGTGGGTATGGACCGCATATCGTTTATTACACAGTGGAAGGTTCCAAGACCGTTAAACTCCTCATTCAGCCTAATGAGGCCGGAGCACAGTGCCCGGATAGCAGCTCGATTACCTTTACCGTCCTTTTCTGCCCGGGGCAAATCCTGGGATTCGTTAGATCCAATACAAATGCCCCAATCGCCAATGTCAACGTGAAACTTTTTACCGATAACAACCTGGATGGACTGGCGGATAATGCTTCAGCCGTGAAAAATGTGTTCACCAACAACCAGGGGCAGTATTCCATGGCCACCGTCACACCGGGCAGTTATGTGATTGTCGAGACGCAACCCACGGGCTGGAATACGGTTACTGATTTTGACCTGTCAAATGATGGCGACCTGGTCAGTAACATCAGCAGTACGGATAACCTGATTCCCGCGACGGTACTGCCGAGCGAAATCGACTCGATGAATAATTTTATCGAAAGCCCCATGCCGGGTACCATCACCGGAAATGTTTTTGTCGATAATGACAATGACATGAACCCCGATCCAGGGGAGGGACTGGCCGGCGTGCCGCTTAAACTGTTCACGGATGCCAATACAGATGGAGTGGCGGACAACGCCACGCCGGTCGCCATGGTCAATACTACGCCAAATGGAAACTTTACGATGGGGAGTATACCGGTGGGCAGTTATGTCCTGGTCGAAATAATGCCTGCCGAATACGTAAGCATCAAAGATTTCGATGCCAGCAACGACGGTGACATCGTCCCCAACACGAACATGACGAATGATACCATCCCGGTCACGATCACCAATAATGAGACGGACGCTAACAATTACTTTATCGATGCCGCCGCCTGCAACCTGCTGGTGACCAATACGAATGACGCAGGGTATGGCTCCCTCCGTTATATCATCGATTGCGCAGATGAAGGCGATACGATCCGTTTTGCCTCCGGTCTCGCGGGACAGACGATTCTGATCACCTCTTCTATGGTGATTCTCGATAAGGACCTGGTCTTCCTGTCCACCCTGGTACCTACCGTCACCATCAAATCCTCGATCAACGGATTGTTTGACATACACAATGGTACCGTTGTTGAATTCAGGGACATCAAGATCATCAGCGGGCTTTCACCAGGCAATACGGGCGCCGCTTTTGACAACCTCGGAACATTGAAAATGCACAATGTAACGGTGTTGCGCAATCCGCTCTTTTCGACCGGTCAGTACCTTATCCGTAATAAAGCCGGTAGTGCCATGCTCTTATCCGGCAATTGCAAACTGGATTTCAATTAGGGCTATATCGAGAGGGCAGAAATGGAGAGTTGGGAAAGGCTGTGATCCACCTGGCGTTCTGTTTTCATCAAATCCTGAATGGTGATCTGCCCTAACAGTTGATCCATGTTGGACTGCAGAATCGTCCAGAGGGAGCGCAGCGAGCAATCAATTGAGTTTGTGCAGAGCGAAAGCGCGCCGGTATGCTGGCCGCAGAATTTTTCATCATAGATCGCCCCTCCCATGGATTTTAATACTTCATTGATGCGGATGTCCCGGGGATCTTTGGCGAGGATGTAACCCCCTTTATGGCCGCGGATGCTGCTGATAAATCCTGCCATGCGCAGGCTCCGCGTTATCTTGGCTGCATAGGGCAGGGAGATCTGCTCCAATTCGCTGATCTGCGACAGGCTCAGGCCATCTTCCTGGCCAGCCTTTGCGATCTGGAGGAGGATCCGTAAGCCATATTCGTCCTGGGCGGAAATTTTCATGCGCTTTTCATTTAAGGGTTTAAAACATATCCAGTGCCATCCTGGCCTCATCGCTCATGCGCTCTTTGCTCCAGGGCGGATCCCATACCAACTGCAAATCCACCTCCCTGACAAAATCCAGCGCCATGAGTCGTTCCTGGATTTCCATCGGGAGACTGCCTGCCACCGGGCAAGCCGGGGAGGTCAGGGTCATCCGGATGCTGACTTTGCCGTCCGCATCCAGTTGGAGGTCGTAGATCAGCCCGAGTTCCCAGATGTCTACGGGAATTTCCGGGTCATACACGTTTTTTATTTCCTCTATCAGTTTGTGCCGCAGGTCCGATTCTTGTGGCCGTTTCGTGTCTGTTTCATGGGAAGGCGCATGTTGCGCGTATGACCGGATGTGCCCGATCATGCTGACAAGGCCATTGGATCGCGTCGGGGAGAGATGAGCCCGCAGACCGATCGTATCGATGAAGGACAATTCAGCAGATCGTATATCGGCTGTTTTTTGTCCCGATAGTACCCGGATGAGCAGGGCGATGATGCCCTTGGTGATCACGGCATCACTGTCCGCCTCCAGGTACAAACGATCGTTTATGATTTCTCCATGAAGCCAGACTTTGGACTGGCACCCTTTGACCAGGTAAGCATCCGTTTTATACGCAGGCCGGATCGGGGGAAGATTTTTTCCGAGGTCGATCAGGTATTCATAGCGGTCAGCCCAATCCGTAAATTGAGCGAATTCCCCGACAATTTCTTCCTGTTGTTGCCGAATGTCCAGCCCCCGGGATTCCATCATGTCAGGATTTTAATGGCTTTGCGGGTGGCCTCTACCAACCGGTCGACTTCGTTGATGGTATTGTATAAAGCAAAGGAGGCACGCACGGTGCCCGGGATCTGGAAATGATCCATCAAAGGCTGTGCGCAATGATGACCGGTGCGGACCGCGATTCCTTGCTGATCCAGGATCGTACCGATATCATAGGGGTGCAGCCCTTCCACATTGAACGAGTAGACGGATGTTTTCTCCGGAGCCTTTCCAATCGTCATCACCCCGGGCAATGCTTCCATGGCCTGGGTGCAGTAAGTCAGCAGGTGGTGTTCATGGTGCAGTAACGATGGCCGGTCTATGCAATCGAGATACCGGCAGGCGGCGGCCAGACCAATCGCACCGGCGATATCCGGCGTGCCGGCTTCAAACTTGAACGGAATGGTATTGTAGGTAGTGCCGGTCCATTTTACTTCCTGGATCATTTCACCTCCACCTTGCCAGGGAGGGAGCATGTTCAGCCAGGAGGATTTTCCAAATAATACGCCCATGCCGGTGGGTCCATACATCTTATGGCTGGAGAAGGCATAAAAGTCAACGTCCAGTTCCATGACATTGACCGGCAGGTGGGCTATTGCCTGGGCACCATCCAGGAGGACAGGAATTCCATGCGCATGCGCTGTCCGGATCATTTCCTTTACCGGGTTGATGGTTCCGAGTGCGTTGCTCACATGAGCTATCGAAAGCAACCTTGTTTTCGGCGAGATATTTTTTTCAAACCATTCGAGGTCCAGCGATCCGTCCGGTAATACCGGGATGACACGGATATTCGCTTTCTTCATCTGGCAGACGATTTGCCAGGGGACAATATTACTGTGGTGTTCCAGGCCGGATACCATCACCTCGTCGCCTTCCTGCAGTTGCGAAAATCCGAAAGTATAGGCCACGAGATTGATGGACTCAGTCGTCCCGCGCGTGAAAATAACTTCCCTGTCATCGCCGGCTCCGATAAACCTGGCTACGGTACGACGGGCGTCTTCAAACAGATCGGTCGCCTCCTGGCTCAATTGGTGTACACCCCGGTGCACGTTTGCATGCGTATGCCGGTAATAATGATCCATGGCATCGAGGACCTGCACAGGCTTTTGATTGGAGGCGGCATTATCGAGGTACACAAGCGGTGCACCATGTACCGTCCGGCTGAGAATCGGAAATTCCGCGCGACGGGATTGGATATCAAAGGGAATCGTTTTGGATTGGTCCTGCAGTGTGCTCATAGGACAATACCCATTTTTGAGGCGATATAAGAACGTAGCGGGGTGACCGGTATTTGTTCGAGGATCACGGTCAGGAAGGCAGCCTTCAGCATATGAATGGCTTTTGCTTCCTCCAGGCCCCGGGACTTCAGGTAAAACAAACTGCGCTGGTCCAACTGGCCAATGGTAGCGCCATGACTGCATTTGACATCATCCGCGAAGATCTCCAGTTGGGGTTTGCTGTTCATGACCGCCTGGCCGGAGACGACCAGGGTGTCGTTTTGCTGAAATGCATTTGTCTTTTGGGCGTCCGGGGCGACCATCACCTTGCCATTAAAAGCGGCCGATGCCTGGTCATCGAGGATCCCTTTGTACCATTCATGACTTTCGCCGTGGGGCACACGATGATGGATCCGGGTCTGATGGTCCATGGATTGTTTCCCTTTCGCCATGTAGGCGCCTTGCAGCGAAGTGTAGGTGTTGCTCTCCTCAAGTTCCACTTCCACATTGTTTCGTATCACCTTGCCACCCCAATCAAAGCCGAGGGTGGTCAAACGGCTATCCCGTTTCTGGTGGGTCAGCAGGCGATAAACCATGCTCTGATTTTCCGGGAGATCCTGCCACCGGACATGACAGACATCTGCATTGGCCTGGAGACTATAGAAGGATAGCGGATTGAGCAATTGCTCATCTTCCCGGACGGCACCTGCCGGATGATGTTCGAAGCGTTCAAACAAGGTGGTCTGGCTGTTTTTACCAAACCGGATAAAACAGAGCGGATGGGAAAACGAAGGTCCGTCAGCAATATGTTGTACCTGGATTTCCAGTGGTTTGTCAAGGATCAACCCGGCAGGGAT
>CAZTXO010000052.1:0-18386 GCA_964617515.1 uncultured Saprospiraceae bacterium | reverse complement strand
ATCAGGAATAGCTGGAAGGGCCTCCCGGACGATCGGTTGAGCCACGCCGTATGTCGTTGACATCAGCCGGGAGACCGGTGTGTATTTCCAGTCTTCGTGTTTTCGATCCGGGAAGGAGACCTGATTCAGCATGGCAAAGGCATCAGAACGGAATTTCTGAAGGGATGCCTGGTCCGATCCGCGCAAAACCGGTTCCCGTTTTTGGTAGAGTTCCGAAAGATGGATCATCGGGTTGATAGGTGCAGCCATGGGAGCCTCGAACTGAAAGGTTAAACGGTAAGGCCGGAGGATGATCGGATCCAGTCGTACCCCTCTTCCTCCAGTTTGAGGGCCAGTGACTTGTCCCCGGAAGCCACGATGCGGCCACCTGACAGCACATGGACAAAATCCGGTACGATATGATTGAGCAGCCGTTGATAGTGGGTCACGACGATAAAGGACCGGTCAGGCGAACGCAGTTGATTGACGCCATCCGCCACGATCCGCAAAGCATCGATATCCAGTCCGGAATCCGTTTCATCCAGGATCGCCAGCTTTGGTTCGAGCAGGGTCATTTGCAGGATTTCATTCCGTTTTTTTTCACCGCCGCTGAAACCATCATTGAGTGAACGCTTGAGCAGGCTTTCATCCATTTCAATGGCATTCATTTTACTGCGGATATATTTCAGCATTTCCAGGGCATTGAATTCCGGCAGGCCCCGGTATACCCGGTGGGCATTGATCACGCTTTTCAGGAAATTGGAATTGCTGACGCCGGGAATTTCGACCGGGTATTGAAAAGCGAGAAAGATGCCGGCCAGCGCCCGTTCTTCCACTTCCATTTCGAAGAGGTTTTTCCCCTCATACAGGACAGTGCCGCTGTCCACCTGGTATTCCTCCCTGCCGGCCAGCACATTGGCCAGGGTGCTTTTTCCGGAACCATTGGGCCCCATGATCGCATGGACCTCACCGGGCATGATCTGCAGGCTGAGCCCGTTCAGGATCGGTTTCCCATCGATGGATACATGCAGGTCGTTGATCTGTAATAAAGGATTCATGAAAGGGAATAGTCAGTTGTCAGAAATTAGGTGTCAGATGTTGTGCAGGGTGAACAGGATGGGGCAGGGGACAAGGGACAGTGCTCTTGTCCCTATGCTTCCTTTGGTCGTGCCTCTTTTGTGTTGCATCCTGCGTTTGGTGTCCGTTGGCTATCCTACGCTGCCTTCCAGGCTTATCGCCAACAGTTTTTGCGCTTCCACGGCAAACTCCATCGGGAGTTCGTTGAATACTTCCTTGCAATACCCGTTGACGATCATGTTGATGGCATCTTCCTCGCTCAGGCCGCGCTGTTTGCAGTAGAAGAGCTGGTCTTCACCGATCTTGGAGGTGGTGGCTTCATGTTCCACGCGCGCGCTCTGGTTATCCACTTCGAGATAGGGAAACGTATGCGCCCCGCATTTGTCGCCCATCAGCAGGGAGTCGCATTGCGAAAAATTCTGCGCGCCTTCGGCCCGCTTACCGATTTTCACGAGGCCCCGGTATGAATTGTTGCTGTGGCCGGCGGAGATCCCTTTGGAGATGATGGTGCTTTTCGTGTTCCTACCCAGGTGGATCATTTTCGTGCCGGTGTCGGCCTGCTGCCGGTTGTTGGTGACGGCGACAGAGTAAAATTCGCCGACGGATTCATCCCCTTTGAGGATGCAGCTTGGATATTTCCAGGTGATGGCGGAGCCAGTCTCCACCTGTGTCCAGGAGATTTTCGATTTATATCCCGCGCAGATACCCCGTTTGGTCACAAAGTTGAAGATGCCTCCTTTTCCTTCCTTATCACCCGGGTACCAATTCTGCACCGTGGAGTATTTGACAAACGCCTCATCCATGGAGACGATTTCCACCACGGCCGCGTGCAATTGGTTTTCATCGCGCATGGGAGCCGTGCAGCCTTCCAGGTAACTGACATAGCTGCCTTTGTCCGCCACGATCAGCGTGCGTTCGAACTGGCCTGTATTGGCGGCGTTGATGCGGAAATAGGTGGACAACTCCATCGGGCATCGGACACCGGGCGGGATATAACAAAAGGAACCGTCACTGAAGACGGCTGAATTGAGCGTAGCAAAAAAATTATCATTGTATGGGACGACGCTACCGAGATATTTCCTGACCAGGTCAGGGTGATCCCGGACGGCTTCACTAAACGAACAAAAGATGATGCCGAGGTCTGCCAGTTGTTTTTTGAAAGTGGTCGTCACTGAAACGCTGTCAACCACTGCATCGACGGCAACACCGGCAAGCACTTTTCTTTCTTCGAGGGGAACACCGAGCCGGTCAAACATGCGAAGCAGCTCGGGATCCGCTTCGTCTATGCTTCCAAGTTTCTTCTTTGGTGCCGCGAAATAGATGATATCCTGGTAATCGATGGGCGGGTGGTGTACATTGGCCCAGGTGGGCTCCTGCATCGTCAGCCAGTGACGATAGGCCTGCAGCCGCCATTCCAGCAGCCATTCCGGCTCCTGTTTGCGGGCGCTGATCGCCCGGACGATTTCTTCCGTCAGTCCTTTGGGAAGGACATCCATATCCAGGGAGGTGGACCATCCGTATTTATAGTCCGATTGGGTATGGGATTCCAGTGTCTGGAGGCTGTCACTCATCGCCTGAATTGATTCGGGAACGCAAAGTTCGTCATTCTGCTACAAAAAAGTATACAATAATCTATACAAAATTGTAGCGGAATGGTTTACGGCCAAAACAGCCTTCTTTGCCCGGGGCCTCCCGGCCCCTTCCCTGTTCCCCGGATCGGACAATTTTTTTCACAAATTCAGTACACATTAAAAATATTTATATATTTACGTTCACATCATGGGCAATTCAGACATCACCCACCGGTTTCTCTCCTGTCTCGATCTGCTGATCGGGGAGGGTAAAGTGAAGTCCAAACGCCAGTTTGCCCTCAGTCTTGGGTATCATCCCCAGGGTATTTCAGAAATGGCTGCCCGGAGACGGGATGTGCCGCTAGACCTCATCGAAAAAGCGGTTCTCCAATTCCGCTTCAACGCAACCTTCCTGTTTTCCGGCCAGGGCGACCCGTTTATCCATCCGGGAAAGGATGACGGACTCCATATCCGCCAACTCACCATATCCACGGATGATACAGGCATGGAGCGGATCATCCATGTGCCCTTTGCCGCGCAGGCCGGCTATGGCCGGTTGCATGGCGATCCGGAATACATCAGTGAGCTTCCTGCCTATCAATTGCCCGATCCGCAATTCCGCTCCGGCACCTACCGTTCGTTTGAAATCTCGGGTTCGAGCATGGAGCCTACCTTGCGCACCCATGATATCGTCATTGCTTCGTTTGTTGAACCGCGGTATTGGATCCAGGCGATCAAAAACGGTCAGCTGCATGTCATCGTCACGCACCAGGATGTGATCATCAAACGGACAGTCAACAAGCTGAAGACGGACCAGGTGCTCGAATGTCATTCGGACAATCCGGATTTTCAGCCTTTCACGATCCCGGCGGAGGATATCCGCGAAATGTGGCGAGTCCGTTTGCGGATGACCAGTCACCTGGAAACGGAGACTGCGGCGATTCATGCCCAGGATATCCGTGATCAGCTTCTCGCGCAAAACACACTGCTGAAACATCTGCAGGAGCAACTTTCCCAGGCAAATCATTCCTGAAAAAGAGCGATTGTACGTTTCCAAAAAAAAATTACCGTATTTTTAGCTGCATGAAGATCAAAGGCAGAGTGATATTTCTTCCCTTTGAAGGTGGCGCGTACGGCATCGAAGGCCATAACGGCAAAAAATTTCTTCCGATCAACATGCCCAATCAGCTCAAGAAGGATGGCGCCGAGGTGATCTGCAGCGTCCGGCCTGCGGATGTGGAGTCCATGGTCATGTGGGGAGAACCCGTATACATTTATTCTTTTGAGACGCTTGCATGACATGCAATATCGTTTCAGACGGTTTCTTCCATGCTGCTTTTCCATCCCCATCTTCCTTCGGGTATCCGGCATATGCCTTTCTGGTTGCTGCTTTTTACAATCCGTGTTTGCGCAATTGCCGGCAGGTTTTATCCGGGAGCGCATCGCGGACGGACTGAATCCGACCTCCATGGTCATGGCCCCGGATGGCCGGATCTTTATCACGGAGAAAAATGGGGTCATCCGCATCATCCGCGATGATCAATTGATCAGCGAACCCTTTCTTTCCCTGGAAGTGGATGACTCCAACGAACGCGGGCTCGGCCACCTGGTATTTCACCCGGATTTTGATCACAATGGGTATTGCTATGTCTTCTATGCCGTTCCCGGGCAGAAGCACAACCGCATCAGTCGTTTTACCGCGCAGGGAGACAAAGGGATCCCGGGAAGTGAGCGGATCATCATGGATCTCGATGAGCTCGGTTCGGATATTCACAACGGAGGCGATATGGTCTTCGGCTTTGACGGCAATCTTTATGTAGCCACGGGGGATGGAGGACAAAACTGGCGCGGGGAAGACCTGGGTTCCACCAATGGTAAAATACTCCGGATGGATGATGAAGGGAATGCCGTTCCGGACAATCCCTGGTACACCCTGGATTACCTGCGGGCGCCGTTTGTCTATGCGTATGGGTTGAGGAATCCCTTCACGATCACGCAACATCCGCTGACCGGTGAGATCTATGCCAACGATGTGGGCCATTCGAAATTTGAAGAAATCAACCGTATTGAAAAGGGTGCCTTCTACGGCTGGCCGCGGGTAGAGGGGAAGCGGACCAACGAAGATGTCCCGCCGGAATATAAAGACCCGTTTTACGCGTATGCCCATGCTGATCAATATTGCTGCATCGTCGGCTCAGCGATTTACGCGCCCGCTTTTATGCAGTTTCCGGGGACCTACGCGGGTAAATATTTTTACAGCGATTACTGTACCGGGCACATGCATGTACTCAACCTGGAGAGTGGTCAAGATGAAGGATTATTTATCACGGACGGAGATCGGGTGATCGACATCGATGTGGACATGGATGGCAACCTGTATTACCTGGAACGCAAAGGGAAAGGAGATGGATCACAGGAGGATAATACCGCTACGGACGAAGGGATGGTCTGGAAAGTCCGCTATACCGGATCAGGCGCTCCGTTCATCTCCATCCCGCCGGCATCGTTACTCGTTTCAGCCGGTGAGGACGCCCTCTTTACGGTCAGCGCCACCGGGCAGTTGCCTCTTAGCTTTACCTGGTATGTAGATGATGTGTTGGCCCAGGAAGGTGAGTCATCTTCCTTCCGGATCACTGCCACATCCGTCGATCTTGACTCGTCGCTGGTCTCTGTAGACATACGGAATGCGCAGGGATCGGTCCTTTCTGAAAAAGCGTTGCTCCGCGTGACAACCAATCACCGGCCGCGGCCCGACATCGTGGACCCTTCGGTCCAGCTCACGTATGCAGGAGGAACGGCGATTTATTTTTCCGGGACAGGCCATGACGACGAAGATGGTTTCCTGCCGGACAGCGCCCTGAGCTGGCGGGTGGATTTTCACCATGGTACGCATACCCATCCGGCCCTGTCCTGGGTCAAAGGGATCCGCCAGGGATCATTTGCCATCCCATCCGCCGGTGAGACATCCGGGGATGTATGGTACCGGTTTTATCTCCGGGTCACAGACGGCGAAGGACTATCCGGCATCACCCACCGCGATATCTACCCGCGCCTGGGAAAAATCAAAGTCAACACATTTCCCCCCGGACTTACGGTCCGCCTGGACGGCACACCGGCCGGGACGCCTTTTGACGTGAATGGCGTACAGGGAATCAATCGATACCTTTCGCCTCCTCAAAAACAAATTCGGGGTGACAGTATTTATTTTTTTCAATCCTGGCTGGATGGTTCGGTGGAAGAGAACCGCGAAGTCAAAACAGGAGCCATGGATCAGCATTTCACCGCGCTTTTTGAAGGAAAAGCAAAAGGGAAAGGTTCGGGTCTCACGGCTACCTATTATGCGAATATGGATTTTGCGGATCCGCCATGGCTTACCCGATTGGATTCGGTGGTGGACGTCAATTTTCTTTCCGGTGGTCCGCTGCCGGGCATGCCCGGCGACCACTTTTCCATTCAGTGGGATGGTTACCTTCAGCCGGTGCGATCAGGCACATACCGACTGACGGTTTTTTCGGATGACGGGGCATCCCTCGAATGGAATGGAATGACCCTATTTCAAAATTGGGAATTCGGATTCCACAATCAATCGGCGCAAGTGTATATGGATTCCAGCCGCCTGTACCCGATCCGTCTCCGGATGCAGGAGAATCAGTTTGGCGCACAGGTACGCCTGCGCTGGTCCTGTGCGGACTTTGACGAGGAGACCATCCCGTCTTTCCAATTGTATCCGTCGGATTATCTCTCCCGTCCGCGTGCCTCGGGTATTGTTTCCGTGGCATCCATCACGGATGATGCGCTTTATCTCCGGACCGAAAGTTATATCGAATCCGTACTGGATCTCCGCATCACGGATGCTGCCGGACATGTATGGCATACCGCGCGGCAATATTTGCCGGCCGCTAAAAATGAATTATCCATTCCTATCGGATTTTTACCGGCAGGACTTTACTACCTCACGGGTTATCGGGCCGATGGTGGGCAGTCCTTCACATCGCCATTTATCAAAGCCAGGTAAAGGGACCATTTAGCGATCTGCCCTGGGGAGGGAAAGGACCGATTTCCGTTTTTCAAACAGCCATGCGGCAAACCGGGATAACGTCTCATGCAGTTCTGTTTCCTGGGAGTTGAAGGCATCCATATGCTTGGCTACAAAATGGGTGTCAAAATTTCCGTTGACAAAATCAGGATGGGTAATGGCAAATTTGCCAAACTCCAGCGTCGTGTCGACACCACTCACTTCATACGCATCGATGGCCGCTTTCATTTTCTCGATCGCTTCGATTCGCGTGGCTCCATGGGTGATGAGTTTGGACAGCATGGGATCATAATGGATCGGGATCTCCATACCTTCCCGGTACCCGTCATCCACCCGGATGCCAGGACCATGCGGAGGTCGGTATTTGACCAGGGTGCCGGTGGAGGGAATAAATCCTTCCGTCGCGTTTTCCGCATACACCCGAAGTTCCAGGGCATGCCCGTTGATCCTGAGATCATCCTGTTTGAACGGGATCGGATGTCCTTCGGCGATCCGGATCTGCAACTCCACCAGGTCCAGCCCGGTGATCATTTCGGTCACAGGATGTTCCACCTGGAGGCGGGTATTCATTTCCAGGAAATAATGATGGCCATGTTCATCCAGTAGAAATTCCACCGTGCCGGCGCCGGTATAGCCGCAGGATTTGGCCACCAGGACGGCGTCCTGGCCCATCTGTTGTCGCTTTTCCGGCGTGAGGATGGAAGAGGGTGCTTCTTCGACTATTTTCTGATGCCGTCGCTGGATGGAACATTCCCTTTCGAAGAGGTGAAAGGTATGGTCATGCTGATCGGCGAGCACCTGGATTTCAATATGGCGCGGGGAGGCAATGTACTTTTCGATAAAGACCGAACCATCGCCGAAAGAGGCCAGCGCTTCGCTCATCGCGCGCTCGATCTGCGCTTCGAGCTCTTCGGCCTGGTGCACGATCCGCATGCCTTTGCCGCCGCCACCCGCGGCTGCCTTGATCAGCAGCGGATAGCCGATGGACGGAGCCAGGCGTTTTGCTTCATGGACATCGGCCAGCGCGCCGTCGGACCCCGGGACCATCGGGATGTTAAAACCACGCGCGGCTTCTTTGGCGGCCAGCTTATTGCCCATCATCCGGATACTATGTGCCGATGGTCCGATAAAAATCAACCCCGCATCGGTCACGGCTTTAGCAAAGAGATCGTTTTCGCTCAGGAATCCATAGCCGGGGTGAATAGCATCCGCGCCGAGTTGAACAGCCGTCCGGATGATGACCTCGCTGTTCAGGTAAGAGGACCGCGACGGCGGAGGACCGATACATACTGCTTCATCCGCGAGCACGACATGGGGACTGTGCCGGTCCGCTTCCGAATAGACGGCTATGGTTTCAATCCCCATACGCCGGCAGGTACGGATTATCCGGGCAGCGATTTCGCCCCGGTTGGCAATGAGGACTTTATGGATGGGTCGGATCATTGGCACAAAATAGGAGTTTGTATGCGTATAAAATCCAGTGGGGGCAGGGCATAATCTCGACCTGGCATGACTGGGTGGGCAAGGATAAGATTTTAGCTTTGCGCCGTGAACTTATCCGGGGAAATCTTGTGGTCACCGACGAAAGAGGACATCCGGTCCTCCCGGCTGGCGGAATATCGTCAGTGGCTGGCAGATACCATGCACCTGTCCACACCAGATTATGAGACGCTGTGGCAGTGGTCCGTGGATCACCCGGATCAGTTTTGGGCATCCCTGATTCCTTTTTTCCGGGTCAACCTCCATACACCCTATCGGGAAGTCTTCTCTCCTGATCCGATGCCCGATACCAGGTGGTTTGAAGGGGCGACACTCAATTATGCCGAACAGATAAAGCAAGGTATGCAAGGCCGCCGGGATGCTATCCACTTTCTTTCTGAGCGTGGCGAGCGGCGCACCATCACGGTTGATCACATGTGGGCTGAAGTAGCCCGGTTACAATCCTATTATCGGAGTCACGGCGTCAAGCCGGGAGATCGTATTGCCGGATTTTTACCCAACATACCCGAGGCCACCTTTGCCTTTTTGGCCGCGGTCTCCATGGGTGCGGTATGGTCCTGTTGCTCACCGGACTTCGGGGTCAGCAGCGTGGTGGATCGCTTTGCACAGATCGAACCGGTCCTGTTTATCGCCGCAGACGGGTATTACTACAATGGCAAGACGCACGAGAAGCTGGAAGAAATCCGCTCCGTCCGAGAGCAATTGCCTTCTCTTCGCAACACCCTGGTCATTGACTATATCGGCAGGAGTGAGGCCTTGACCGGCCAGGCGATAACTTCCTTCAAGGATTTGCCCGATGCCGGCCAAGGAGAGCCGGTATTTACACCGGTGCCTTTTAGCCACCCGCTCTGGATCCTGTATTCCTCCGGGACCACGGGCGCGCCAAAGGCTATCACGCACTCGCATGGCGGCTGCATGCTGGAGCATCTCAAATACCTCGCCTTTCACAACGATGTCCACCCGGGAGAAAATTTCTTCTGGTACACGACCACCGGCTGGATGATGTGGAATTTTCTGCATGGCGCTTTGATGATGGGCGCAACGATCGTGCTCTACGATGGCAGTCCGGCCTATCCTGATCTCCTGCAACTCTGGAAGGTGGCTGCTGAACTGCCCATCCATCATTTCGGAACCAGCGCTCCATTCCTGGTAGCTTGTATGAAGGAGTCCGTCAGCCCCAATCAACAACTGGACCTCCTCCGGTTGCGCAGTATCGGCTCCACCGGTTCACCCTTGCCACCGGAAGCCTTCCAATGGGTGTATGATCATATCCATCCGCGCGTGTGGCTCTGCAGCATGTCTGGCGGAACGGACGTATGTACTGCCTTTGTGGGGGGTGTCATCGAAAAGGATGTGCGCTTAGGCGAGATTCAATGCAGAGGTCTGGGCTGCAGTTTATACGCGTATGATGATCACCATCATGCGGTGACGGATGTGGTGGGTGAAATGGTCATCACCCGGCCCATGCCTTCGATGCCTGTTTTTTTCTGGAATGATCCGGGTAAACAGAAATACCGGGCCAGTTATTTTGAAGACATTCCGGGAGTATGGCGTCACGGGGATTGGGTGCGTGTCACGGCGCAGGGTGGGGTAGTCATCCTGGGGCGATCCGATGCTACGCTCAACCGGCAGGGAATCCGCATCGGAACAGCGGAAATCTACCGGGTGATCAACGACATACCGGAGATCGTGGACAGTCTTATTGTCAACCTGGAACTGGCGGGCGGCCGGCATTACATGCCGTTGTTTGTCAAACTCCGGGAAGGCCTGACCGTGACCGACGAGTTGAAAAAACGGATTGCAGCGGCGCTGCGGGTTAAATGTTCTCCGAGGCATGTGCCGGACGAAGTGGTGGCCGTACCGGATATCCCTTATACCATCAGCGGCAAGAAAATGGAAGCACCGGTTAAAAAAATACTGATGGGGATCGAAGCGGATAAGACCCTCAACCGGGATGCCATGCGCAATCCGGAGTCATTGCTTTTCTTTCAGCGTTACGTGATCCCGGGGTAAAAACAAACTGCTGAGCACAATGGACCGGATCAGTCCCGAGGATGTTCGGCGGCGGATTTCAGTTCGACCAGGCTTTCCTGCATGCCTGTGTCGAGACTTTTCTGAAACGATTTTTTCAAGAGTCTTGGCAAAACGCCCTGAAGACTTTCCTCCACCGTTACCAACGTTCCATGATCGGTTTCCCGAAAAGTCCAGTTGTGAATAGCGCTCGCGCCCAGCGTAGTCCCGGTCCAGCCGAATTCCGTTTTCGGTTTCATCGTATGGATCCGCGAAGAAAAGCTGATGCCGCCTGCTTTCCAATGAAACGGGGCGCCTTCCGCCAGTTCGCCCTGCAGGGTGGCCTTCGTCATGTTTTTTTGCCAGGTGGTCCATTGGGATATTCCGGTGAGGACCTTCCAGACCGTATCCACTGGTGCAGCTATCAGCACTTCCTGCCGGGAACGCACCGGGGCGTTGGGATTGACCTGGATATTCATGGTTGAACCGTGCGCCTGTTTGGTATAATGATCGAAGGAGACGGATTCAAATATAAAGAATCCGGCGATACTAATTAGCACCAACAGGAACAGCAGGATTATTTACTTCATCATGGATATAACAGGTAGGCAGATCAAGCCATATACAACAGGAACACGATGCCGAGCACGATCCGGTAATACCCAAAGTAAGTAAAGCCATGGTGATCCACCATCCGGAGGAAAAGCCTGACCGCTATCCAGGCACTGATAAACGCCAGGATAAAGCCCGTCCCCAACAGGATCCACTTCTGTGTGTCCAGGTGGGCCGGTGTCTTCAGGAGATCATACCCGGTCGCGGCAAACATCGTCGGGATGGCCAGGAGAAAGGAAAATTCCGTGGCTTGCCTTTTGTCGAGTTTATTGAATACGCCCCCGATGATGGTGGCCGCTGCGCGGGAGGTGCCCGGGATCATGGAGATACTCTGGATCAGGCCGATCAGGAAGGCGTTGCGGTAAGGGATCTTCTCCAGGCTGACCACTTCATTTCTTTTTTGTTGCACATGGCGGTCGATCCAGATGAGGATGATGCCGCCGGCAACCAGGGCAATGGATACCACGACGGGATTGAACAGGTATTCCTTGATGAAATCATACGCCAGGAATCCGATCACCGCGGTAGGCAGGAATGCGACGAGGAGTTTCAGATAGATATCGATTCCCTGGAAAAAGCGTTTGCTGTACATGAGGGCGATCGCCATGATGGCGCCGAGCTGGATGGCGATCTCAAAGGTTTTCACAAACGCATCTTCCTGTATGCCCATGGCGGTGGAGGCCAGGATCATGTGGCCCGTGGAGGAGATGGGTAGAAATTCCGTCAGGCCCTCGATCAGGGCGATGATGACAGCGTGTAGCAGGTGCATGCAGGAGATGGACTCGGTGAGCGGGCAAAGGTAAGCATGCTTCCTTTCTTTTTCTTACCGGGAGCCCCACTCCCAGAGACCAAACTGGATTTTCGGATCGACCGGATGACCGGATTGTTTCAGGCACAGCATGATCTGGCCGCGGTGGTGACTTTCATGGGAGATGAGGTATCCCAGGAAAGCGGCGGGATGGGGCTTAAAGCCCTTGATCTTTCCCTGTTCAAATCCGTGTTGTAGAAGCGAAGCAATGGCGGTTGCGCTTTTCCCAAGTTCGGCAGCCAGTTGTTTTTTGGTGATACTCCCTTTTTCTATTTTATTCAACCCATGGAGCAGGTCGGGGTCGGCGGCTTTGAGCCACATCATCCGGACATGATGAAGGTGGGCAAATTGTTCACCCACGTTGCGTCCTTTGGAGGCGGACAGATCGGACAGGTGTTCTTCCCGCAGGGCATTCAGCAAGTACAGGTTGATACGATGGTGTATTTCCCAGGTTTCTATGCAGGCTTGGAGGTCCATGGCGGCAAACTTTTAAGATAACAAGCAGGTGTACGCAATACCGGAAGATCGCTAAGATGGCTTGTCATACTGCCTTGTATTGGATGCAGGCGGTCCGGATATCGACAAAATGCAGGCGGATGGATCAGGAGCGCAATATTTTCAAAAACGCCACCCATGGTCCGGCATCCTCCCGGTAGTGTTTGGCCATCACACGGACGATCTGGCTGATATGGTCCAGGTCGTGCACCACCCACGACGCGAGTAGCTGATGTAAGGTGACCTCTCCAAAAACGGGATGGATACCCTGTTCAGACAACTGGCTCTCGTCGGTGATGAACTGACGGAGATCCTGCAGATTTTGATGCCGGAGTGCCTGGAATTCCGTGAGCAGATCCTCCAGGGATTTGCCCTGACTGTCCCGGAATTGCGCGAAACGGTCAAATGGCTCGAAAGTCTTGTTGCCTTCCTTCGCAAGGATAAGTCTTGCCCTGACGATCCAGTCGGTTTTCTCCCCATGGATGAGATGTCCCATCACATCATAGGGGCTCCAGGTGTCCGCGCCTTCATTAGCCTGCAACCATGCGTCAGACAGGTCTTGCAGGAGGACACGCAGCACTTCCGGTGTGCGCTCCAGGATCTCCAGGGATTTGTCAAGTGTAAAATTCATTTCGCGTATATCAGAAGCTGGTTCACAATGGATTGAGACAAGGATGCGCGCCCGGCGCAGGATTCAATACAGCCCGGCGTGCCCGGTCAGGAATTGCCTGGCATCACGGCATCTTTCGACATTAAACGCGGACCAGACAAACCCGTAAAAACCCGGAAGTACGTACACGTCACGGTATCCCTGGCTATGGAGATATAAGGCAAAGGAACAGGATTCTTCATTTCCGTAGACCAGCAAAGGCATTTTTTTGTCCCGCGGCAGGAGGGCAGCAGAAACGGATCCATTCGTGGCATGAATGGCGCCCTGTATATGCCCGAGATTCCGGTACGCGTCCATGCCGGTTCGTTCATTGTTATAATCCTCCTGCGCGCGTGTATCGAAGACAACCAGGTCCTGGCGGTTTTTCAGCAGGTGTAAAGCACCATAGGCGTCTACGAGCGTGTAGGGCGGGCTTTTCTTCATAAAGGCCTTGCGATCCCCGCTGGCCATAAAATCCTGGAGACCGGCCAATAAAAGGTGTACTTGTGCAAATCCCTGGTTGGCCAGCGCAGTCGCTGCCCTCGCGCCGTCCCCATCTCCACTTGAAGTATAGACGAGGATAGGACGATTTTTGTAGCGCTCCAGCGCATGCATCCATTTCCCAAAGACTTCATAGGGGAGATGGATGGCTTTCCTGATCCGGCCCACGTTGTTTTCTGCAAGGGAGTCTCTCGCGTCATAGTGGCTTGCCGGTCGCACATCGATGATCACCAGGTGCTTTTCGTTTTCCAGCAATGCTGCCGTTTCATCACACGAGAGATTCTGATATGGCAGCCCGGTGATGATGTAATCGTCTTTACAGGGAAATTCGTCTTCCCGCAATTCATTCAGGGATGTCATGCCGCCGTTGAGGTTGTAAAAGCGGCTATATCCTTGCTCGGAAAGCAATTTGCTGACTCTCCGGCTGCGCTGACTATGCGAACAATAAAAGATCATGGGTCTGTCCTTAAAGGGATCCAGCACATGGAGGTCTTTCCGGATCGTATCCACGGGGATATTAATGGCTCCTTTTAGCCGACCTTTATTCAGGCTGGCAAAGTGCGAGGTGTCGCTGAACTCACCGGGTGTGCGCACATCGATTAAGACCACATCGGGATTTGCCCGGATGAACCGGCAAAATTCCCCGGCGTACAGGGTGGGATAGAGGCTGTCATACCGGAAAGGGTGCTGGGCCCCTGATGTCCCGGCAAGAATGGAAAAAAATCCGGCGAGGAGATAAGCTCCTGCTGCCGTCATGCGAAGTGGCCGGTTCATGCTCATGTGGTAAATGTATTGATCAAAACCATGGAAAGGGATTTACTTTAGTGGGCCATCGATGCCTGTTTGGGTCGGGGCAGCGCACGAAGATAGTGGCACCAGGAAGATGACAGTCGCTTCCATCAATTCAACAGGTACTTACCGCTCAGGCGCAGTGTTTTCCCAACCCACTGGTTAACGGCAGGCGCATGTCCCCATGGCAGTATTTTCGATGAGAAGCGAAAATTTATCGATGGGATGAAGACAGGCAGGCGGCAAGACGATGGCAGGAAGGCAACTCCCGGCCGTCATAGACGGCATTTACTCCAGTTCTTCCCAGGCTGAGGTCTTGCCTGCTTTGATTTGTAAGACTGCATACAGGATGACGATACCGGTAATCCCGAAGAGTGATTGCCCGATCCCCAATCCCATAAAGAGGTTGATCAACAGCGTCCTTTTTTGTCCTGCGATCGCTTTGATAAAAGGATTCCAGGTCGGGTGCCGTTCAAAATCGGTCAGCACCTGCCACACGGTTGTGACGGGGGCGTCGATGATGATTTCGGTTTCAATCTTCTTCATGCGGTTACGTGATGAATCCCGATGCCCTGTGAGGCTATCCGGGCGGTGGTTGTTGTTGGTTACCTGGCAAAGGTCTGCGGGCAAGGTACAGAATGTAAAAGGAGCCTAGCACCTTGGTCCATCAGCGCCTTTAGTCAGCGGATGGATTATCCCGAAGAGGAAGGTGTCTGCTGCCTGTAAGGCATATAGGCTTTATATGTCAGCACGATGCCCGTCACCAGGAGAATCATTTGCACGGTCAATACCGTGGCTGCGTTTTGGGAGCCTTGCTGCACCGGGTCCGGAAAAAACATCCGGCTTAGCCCGCCCAGCATGATAAACCATCCCAGGAGTGTGATCAGGACGGACCAGTGGAGCGTCCATCGGTTATGCGACCGGATGATCGAGAGCCCGGCCACAAACCATAAAGAACCCGCCAGGTACGTCTGCGTGACTGCCACCGTCGCCCAGATGTCAGGGTTGATGGCTTCAGAAGCATTCAGCACGATGAGCGTCGGGCCCAGCAATTTGGCCAGTTGTTTTGAATCTGTCATAGGCATTTATTTTTTCTTTGGTCTCCGGGTATCATAAAGGACCGGGATGATTTCCGGCCAGGGTGATGAAACGAACAAGGGCTTCCAATAGGTCGGTGATGCGGCGTGTTCCGGGTCCAATCTGCGTGATTCATGCGCACACGGTCGGCTTCCATGTCATGCAGGACTCCGTTGCTGGTAAGCGAAGTATATGACCCCGCCAATCCCGGCGACAATTCCGGGCAGGCAAAAGAGTCCGATAAGTCCCATGACCAACCCTTCGCTGATGAACCTCTCCAGTTTTAAGGCTGCCAGAAGGTAGATGCAGCCAAAGGTCAGGATGATAAGGCCTATACACACACCGATCAGCGTGGCATACGGTTTTGGTGTTTTCCACGGGTGGACGACGGTGTAAAACAGGCACACCATGCCGGCCATCAGGAGCAGGATACCGGGTAAATGGTCTACAGTGCCGGTCACCTGGGAGGCGATGATCAGCGCGGCGGAGACAAGAAAGAGAAGGAGGGTGCGCTTTCGATGGATTGGATCGAACAGGGAAAGGAGATGCTTTTTCATAAACAAGAGTGTTGGGTATAAATCCAGTGGTGGACTTAATGGACTCTTGCCAGTCAGGGGATTCCTGGTTCCTTAAAGTTACCAATTCAGGAAAGATGTGTTGGGAAATTTTTTTTCGAAGCATCCACGAAAAGGCCGGCCTTACCGGTCGTTTATTATTAGTCGCATTGAGCAACCAAAGCAGGGTAGGCTTATGGGTGACGGCTGGAAGAGCCACATGGGACCGGTCCATTGATCGTGCGGAAACACATAGGCGGATGGGAGGACATGAAGTCAATAAAGAAAGGGATGACCGGATCATGGGTTTACCAATTCCCATGTCGCCATCTGTTTTCTGTCAGCTCTTTTACCTATTCTGCAGCGGGTGCTTCGGTTTCTTTATTGAGGAAAGGAACCATAAACCGTCCTGTAAAAAATCCAAGGATGGGTCCGCCCACGGTCAGAAAACAAAGCGCCGCGACTACCACGAGGGCTATGGGCAGGTGGCCGGATGTTTGGAAGTTGATAATGAACATACCGGAGGTCACCAGGTGTGCGGCCAGCCAGCCCAGGGTGCTGTAAGCCATCCAGCGGTAAGGACCCGGTGTCAGGCTTCGCAGGAGGAAGGCTGATTGTAAAAAACTGCTGAGTAAAGCGCCCAGGGCAGTAGCCAGGGGTAATGCATATTCTGGTGGTATAGCCAGGTCAATATGCGCAGCCATCCAGTCAAAGATGAGGTAGGCGACGGTAAATCCAAGGATCGAAAACCACCACCATTTTTGAACGGATTGCCGGTATTGTCGGAGCATGATCCATTGCATAAAGCCAACGCCCGTACCCATGCCTATGCCAACTGCTGCCTGGCTGCCGGAATCATCGGTCATCTGCAACAGCAGTTCGCTGAGACTGGCCATAGCAATGACTAAGAAGATCCCGATAAACCAACCTGCTGTCGTTAGCCAAATCCATCGGGTTTGCGTGAGTGGTTTTTGCGGGGCCAGGGCTGAGCTGGTCATCGTCTGGAGGAATATGATCCGGTAAAAATATCGAATTAGCGGCAGCCGATGGTTTTATATACATAAAGGATGGATCCTTCTTGGATATTCCTTCTCGGCGCTGTAAGAAGGTCGGCCTGAGACCGAATCAAACAACTGGATATCCGTCTGAAGATCATTGAGCAGGGAGGATATATATTCCTGGCCCGATCCTGCCCGGTGACGAACCGAAGTTCGTATACGTCAATGCCTGGGTCCGGCCACGCGTACTTTTCTGTACCAGACTCTGAATCCAAGCCACCTGGCGGGTCCTGTATACACCTGTGTGGCCCCTTTGGAAGCTTCAGCGGCATAATGCAGGCAGCTACCGCCCTTGGCAATTCCTTTCACAGCGGTCATTTCTGCGACATTGCCTTTGAAATTTTTTATACCGGACGGATCCGGAAAGTATCCCCAGGTATAGGTGGGTTCCATTCCGGTTTTGCAAAAGACGGGACTCATCCTGAACTTCTGACCGGTGGGGCAATCAGTGCACAGGGCATTTTTATAATTAAACAGATTACATCCCAGTGTATTGACGCTATCCAATGCCGGCTGGTAAGCATCAAACACCTCAGGGGAAGGGAGAAAGCACGCATACCGGTATTTGCCCCTGGTATACAGGGCGCATGTATTTAAAACATGCTGCATATAGTCCACATATGCCATTGCCTGTTCATAGGTGATCCCCGTAATGGGTAAGTCCATCAAGTGAAATTTGCGGATGGAATCCGCGGCGGCTTCTCCCACCGCTACGTGGGATATGCTTCGGTCGCAGTCATTGAAGAATTCAACCGCTACCGGCTTTTGATCCTGTCGGAGAAAGGCATTTATCGTGTAGTTATTCCATCCCCCGGAATCCGGTACCGGGAGTTTCGATCGAATCAGCTCATAATGATCACCAAGCATAACCGTTTTGCCCTCTTCCGGAAAGCTGGTCGCCACGATATACGTCAGCCAGTCTCCCACGGATACCTCCTCGGGGGCGATATAAGTGGCGGGAGGTCCTTTTAGAAGATCACCCTGTGTGCCCATCCGGTTCACAGCGCATGACGAGAGGAACAGCAGGGAACAAAACCAGCTCACCGGGAGAAGAATTTGGCGCATCATGCGTACAGGATTGTCAAACCGAAGCTAGTCGTAAGGGTTCTCTTGTCAGCAAGTTTGGTGAATCCACACATATTTTCCATGTAAAAATGTTATTAGTCCGCCGCCAATTTCGACTGCCCCTAAAGCTATGGAAGGGTTTTGTAGCGTAACTTTTTTGCTTCCCAGAACGTCACCGTCTTCCGAGAGAGTTGTTTCGCTCGTTTCTCTGTCTTCTACAAGTCCCCAATAGTCAACCCAATCAAATTCGGTCATATGTGCGAATTGTTTGCCGAAACCAATTTTAACTACTTCGTTTGTCCTTCCGTGTTGGAGTATAATTCCTGAAGTTTCCTTCTCTTTCTTATAGAACGCTTTGTCAATAATTCCATCTCCATTAAAGTCTGCCGCAATGGTGTCGGTCAATTTATATAATGTTGCTTTTTCAAATTCACTTAGAAACTGATTGCGGAAATCGTCCTCGTTCTGGTTTTTTTCAGCTGTTTTTTGTTGGTCGCTAAGGATGTTGTCCGTTAAAAAGGTGTCATAATTTGACGCAGGCAGGGTATTAGCAACCGACCCTACTTGTTGTGCTGAGTCTGATCGTCCGCAACCTGTTAAAATTA
>CAZTXO010000051.1:0-25204 GCA_964617515.1 uncultured Saprospiraceae bacterium | reverse complement strand
TCTACCTGTAAATATTTACCCAATCGCAGAATGGTATTCCCGCGGAGTGAGTAATAAATTGGCGAAATCGGCAAATTTTCACCCTGCCCCTTCCGGAAACCTATGCCGCCGGCACCTGTCCATTCTATTTGTTTTGTTTTCCATTGGAGAAATTCTGTCGAATGCTCAGCTTCAATCCAACCATGATAATGGACCATTCCATGCCTAACATCCGGGGTAAAGAAAAAGCGAATCTGCTCATATACATTTCCGGTAAGGTACCGGAAATTTGAAACGATCCCCGTGTTCCAGCCAGGAGTAACGGCCGGTGTCGCTTGCTCAGGCCGGGCGGCATCGAATAGGATGGGTTGACAGGCGATTCCAAACGAAAGGATCATATCGGGAGGCGGTATCTCGAAATTGACAATGTTCGAAAGACATCCGGTCTGATCTATCACATGGACCGTATAACTACCCACGCCCAGGTTATTGATTTGAAACGTCTGACTGTTGGCTGTTGAATGGGGCAAGCCATTCAGGAAGACCTGGTAGGGCAGCACCCCGGGAACAATAGCCGCTATGACTGCCCTTCCGTCCAGGGCCGGCGGCGAACTGGGAGGAAACACATTGATCACCTGGAGCACGATGGACTGGGGTGGATCCAGGGTCACCTCTATCTCATCGACGCAGCCAGGTACAGGATCTTCAATATAAACAGCAATGGTATAAGCGCCTGGCGTGAGAGGAATGTAATCTGAGAGTTGTACCAAACCCGGCGGTACAAAAAATACATCCACGCCATTGGGGTGGTCCACAGACATGGTGAACACGACCGGCGGCCCAGGGACGGAAAGGACAAACGAAATCTCCGCCGGATCCGCGCATGCAGGCTGGGTCACTTCCACGTCGTCAATATAGAAAGGCGGAATTTCTGCAAGCACGATTTCAAATTCCAATTCGCAACCCAGCGTCACATCCTGAATCGTGACCAGGTAACTGCCGGCAGGCACATCCACTAATTCCGGACCCGTTTCACCATTGTCCCAGATGAAGACGTAGGTACCGGGTTCATTTACTTCAAGGTTGATGTAGCCATCACTGATGCCACAATGCGCAGGATCGGTAGTGGTTTGAATCGTAAACGTACAGGGCACCTGCTCGACGGCAATAGTTACAATTCCGGTCCCCGTGTGACCACATCCATCGGTGACCGTGTAGGTGAACATGGCATCTCCTGTGAATCCATTGGCCGGAATGAAAACAAATTCTCCTGAGGGTAAGAAAGTGGCATTCCCTCCGCTGGCGTTGCTGATAGAGGTCACCAGCAAGTTCAGCCCAATATCATTTTGAAGCATATTGCCTGAAAGCGATTGCCCGGCAGGCGTAGTATAGAAATCATTGTTCACCTGGAGCACCGGCGTGACATCAGCAACCGTAGTAATTTCTGTTTCCATACACCCGGCGCCGGAGCTTTGATCAAAAGCGATCAGGGTATATGGACCGGGAAGTATGTTGAGAAAAACAGACAAAGGGTAAATACCTGGTGTCAAAACCTGGGTGATGGGTCCGCCTGGTGAAACAATAGTTAATTCAATAGGCCCTGGTCCGTTCGTATATAAGATCACCTGGATTTCACCGCTGCCCGTACAATTGGCAGGTGAAGTGGACAGAATATCAACATAGGCAGCCGGATTCTCCGTAATTGTCGTTTCCAACTGGGCCGTGCAGGAATTGAGATCGGTCACAGTCACCGTATACATACCGGGCGGAACGTTTTGCAATGCGGATCCAGTCTGTTGATTGGACCATTGATACGTATACATACCCGGTGGATCCACGGTGACCGTGGCTGCGCCGTTTGAAAGCCCGCAGTCGGCCGGCGTGACCTGAACGGCAGCCGAAAAGGAAGGCATGATCTGTTCGATCATGATGCTTCCCGATACCGTGCAGGTGGATCCGGATAAGGTTACTTGGACGGTGTAGATCCCCGGGGGAAGGGAATCTATCTGGGATCCGGTTTGTCCATTAGACCATTCAAACAGGTATTCATCCGGAGGATCAACAGAAGCACTTGCCGTACCTGTGCCTTCGCCACATCCAGATGGTGAGCCGGTCAAGGTAACTGAAAAGGATCCGGGTAGTTCCCCGACCATAATCTCACTCGTCTTAGAGCAGTTGGTTCCATTTAACGTAACGGTCACCGAGTAATGACCGGAAGCCAATCCAATTGCCTGTGATCCCACCTGTCCATCAGACCATACATAGGTATAATCGCCTGGCATATCCACAATAGCTGTTGCAGTTCCGCTGGGCGATGTACAGGCTGAAGGGGTGGAAGTGGCTGTAATATTGAAGAGCGCAGGTAATTCCAAAACAGCGCCCTGCTGGACAACCTGGCAGGTTGTCGCTTGCAGGGTAACCGTCACCGTGTAGGAACCACTGGATACATTCGTGAGTATTTGTTCTGTTGCACCATTGGACCACATGTACGCGTAAGCGCCTGGTGGATTCACTATGGCCTCCAAAGACCCATTGGCAGAACCGCAATTGGCTGGCGTCGGAATCAATGTGACGGTAAATTCAGGCGGAAATTCCCCGATGGTTACCGTCTCCACATCGGTGCAGGTTCCCTGTCCGGTGACCGTAAGTGTGTAGGTGCCGGGAGCAAGATTTTGTTGTATTTGTTCCGTCGAGCCATTGGACCATGCATACGTGTACAAGGACGGCGGATTGACGGAAGGCGTTGCCATGCCATTGTTTCTTCCGCAATCAGCGGAAGTGGTCGTGATGGTAGTCGTGATGGGGATGTCGACATTAGTCACGGTGGCCTGTAGGACCTGGTGACAGGAAGTGCCCGTTCTCGTTACGGTTACCTGATAATCGCCGGCAGGTATAGCAGACTGACTCATGGCCGTACTTCCATTGGACCATGCATACGTGGCTTCAATATTGGTGGCAACTGAAACGACTCCGTTTGACTGGTTGCATGAAGAGGGAATACTGGATATCGAAGCGGTGAAGGAGCAATCCTCTTCTTTAGGATTGTGGGCAATCCCGTAGATCAGCGCGCCTGCCCCAGCTGCACCTCCCAGGATGGGGATTAACGGGGAGATGGTTTTTGGGGGAACCGGTAAACCAAGAAAAGGCTTCATGTCAGCCTCGGTCAGTGACAAATCCTCCCAGGGAATGGAATCCGTCAGGCAAGAGCGATTTGTCGAATATTCCAAAGCAACTGACCCCGCATAGAGGTGGGTATCCATCATGGGAGCAAACAAAATCAGTAACAGGATCCGGATCTGGGGGTTCCGGGAGTGCGGGTAATCATTAAAGAAGGGTAGCGATGACATGTGGCAACCTTGAAATGGTGATAGAGATAATCCGGATCACTTGCAGGTAATCTTGATTTTCACTTCCCGTGAAAATGAAGCGCCCTTGCAAGTATCATCCCCTTTACAGGTGCCTTGTATCTTAAAAACAAACTCAACTTCGCCGGTGAATCCTTTTGGAACCGAAAAGGAAGCGTTCCCTCCGACCATCCCAAGCCTCCATGGGCCTTCCATGGTTGATTTTAGTTCCCGGAACCTGCCGGCATTTTCCTTCTTAAGCACCTTATCGTCTTTCAGTTGTTTCTCGAGTTTATCGATTTCGGATTTCTTACCACCCTTGTTTTTAAGGTCATCCAGTTTATTCTGTACCTCTTTTTTGAGCGAGTCCACTACAGCTGCATCCAGGTCGTCGGCCAATTCATCGGTGAAAACCGGGTTGTAAGCTTGTTGCGTGACACCTCCTACGGAGCAGTCACAGAAGGTGCCTGATTTCGTTCCGCCTTTCTGACTGGTCCAGCAGAGACATTCACATGTCAGGTTTGTCAGCGTAATTCTCAGCAGGTCATCTTTACGGAATTCGGCGGTGGCTTCATTTTTCTCATTTGGTATGATTTTCTCCGTAGTGGTCTTTTTGTTTTTTCCGGTACCTCTCGTTTTGGTCTGTTCCATCAGCACGGAATACTCCAGTTTATTAAAAAAGCATTCACCGAGATTGTGGTTAAATTTCTCCTGGTCGCTGATCGCATCGGTCACGGTGGGTGGATCGCCGGCGCCGATCAAATACGTATCCCCGCTTTCCGTAATTCCGGGAATAGGGGCATCATGTTGCTCCTCACTTTTGGTCAGCACTTTTGCTTCTGCTCCTGTCGCCGTAAACGTGCTCCAAAAAACATCAATGCCTGCGTTCAGGTCATGTTGATCTTTTTGGGGCAGGGAGGAAAATGGCACGCCCTGCGTTTTTTCAAATTGATCGATCACTTTGGTTCCAAATTGATCCTTAGCATATTTGTCTTTCGTGATGGAGGCAATGTAGATCCAGAAGGTTTGCTGGATTACAGCCTCCCTTTCCTTTTCCGGATCGCCACGAAACGGGGTACTGACGGTCCCTTCCCCCTTTAGCTTGTCATAGGCGTTTGCGATATTTTCCAGCGCTTTTACCAGCACCGGCGCGAAGATTTCCGGTTCCTTCACCGGATCGATGATGCCGCCTACCAGGATATCCGTCCCCGGCCAGGTAGGTACTATCCCAGGGGTGGTTGGATGGTTCGTTGGCGTAAAACCGGGTCCATCCAGGATGCCAGGTATTTGTTCCGGCGTGAAGACAGGAAGCGGTCCGGTGGGGATCAGGGGTACCCCGCCCCCAGGTCCCGGGGTTGTGCCAACAGGTAACCATTGGTCAGTCGGGATCATGGGATCGCCAGAAGGGACGGCTGGTGTATGGACATCCGCACAGAATCCATCGATCGGTACCGTTGTGGCACCGGGTGGTACGGTCACCGGAGGAATAGTCGCAATATAGGGCTGATACTGGCCCCCGGTAGGGATATAGACCGTCTGTTCTGTCAATTGGACCGGACTATCGGATAAATTGCTAATATGCAGATCGGCGATGTGGCCCGTGGTTCTGCCAGTTCCCGAAGCACTAAAACTCACAGGGGAAGTGTTTTGAGCGGTTGAAGGGACTGGACATCCGAGAAGATACCAGGCGCAGGCCACGCTTGTGGTCAGTTTGGTGAGCATGGAAAGGGTTTTAATTGGGCAATCTGAAAACTGGTCAGATTGGTGGAGCAAGCAGGAATTCTGAGATCGCTGAAGACAATAGGTCTTCTGTGCAAATAACCGTAACGGAATCAGCGTGTGACTGATCTATTTCAAAAAATACCGGAATAAACTCCACGCATGGCGCGGAGCCATACAAACCCAAAATAGTCATTTTTTTTGAATTTCCGGCGGGTCCTCTTCCGGCCCCGGCTTTATCCGGCACTATTATTTTTCGTACCTTTTCGCTGTATTGGCCGGGCAGGTTTAACCAGAAACCGTCTAAAGTCGAAAAGCGCCAGTATGCCAGATTAGCCATTACGATCCCCCACGAAGTTGATTTATTTTCTTGCCTGGACAGACTATGGTACGGTACTTGCACGCTATGTATGGTATCCATGTCCGCCGGCAGGCGAGCGGCACACAAGCCGGAACGTGATGATAAGCCATATGACTTAACCCTTCATTTAAATCCTATATGAGTAATACAACCGAATTGGTTGCTAACGGCAAAGCAACCGAAAAACATGTACAGGAATTTATGGACCGCGTACAGGCACGCGACCCGCATCAGCCGGAATTTCTCCAGGCGGTCAGGGAGGTAGCCGAAAATGTCATCCCCTATATCCTGGAGCATCCCAGGTATGCGGAAGCCAAGATCCTGGAGCGCATCGCCGAACCTGAGCGGGTCATCCAGTTTCGCGTACCCTGGATCGACGATAAGGGAAATTTCCAGATCAACCGGGGATTCCGGATCCAGATGAACAGCGCCATCGGCCCTTACAAAGGCGGCCTTCGCTTTCACCCGACCGTGAACCTGTCCATCCTGAAATTCCTTGCGTTCGAACAGGTATTTAAGAATTCCCTCACCACCTTACCCATGGGGGGTGGCAAGGGCGGTTCCGACTTCGATCCCAAAGGCAAATCAGACAATGAAGTCATGCGGTTTTGCCAGAGTTTTATGACCGAACTCGCGCGCCATATTGGCTCCGATACAGACGTTCCGGCCGGTGATATCGGCGTAGGGGGACGTGAAGTTGGCTTTTTGTATGGCCAGTATAAGCGGATCCGGAATGAGTTTACCGGCGTACTGACCGGAAAGAACCTGGAATTCGGGGGAAGCCTTATCCGGCCGGAAGCCACCGGCTATGGATGTGCCTACTTTATCGAAGAGATGCTCAATGCGAAAGGAGACGGCCTGGACAGAAAAAACGTCCTTGTATCCGGCTCCGGCAACGTCGCCCAATATGCCATTGAAAAGGTCAACCACCTGGGCGGCAAAGTACTGACCGCATCCGACAGCGATGGATTCGTGTATGACAAGTCTGGTATCGATGCGGAAAAACTCGCCTTCCTCATGGAATTGAAAAATGTGAAGCGGGGCAGAATAAAGGAATATGCAGACCGGTACAACGTGGACTATTATCCCGGTAAGACGCCCTGGCATGTGGCAGGCGATGTGGCTATGCCCTGCGCCACCCAGAATGAGCTGGGAGGAATGGACGCAGAGGCACTGGTCAATAATGGTTGTATGGCCGTCGGGGAAGGTGCCAATATGCCTTGTACACCGGAGGCCATATCGATTTTCCTGAACCGGAAAATCCTGTATGCGCCCGGCAAAGCGGCCAATGCCGGCGGGGTGGCAACCTCCGGGTTGGAAATGTCACAGAATTCGTTGCGTTTGTCCTGGACCCGGGAGGAAGTGGATCAGCGGTTGCATGTTATCATGCGCAACATCCACGCCACCTGCCTCAAGTACGGCAGGGAAGGGGATTACATCAACTACATGAAGGGAGCGAACATTGGCGGATTTGTCAAGATCGCCGATGCCATGCTCGCCCAGGGATTGGTCTGAACCCGAAAGAATTTGATTTTTGCTCCTGTCCTGACGGGCAGGAGCATTTTTTTTACCCGAAACTGACGTGCTGAAAGTTTCCGTACTTTCATGTCACCCCGGGGGCCGGTCCATCCCGCCTCTTTTCCCCGATAATGAACCCGTAACCCGTTACCATTTGATACGCATGAAGAACATCATTCGTTTTGTCCCATTCCTTCTCCTGGTTCCCTTCCGCGCTGACGCGCAGTTGCTGTTGTCGGAGGTCGCACCAACCAACACGACGCAAATCGCGGATGCGGACAGTGATCATCCAGACTGGCTGGAGATCTACAACGCGTCCGCTGCCCATCAAGACCTGAAAGGGATGCGGGTGAGTGATCGTCAGGGTTCAGGCTGGGTGCTGCCCGAATATGACCTGGCTCCGGGAGAGCGCCTGCTGATTTTTGCTTCCGGAAAAAACAGGGGCGGCGGCGGATCCATGGGATTGGATCATTGGGAAACCGCCTTGTATGAAGGCAGCCTGTGGCGGACGTTTATCGGATCAGAGGCCCCTACGCCGGATTGGGCCAGCCGGACTTTTGATGACAGCCCATGGTCCAACGCCACCGGCGGTTTTGGCTATGGCGACAGTGATGACGTGACGGAAGTACCCGCAGGTACTTTATCCTTTTACTATCGACGTGATTTTCCTGTGACCGATCCGGCCAAAATCGACAGCGCCATCCTGAGCATGGACTATGATGACGGGTTTATCGCTTATCTCAACGGCGTCGAGATCGCGCGCAGTGCCAACATGCCTCCCGGTACCGCTACGTATACCACGCTGACGACCACGGACCATGAAGCACAGATGTATGGGGGCGGAGTACCTGATGCTTTCCTGGTCACCAAAAGCAAATTATCCGCCGTGCTTGTGCCGGGGGATAATGTATTAGCCATTGAGTTGCACAATGTGGATCCCGGATCCAGCGACTTGACGGGCCGCACCTGGCTGCACTTTGGCATCGCCACGAGTGAGGTTTTTTACGGACCCAATCCGTCTTTCTTTACGGGAACCGGCTCCGGGAGCGGATTTTATCACACGGATTTCAAAATCGGTTTTGGGGAAACTGTGCGGTTGTATGACAGTACGGGAGTTCAATTGGATAGTGTAGTCATCCCTTATATGCTTCCGGGGCACTCGATGATGCGTATCGGGGACAACGGGAGTTGGTGCATGACCAATTCACCCACCCCCAATGCGCCAAATGGAAATTTCTGCTTCCCGGGTTATGCGGACAAGCCCGTAGTCAGTCCTGATCCTGGTTTTTATCCCGGACAACAAATGATCTCCATCACCGGTGTGGACATTCGTTATACGACGGATGGCAGCGATCCGGACGAAAATTCGCCGCTCTATGCCGGCCCGTTTAGTGTCAATGCGAATACGATCGTGCGGGCGAGGAGTTTTGAGCCCGGGAAATTGCCGGGGAGCACGGCTACGTCTACCTATTTTATCGGGGAGGTCAGTTATCTTCCGACACTCAGCATTACAGCCCGCAACGGAGACCTCTTTAATGATGGCAGTGGCGGTCTTGCCGCGTATGACAATTACAATTCCGGATTGCGGGCCCCGGTACACCTGGAGTATTTTGACAAAAACAAACAGCTTGCCTTTTCAGAGAACGCAAGCCTGCGCCCGGTGGGCGGTTATTCCGTCTCGTTTGATCAAAAATCCATGCAGTTTGATTTCGACGAAGAATATGGGGCAGTGGGTGATGTTGTCTATCCCATCTTTGAAAAAGACAAACCCGGGATCACCCGGTTTCGCGAATTCCGTGTCCGTAACATGGATGATGACTGGGGGAGCACCCGAATGCGGGATGTCGTGGCCAACCGGATCGCGTTGCCGACACATTGCGCGGTCACCGGGTATCAGCACATGAACGTTTTCATCAATGGGGAATACTGGGGCCATTACGGTGGCCGGGAAGTGCTCAACCGGTTTTACGTGCGCGACAATCATGGCGCGGATCCGGACCGCGTGGAGGAAATCTTTACGTCTTATTTCCTGCCCAATCCCTATTTCCCGGATGAAGGAACGGATGCCGCGTTTTTCGCCATGAGTGATTATATCATTCAAAACGACATGACCGACCCTGCCCACTATGCCGCTGCCCAAAAACTGGTGGACTGGGAAAACTGGGTGGACTATTTCGCCACGGAAATGTATATCGCTAACGGGGACTGGTTTTCCAGTATGTATTTCAACAACCTGCGCATCTACCGGGCGCCTGATCTGCGATGGCGATTTCTGCTGTTTGACGCGACGTACTCGCAAAATAACAACGTATCGGTCTCCACCAATATCCTCCAGGAAGCGCTGGCGGATCCGGCTGTGCCCAACCGGTACACGGACATGATGGTGAGTCTCCTGCAAAACCCTTCCTTTAAAAATTACTTTATCAACCGCTTTGCGGACCTGCTCAACGAATACTGGACACCTGCCAAAACACTGGCCATCATCGATGAAAATATCATCGAGATATCATCCGAGATTGATCGCCAGAGTCAACGATGGGGATCCCTGTCCGGGACGGACTGGATCAACGCCGTGACCTACCTGAAAAATTTTCATCGGGACCGCCCGGACTATCAGCGGCAACAGATCCAGGACTTTTTTAGCCTGAACAACCAGGTGGAAATCACCCTGCAGGCGGAACCTGCCGGGGCCGGTGTCATCAAGATCAGTACGGTCATACCGGATTCGTATCCCTGGACAGGAATCTATTATGATGGTAATCCCGTACGGGTGACAGCCATTCCCAATGCGGGATATTCCTTTGATCATTGGTCCACCAGTGTTCCGCTGGGTGACCTGGAGGCTTCTTTTGAACTGAATTTTACGGAGGATGTCACCTTGACGGCTCATTTTACCGGTTCATCAAAAGCAGTGATGTTGGATATCTCCGAGATCCAATATCATCCTGATCCGACGAGTGATTCGGGGGATTGGTTTGAGATCCGTAACGATGGCGATTATCCCATCGATCTCACCGGTTATCTGGTCCAGGACCGTCGATGGTATCACCAGTATGAAATCGGGACCGGTGCAATCGTTGCTCCGGGCCAGTTCCTGGTGGTAACGGAGGATGACGCCAGATTCACGGCGCTCCATCCGGGAGTCTTTAATAAAACCGGGCAGATGGAATTCGGCCTGGATGATGATGGCGATCAGATCCGGTTGCTTGATCGCGAAGGAACATCGGTCCTTTCGCTGACGTATGACGATTCATCCTTATGGCCCTGCACGCCTGATGGATTTGGCCGGACGCTGGAACGCGTACCGGGTAGTGTTGATCCCGCAGTGCCGGATAGTTGGTTTGATGGTTGCGTCGGTGGCAGTCCGGGCGTCGCGTATGCTCCCTGTGAGGATGAGCTTGTCATCACCGAAATCAACTATCATTCGTCTGATGCGGCAGATGCAGGGGATTGGTTTGAATGTAAGAACCAGACAGGGACCGATATATCCTTGGGAGGCTGGACGATCCGGGATGAAAAGGAGGAACATGTCTTTATGGTTCCCCAGGGTACAGATATTCCTTCGGGCGGTTATTTGGTTTTTTGTGAAAACAGTTCCCAGTTTGATGCGCGGCATCCCGGAGTGCTAAACAGAATCGGAGATTTGGGTTTTGGCCTGGACAATGGAGGGGACATCATCCGTCTCTATGCGCCGGATGGAACATTGCAATTCAGCCTTTGCTATGATGATGAAGGTTCCTGGCCCACGGACCCGGATGGAAATGGTTATACACTTGAAATACTCGATCCGGCTTTGAATGTCAATGATCCTGTCAACTGGTTTGCCGGATGTCCCGGGGGATCGCCGGGTGTGGCATATGATCCGGAATGTGCTTCTGCCGTGGATCCTGCTCCAATTGGAATTCCTCTTAACCTGTACCCCAATCCTGCCGAAGATTTTGTAGGAGTGCAGGTGCCCGAATCATATTCGGGACTTATCATCCTGCAAGACTTGTGTGGGCGAATCCTAAGGGAAATGAAGATGGAAGGGCAAAATGGTTCCTTAGATCTGGCAGGACTAAGTGCCGGTCTCTACGTTGTTGTTGGTAACACCAATGGAGTCATGGTAGCAAAGAAACTGGTTAAAAAATAGACTCAAGCCCTCCTTTGCAGCCAAGAGCATCCTGCTTTTCCAAAAGGTCTATTGATTCATAGTTGCAAGAAAAGAGATGATTGCAGCAGACGCCCCAGGGAATCCCTGATGGAAATAAAGTAAGTACCAGGCGGGTTATTGGGGAGCGGGATGTATTCTTCATGCAGGTTGTCAGCCAACTTCAGGTCACGATCCAAAATGACCTGTCCAAGTACGCTGGATATTTGCAGGGTTAGGCTAATCCCGGATTCCGATTTCAACTCCAGGTAAATTCCTGCTTTAGCGGGATTTGGGTAAACCGTCAATTGCAGAATCCGATAGGGCACATTCTCAGTTCCGGAGGCATTTCCAATATCACCTGGTGTGCCACCGGGTGAATCACTGGCTTTCCAACTGGTAGCAAAGTGATTGTCCAACGAGGGAGCTATCCATTCGATCGACCGGCCGAGCAATGCATCAGCTTCCGGCCAGGGCGTGTGGTTATTGTACCGGACGAAATCCACCAGAATTCCGTTTGCGTCAAAGAGGTAAATCACTTCGCCTTCATTGCGCAATTTTCCATCTGTCCATTCGTAGACCGGGTAATTACCGGGAGGGATGCTGCTAGCAGATTTGGCCACGATGACTGTGCCCCCGGGGGCAATCGAAGCGCCTGTGGGAAAAATAAATTCAATACCGGCCCCGATCCGATAGCCGGAAAGATCGACTGGCAGGCTGCCGGGATTGTAGAGTTCCACAAACTCACCACTCGCCGCGAGGTCTCCATCATAAAGGATCTCCGAAATCAAGACCTGTGGCTGAACCTGGTAGCCGGGAAACAATCTCGTGCCCAGATCAGAGCCACCCGAACCAAGTCCGATAGCCGGGGAACCGGGATGGAGATGGAAATCAAACCAGGTGGGATTGATGAATTTTGGATCCAGGTTCCAGGTGCCCGGGCTACTCACGGAGTCAAGGTCAGAAAGGCAATTCGTGACCGACAATCCTGAATAAGGATCCGCCACGTAGGCATCGATGGCGGCATTGCTGACGATGCAGTTGGTGATGTCCCCGCTGCCACCAAGATAACCGGCGTTTTTTTCATAGGCGGATATGCCCTGCTGATTACCAAAGAAGGTGCAGTGATCCACCGTAGCATGACTTTGATCTTTGAGGGCCATGCCGATCCCTGTACAGGCGATCACGTTGTCCCGGATGGTCGCCGTGGATTGTTGCCCGACGGAAATGCCTTTGTCATAGCAGAAGAAGATGAAGTTATCTTCAATCAGGAGGTTGCTGCATTGCTCGCCAATATCCAGTCCGTCGCAATTATCACCGCGGAAATCGTGAATCACATTGTGCCGAACGATACCGCCGCTCACCCCATCGTAATCAATGGCATCCATGTCCGGCTGGTTCCCGCCGCGGAATTCACAATTTTCCACGCGGGCATAACCCTGTTTGACATTGATCCCATCACCGGTGACGGTGGAGTACAGTTTCGAATCCGTCAACTCGACGTTGGAATAACGGGCGAAGATGGGATTGTCTGTCACTTCCGTCAGATCCAGATGATCCAGGTGCATATCCGCATGGAAAGCACTGATGGCGGCAGGGAAATATAAGCGATGGGAACCTGCGGATGCCAAGGCCAGTTTGACATAAGACAGCCTTGACAAGGCGGTCGTGTTGGACAAATAGATACCACCCCACGGAACCTGATCTTCTGCATTGCTGATCAGGACCGGTTGGTCCTCGGTGCCCGTCAATTGTAAGTTTCCGTTGACAAACATGCTCGCTCCTTTCGGGAACCTGATCTCAACACCAGGTTCAGCTGTCAGCGTGATGTTTGGCAAAACAGTTACATCACCATCTGCGATGTAGGGGGAGCAGTCGGCAGTGAGCAGGAGATCCTGGGCAACTGTGTCTGGCAGAATGCCACAAGTGCCATCCGGTTCAAATATCGCCACCAGGGTAGTGGGTTCCGCGCCCAACGTGTAGGTGATGACTGGATCCGAACTGAAAAATTGGGACGCTCCCTGGCGGGTAGCCTGGAGCTCAAAGTCAAAGCTGATATCTGAACTCCCGGCATCCGATTGGTGCACCTCCACCGCGAGGGTATTTTGTCCGGGGACCAGGAAGTTGGCAGGAAAAGACCATTCATTCCAGGCGCTCTCGCCGGATCCGGTCACGGCACTTAACGCCAATGTGCCAAAGGCAATGACTGCAGGTGAGGCGGGAAGATTGACGCGCCAGATTTCATGACCGTTGAGATAGACGACGGCGCCATCATCGACGACCAGCCGTGCGAGCAATCCTGAAAAGGTAGCGGGATCCGTTATCGTAAACTGCGCACGGAAGTAATAGCTGGGTGTTTTATTGTTTGCATTGTTGCCAAAACTCAACGTGGTGGCTTCGTCACCATCGCCGTACCCAAGTTGGGCGGGCCCGGTCGACCAGGCGGCATCATCATAGCCGGGTTGATTCCAATCTGCCGGGGGAGCTGAAGTGGCGTCACTGAATTTCCATGTGCTACCGGCCGGAAGGAGCACCGTTTGTTCGCCGACACGTTTTTCCCAGTGATTGAATTGAAAACCCTGCCTCGCTTCTGCCGCCAGGGAAAAGGACCTGCTTTGAAAATAGGAACCCGTCCATGGATAGGCGGGGACAACCATATCCTGGAAACGGATGTCGCCTTTTTTGACATCACTCACCTGAAGGCGGAGTATTGAGGTCCCCTGCAGGTTAAAAAAGGTATTGAGGTCATCCCACATGTAGCGGTTGCGTGCCACCCCGAATTGTTTGAGTTTGGCCACTTCATTTTCCCAGAAGGTTACGGACGGGATGCCGTCTCCATAGCTGGAGGTCGTTCCGGCCCAGCGACCGACATGATAGGGAATTTCGTTCCGGATCCAGTCAGCGTGGCGGTTTACCCGTTGATTGATCGTGTAGGGATTGAAGGTGATATACAGGTGATCGGCAAACCGGCTGATAAATTGCTGTTTAAAGGATTCGTTTTCCAGCATTTTTCTCAGAAACAGGGTAGCCCACGGGCCATTGCTGCCTTCTGTTCCGTTGGTGGCGGTTGCCCAGGTCATTCCCGTGTTGTTGACATTGCCAAGGTTGAAACCGCGATCATAGTCATGCAGGAGCCAACGCCATTTTGCTCCATCCTTGCGTTCCCGGAAGAGGGCGATGTTGTGTCCCCAGCTGGTATTGGCCACAAAGATTTCAGAGAGGATATAGTCGGTGAAGTCCCTGATATCCACGATAGAGGCCAGTTCCTGGTAGTTGGCATCACCGGACACTCCGTTGGTCAGCAGGGCGACCAGTTGCTGATACGCGGTGTCATTGCCTTCCTTGACCTCAGCGTTGTTTTCGATATAGTCGAGCTTGTCCGGCGGGATGTGATGGTAATATTCCGTGTAATCGGCATCCTGTTTTTCGCGGATGTTGTGTATGCCAAAATATTGGCCGTTGATATAGACGGCGCAGGGGCGGAAATCCTGGTTGTCCAGGTCGGATTGCGCGTCGATCAGGCCCTGCATCATCCCGTCACGAAACAGGGTATTGGACCAGTCATTGCCGGATGTGCGGAGAATGATATCACCGAATCGGGTGCGGGGATTATTGGGAAAAAGCTGGTAGTCAAAGTGACCCGATCCATATTTTTTCCGTGAATAGATATTCAGCAGTTTTTGGGGCAGGATCCAGGAGTTTTCTCCTCCCACCGCTACGCCGGCATCATGATGAAAGCCCGGCAATCCGTCAGGTTCATAAAACTCGAGATGGACCGGGTATTCCCAGGGCGGCTTGAAGTCCTGGACGTACAACCCGCTGTCGGGGGAGAAGAAATACGCCGGGTCGGAAGAAAGGGATAAGACAGCCAGGCCGCGCGTATCGAAGGCTTCATCGATGAAATAGGTATTGGTCACTACCGGACCCGGAAGCTGACCCGGATAAAACATCCGCGCCTTGACCACAGTAGTCGTCGAGATAAGGACAGGTTGATCAAACGAAGGGCTGGAAACCGTGGGGGCCGCACCGGTGAGCGTATACCGGATGGTACCAGCCTGGTAGAGGTCTTTTATCTCAATCGTTTGGGGGCCGTCATAAAATCCACCTTGCAGGGAAAAGACAGGAACCTGGCGCACATAGTCCTGATAAAATGTGCTAGTATTATTGCTGCTCCCTGGTGTAGGCCGGTCGAAAAAACCCCAGGGCAGGTTGCCGTCTGTTTTTCTTCCGTAAGCGACATCGGTTAATTGTTCACCAAAGACAACCTGGTCGGCTAAAGCGCCATTGGCGTCATAAAGGGCCGCGGCTTCACCTTCACTGGCCAGCTTAAAATTGGTATGGAATCCTGTATCGTAGCCATCTGTCCAGACCACGAGAAAGCCATGGGGCGGAATCGAAGTGCCGGGTGGGAAAAACCATTTGACAGAATCGCCTTCACTGTCCGATAGCCGCCAACCGCTGATATCGACTACTCCGGAAGAGGTGTTGTAGAGTTCCAGCCAGTCCGCATTGTCACCAAAATCCGGATCGGTTATACCCCCCGCGTTGGAGGCCATCAATTCATTGATGACGACCTGGCTATCCAGCCGAAGCAGGAGGAACAATAAGGAAAAAGTGAAGAGCAGTCGGGAATGTGATACGGACATGATCAAAGATAGTTTTTTCACGGAGCCCAGGCCGGGAGTTCGGTTCAACGTTGCTTTAAGATGAATTTAGAGAAGGCAAAACAAAGTTTTGCAGGCGCCAGGACGTCGGTTAGCCAACGCCCAACAGAAGATTTTTTGTCAGGAGCATATGCCCGGAATCCGGTTATGTGACCCGGCACAGATGGGCGTGAGTCCTGGCGAAGAGACCATTCAGGATGCATGCCAATAAGAGTGCGAAAAGGCCATTTCGTAACCTGTTTGCGGGGGCCGAAAAGCCTAGAGATGATTGGAGGTATAACTGCCCGCATACAACCGGTTGATCGCTTTGGCTATAGGGCCGGGCCAAAAGCGGCGGAACATGGCCATATCTTCGTCATGCCGTCCATCGGAATGAATGCCTTCGCTTGTCGCAGAGGCTTCGTGAATCCGGTGTTGCATCAATGGCTCCTTGACATACACAAAGCAACCCTTAACCTGCGAAAGACGGTACCACGCGTCCCAGTCAATATTGATCTTAAAGTCCCGGTAAAATTGGAAACCTTCCAGTAAGGTTTTATTAAACATCACACTGGGGGCAGCGATGGGACAACCAAAGGCCAGCATTCTCTTTTTCCAATAGGTTGATTTAACCCGGTGGAAAGGCATCATGGATTGCAGCATCAACCGTTTGACCCGGAGCAGGCGGTTGTTTTTTCTTTCTATGCCATTGGCGAGTTCCGTATAATCGGTAAAGCAAATCAGCGTATCCCGGTTTCGTTCCGCGGCGGCGAGGCATTGCTGCACATAGCCGGGCTGATAGATATCATCCTGGTGCGCCAGTGTCACATATTTCGTTTGGGCCTGCTGCAGGCCAAAGGTCCAGTCGGAGGCCATGCCCGCACAAACCGGATTGATATACAATGGAAGGCGATAGGTCCTGGCCAGGTCGGATATAAAATCAGAAGGGGTGGAGGTGCATAGCTGAACCGACGTGGGGCCGTGCTGGGCGAGCAGCGATTCGAGGCATTCCCGGATATAGGGAGATTCCTTGTAGGCCAATAAAGAAAAGGAATGATCAGCCATGGCGCGCGTCAAAGATCAGGCGTAGTTCGTTGTGTGTAAAATAGCGACCCATCCAGCTTGTGTTGAAAGGGAAATATTTGGCCTTTACGAGTTGGTAGTCCGGGTGATCCAATACACCGGTTTTTTCTAAATAGGCCTGATCGATAAATGTACGATGCGTGGCATCCGACTGATAGCCTTTGCTTCCCGGGACGGTCAAAACCAATCGACGTATTCCCAGGCGACGGCAGGAGGAGAAAAGGATATGTGCCGCTTCGCCGGCGGAATCAATATGTTCCAGAACGTGGTTCATGGTAAAGGTGCTATAGACCTGCTCAGGAACCTGCTGCAACCGATATCCGTCCTGCTCCGGATCATAGAGGGAGACTTCCAGGCCCTGTGCCCTGCAGTACGCGACCGCCACCGGGTTGACTTCCAGGCCGATCGAGCCGGGGGGAAGGATCCGCAGGAGTTCACCGACACCGCAACCAAAGTCCAGGGTTGGCCCGAGGCAGTATTGCCGGATGTCCCGGAGATACAGCCGGCGGATGAATTTGCGTACAACGCCCCGGTCATGGAGGTAATCGAAGTAATCCCCGGCATAAAGCGCCTGCTTTGGATCGCTCATCGTTTGGGAAAATTATGGATATCATAATGCACTGCCGCCAGGAGCAGTTGGAATCCAAGGGTGATCAGCAGGGTGGGGATCACGACCGTCCCCGTGGGCGCGGGTATATGGCTGCTGGCATAATGGACGTACTTGATTCCGCCATAGATGGCGCCGAAAAGAAATAGCGGGATACCACAAAGGATGTAGACAGAAGCAATATTGAATTCAAAGAGAAAATATTTCAGGATAATCCGCCTGATAAATGCCGTGAACAATTTCGGCGGAAATTCGAAGAGGGAACGGGTCACGGAAAGACCGGATACTTCGTCCTGGTAGCGGGCCTTCATCGGGACATCCTGGAGGACGGCATTGGCATGATAGAGTTCGATCAGCAGGGAAGATTCAAAAAAATAACGCCGGTGAATTTTCCGGACGTCGATATTTTTCATCGTGTCCGCATGGATGGCCGTAAATCCATTTGTCGGATCAAAGATATTCCAGTACCCGGAAGCGGCTTTGATCAGAAAGCTCAGGCCCAGGTTTCCGATCCGGCGTCCCAGCGGCATCGATCGAAGCGCGTTGAGATCCCTGAACCTATTCCCTTTCGTAAAATCCGCTTTGCCATCCGCTATCGGGCGGATGAGATCCGCCAGGTACCGCATATCCATCTGGCCATCTCCATCGATCTTGATGATGATCTCCGCTCCCAGCTCCAGGGCGCGCGCGTATCCGGAGAGCATGGCACCACCCACGCCCTGGTTTTGCGTGTGGGTCAGGATCTCAATCCTGGGGTCGGTCTTGGCGAGGTGAGCCAGTATCCTGCCCGTATCATCCGGCGAGGCATCATCGACAGCAACGATCCAGCTGACCTGTTCGGGGATGTCCCGGATCACCTGTTCGATCTGCGCGGCGACACGATAACATGGTATGACGATGGCTTGCTTCATCCTTCCCGCCGTCGATAGATGTAATGGTTGGGCAAAATGGCGACCTCTTCCATGCAATCCAGTTCGACAGGAACCGGTTCGTAGGTAAACATGACATATTTGATGCCCATCCGCGTCAGTCTTGGCGAACAGGGATCCATGCGGATCATATAGAGGTCGTTTTGCTTCAACGCAAATTCGATGGAATCATTGGGCTGGATCAGGGTGGTAAAGCCGATGTGGGCAAACCGGTTGTAGACGGAATCATACTTCATCTGCGGATCGAGGATGTGTAAATCCGCAAAGGGTGGGGCAAACTGGACGCCGTTGAAGCAATTGGCCCCTGCTGCCTTGACGAAGTTGGGGGTCGTGTATTTTCCAAACACCACCCAACCTGCATCGGGTTCTTTGTCCCGGATGGATTCGATGGTTTTATAAACCCGGTTGTCCATATAGGCACCAAGGCCCTGGTTGAGGGGATTGATCCGGAGGTTAGGTAAAAGGAGGAGCGCCAGCAATCCGATAAAAACGGATTGATACACCTTGCCCCGGTGAAACTGGAGGACGAGCCAATTAAGGGCTGTAAAGAGCACGGTGGACGTCCATATCTTGATGTCCGAGAAGTATCCGTTGATCTGGCTATTGAGGTATTGATGGAGGACATAGATGATGATCCCTAATGCACCCAACGTGACCCACGGTATCCAGGGGCGTTCCGGTAATATCGCGATGCGATGCCGGGCCAGGAACAGGATGGTCAGCAATACATTGACGAAACCAAAAATGAAAAAGACGCGGTTCGACGGACTGACATTGAGAAAAGTGAGCTTTGACAGAAAGCCGGGAAACCCGAAGATCATATACCAGAACATGACCGCCTGGAATACGATAAGCGCAAGCAGGACGTAATCTCTTTTCTTTTTTTTGAAATAATCCGCAACCAGGATCAGGGAAGGAACGAGCGAAAGCATGAGGAAGGAAGACAGCTCGCATATATTTCCCCATTCGGGCGGAATCTTGCTTTCATCCAGGAAGAGACTGAAGTCATCCGTAAACAACCGGTAAAACGAGAAGTCGCCCCCGGTCTCGCTCCGTCTGCCCGGGTAAACGGTATTCATGACCGTGTGCAGCGTCTCCCGGATCTCGGTGTAGAAAAGAAATAGCAGCAGAAGCGTTAACGCACCACTGGCCGCGAGGATACCGATACGCCAGGCGAGGCGGGTTTTATAGACCGCGAGAAATTGGCCCCGGTTATAGATCAGGTACCCGATGATCAGCGCCAGCAATGCGTAAGCTAAAGGCACCATGTAGGCAGGGTAGAGGATCATGGCATAGGAATACGCCGCCAGCACCAGGACTATGCCGCTGATAGCCAGGTGCAGCAGACGCGTGCTCATGAGGAGATAGATCACCGCGATGACGCAGGCCATCCCGTAGGTAAACAATTCCGTATAGATCGACCACCACTGCGTGGCCGAGGAGAGGAAGAGCCAGAGACTGCCGGTCACGCTCAGCAAAAAATGATTGCCGGTAAGCAGCATCAGGAGGAGAAAAGACACGATGAGGAAGGGAAACAATTTGAAGTTCCAGTGCCAGGAATAGCCCCGTTCAATATCCAGCAGGAAATACCCCCAGAAAGCCGGTTTGACCATGCTCACCAGCGTCCTGGCGGGAAGACCGAATGCCAACGGCGTTTTGCCCGCCCCAAGCGCTTTGTTCTCCACCGGAAATCCTTTGTGATATTGGGACAACATGAAGCTCGCATTGACCTGCCATTCATCTGAGCGAATGGGACGTGGTGTGCCGGCGAGCAAACCGTATTGTTCTTTGCTGCCGTCATTGGCCAGCGTATTCCAGAAACCCATGGAGGAGTTGTGCCATTTAAGCGCAACGAAGAGAAAAAAGAGCGCGATACAGGATCCCAGGAAGATCCATGTCTTCCGGTCAAAGCGGACCAGGGCATCGTCTATTCCTGCCCATGCCGGGATCGCCATGCGTCGATTTCTGGCCGGACCCGGGCCGGAAGAAGGACGTGGAGTTGGTTTTGTTTTCTTCTTAGGCATGTGCTTTGTCCTCGCGATAAATGTACTCTTTTGCGGCAAAATGGCCGGGTCAGGCAAAGCCGGATTTGCCCCGGATCGGCATATTCAAAGGGAAGAGAGCCATGTAGCGTTGAATCTGGTACCGGGGAAAGGAAATCAGGAGGAACCGGCCCATCGGCCATGGAGCGAAAAGCTGATCAGGTCTTTCGTTCTTTCTTCTCCGCTGCCGGGAAGAGCACATTGTTGAGGATCAGCCGGTATCCGGGGCTGTTGGGGTGAAGGTTGAGGTCTGTGTCCGGATCGGTCACATAATGGCGGTAATCTTCCGGGTCATGTCCGCCGTAAAAGGTCCAGGTGCCATACCCATAAGTGCCATGGATATACCGCGCTTCGTTTTCAGGTTTGGTTTCGCCCATGATCAGGACATCGGGCTTGATATAGGTTTTGTCAAAAGCGGTGGTTTGCCCCATAAATCCTTTGACGGTCGTCGTATGATTTTGTGTCAGCATGGAGGGAATGGGATCCCATTTGGCGGAATACGTAAAGAGGGTGAAGTAGTCCCGCTCCGGCAACACGTTCCTGTCCCGGTGATCGATGGTTGAAAATTCATATTCCATCGGGTTGGTCACCAGGGTGAAATCTTTAAAAGCGAAGCACTTGCTGTAATCAAGTTTGGACTGGGCATCCGGATCCTGCGAATCCCCGTCAAAAACTTCGGCGCATATGTCCAGGCCATCGGCCGCCAGGGCGATATCATAGGAATCCGTGGCGCTGCACATGGCAAACATAAAGCCGCCTCCGGCCACATAATCCCGGATTTGTTTGACGACGGCAAGTTTGAGTTGGGATACCTTATCAAATCCAAGGCTATGGGCCAGTTCCTCCTGCAGGCGCTGGTTTTCCTTGTACCAGGGTTGGTTGCCGAAGGATTTATAAAACTTGCCATACTGTCCCGTAAAATCCTCATGATGCAGGTGCAGCCAATCGTATTTGGCCAGCTTGCCTTCGATCACCTCCCGGTCGTACACTTTGTCATAAGGTATCTCTGCATACGTCAGGACGAGGGTCACGGCATCATCCCAGGGTTGGATGCGTTCGCCGCGGGAATTGAAATCCGGGGTATAGACCGCGATCTTCGGCGCCACTTCAAGCTTGATGGTTTCCATGTTGGCTTCGGGCTGTGCGATCTCATTGCGGATGCGGGCAAACTCACCATTGGTGATCACCTGGTAAGAGACATCCCGGGTCTTGCATTCCTTTTCGAAGAGGTCATTGTGTTCGAAAGCAAAAGAGCCGCCGCGATAATTGAGCAGCCAGTAGGCTTCCATGCCGGCGTCCAGCACCCAATAGGTGATGCCATAGGCTTTGAGATGGTTTCGCTGGGTCTCATCCATCGGGATGAGGATATAGGCGGCCCGGACCTGCGAGGCCAGTGGCAAAAAAGCGAATAAAAAGAGGATCGATTTTACCTTCAGCAAGGAATTCATGTGCCCATTCATCGGTATTCTCCGGTAAAGATACCCTATTAACGAACGAAAGGCCGAAAAATTGGTTTAACACCCATGCCACCGGTCCGGCCCACTTGGATATTTTTTCAATCTTTGCTGACGTTTTACCGGATGACAACAAGTAACTGAAACGTGCAGAACCTGACCTGGCAATATCCTTCCTGGTACCTTCTTTTTTGCGTCCTGCTGGGCCTGGCGGCCGCGGTTTTCCTGTATCGCCGGGACAAAACCTATATGGATCAGCCGGCCTGGCTCCGCTACTGGATGGCCATCCTGCGGGGCACCGTGGTGACCATCATCAGCGCCCTGCTCCTGGCCCCCCTGCTGAAACTCCTGCAGACGCGGGCTGATGCTCCCCTGATCATCCTTGCCCAGGACCAGTCCACCAGTATCATGGCGGAAATGAATAAGGCCGATTCAGCCGCGTATATCCGGCAATTGGATGATCTCGCGGAGCAATTGGCGAAAAAATATACTGTCCGTAAAATCGGGTTTGGTGAATCCGTCCAGCCCGTCGAGCAATGGACTTTCGATGACCGGGCCAGCGATCTGGGCGAATGGATGACCTATCTCCGGGAGCAATATCGTGGTCAGAACATCGGGGCGGTCATCATGGCCACGGACGGCGCCTTCAACCGGGGCAAGAATCCGTTGTATGTGGCCGCGGATCTGAAAGCGCCTCTTTCCATCATCGCCCTTGGGGACACGGTGCAAAAAACGGACCTGCAGATCAAGGAGGTTTTTCATAACAGCATCGCTTACCTCGGCGATAAATTCACCATCCAGGTGGATATGTCGGCGATAAGGTTGCCCGGCACCACCGCATCGCTTGAGTTGAGGCATGTCCGCGATGACCAGCCTGTCCTACTGGAAAAGATCCCGCTCACGATTGACAAGGATCCCTGGTTTCAGACGCAGGAATTTGTGATCGAAGCGACCCAAAGTGGAGTGCAGCGCTACCGTCTGCAATTGACCCAGGTTAGAAATGAAGTGACCTACGCGAACAATGTGCGTGATTTCTTTGTCGAAGTCATTGACGGGCGCCTGAAGGTCTTGTTGCTGGCCAACAGCCCCCATCCCGACCTGGCCGCTTTCAAAAACGCCCTGCTGGAGCAACGCAATTACGAAGTGACGGTGAAGATGGCCGGAGATTTTGCGGCTAAGGATGTCCGGGGATACGACCTGGTGGTCCTGCACCAATTGCCTTCCGCCAAAAACCCGGTGCAGAGCGTCCTGACCGAACTCGACCAGCAGAACATTCCCCGGGTCTTTGTGACCGGTTACCAGTCAGACCTCCATGCGTTCAACCAGGCACAGGCAATCCTGCGTATTGACAATGGCGGTAACCGCGCGCCCAATGATGTGACCATGCTGTTCAATCCGGGATTTACCAGTTTTAATACAACCGAGGAACTCCGCACCAAAGTGGCCGGATTCAGCCCGCTGACATCGCCCTACGGGGACTATACGGCGGCACCCACCGCCCAGGTGCTGGCCTATCAGCGGATCGGTCGCGTGGATACACAATACCCGCTGGTCCTCATGGGTGAATCCAATGACCTGCGCACCGTCGTCATCGCCGGCGAAGGATTATGGAAATGGCAATTGTATGACCAGCTTCAAAATGGGTCTAAAGCAGTTTCCCATGAACTGATCAACCAGTTATGTCAATACGCTTCCACCAAATCGGACAAACGCAAATTCCGCGTCACAACGCCTAAGAAACTGTACACTGAATTGGAGGAAATAAATTTCCAGGCGGAATTGTACAATGACAACTATGAACTGATCAATACGCCTGAGGTGACGATAAAGATCCGTAACGCCGAAAAGGAGGAATTCGATTACACGTTCAACACATCCGGTGATGCCTATGCCTTGTCGATCGGCCGGTTCCCGGAGGGAAGCTATACGTATGCGGCCGCGACTGAATTTAACGGTGTGCGGCAGACAGCAGAGGGGAAGTTTGTCATCCAGCCGGTGCAGTTGGAAACGCTTTCATCCACCGCGGATCACGGGCTGCTGCGGATGCTGGCGGAGCAGTATGGCGGGCGGGTCGTCACCCCGGACCAAATGGCCTCCCTGGCCCGGGACATCCTGGAAAATGATGCGATCAAACCTGTTCTGTACAGTAGCACACAAACCCGGCCCCTGATTCATTTAAAGTGGTTATGCCTCGCACTATTGGTAACTTTATGTCTGGAGTGGTTTTTGCGGAGGTATTACGGCGGGTATTAGCAAGCCACCCCATCACCTTACAACCAACTTATCATGTCGGACCGTAACAAGATCATCACGCTGGATGAATTCATCCTCAAGCAGCAAAAGGAATACACCAGTTCCACCGGGGAGCTGACCAATCTCCTCCGGGACATAGGCGTGGCCGCCAAAATCATCAACCGGGAAGTCAATAAGGCCGGGCTCGTCAATATACTCGGCGTGGCTGGCCTGGAAAATGAATCCGGCGACATGGTACAGAAGCTGGACGTCTATGCCAATGACAAACTCATCGAATGCCTGGGCAACAGCGGGGAATGTGCAGCCGTCGCCTCCGAGGAGCTTGAAAATTTCATTGCCCTGCCGCCGGTAGCCAAGAAGAAACCGAAGTACATCGTTCTCTTTGACCCGCTGGACGGCAGCAGCAATATTGATGTAAATGTATCGGTGGGCACCATTTTCAGCATCTATCGCCGTGTCTCGGATCCCTCGGGTCCGCCATCGCTTGATGATTTTCTTCAGCCCGGCACGGCCCTCGTTGCTGCGGGGTACGTGCTTTACGGGACCTCCACCATTCTTGTATACACCACCGGGCACGGCGTATATGGATTCACACTCGATCCGACTATTGGCGAGTTCTGCGTATCACACAGGGACATCAAGATTCCGGAAGACGGCGCATTCTACGCGGTCAACCAGGGCTATTATCTCAAATTCGACCTGGAAATGCGGCGGTACATCGATCACTGTTCTGACATGAACTTTAGTCTGCGGTATATAGGATCGATGGTGTCGGACATCCATCGCATCATGATCCAGGGTGGCATCTTCCTGTACCCTCATACACGTAAATACCCTAAAGGGAAACTGCGGCTGCTGTATGAATGCAATCCAATGGCTATGATCGTGGAGCAAGCCGGCGGAACCGCGATGACCTGTGACCTCAACCGCATACTGGAATTGCCTGTCAATGATCTGCACCAGCGCGCGACCATCGCGATCGGCAGTCCCAAGATGGTACAGGAAATGAAAGTGTTTGTGGAGAAGTATAGTGCTTCCATTAAGAATTAATACATCGGGTTCGCTTCGGCTACACTCAGCGAACAGGTTGAAGTTTGACGTGATACGTGGTTCGCTTCGGCTACGCTCAGCGAACAGGCTGAA
>CAZTXO010000050.1:13553-25507 GCA_964617515.1 uncultured Saprospiraceae bacterium | reverse complement strand
CTGGAATTAAATGTGTAGCTTTCTACACATAATGCACATACTGGGCGCACACAGCACATTTGCAATAGGCGGGGTTTCGCGCTCCGCAGACAGTTTAGTGGTAGCCAAAAGATTTGTGCTAAGAATGAACATTTGTGGTGAAAAGCCCGCCCATCGCAAATCTGCCAACCGTTATCAAGAAAAGCAATAAGACATTGCATAAGTTTATCAATTGAGTGGAAAGGCCTTGGCTTTGTCTTGAACTTACGCCACTTTGTTCAGCAGATAGTCCAGGGTGGCCGGGATATCATTGGCGGGCATGCCAATTTCAATTTTGGGGGCGGTCACCCAATCGAAAAAATTACTTTTGGTTTCCTCATTCAGGTCCTTCAGGGTCCTGATCCCCAGCAAGGCAAGGGCTGCCGCATTGCACTGCTGTTCGTATTGATCCATGATGGGGATGGAAAGCAATTTTTTATTCAGGTACAAGGCTTCTGCAGGCGTTTCAAATCCACCGGCGGTCACAAGGCCATGGCAGTGGACCAGGCTCTCATTAAAATGATCCTGGCTGACTGGAAAGAAGGTAATATTATCCTTACTGTAGACGCTTGTCACATCAGGTAAAAACCAATGCACCTGTACAGGGCTAATTTCTTTCAATATGCTTTCAATACAATGCTGGCGGTGGGCAGGCAGGTAAACGGTGATATGGCCGTGATCTGCCGGCCGGGCAGTCAGTATGGCCTGCTTGATGACCGGTGGGAAAATGTAGTCGTCATAAGGCCTGAAATGCAGCCCGACATAGTCCGATGCCTTTCCGTAATATTTCAAAATCATTTCGCCCAGTGCACTTTTGTGTGCCGGGCGAGGTGTGTTGGCTGACTGAAAGCTGGCCTGGTGCCCGAATTGCACAGAGCGCAATTTCCTTTTCCAGCAGGCATACGCGGTTACAAAATCAAAATCATTGAGGATCAGGTCATACGACTCCAAAGGAAGGGACTGGGAATATTTTGCAACGGATAGGAAATTTGCACAGCGTACTGTACGGCTGTAATTCAACCCACCGCAATTGGAATAAAAAAGGCTCAGCCCCTGGTTTCTGTATTTGACAGGAAAATCCGGATACAGCGTCGAATTGGATCCGCTCAACAGGAAATCCACGGTACCCAGTTCACGCAAATAGGGAAATAGTTCGCGTGCACGGCTGATGTGGCCGTTACCTGTGGCCTGGACCGCATAGAATATTTTCATGCCGGATAGAAATTCATGATGGAATCGAGTATGGATCTTGGTGGATCCTTGAGCTGCACCTTTTCTGCTCCGGCATCCACCATTGGGTGCCGGTAGATCGACCAGGCACCGTTTGCATATTCCAGCGACGTACAATTTTCCACCCAGTCTCCGCTGTTGAGGTAGGTGATGGGTCCTTTTTTGGTATGGATGACCCTGGACTGGGGTACATGGATATGTCCGCAAATGACGGTGGAAAAACCATGTGTTGCCGCCATCTCTGCGGCAGTCAATTCAAAATCAGAAATCCATTTGACTGCATTCTTTACAGAGGATTTTACTTTCATGGAAAAACTGACAGGCTTTTTATTGAAAAACTTCAGCGCCTGGTTGATCATTCGATTGTTCCAAATCAGGATATCATACCCTTTGCCCCCCAATTTGCCCAGTGTTTTGGCCCAACCCTTGACGGAGAGATCAAAGACATCCCCGTGAAAAATCCATGTTTTCTCTCCATTCAGATTCAGTACCAACTTATCCTCCAGACTAATCCGGCCCATGTTGGTCCCGGAATATTTTCGAAGTGCATCATCATGGTTGCCTGTGATGTAGTAAATCTTTGTTCCCCGTTCTGACATTTTCAGGATGTGGCGTATAACATGGACATGGGTGTTTTTGAACCTTGAAAAATTCCACAAGTCGATGATATCCCCGTTCAGGATCAGGGTCTTGCACTCAATGGATTTCAGATAGGCGAGCAGGTATTCGGCATGGCTGGAATACACACCCAGGTGGGTATCACTGATTACCACTATGTCTATCATTCGTTTATGCATATAGACAATTTATAATTTGAGTAAAGGTGCCCTTATTTTGACTCAGGTGGATCAACCCGGCAGTAAATTTTCCGTTAATTGATCGTGAAGTGTGGGCCCATTTTACATCCAACCAACCCTGCGGATAGGTCGCGGATGATCCGGATATCGGATCGCGCGACATGTGTTTCTCCATTTCGTTCATTTCTTGCTGCGCGTTGAAATTGGCTTAGCCCCCAATTTTCTGGACAGGTTTTGTCACTCCTTTGCTCAACGATAAGCAAAGCCTTATTAAGGCATCCATGATGCTGGGTATCCTGTGGGGCCTGTGGCACCTGCTTTCCAATTATTTGGGAAGCGAATCGGGAGCAGCAGGTGTTCCTCTTTTCATTTACCTGCCCGTCCTGCTTTTCTCTTTTCTGCCTCCGTTCAGAATACTGATGGTATGGGTGTACAGGCACACAGAAAGCTTATGGCTGGCCTGGCTCATGCATGCAAGCCTTGATGTATGCTGGATGCTCTCTATGCCGCTTGCCATCAAAGGCAAAGAACAGGTAGTGTGGTATCTGCTGTGGGCTGCCTTGCTTTGGAGCCTTGTGGTCATCATGGGTGTAGCAGGCCGCAAGAAGAAAGCGCCAACACCATCTTTATAGATTTTGAGGGTAACGGCCGCTGACATCGCATTGCTGCATGCGCGGGTGTAGAGGGTAGTGGCAACATGGCTCATTCTGTTTAATTTAGTCTTTGCGGACAAAGAAGTCCCTGTTTAATCACGCCTTCGGCAATCCGTAAAGCGTTAACAGAGCGTTTTCTAATACCGGTTCACCTCACAGCTTACATGACCTGCCTGCGTAGTGAAGGAGCCCAGGATTGAAGGCGTGTCAGCCAACCATACGGAAGATGGAATCATGCATTCACCTCCTTAAATGTTACTACCATGAAACTCAATGTACTGTTTACCATCACGGCTGTCTACGGACTCGTCACCGGGCTTCCTTCCATCCTGGCTCCGGAAGCCATGGCCTCTATCGGCGGCCTGCAACTTCCGCCAGGCATGCTGATGATTGTCCGCTTCCTGGGTGTGGCTGAATTAGGGCTGGGGCTCATCGCATGGTTTGTTCGGAACGCAGAGCCATCGAAGACACGCGACGGCGTGGTTCTCGGCTTTACGATTTACTTTGCCCTGCATGCCCTCACCAGTCTGTATGGACAATTTACCGATACCTCCGTGTCCATGCACTGGGTCATGGCCACCCTGCAGGGCCTGATAGCGCTTGGCTTTTTCATGACAGGAAGAGCCGCTATGACCAAAAGCGCCAGCTGACCATTTGCTTTAACAACGGTGATACCCTGGTGGTCACTACAACAATACCACCGGGTATCTGCTGTACCAGTAGACAGGCAGATCCTATAGCGCCGACCGGCTCATCCGGGAAAAGGTATTCCCGGACAGGGCTTACTTCTTTTCTTCCTTGAAAAACACGATGTCCCCGACATCATGCTTGACCGGCTCGAGGCTGGAGAGGTAGAGATAGATGGCCGTGATGTCCTCATCCGACATGCGGGAAAACGGACCCCAGTCCATCGGGGAGATCATGATCTGGCGCCCCTTGCGGAAACGGTCGATGAACTCCTGCGGGGTCTTGAACTTGGCCAACACTCCTCCCGGATCCGGCGTGATGTTGGGCGTCCGGAGCCACATGCGCGTGTCCACTTTCATATACTCATGTAACTCCTTCCAGGGCTCAAACTCCATGCCACCGGAAAACTCCGCCCCCGTAGGCTGATAAGTCATGAGGTCGCGGGGCGTATGACACCCCACACAGTTGCAGACAAAGCGAGCCAGGTATTCCCCGCGCTCTTTGGTAGGGGCCATCGGCGGTGCCGTGGCAGGCGCGGTGGGATTTTCAATAGGCTTGAAGGTCGGCGCCATGGCCCGGACCATTTTTCCCATAAAGGTCCATTCGTTCTCCGGTACCGCATTCTTGACCGGCGCCAAGGTGCGCAGGTAGGAGACAATAGCCACCAGGTCCTCATCCGCCATGTTGAAAAACGGCATCAGGATCGGCATGGAAGCCAATCCATTGGGGCGGATGCCATGCCGCATCATGCGGAAGACCAGCTCGTCCGGATACCGGCCCAGTCCGGTTTCTTTGTCAGGCGTCAGGTTGCGCGTATACATGCCGCCCAGCGGACCCATCGGGAACCGCACGCCTCCCTGGAGCGCTACGATGGCACCGGAATCCGCCGCCACGAGATCCCCGAAATTGGCCACATGGCAGGATACACAATGCGCCGGGCCTTCGACGAGGTATTTACCCCTGGCGATGACCGTGGAATCCGTAGAAGTCTTGAGTGGGGGAGCGGGCCAATCATACTTTTTGTCCCAGGAGACCTGGACGAAGATGTAGAAGCCGAGTAAACCGAGGACGATCAGGCCGAGGAGGCCCAGGAGAATTTTCTTTACCATGGGTGATTTTCGTTTTGCGGGTACGAAGATAAAAAATTATCACCTCGATTCCTATGTATGCAGGGGAAGGGGGTCGAGAGAGTCGAGAAGGTCGAGGGGATTAGCGAAGACAACACACCAAGGCGCAAAGGCACAAAGGATTAAATGCTTTCTTTGTGTCTTCGTGCCCTAGTGGCCTCTTTCTTGATAAACGCGATGAAAAAAAAGGATCAGGGCAATTGCGCATAGCCATGGCGCATTTTCCAGAGGAAGTATTTCTCCAGGAGCACCTTGCCAAAATCGTAGAACACATTTGGGATCATCAGGGCAAAAGCACGCGGTTTAAACAGGTGATTGGAGACGATCAGCACTTCCTTCTTGCCTGCATCCATGATGCACAGCGCCGGGATTTCTCCCCATGGCTTTTCGATCAGTTTGGTCTTTCCTTTCAGCGTGCGAACAACATTCTCCGCGACGATCTTACCGGTTTCATCGCTCGGGTACCCGGTCTTGGGTACGCCAAACGGCACCTTGCCGGTTTCAAAAGGAGGAGCCACGTTGACGGCCAGGCCTGCCACCCAGATGTTGTCGAACTCCTGGTGACGGTAGGTAGGCAAGACATCCACAAAGCCGTTGGCACATGCTTTCAGCGCCGGGCTGTTACGGACCAGGTCCACCCCGATAAAGGGCGGCATGAGCATCGTAAACCGTGTGGCCAGTTTTTCCCCCGTAGACAGGATCACTTCATCCGCCCTCACTTCCTGTATCCCGACGCCGGTGCGGTAGTGGATATGGAACATCTTCATGAAACTCTTCAGCATCGTTTCTCCCAGCGGCATGCCATCGATGCCAAAATGCCCCAGGTAGGTTTCCGGTGTGATCCAGTACAGATCGACCTTTTGCCGGATATGCTGTTCACGCAGCCACTTCTCGATGTTGAAGAGAAACTCATAGGCCGCGCCCATACAACCGGCCTGTTGCGTCGAACCGATCACGATCGGGCCCGGATTTTTGACAAATTCATCCAGCTTCGCGCGGGTCTTCATAGCGCCGTCCGGTGTGCCGATATAGCAGGCATGCTCTCGCATACCGGGCACGATATCGTAGTTGACCTTTGGACCCGTGGCGATGATGAGTTCGTCATAGCCAAACGGACCGCTATGCGTGTAGACTTTTTGTTCGCCAGGTTCGATGCGTTCAGCCACGGTTCTGACAAAGCGGATACCGCGGCTTTCCAGCACCTGCCTGCGCGGGATGGTGATGTCTTTGATCTCCCTTCGGTGCGTGGGCACCCAGATCAGGGAGGGGACGAACAGGAAATCATCGTTGCGGTCCAGGAGCGTGACCTCGACCTGGTCTTTGAGCTTGCGTTTGATCTGCACCGCTGCCGTGAAGCCTGCGAAATTTCCACCGATGACGACTACCTTTTTCATGATGTGTTTTTTTTACAACGTAATGAATTACGTCCCGAAAATTATTCTCCATGTAAAGGCATCGAATTGATCCGGATCATCCGGCAGGATGACGCAAGTCTTCGTTTTTCATTTATTTCGGAAAGCAGCCCTTTCTCCTATTTTTAATTGGAGGACATCCTGCCGGCACGAATGATTGGCGCTCATCCAGCCTTTCGGAAGATTGTAACATAGGTAACACTTCGACAGACTCTTTGCACGCCATCGCCAAATCACTACATCATCTCACTTCGGCAGTATCTTTTCCAGGGACTCCCAGGTCAATCCCACCGGAGTCTTGAGCCGTACTTCATAGCCCAGGCCCGGCCAGATCTTCAACGTATCCAGCGTGTACCGGGATTGAATCACCCCGAGTGAATCAGCCTGCGCAATGATGAGGTGATCCATGGAATACACCTCGTGCGTGTTGCCCACGACTGGCACATCGAAGGCCCGCGCCCGGGACATCACCTTGCGATAGAAATCCAACTGTAACTGGTGCTGCGGATGACGGACAGCCATGAAGACTTTGAGGTTGCAAAACAGGTCCGTCTGCCGGAGGATCGATCCTGCCTGTTCCAACGGGTCGCGCACATGAACATCCTGCCGGATGAAGTCCAGTTTGCGGAACATCAGCAGGGCGATTGGCAAGGCCAATAGCCAAAGCCATGCCCGGGGTATAATCTTCAGCAGGTCACGCGCACCCGTGCCCAGCAGCAAGGCGAAAAACGGGTAGACGGGTGCATCATACCATTCGAGTTTGACGGAAGGCACGGAGATCAGGAGCAGGTAAGCCGCAGCGAGGATGATCCATGGTAGCACTTGCTGCCGCAAGGCATCCTGTTTTTTGAAAAAAAGAAAATACACCGTGACTGCGCCCACCACGAAGATCCAGGGCGTGAAGGTGCGCAAGCGGACAAAATTGGCGAAATAATATCCGAAAGGATGTTCGTGCCACGGCATGATCGTATGCGAAAAACGCATGTATTCGGACCACCAGACTAATTGCAGAAAACCCGGTTGGCGGATCTCCCGCGAGAAATAATACAGGAGGCAGAGGACGACTACCGCGAAGGCGGACAGTAAAAACTTTTTGGACCAGAGTACATTCCGGATGGGGGACAAGAGCCAGACCAGGCCGAGGGGACCGAGCATCATCCAGCCGGCGATGGACTTAGCATAAAAGGCAAACAAGACAAACAGGGAGAAGGCCACCTGGTAACGGACATTCCACCGTCGCTGATAGATAGCATCCAGCGCGATCAGCAGGTATCCGGTGACGAAAAAACACATGACGGCGTCGAGATCTCCGGTGCGGGCGATGTGATGCCGGATAAATCCTTCGTGGGCGACGAAACTGATCATCACCAGCCAACGCGCGGCCTGATCGATGCCCCGGCGCCTGAGAAAAACGACCAGGAGAAGGAGGATGCCTGTCACCGCCAGGGCAGATGGCAGGCGTATCGCCCACTCGGGTTCGGAAAATAACTTGAGTGCGAGCGCCTGGAGCCAAAGGACCAAGGGTGGCTTCGTGTTGTACGCTTCCTGCACCGGCACCCACCACGAGGAGCCTCCGAAAGCCATGTCGAAAGAAGCATTGGCGTAGACTGCTTCATCCCAGATATAGATCGCGGGTCTGCCAAGTTGGTAAAACGCGGGCACGGATCCGATCGCCACGATGAGCCAATCCTGCCAGGTCAGCCGGCATTTGTCCAGGATCCATTTCATGTATTCGCGCAGATCGAGTGATGCAATTTCGGGTCGATGTTGCCGCCACAGAGGATGACGACGGATTGTTCGGTGGCAGATCGGTTTTCATCCCGGACCGCGGCAGCCAATGCCACGCCGGCGGCGCCCTCGATCATCATCCCGTGGCGATGATACGCTTCGCGGATCGCCCAACGGATCGCTTCCTCGTCCACCAGGATGAAACGATCGATCAGTTGCGCGCATATCGGAAAGGTGATGCTGTCCGGTTCCAAAGGACCGGCAGAGCCATCGGAAAGGGTAGCGAGGGATTCTGGTGCCTGGACCACATGACCAGCCTGCACACTCAGGTACATCTCAGGACTGTTGAGTGGCTGACACCCGATGATTTCGGTATCGGGAGAATGCGTCTTGATCCAGCCGGCGATGCCGGATACCAGTCCGCCACCACCAACGGTCACATAGATTTTATCGATCAGGGGCAATTGCTCCGTCAATTCGAGTCCGATTGTGCCTTGTCCCGCGATCACCTCGGGATCATTGTACGGGCTGACCCAGGCCAGGTGATTGTGGAGCGCGAACGATTTGGCTTCCAATTCCGCCGCGAGTGAATCGCCCGGCACTTCCATCAGGTTCACGCCGAGGTTGACCAGCTTAGCTTTTTTTTGAGCGGTCGCCGATTCCGGAAGAAACACGATCACGCGTAATCCATACAGCTCAGCTGCTTTGACCACTCCCAATCCATGATTGCCGGTGGAGGCCGTCACGACTGTCTCGCCCGCTTGTAGGGTGCTTAGTTTCGAAAGGGCACCACGCCATTTGAAGGATCCGGTATGTTGTTGTTGTTCGCATTTCAGCTGCAGGTGATGTACTGCGTCGTATACCAACGGGGTGCGAAGGATATGGGAGTGTATGCGCTGCAAGGATTTGGCAACAAGGGAAGCGATCGCTGAATGGTGCATGGATTCCGATGTAGCCATAGGGAGGGTAATCTCGGGATCAGGTCATGGCGGGCACGCCACCGGCCAGGATACCGGTCAGTTGGGCGATGGTGTAATCGATATCTTCCTTCGTGGTGTTGCGGCTGAAAGAGAACCGTACGGCTTTGCGATTGGCCGGATGCCGGATGGCCTCCAGCACATGCGATTGGGATTCAGCGCCGGAACTGCAGGCACTGCCACTGCTCGCACTGATGCCGGCGATATCCAGGGACATGATCATGAGTTCGGCATAGGGTCCTGGCGGGAAGGACACATTCAAAACCGTATAGAGGCTATCCGTCGGGTGACCGTTGAAGCGTGCTTCGGGGCAGATCTCCAGGATTTGATCCTTCATGTACTTTTTCAGCCCCGTGATATACTCCCTGTCTTCCTCCAGTTCAGCGTAGGCCAGTTGCATGGCTTTTGCCAAACCGATGATGCCGGCGAGGTTCTCGGTGCCGGCACGCATGTTACGCTCCTGTGATCCTCCGTCGATAAACGGGTGGATATGGCAACGACTGTTGATATAGATAAATCCAATGCCTTTGGGTCCGTAAAACTTATGCGCGGCGCCTGAAAGGAAATCAATGGGTGTGTGTTGCACATTGATCTGGAAATGCCCCACCGTCTGGACGGTATCGGAATGGAGCCGGGCGCCATATTTCCTGCAGAGTTCACCCAGCGCCGTGAGATCCAGCATTGAACCAAGTTCATTGTTGGCATGCATCAGGGACACGAGTGTCGGGGTCGAATCCAGGGACAAAAGCTGCTCGAGATGAGCGAAATCAGGCAGCCCGTAGGCATCAATCTGAACCAGGTCTACTTTGACCCGTCCTTCTGCCACAAGGTGCTCGACGGAATGTTTGACGCAATGATGTTCGGCGGGCGAGGTGATGATGCGGCGTATGCCAAGATCAGATACGGCACACTTGATGGCCATGTTATTGGATTCCGTACCACCGGAAGTGAAAAAGATCTCCGAGGTGGAAGCGTTGATCAGTTGCGCGACCGTCTTCCGTGCGCCCTCGATGGCGGCCCGGGTCACCCGTCCTTCCTGGTGAATGGAGGAAGGGTTGCCATAATGACTGGAAAGGAAAGGCAGCATGGCCTCCAGCACTTCAGGCCGTATGGGCGTAGTCGCCGCGTTATCGAGGTAAACCCTTCTGGACATCCTTTTTGAAAATAAGGTGTAAAAATAGGGAGTTTAGACCAGATCAAAATAAGGAAGTCACAGCACCGCTTTGACCTCCTCCACCAGTTGTCTCGCGGCCTGCGCAGTCCGGGCTTCCGCATAGATCCGGAGGATGGGTTCCGTGTTGGATTTTCGCAACTGCACCCAGCTATCCTGCATGCTGACCTTGAGACCGTCCCGGGTGTCCAGTGTATGTTGGGCGAAATGCGCAGCCACCTTATCCAGAAGATCCTGGGCGGACCTTGCTGGATCGAAGGCGATCTTATCCTTGACCATGTGGTAATCGGCATAGCGCTGACGAAGTTCGCTCAGGCGGTGTCTGCCGGCAGCCATATGCATGAGGATCAGGGCTATGCCGATCAGCGCGTCCCGGCCATAATGCAACCGCGGATCGATGATGCCGCCATTCCCTTCACCGCCGAGCACGGCAAATACTTTTTTCATTTCCTGCACCACATGCACTTCCCCTACCGGCGCGTAATGACACCGGACGCCATACGAAGCAGCCAGGTCCTGCAGGGCAAGCGAAGATGACAGATTGGTGACAACCGGACCTTTGTCATGTTGCAGCACGTAATCCGCGGCGCAGACCAGCGTATATTCTTCTCCAAAAAAGATGCCCCGTTCATCCACCAGGGCGAGCCGGTCGACGTCCGGATCCACGCTGATGCCGAGGTCCGCTTCATGCCGCGTGACAGCCTCGCACAGTTCAGTGAGATGTTCCGGCAGGGGTTCAGGATTGTGCGCAAACCGCCCTGTCACTTCGCCGTTGATGACGACCACATTGACCCCGAGCTCCTGCAGCAAAGGAGGAATGCTGAGGCTCCCGGTGCTGTTGATGGCGTCCACTACTGCGGTCAGTTTCGCTTCGCGGATGACAGCCGCATCGATCAGGGGATGCCGGAGGATCGCTTCGATATGGCGCGCGATCGAATCCTGGCGCCGTTCGACTGTACCCAACCGGTCGGCTGTCGCATAGTGGGTGCCGGCTACGCCTGCTTCCGCTTCCCGGCGGATCCAATCGCCATCTTCCGGGCTGATAAATTCGCCATGCGCATTGAGAAACTTCAGGGCGTTCCATTCCGCCGGATTGTGGCTGGCGGTAATGATGATTCCGCCCTGAGCGCCCTGTGCGCTGACATACATCTCTACGGAGGGCGTCGTCGAGTAATCCAGGTCCAGCACATCGATGCCCAGCGATTGAAGCGTGCTCACGGCCAACGCTTTGACCATTTCGCCGGAGATGCGGCCATCACGGCCGATCGCGACGAGGGGCCGCGGCTGAGACTGGAGTAAAAACCGCCCGTAGGCGGAGACAAAAGCCACGACATCGACCGGGGTGAGATTATCTCCGGGCCTGCCGCCGATGGTGCCGCGAATGCCGCTGACGGATTTGATTAAAGTCACGTGGGGATCAGTTGTTTTTGCCCTGCAAAACTATACATTTGACGGATGATGGAGACGCTGTTGCACTGGGATACGGCTGTCCTGCACTGGATCAATGACAGCTGGTCCAATCCCGTGCTGGACTGGCTGATGCCGGCCATGCGCAACAAGTTTACCTGGATACCCCTGTACATCTTCGGGCTGAGCTGGATCTTCTTCAATTTCAATCTCCGGCAAAGCACCTGGGCTATCGTTTTTATCCTCCTGGGCATTTTCGCATCCGATACGATCAGTTCAAAGCTGATCAAAAACCAGGTACATCGCGCCCGCCCGTGCCAGGTGGAACACATGGATCCGCCCGTCGTCCTGCGGGTCAAATGCGGCAGCGGTTATAGCTTTACCTCGTCCCATGCGGCCAATCATTTTTGCCTGGCGGCGTTTGCCGTCACCGTGTTTGGTCCAATGATGGGCCGCTGGCGGCATGGGTGGTGGATATGGGCCACCGGGATATCCCTGGCCCAGGTGTATGTAGGCGTGCATTATCCATTGGATATCCTGGGCGGCGCCTTGCTGGGTACGGTGTTGGGAATGTCCATGGGGACAATCTGTAAACACCAGATGAAGAAAGCTAAGAGTGCAGAAGGCTGAATGCAAAGTGCAGAATGAAGAGTGCAAAGTGCAAGGTGCAAAGTGCAGAACGGAGGATGCAGAGTGAGTTGTGAGGTGTGAAGTGTCAGTTGTGAGGTGTGAGTTGTGAGATGTGAG
>CAZTXO010000050.1:0-13453 GCA_964617515.1 uncultured Saprospiraceae bacterium | reverse complement strand
TGTGAGTTGTGAGATGTGAGGTGTGAGATGTAAGGAGGGGAATGGTAGATGGGATCAGGAAGGGAAAAAGCAGAAAGACGAAATATGCAGATCATTGATGGAAATGCGCTGGCGGCGCAGATCAAAGCAGAATTGAAACAGCAGGTGGATGGGGCTGTGGCGGGTGGCCGGCGTCCACCGCACCTTGCGGCAGTGCTCATCGGGGATCACCCGGCGAGTAGATCGTATGTGACCAACAAAATCAAAAGTTGTGCGGAGGCGGGGTTTACCTCCACGCTTATCCAGCGTCCGGCAGAGATCAGTCAACCGCTGCTGATGGAGATCATCGAGGACCTCAACAACAACCCGGAGGTCGACGGCTTTATCGTACAGCTTCCCCTGCCGGAGCAAATCGATGAAGTCGATGTGACGATGGCTATCAGGCCGGACAAAGATGTCGACGGTTTTCACCCGATGAACATCGGGCGGATGACGCTGGGCCTTCCGGCGTATCTGCCGGCTACCCCGATGGGGATCATGCAGATGCTGGAGCGTTACCATATCGACATCCGCGGCAAACAATGCTGCGTCATCGGCAGAAGCAATATCGTCGGCACACCGATCAGCATCTTGTTATCGAGACGGGCCGTGCCGGGAGATGGCACGGTGGTGCTTTGTCATAGCCGCACTCCAAATATCCGGGAACTGGCCGCGCAAAGCGATGTACTGGTGGTAGCCCTGGGCCGGCCGCAATTTGTGACCGCGGACATGGTCAAAGAAGGCGCTGTCGTCATCGATGTCGGTATCAACCGGATAACGGACAGCTCGAAGAAATCGGGATTCAGACTGGTCGGCGATGTGGATTATGATGCCGTCGCGCCGAAGTGCAGCTATATCACGCCGGTGCCTGGCGGAGTCGGACCGATGACCGTCACCTCCCTGCTGATGAATACGTGGAAAGCCTACACAGGCGAGATCTATCCCAAGCGGCCATGAATCCTTCTTACCTGTCCCTGGTCTTTGACACACGGGGCTTTGACCGGGATATCTGGATGGCCATGCTCAGTGAATGGCCGTTTGAATCCTTCCAGGAAGAAGATGATCAACTCACCGGCTATATCCTCCGGTCTCAACGGACGGAGGCGCTGCTCGCTTTTATCCGGGAGCAGCAGGGGCTTCGGTTTCATGCTTTCCGGGAGATTGATATCCCGGATCGCAACTGGAACGAGGTATGGGAGCATTCCTTTCAACCGGTGGCTGTGGATCACTACTGGTACATTCGGGCCCGGTTTCACGCGCCGGCACCACCGGGCTTTACCCATGAAATCATCATCGCCCCAAAGATGGCCTTTGGTACCGGCCATCATGCCACCACGTATATGATGCTGGCCGCGATGTCCAGACTCGATTTCAGAAATAAACGGGTATTGGACTTTGGTTGCGGCACGGGGATCCTCTCAGTCGCAGCCGCCCTGCAGCATGCGCAGGAAATCATCGGGGTGGATATTCAGCCGGAAGCGATTGACAACAGCGTGGAGCATGCGACACTCAATCATACGGAAGCAGTTTGTCATTTCAGGGAAGGCGGCCTGGAAAAAGCGGGTTCAGGACCCTTTGACATGCTTCTGGCCAATATCAATACCAAAATCATTGAAGTGCATTTTGACGAAATGCTGGCTTTACTTCCCCGGGGCGGCTACCTGTTGTTATCCGGCATTATGGTGCAGGATGGTCAGGAAATAGAATCACTCATTTCATCTCACGCGTTGCACCTGCTCGAAAAAAATCAACGGGAAGACTGGTTGCAGTATACACTTCAAAAAGCCTGATCCGGCAAGAGGTTATTCCTGGTCCCAGTTTTTGAGTGTCTCATACACCTGCTGCACGGGCAATCCCATCACGTTGGCGTAGGACCCCTCGACACGGGAGACTTTAGCCCAGCCGATCCAGTCCTGTATCCCGTATGCGCCGGCTTTGTCCAGCGGCGATTCGGTGTAGATATAATCCCAGATCTCTTCTTCGGTCATCTTTTCGATCCAGACATTCGTATAGGAAGAAAAGCTTACCGCTTTCTTCCGGTTTCCGATAAAGACACCGGTGATCACCAGGTGATGCCGGCCTGCCAGGAGCCGGAGCATCCGTGCCGCTTCATCTGCGTCGAGCGGCTTGCCAAATACCGTGTTGTCCAAAATCACAATGCTGTCGGCCGCGAGGATGAGATGATCGTCATGGATCAGGGGAATCGCCGCTTCCGCTTTTTTCCTGGCCAGGTATTCCGGCACATCTTCCGCCACCATATCCTCCGGGTAATCTTCCGCGACATCCAACTCTATCAGGTCAAACTGAATGGCGGCATTACGCAATAACTCCTGCCGGCGAGGCGATTTGGAGGCCAGGTATAAAGGCGGATGGGTCAGGACCATAGAGCAGATCAGGAATGAAGGGGTAAGTTAGCTTTCAGCAGGATTTCTTCCACAACCTCCGGGTTGAGCAGCGTCGTGATATCGCCCAGGTTGGATACATCGCGTTCCGCCACTTTGCGCAACAGCCTTCGCATGATTTTTCCGGACCGGGTTTTAGGCAAACCGGTGACGACCATGACCTGGTCGGTTTTTGCCATCGGGCTGATGACTTCCGCGATGGTGTGATTGATTTCCTGTTGAAAGCGATCGTGATCGTCGACCGGGTGGAGCGGTATGACGTAGGCGAAGATGCCTTGTCCTTTGATCGCATGCGGGTATCCCACCACCGCACTCTCGACCACGGAGGGGTGTTGATTGATCGCGTTTTCGATTTCGGCAGTGCCCAACCGGTGACCACTCACATTGATGACATCATCGACGCGGCCGATGATCCGGTAGCGACCCTCATTATCTCTCCGGGCGCCATCCCCGGTAAAATAAAATCCCGGAAAGGGAGTAAAATAGGTTTCGCGGCATCGGCCATGATTGCCGTATGTCGTGCGGATGATCGATGGCCATGGAAAGCGTATGCAAAGCAGCCCCTCGACCTCATTGCCTTCCAACACATGACCTGACGTATCCACCAGTACGGGCTGCACGCCGGGCAGGGGATAGGACGCGTAGCAGGGTTTTGCATCCGTGATATCCGGGAGCGGTGTGATCATGATGCCTCCCGTTTCCGTTTGCCACCAGGTATCCACGACCGGTACTGTACCGCGCCCGATCCTGTCCTGGTACCAATGCCAGGCTTCTTCATTGATCGGCTCGCCCACTGTCCCCAGTAACCGGATGGCAGACAGATCAAACCCTTCCGTATGCTGCGATCCCGCCGCCATCAGCGCCCGGATGGCGGTCGGCGCGGTATAGAAAATATTCACCTTGTATTTTTCACAGATACGCCAGAAGCGCGATGCATCCGGATACATAGGCACGCCTTCAAACAGGACACAGGTAGCGCCGGCGAGCAAGGGCCCATAGGTCAGGTATGTGTGCCCGGTGATCCAGCCGACGTCTGCCGTACACCAGAATACCTCACCGGGGTGATATTGAAATACATTCTCAAATGTGTACCCCGCGTAGACCATGTAGCCGCCGCAGGTATGCACCACCCCTTTAGGTTTGCCGGTAGAACCCGAAGTATACAGTATAAACAATGGATCTTCACTGTCCATCACTTCAGGCACACAATAAGAAGCCTGGTCTTCCAGCAGTTCATGCCACCAGGTGTCGCGGTCAAAATGCCACGGGATAGGCTCACCGATATGCCGGCAGACAATCACGCGTTCCACGCTATGGCAATCGTGCGTCATCGCCTCATCCACGACCGCTTTGACCGGAATGTGTTTTGGTCCGCGGGAATTGAAATCCGAACAGATAACCAGGCGGCAGGAAGCATCATTGATCCGGTCAGCCAGGGATAAAGCGGAAAAACCTGCAAAGACGACACTGTGCACTGCCCCGATCCTCGCACAGGCCAGGATGCCGACAATCAACTCCGGGATCATCGGCATATAAAAACAGATGCGGTCGCCCTTTTGAATTCCGATAGACCGGAGCGCATTGGCAAACCGGCACACTTCGCCGTGAAGCTGGCGATAGGTGATAGCGCGGGAGGTTTGTGCCGGATCATTGGGCTCCCAGAGATAGGCGACCTGGTCACCCAGGCCGGAAAGATGCCGGTCCAGGCAGTTGACCGTGATGTTGAGCTTACCGTCGATAAACCACTTATTGTGGGCGTGCTCCATATCGGGATGCAATACATCCGTCCATGGACTCATCCATTCAAAAGTACGGGCCTGGGCATCCCAGAAGCCGGCGGGATCCTCCACCGATTGGCGATACGTGTCCCGGTATTCGTCGAGCGTGCTGATCCGCAAAGTCATAGACGATTGGATAAAGATCAGTATTGTAAAAACAGGAGCAAAGTACCACCGACCATCACGAGTTTGATCAGCGTGGAGGCTTTGTGATAATACCCCGGATCTTTGGCATACCAGATGAGGGCGAGGGAACCCACGATCGCGCCTTCCAAAACCAGGATACCCAGGCTGACGCTGCTTTTGGCCTGCGCATTGTCCCAAAACAACAACGAGGTGAGTGCTACGAGCCCCGCCGCGGAAGCCATGACTTTACCCGCTTTCAGGCCATACCGTACGACAAAGGTCTGGCAGGCAAACTGGTGATCCCCCGTGTAGTCTTCGATATCTTTGATGATCTCCCGGTAAAACGTAATCAGGAAGGCAAAGAGAATGTAATACCAAAATTGCGGCCTGATCACCTCCGCATTGTCCAGCACCATATCCGGGATGGCCATGATCAGGACGACCGCGCCACAATACATGGCGACCAGGGCGTTGCCGATGACCGGTTTGCATTTGAGGTGCGTGGAGTAAAGCTGCAGGCCCACGACGGCCAACGGAAAAACCGGGAGATAGCGGACCATGCCCATCCGGACAGCAAAGAAAACCGCTCCTACCGCCCCGAAGAGGATACAGACGCGGTAGACCCACAGCACTGCGGGCTTAGTCATGGTATTGCCTGCTACCCAGTTGCCGGGGCGATTGACGGCATCGATCTCGCTGTCATGGTAATCATTGATTACATTGCCCCCGGCCGTGATACACAGGGTGATCAGGATGAGCAAAAGCACATACGGCCAGGACATGCGGGACAATCCTGAATCGAACAGCGTATAAAAAACAATCGCCTGGATCCCTCCGACGATCAGGAGGTTGTGCCAGCGTACCAGGGTCAGGATGGATCGAAGCATCATGCGAGCGCGTAAGATAAGCGTTTGAGTCAGTCCTTTGCGCGCGAGGGCCGGGCAGACCGATACGCCCCGCTACTTTTTTTAGGTTTTGAAAGTAAATCCGAAAGGACTATTTTTAGAAAGTTTATGGAAGAGCACATCCAACAGGCATCCGAATCCCGGGCATATAAGTTCAAGGAACTCAAGGTCTACGCGTCTACCGAGTGGCTGGCGGACAACAAGAAAAAATACCGGCAGGTATATGACCGCAATGAGGCCTCGTATGTCTACGCGGAATTGTCTTTCTACAATAAATATTTCGACATCCAGAGCTGGGATGTCGAAGTGACCCTGCGTTGCCTTTCGATGAAGCGGGCCGGCAAAGAGTTGTGCCGCCTCCAGATCCGCCGGAACGTGAGCAAGTATGACAGTATCGTTTACATCCGGGAGGGCTGGGGCAACAAGAAAGAAGGATCTTTTTGGAAAAAGGGCGCTTATTGCTGGGAGGCCTATATCGATAATGAAAAAGTTGGCTCCAAATATTTTTATATCGAAGAATGTGATTCGTACAGCAGCGGGCAGCCCCGCTACCTGGCCCTGCAGTCCCTTCGCCTGTATGAAGGCCAGTATGATGATGTGGGGGAAGACGACCGCAATTACTTCGTCGCTTTCAGCAGCGCGGAGACCCGCTACATTTATTCAGAGGTCATCTTTCAAAATCTGCAGCCCCAGGATTCCTGGCAGTGCGAACTGTTTACCAAATTTTACAATGAGGCCAGGGAACTCAAAGGCCAGGTGATCCGCCTGCAGACCATCAAGAAAGGCGAAGAAAAAGTCAAGATCACCGCCGGCTGGGGATCCAATGTCAAAGGTTCCTGGCGCCGGGGCAAATACACTGCCGAAATCGTCTTCATGGATCGCCTCGTCGCGGTCGTGCCTTTTGAGGTCGGAGAAGAATTTGCGGAAGGGCAGAGCCAGGTCCTGCTCCCGGATTACCAGCCGGCCAGGTTTACGACGGAGGATACGACTGAACTGACCCTGGACGAAGTCATGTCCGACCTGACCGCCATGATCGGCCTGCATGAAATCAAAAAGCAGGTATTCGAACATGCCCAATACCTCCAGTTTCTTCATCTGCGGAAAGAGAAAGGATTCACGGAGCGGCAGGAGATCAACATCCATTCCGTGTTTGTCGGTAACCCAGGCACCGGTAAGACGACAGTGGCCGGTATGATGGGCCAGTTGTATAAAAAGATGGGGTTGTTGTCAAAAGGGCATGTGCACCAGGTGGATAGGGTCGACCTGGTCGGTGAGTACATTGGCCAGACAGCGCCCAAAACAAAGGAAGCGATTGAAAAAGCCCGGGGCGGAGTGCTGTTTATCGATGAGGCATATAGTTTGGCCCGCGCCAATGATGATACCAAGGACTTCGGACGCGAGGTGATCGAGATCCTCGTCAAGGAAATGTCCAACGGGCAGGGGGACATGGCGGTGATCGTGGCCGGCTATCCGAAGGAAATGAAGTTTTTCCTCGATTCCAACCCGGGATTGAAATCAAGGTTTAAGATCCATTATCACTTTGCCGACTACCTGCCGCAGGAACTCTCCGCCATCGCGGAATACACCTGCCATGAAAAAGAAGTCATCCTGTCGACCGAAGCCAGGAAACTGGTAGATGAAATGATCATTGAAGCCTATCGCAACCGGGACCGCACGTTCGGCAATGCCCGTTATGTAAACGACCTGGTAGAAAAAGCGAAGGTGGCTTTGGGATTGCGCGTCATGCGTGGGACGGGACACAGGAGCCCGTCGCGGGAAGAGCTCTCCGTGATCATGCCGGAAGATATCGAACAACTGAAATTGCATGACTCGACCACCCATCCCAGCATTCCGGTCGATGAGAAACTACTCAAAATCGCACTGGATGAACTGCATGCGCTGACCGGCCTGGATACGGTCAAGCAACAAATACGGGAGATGGTGGATATCGTCCGTTATCACCAGGTCACCGGCCGGAGTGTACTCAATAAATTCTACATGCACACGGTGTTTATCGGCAACCCGGGAACCGGTAAAACGACCGTCGCACGCATCCTGACCCGCATCTACAAAGCGCTGGGGATCCTGGAGCGGGGCCACATGGTCGAAACCGACAGGCAGGGTCTTGTCGCGGGCTATGTGGGACAGACCGCGCTGAAAACGGCGGAGAAAATCGAAGAAGCCATGGGTGGCGTGTTATTTATCGACGAGGCCTACGCGCTGAGCAATGCCAGTGGCAGTGCGCACGATTTCGGCAATGAAGTCATCCAGACCATCCTCAAACGGATGGAAGATAAGCGCGGACAGTTTTTTGTGTTCGCCGCTGGATACCCGGACAACATGGAAGCTTTTCTGAAAGCGAATCCTGGTCTGAGTTCCCGGTTTGACAAAGTGCTGCGCTTTGAGGATTATTCACCCGCCGAACTCAACGAGATCGCGGTCAACATGATCAATGCCCAGGACATGAAGATAACGACCAAAGCCCTGGAGCACCTGACATCGTATTTCCGTTATCTGTACGACTATCGTGACAAATATTTTGGCAATGCGCGCAGCGTCCGCCAGGTCATCCAGGATGCCATCAAAAATCAAAACCTGCGGCTTGCCAAGACGGGCGGAGAAGCGAAAAACCAGGCGAATCTCATTACCTTTGACGACGTCAAAGATTTCATCAAGGAAAAAAGCCTCACCGGTTTCCAACGCCAGTCTATCGGCTTTAAAAAATAAGCATGAGCCGTCTTGCCAGTATTTTTCGCATGACCTGCCCCCGTTGCCGGAAGGGTCCGATGTTTCATCCAATGGAAATCCTGCATCCCCTCAAGATGCATAAGCAGTGTTCCGTGTGCGGGCAACGCTTCGAACCCGAACCCGGCTTTTACTATGGCGCCATGTTTATCTCCTACATCTTTATCGGTTTCTTCAGCCTGGCCGTGGTTGGTCTTTGCGTCTTCTACTTCCATGTATCCGTTGAGGCGTCTTTCCTTATCCTGATGGGTTTCCTGGCCCTGATGTTTCTCTGGAACCTGCGGTTCAGCCGGTCGATCTGGATCCACCTGGTGGTCCGGTATGATCCGAAGGCGGCCCAGCCGGGCAAATGAAGCGCGCTTTACGTTTTCTCCTTTCATAATCCTTAAATTTGCCTTGCCAATGCCAATCCGCCAGCTTGCTGCCATCCTGTTTGTTGACATTGTCGGGTACACCGGCATGATGCAGGAAGATGAAACGCGGGCCCTGCAAGCGCTTGGGAAATTCCGGAAAAAACTGGAAGAAGTTATCGCCGGCCACGATGGCCGTATCATCGAATTTCGCGGGGATGGAGCTTTATGCAGCTTCCGCAGCACGCATGAGGCTGTCCGGGCTTCTCTCAGCTTTCAGATTGACATGCGGCGGGAGCCAATGGTCCCCGTTCGCATGGCCATCCATACCGGCGATATCATCCTCGAAGGCGACATTGTCTATGGCGACGGTGTCAATATTGCTTCCCGCATCGAGACGCTGACGGTCCCCGGCAGTATTTTCATTTCGAGCCGCGTACACGAGGATATCAAAAACCAGAAGGACTTCCGATGCATCAGCCTGGGCAAGTACAAACTGAAAAATGTAAAGGAGGAACTGGAACTGTTTGCCATCAGTCATCCCGGCATCGTCGTCCCGGATCACTACATCCTCGAAGGAAAAGGCTATAAGAGTCAAAACCCCAGTATCCTCGTGTTGCCTTTTCTCAACCTGAGCAATGACCCGGAACAGGAATATTTCAGCGACGGGCTCACCGAGGAACTGACTTCCAGCCTGTCCAGGCTGCGTGACATCAAAGTGATCTCACGCACCACCTCCATGAAATATAAAGGAACGAACACGGACCTCAAGTCCATTGCGCGGGAAACAGGCGCCACCTACGTGCTGGAAGGCAGCGTACGAACGCAGGGTAACAAGCTACGCATCACGGCCCAAATCATCGATGCCGCCCAGGACCAGCATATCTGGGCCGACAATTACCAGGGCACCCTGGATGACGTCTTTGATATCCAGGAGAAAGTAGCCTCCAGGATCGCGGAAGCATTGCATCTCCAACTGACGAAAGACGAACAGGAATACCTGCAGCACCGGTATACTGCCAACCTGGAAGCGTATCAACTTTACCTGCAAGGCCGGTTTTTCTGGAACAAGCGGAATGAAGAATCCATGCACAAGGCCATCCAGTATTTTGAAAAGGCGATTGAAAAAGATCCTTCCTTCGCCCTGGCCTGGGCCGGCATTGCGGACGGGTACAACCTCCTCGGGGAGTACACGGACCAATCCCGTCAACAACTGCATCCGAAAGCGAAAGCGGCGGCGCATAAAGCGCTCGAGATCGATCCTGCGCTTGCAGAAGCGCATGCTTCCCTTGGCTCCCTGCTCATGGTCAATGAGTGGGATTGGGAACAGGCGGAGCGAGAATTCAGGATCGCGCTGGAGCTCAATCCCAATTACGCCACCTGCCATCACTGGTATTCCGAATTGCTTCTATTTAAAGGATTCAAACAGGAAGCGCTTGATGAAATCGCCCTGGCGGTGGAACTCGATCCGGTCTCCATGGCCATCCTCAAGGACCAGGGCATTGCCTATTACTATGTGCGCCAGTATGACACGGGTATCGAAAAGGCGCTGACCTCCCTGACACTGGATCCTGACTTTATACCCGCGCACCGGTTGCTATCCCTGTGCTATGCCGAATGCGGCCGGTATGAAGAAGCGCTGGAGGAAAACCGGCAATGGGGCCGGAAGATTCACAATTCGCTGAAGCCCGCGTTTTTCGAAGCATATATCCTTGCCAAGGCTGGCCAGGCCACGACATCTTTGAAGATACTCCAGGAGGCCCTGACACAACCCTTGGGTCCGAATGATGCGAGGAGTGTCGCCCAGGCTTTTGGTGCCCTGGGCAATATTGAAAAAGGATTTGAGTGGCTGGAGAAAAGCTATACGCTGCGGGAAGAAGCGCTGTGCAGCCTCCTGCTCGATCCAAAGATGGATCCGTTCCGCGGAGATCCCCGGTTTGATGCCCTGGTGAAAAAAATCGGACTCTGACTAATCCTGTCCAGCGCTTCCCGGATCTCCGGATGAACTAACTCCACAAATACATATCCAGTTGCCGGCGGTATTGTTTCGTCAGCGGATGCTGCGGGCCTAACGTATTGAAAATTCCGATAGCGGCTTTGGCCAATTTACCTTCCGCCACTTTGGTGTCTTTTGCCAGCAGTTGCATGATGTCCGGCATGGAGGCTTCTGTCCGCGATGCCAGCAAAAGGTCCTGTATGTTTTTTACATCCGGGTCATCGGTCGGGGTGAGGAGGAAAGCGATGATATCCCGCAGCGCAACGGCTTTATCATAAAAAGGACTACCGAGTTTGATGGGCTCCAGCAGGGCCAGTGCCTCTCCGGGCCGGTCCCAGAGGATAAGCTGGCTGTGCACGAGGCGTATGGCTTCCGTAGCCGGATATTTTATTGTCAATTCCTCCAACTGGGCCACCGTGGGTTCGTTTGTCTCAGCGAGCACCTGGTCCAGAGCCCGTATGCCTTCGTCCGGCAGGTTTTTGCGGAGCCAATCGAGAATCATCTGCCTCGGCAGGGCGCCAAGGAACTCTTCGATCACTTCCCCGCGGTAAAACAGTTTGACATTGGGGATACTGCGTACCCGGTATTGCTCGGCCAGGTCCGGTTGTTCCTCCGTATTGAGTTTGACGAGCGCCCATTGGCCTGCCTGTTCTTCAGCGATTTTATCCAGGACCGGGCTCAGGATCCGGCATGGGCCACACCAGGGGGCCCAGAAATCAACGAGGACAGGCAGCTCATAACTTTTCCGGAGGACGTCTTTGGCAAAATCAATCATAACAAAACCGAATATCGGGGATTGGCCTTAATTTTCGCATGTCAGACAAACACCACTTATCGTTATTTTACCCGAAGCCGTGAACCCATCCAACTTCCTGCACTATTGCCTGTCTGCGGCTACGGGCGTCCTTATCCTCAGCAGTATTTTTCTTTCCTGCACTACAACAGCCGCCCTGCGGGAAGGTTCAGCACAACCCATCGAAAACAAATGGAAAGAACTCCGCCTGGATCAACGCTATCATGTAGGCTTATCCATCTTTGACCTGCGGGCCAACAAGACCATTTTTGGCTACCGGGATGACAATTATTTTACGCCGGGTTCCAACGCGAAAATCCTGACATTATATACAGCGCTTCAAATCCTGGATGACAGCCTGGATGCAGCCGCCTATACGATCACCGGTGACACGCTCCGGATCTGGGGCGGGGGCGATCCGGGCAATGCCTATCCGGAAACGGATTCTGCCGGAAGCCTGGTTCATTTTCTGCAATCGACGGATAAGACGATCCTTTTTTCCAATGATCATTTCCGTGCCGACCGTTATGGTCCCGGATGGGCCTGGGATGATTATCCCTATTCTTTCCAATGTGAGCGCAGCGCGTATCCGATCTATGGCAATCAAGTCTGGATCACGCGGGAGGGAAACAACGTGGATATCACACCGGGATACCTCGCCCCCGTGGTCAGTGTCGTGCCCGATACGCTCACCAGGTTGGAACGGAGTGAGTGGGGTGACCGGTTTGTCTATCGTTACGACCGGCGTAAACCGCAGGAGAGTGTTCACCTGCCCATCGCCCTGCTCAAAAATGATATCCTCATGACCTGGCAGGAAGCGACCGGTAAGCGTATCCGGTTTGTAAATACTCCGGTGGCAGCGGATGCCCTTCGCCTGAAAGGATCACCCCGGGACAGCCTGCTCAAAATCATGATGCAGGAGAGCGACAATTTCATTGCCGAACAACTGATGCTGCAAAGCGCCTGGAAAACCACCAACGTGATGTCGGATTCCGCCTTTTTCGATCTCGTGCGACATACGTACCTGCAGGAGGTGGAGGATGACATCCAGTGGGCCGACGCATCCGGACTGTCCCGCTACAATCTCATCACACCAAGAGCGCTCGTGACGGTCCTCCGCAAAATATATGATCACAAAGGACAGGCATACATTCGCCACATCTTTGCTGCGGGCGGCCAATCCGGCACGATCCGGGACTGGTTTGGCGAAGATGCCTCCACGCCGTATGTCTATGCCAAATCAGGCGGCATGAAAAATACCTATTGTCTCAGCGGGTATCTTTTGACGCGTTCCGGCAATATCCTGATCTTCTCCTGGATGAACAATCAGTTTACCGAAGCGCCCTCTGCAGTCAAGGCGTCCATGGCCAAAATGTTTTCTTTTCTTTACGAGGAATATTAGACAACCTCCATGCTGTCCATCCCCCGTGACCAATTGTTGTCCTTAGCCGGCTTGTATGGATTGCCGCTCTTTGTCTATGACGCGGATACCATCACCCGCCAGATTGAAAATCTGCGCAACGCGTTTCATCCGGTTGTCCCCGACATCCGGTATGCCTGCAAAGCGCTCAATACCATCGGCATCCTCCGGCATGTGTACCAGCAGGGTTGTGGCATGGACACCGTCTCCCCGGGAGAAATGCAAATGGCCTTGCGCGCCGGTGTCCCGCCCGGCAGGATCAGTTTCACCCCCAGTGGTGTATTGCCTGCCGAATATGCGCATGCGATCGATCAGGGAATCCACATTCATATTGACCAGTTGTACACTCTGGAATGGATAGCCCGCACTTACCCGGGATTGCCGGTCACGTTGCGGTTCAACCCGGCGGTACAAGCGGGCGGACATCATAAGCTCCAGGTCGGATCTGCGGGATCGAAGTTTGGTATTCCTGCCAGCCAGGTAGCGGATGTCTATGCGCTCACGAAAGAGCTGTCCGTTCCGGTCAAAGGCGTGCACATGCACCTGGGGTCCGATATCGGCGATCCGGAAAGTTTTGACAAGGCATATGCCTATCTGCTCGACATTGCCTTTCACTGGAAAGATTCGATCGGGCATGTGGATCTCGGGGGAGGATTCAAAGTGCCTTATCATCCGGGCGATGCCGCCCTGGATATGGAAGCATTTGGCAATCAGGTGGCGGAGCGGTTCACGCAATTCTGCCGGAAGATCGGAAGGGAGATCACCCTGGTACTCGAACCCGGAAAATACCTGGTGAGCCAGGCGGGTTATTTATTGATGGAAGTAACCGGCGTCCGGGAATCGGGCAATACCGACATGGCGTTTGTCCAATCCGGTTTCAATCACTTCCTGCGGCCGATGAATTATGAGGCCTATCATCA
>CAZTXO010000049.1:17872-25516 GCA_964617515.1 uncultured Saprospiraceae bacterium | reverse complement strand
CCGGACAGTAGTGATTACAAATTACGAATTATTTCATCCGCCGAATCCGCCTTAGGCGGAGAAGGTGGACGAATTATGAATTGTGAACCTGTGCAAGGAGCGGCAGACAGAAGACAATGGATAATGGATAGCAGAAGGAGTTTATACCTTACTTCTTGCTTCCCCCTGTGTACTTGGTTCTGGACTAAGAGATGCCTAAATTTATCCTTATCATAATCACCAGATTTACGATGAAATCATTGCTTCCCCTCTTTTTCTTTTCCATCCTCTCTTCTGTAGCGCACGCCCAGTCCGTCGTGATGCCGGCCATGACAAAAGCCGCTATCCGGGACATTCAAAAAGACCTGTCGCAAAACCGCAACACCCCTTCGCAGCGTGTGCTGGATTTTTACCCGGTGTACGAACGTCATGGACAGCGGTATATCGCCACACTCTGTAAGGTCAACGCGCAGTTTAGCAAAACAGAAGCGATCGCAGATGGGCTCGATGTCGGCGCAGTGATCGGACATGTGGTGACCATGCGCGTTCCGCTGCAGCGGTTCCGCGAAGATTTTTCCTTCCCGGGTGTGGAGTATATGGAGTTGGCTGAAAAAATAGAACCACAACTGGACGTCGCGGTGGTCGATGCGCGGGCCAACCTGGTCCACCGGGGAGTAGGGCTTCCCCAGGCCTACACCGGAAAAGACGTTTTGGTTGGCATAGTCGATTGGGGTTTTGACTATACACATCCTGCCTTCTACGATACCTCTCTGACAAACAATCGCATCCTCGCTGCCTGGGACCAGGTCCGGCAGAATGGAACCCCTCCCCCGGGCTACAGCAGCGGATCAGCCTACCTGACTCCCGAAGAACTCGCCGCTGCGGCGCATGATACGATCTCCGTCATCACCGATTATCACGGCACCCATGTGGCCGGTATTGCCGGCGGCAGTGGTGGCGGCACCGCCTACCGGGGGATGGCTTTTGGAGCACAATTGCTCTTCAGCCAGATGAACCTGGATGTCAGCAGTCCGCTGGATGCGTACCAGTGGATGTATGAAATCGCCCAGGCACAAGGCAAGCGGCTCGTGATCAACAACAGTTGGGGTGGCTACCGCGGCTATCCGCTTGACGGCACTTCGCTCCTCTCCCAGGCCATCGATGCCCTGATCGATATGGGCGTCGTCATCACCTTCAGTGCGGGCAATAACGGTGGAATCAACTTTCATTTGAAGAAATCCTTTGCCGCAGATTCGGTCAGGACGCGTATCCAGGGTTTTGAATACTCGGCTGATCACAACCTGTGGGGGCAAACGATTCCAATGTGGGGCCAACCCGGCCATTCGTTTGCCGTTCAATTGCGGGCACTCGACAATACAAATGCGCTGTTGGTGAAGAGTGACTTGTTCCATACCGCCACGGCACCGCCGTATATCGATACGTTTATGGTCACGGGTGCCGATACGATTTTTTACAGGGTAACAACGGACGCGGCCCACCCGCTCAATCAATGCCCACAGATGACGCTCGATGTGCGATGCACCAATACCGCCCTTAAAATGATCCTCTATGCGGAAGCGGATTCCGGCACTGTGCATTTTTGGAACACCACGATCAGCATCTTCGGGAGAGGAAATACGGGTAAAGGATTTACGGCGCCAACGGCGGGATATACCTTAGGGGATCGCAATTACGGGATAGGCTACCCGGCTGTGACCAACAAGGTCATTACCTGTGCCGCCCACATCAAGAATTTCGGCCTCGCCAATTTTTCAAGTTATGGCCCCCGGATTGATGAGACGCTCAAACCTGATATCTCAGCACCGGGGCAGGATGTTTGCTCGGCCATCAATTCCTTCGCGACGGAATCATTTGTGGCTGTGACGGCAGTGGATTTCAACGGACGGGAATACGAATTTGTCAGACTGAGTGGCACCAGCATGAGCGCACCCATGGTGGCTGGCGCCGCAGCATTACTGCTGGAAGCTGATCCCACCCTGTCCCCTGCCGAGGTAAAAACCATCCTCCTCCACTATGCCCGGCAGGATAACCACACCGGCACCATCGGCCCCGAAGGGCATACGCGGTGGGGACATGGCAAGCTGGATGCCTATAACATCGTCCAGGCGGTAACCAGCACCGCTACCGGCCAGGTCCAGGGGGACCGATTTTCCCTGTATCCGAATCCGGCCCATGATCAGCTCTATATCGTGGGTGAACTCAGCGGACATGAACAATACAGGTTATTGTCGATGGATGGCCGCTGTATCATCAGCGGAGAAGTCACTTCCCCAATCCCACTTGCGGAATGTCCTCCGGGCATCTATGTGCTGGAAATCAAAGGCCCGGCCGGCTTTGAAACAAGGACCGTGATCGTTCAATAAATGAAATCCACCTTGCCACTTCATTTCAAGGGCATCCTCACTACCTGATGGAGTCCGATTGGACGGGCGATCACATCTAACGCATGTGGAGACGTCCTGTCGAAATGAATCGCATGCAAAGAATTGCAAACTGCGACTCCTTACAATTGGATGTTCTCGCCTTCAAAGGCCATTTCAAAGTCCAGGTGATCATTGAATTGGGACCGGGCTTGTGCAAACATCGCATCCAGTTGCTGGTCGGTATGCAATGGGTCATGATGCATGAGATAAAGTTTTTGCACCTTATTGAGGATGGCATATTGAACTGCATCTTCGAGCACACAATGACCCCAACCCTTCCGCATAGCATATTCTTCCCTGGTGTACTGGGCATCATGCAGGAGGACATCCGCGCCATAGGCCAATTCGCTGCCGGAGAGCCATTGAAGATTCCCGGGCAGTCCACCCGCTCCCAAAGCAGGCTCATGATCAGGGATATAGGTGACCACTCCACGCCCGGATTGAAGCCGGTAACCTACCGTAGGGCCCGGGTGAATAATATACCGTGAAGTGATGTCAAACGGTCCGATCGAAAAGGTGCTGTTGTCGATTTCATGAATTTGCAACTGACAGGTCAGGTTGCGGAAATAGACCGGGAACAATGGAGGGGAAAAATACCTTCCAATCCGGGCACGCAGCGTCTGCGAAGTAGTGGCCGGTCCCCAGATATGCACTTCCCTGGAGGGATCGAACAGCGGTTTGAAAAAACCAAGGCCCTGGATGTGATCGATATGCAGATGGGTCAGGAGGATATCGATTCGTTTTCGGTCGAGGGCATCACTGAGGTTCAGGTTCTGGCTGCCGCTACCCGCATCGAGGACCAGCAGGCATCCATCCTCTTCCACACTGATGCAGGAAGTATGTCCTCCATACCTGACCGTACCGGGATTGAACGTAGGCATGGAACCACGAACACCCCAAAGGGTGATGTTCATTCGTCCGAAGGTCTCCAAAAGATGGCCACGGCGCCAGTAAAAATGCCCGCCCTGCCGATGATCGGATAGGAGGTGACGGAGATTTTTTCCGTCTTCCCGGTCAGGCTTTCGATCCAGAAGGTTTTGAAATAAGGTACCTGGTTGAGCAAGGTCCTGACGAGCGGCAGTTCTTCCGGGTCGAGGAGTCGCCCGGTTTCATCCTTTGACTTGAAGATGGTAGACCACTCTTCGACAGGCATTTCCCCGGTGTCTTCATAGCGCTTCCCAAGAATATCCTCTGCGGGCTCATTATAGAAAAGCAGGTTGCCTACGGTGTCGGTGATAAACACCGGTATGGCCATACAATCGGCCAGTTGGCGGTTGAGGATGATTTCTATGGGGTACGACATGGATTTACCGCATCTGCGCGTGTTTCTGCTATCTAAAATAGTATAATTCAGGAACGTGATCAAGTCGATCATCTCTGTCGATGGTATCTGCGGCAGGAGTTTGGACCGGTCGATGGGCGAGGGCCTGCGGGATTCAACCGGATCAGCCTGCGTTGTAGGCGATGTACTTTCCGGGCAGGTGGCAATAAAAAGATAGAGTCTGGCGAATGGACTTAGCGGCGGGATCGCGAAAAAGCGAAAAAAGTGGTTACGGGGGGTCACATTTTCCCGGGCCAGGACACTTCAGGGCGTAAAAAGGTTTTCGACGAAATCTTATGATTTCATCGGAGCAGGGAGGCTTTTGCCTAACCGGTTGTTTTCTCCCGTTTCCCCAATACCATCTGTCGCAAAAGGTAATTACCCATCTCTTTGCCCTGGCGACACTTGCCCGGACATCCACGGCTACCGGGATAAGACACGACCTCCTCCCGCCTACCTGTTGACTACCCGATTCTTTCGGTACGAATTCTTAATGGCTATTTTTCCCTGCTTAAAGGTGAAGAGGTCGCAACCGGTCACCTCCACCCGGGTTCCATCCGGTTTGGTACCTGTAAAGACCCACTCTGAAATCCCCCGGTCCCCCTGTATGCAATGCCGGGCATCGCCCCAACGGGCATCAGGGTAAGTGACAAACACATCCTGAAAGGCATGCCTGACCTGTTCCTGCCCGGTAAATTTTTGCCCGTCTATATCCGGACCGCCCGAAGCCTGAAATACACAGTCATCCGTCATGTGGGCCATGATCGAGTCAAGATCATGCGCATTGAACGCATCGGCAAACGATTGGAGAAACGCCTCCGTGACCTGATTGTGGGATTGTGCCATCAGCATGACTGGCAGAAAAACACTGCCGATCAAAGGTATCAATTTCATCCTGCGCCTGAATTAACGTTTAAGCAAAGATCCTGTGAAATACCGTTATACCCTACTGCCCTTTACCTGTGAAAAGCCATAATCGCCTGATCAAGTGATTTATTCCTCAAACGCAACGACCGGATGCCCACCATCTACTCCCGATGGGCAGATGAAGGTCGACACCACGCAGAATGACCCAATCCTTCCTTGGTCCCAGCGCGACCTCGTTTAACCTATCTCTTTTCAAGCTCCTTTCTACATGCTCCACGCTCCCTATTCGCTATACAACAAATATTTCTTCCGCTTCTCTTTAAAAGCCACAATCCCCGCCTTCCAACTCTCCCGGATCTGCGCTTCCGTCCAGCCTTTTTCAATAGCCTCCCGGAAAGCAGGCCCCCCTGCAAGGGTGTCAAACCATTTTGCCTGGAAGAACGTGTCCCGGTTCATCAACTGATAGCAGCGAAGCAACAGATGGAGATCCATTTTGCCTTGTTTAAAGAGACTGTCCACATCCGCCCCGGAAAGATCAATGCCGTAACACAGTTGATCCTTGAGCGGCGGATTGACAGCGCTCCGGAGAGACCGCGGTGTAAAGGAAAATCCATGCTCCGGGTAATCCGGGTGGCCCACCACCTGGAAAGGTTTGGACGTACCACGGCCGAGACTCATCACCGTCCCTTCAAAAAAACAAAGGCCCGGATACAAGAGTACGGATCGCAGGTTGGGCAGGTTGGGCGATGGCGGTAGGGGCAATTCATATTTCGTTCGATGTGAATAGTGCTGACAGGGGATGACAATCAGATCGCATGGCTTGGGAATCCAATGTTCACCATTGAGCATCTGGGCATACTCGCCGATGGTCAATCCATAGACCACAGGAACCGGTTGCAGCCCCACGAAAGTACGATAGGCCGTGTCCAATACGGGACCATCGACATAATGTCCGTTTGGATTGGGTCTGTCGAGGACGATCAGGAGGATACCACGTGCCGCCGCTGCTTCCATGACGTATTGCAGCGTGTTGATATACGTATAAAACCGCACCCCCACATCCTGGATGTCGAAGACGAGGATATCGATATCCTGTATATCGTCCGTCTTCATCCGCCTGGTGGCCCCGTACATGGACACAATCGGAATGCCCGTCTTCGGGTCCACTTCGTCATCGATATGGCCACCCGCTTCCACATCAATTCTGAATCCATGCTCGGGTACAAAGATTTTTTTTACCTCCACACCCAACGTGACCAGCGTATCCAGGAGGTGGGAATACCCGTATACTTCATCGCCCACCCGGCTGGTCGCATTGACCACAAGCCCTACCCTTTTTTGTAATAACCAGGGCAAATAGGCAATCACATGGTTTGCTCCGGGGACCGGTACAGAGTCAAACGCCGAAAAGTCTGACCCATGGCGGACCAGTCCTGGCGACTGTGGATCCCTGTCCAAGAAATATGATTCTGTGGTGGCTGCCGGGAAAGGGTAATCCTCCCGGGTGCCAGCACCTGTTTCTGCTGTTGCGGCATATATGATAAAAAAACAGGATATTAGAAGCCCCCATCGAAAATGGGCCTGGCAGGAAAAGATGAAAAAGGAACCGCGATATGCCATTGTTGATATCGAGACCACCGGAGGAATGGTCAAGCGCGATAAAATTACGGAAATCGCCATCGTCATCCATGACGGGCACCAGGTGATCGACCAATACCAGACCCTGATCAACCCGGAACGCAGCATTCCACCCTATATCACCGAGATGACCGGCATCACCAATGACATGGTGTCCGATGCCCCGGTCTTTTACGAAGTCGCCAAAGACATCGTCCTGAAAACCGAAGGCGCCATTTTCGTGGCGCATAATGCCCGCTTTGATTATGGGTTCCTTCGGGAAGAATTTGGCCGACTGGGTTACACCTATACGCGTAAACAGCTCTGCACGGTCAGGCTCAGCAAAAAAATGTTACCCCAGCTGCGCTCGCACAGTCTTGATTCCCTCATCCGTCATTTTCAGCTGAAAGTCGATCACCGGCACCGGGCCCTGGACGATGCGTTAGCAACAGCAGAGGTCTTTAAACGCATAACCCACATGGGCAACGGCCATACGGAGATGGCCGATATCATCAATCTCGGCATCCGGGAAGCCAAACTGCCGGCAGGCATATCCCTCGAGTTTCTGCACCGGTTGCCCGAAACGCCGGGCGTCTATTATTTTCATGATGCGGACAGCAAAGTCATTTACGTAGGAAAGAGCATTCACATCAAGAAACGCATCATCCAGCATTTCACGGAGATTTCCAACAAGTCGGGCAAACTGCAGCAACGGGTGCAGGCCATTTCCTTTATCGAGACCGGGAGTGAACTCATCGCTCAATTGTTTGAAAACGCCGAGATCAAAAAACTACAGCCCGACATCAATCGCGCCCAACGCCGGAAAGCCTTCCCCTATGCGATTTATTACTATTTCGATGACGGAGGGTACCTGCAGTTGAAAGTGCAGAAGAAAAACAGGATCGATGCCCCGGGCACGGCCGCGATCCTCCATGAATTACCGGATCATGATTCGGCGATCGGCTACCTGCGTGGCCTTACCGACCGGTACGGATTGTGCCTCAAGAAAACAGACATTGACACCGGCCCTGGCGCCTGTTTTTATCACCAGGTCAGCAAATGCCTGGGCGCCTGCATCGGCAAGGAGGAACCCGACGCCTACAATGAACGCGTGCGGCATGCCATCGCCGATACACAGAAAAACCTGGACGATGATTATGTCCTGGTCGACCAGGGACGTCAACCCGGGGAGATCAGCCTCATCTATATTTCACAAGGTAAAGTCATGGGATGGGGTTACACAGAGAAAGACACTCCGATCACGTCGATCCACGATATTATCGATCACATCAAAGCGCGGCCGTCCATGCCCGAAGACCGGAAGATCGTACATCATTATATCCGGTCAGGGAAGTTTGCAAAGCTGATCAGGCTGTAAATCGAAATCCGTAAAACGGAAGTTGTCTACGGTGCGTC
>CAZTXO010000049.1:0-17772 GCA_964617515.1 uncultured Saprospiraceae bacterium | reverse complement strand
CCTCGATGACCCTGAATCAATGAGATGAAATCCTGCAGTGATTAAGCATACAGGACACTGCAAAAAGCACATTCCTCTATCAGGAAAAGTTACGTTAAATCATCTTTGTTTTCAGCCTCCTGTTCAATTCCGTTCATGGTTCACGTCTTCCATTTGACGTTTCCTAAACCTCCGGCCCATTCACGTATTGCGATAAAAACGCCGCCAGCACGCCGCCGGCAAAATTGGCGACGATGTAAATCCAGATAGATGACCAGGACGTGATGTTGGCCATAGTAATGCCGAGTGCCACTGCAGGATTGAAAGCACCGGCGGATACCGACTGAAACATATAGATCGCCGCCATATAGGCCAGTCCGATGGCAATCCCGTAATACGTGTTACCGGAAGTGCGCCGGGTGGTAAACATGTTGAGGTATATAAACACAAAAAGCAGCGTGCCGAGAATCTCGGCGATGAGGGCGGGAACGATTTCGAGTTCCATCGTGGCGGGTTCGGCGGCATTCCCTGAACTCAATAAAAAACTGCACAGCATCACGGCCAGCGTACTTCCCAGGAATTGTCCGACCATGTATGGCAGGACATCCCCTGCATCAAGTTTGCCCCGGAGATATACAGCCAGCGTGACCGCGGGATTGAAATGCGACCCGGAGATATGCCCGCCTGCATACACTAGCGTGATGAGGGTGAGGCCGATGGCGAGAGGCGCAAAATGCTGCAAACCGCCCCCTTCCGTCATGGTCATGCTCATGACCAGGAAAAAGGTGCCCAAAAACTCTACCACATATTTGCGAAAGACGCCGGAATGATCTGTTTTGGTAGCCATGAGGTGAAACTTTCAGTGGAAGGATGAAATCTCACGGGATTCGGTCGATAAATTAGAAATAAAATCGATTCGGAAGTTAATTCGGCATCTTTGTCGTGCGGATGAATACGGTACCGGCATCAGATGAAGTATGGATCCGGCGGTGCTTCGACCTGGCCCGGATGGGTCTCGGGCATGTCTCCCCGAATCCCCCCGTCGGAGCCGTTTTGGTCCATGATGGCCAATGGCTGGCAGAAGGGTATCATGCCCGGTTTGGCGGATGGCACGCGGAAGTCATGGCCATCCACCATGTCCCGGCAGCGAAAAGGCACCTGATCCCGCAAGCCACCTTATATGTGTCCCTTGAGCCCTGCTGCATCACCGGCAAGACCCCGGCCTGTACAGACCTCATACTCGGAGAAGGCATCCGGGATGTACGTGTCAGCGCCATCGATCCCAACCCCAGGATTGCCGGAAAGGGCCTGGAAATACTAACCAGGCATGGCATCCGGACAACTGCGGGAATTTTAAAAGAGGAAGGGGAATCGCTGATCCGGTCCTTCACGACGAATGTGGTTAAACAAAGGCCGCATATCATTCTCAAATGGGCGCAATCCCAATTTGGCATAGCGGGCGAACCAGGCCGGCAGGTCTGGTTCAGTCATCCGCAAACGCAGGTTTTCACCCACCGGCTTCGCGCGGAAGCAGACGCCATTCTGGTTGGCGCCCGGACCGTCGAGACCGACGATCCATCCCTGACCACCCGGCACTACCCCGGTCGGTCGCCACACCGCGTGGTCTACGACCCGAATGGCCGGCTCCGCCAGACCTATGCCGTCTTCCGGGAGGACGGATGCCTTGTCTATTATTTTTCAAAAGTGGACAACCCGGGTATCCGGGGTGACCATATCCGTCCCGTTTTATTAGACGATGCGACTCCGCATGTGAACCAGATCATCCGGTGCCTGTTTGATCAGCAGATCGGAAACCTCCTGGTAGAAGGGGGCGCTTACCTGCAAAAATGTTTTATCCGGGAGAACCTGTGGGATGAAGCATGGGTCATTCAAACCCCACAGCCGCAGGATAAGGGTATTGCCGCACCGGTTGTAAAAGGAAGGCTGATCCGGCAAGAGCCCTGCGGTCCGGATTGGATCATCGGTATGACAAACGTGGATTCTCCGGGCATTTCCTCCTGACCCGGGCAGTTTACCTGGGCTATATTACTTATCGCCCAGCACCCCATTCTTCATGAGGTACATTTCCTCGTACTTCTTCCAGGGTGTCGTCTTGTAATAATCTTCGGCGAAGTACTTCATGATCTTATCCAGGGAGCCCGGATCCTTATAGCCTGGGATCGGCTGGATCACATTGAGGTTTTCATCCAGGAAGACAATCGTCGGATAAGAGAGTTTCCCAAAGGTGATTTCTGCGGCCAGTTCATTATAGCCGGAAGTGCCGGTACGGATGTATTTGAAGACACGGTCATTAAAGTTGATGTCTTCGCGGGTCTCTGCATCGAATTTGACCGGATAATAATTCTTATTGATATAGGCTGAAATCTCCGGCTGCTCAAAAGTGGCCTTGTCCATTTTTTTACACCAGCCGCACCATTGGGTATAGACATCGACGATAAACTTGCGGGGTTCTTTCTGATTACGGGCCTGGGCTTCCTCCCAGGTCAGCCATTGGATCTGCTGGCCTTTGGCAGGGATACCGGCAGAGACCCCCGCCAGGATCAGTAGCAACCCGAAAAATGGACTCATCTTGCGCATGGACACGTTCACTCAGCAAAGGTAATGGTATACAAACAGAGTAGGCCACCTCCCTATCATGCCTTGGCTCGCATTTAAAATATTTTTAACTTTTACTGTTAAAAACGAACCCAACCCGGGGCGCTACCGTTGTAAAAGGGTTCTGTTATCTTTATCACCTCATTTCCTAAACTGCAGGTATCATGGGCATTATAGATGATTTTAAACGCCTTTTCTGGGTAAAAAAAGCGGTCGCCGAATCAGCCGCGGAGAAAGCGGCAGACAAAGCGGCGGATGCCTGGGAAAAAGGCAAGGATATGGCCGTGGACCTGGGAGAAAAGGTGGTCACCAAGGCAAAGGAAATCAAACAGGACCTGGTGGATAAAAAAGAAGACTGGTCTCCCAAGGAACCTGCCAAAGAGCCTCCTCTGACAAAAACCGAGGATTCCGACGCCTTCAAGGCCGGTGAAAAGCTCGGGGAAGCGGCCAGCAAGACCTGGGACAAGGCCAAGGAGGAAGGCAAAGAACTGCTGGACAAGGCCGTGAAGACTTCGGACAAAGTGTGGGAAAAAGCGGAAGAAGTCTCAGAAGACCTGTGGGATAAGGCAAAAAAAGTAGCCAACAACGTCAACCAGAAGTTTACGGAAGGGATGGATTCGATGCTGGAAAAGGCGAAAGACCTGGACAAGAAAATAGAAGAGGAACGTGACAAAGTGGATGCCAACCGGGATGGCTGGGCGGACAAGACCGTCAAGGACAAGCTGAAAGAGCATGAATCCACGCTCAAAGACAAAGATGATTTTTTCGAAAAAGCCTCCCGCTACGCGGACGGGGATTACTCGATGGGCAAGCCCATCGTCACCCGGCAGGAAAAGAAAGACGAACCGGCCGGCGATGATCCCGGCGACGAAGGCATGACGCCACTGCCGCCGCTCCCGAAAAAAGATCCCTTTGACGACGCCATCCTCGACGATGATGCGCCCGACAGGGAATAAGAAAAAACGAAAAAGGCCGCGCCTGGTGCCGGCCTTTTTACTTTTTATATCTTTGCCGCATGGAAACAGAAATGAATACGGAAGGCAGAGAAAACAAAGGCCTATACTGGCTGATTACCCTGGTTTCCCTGGTGGCCTGCGTGACGCTCATCATCTACAAACCCGAATGGTTCTGGCTGACCCTTCCGTTCCTGACCACCTATTTTGTCAAGGCCATCGGCATGATGTGACCTTTTACCGGGTGATCCGTTAACAGGTTGATCGGCTTATAATCCGTGTTCCGGCCACGGTGCGTTTTTCACGGCGATCGGGTGCAGCCTGCTCCTGGCTACACCGCACAATCTCCTTCTCCCGGCTTACCGCCTTATCCACCGCTCAAACTGCTCAAGGGGTAATGTATTGAGACAGGCACTCTTTTTTAATCCGCCTTTCCGGGCAGCCATGACTCCATAGCGTACCAGGTCGATCTGGCCGCGACTGTGGGCATCGGGATTAATGGAGACCCAGACTTCCTTTTCCATACAATAGCCCAGCCACCGGTAATCGATATCCAGCCGCAAAGGGTTAGCATTGAGTTCGATGGCCACTCCATTGGCTGCGCAGGCGTCGATGATCTTGCGGTGCTGGACAGGATATCCCTGCCGGGCAAGCAGCAGGCGCCCCGTGGGATGCCCGAGCATTTTCGAATAAGGACTTTCGATGGCCCGGATCAGCCGGGACATGGCCTTTTCTTCAGTCATGTTGAGATTACTGTGTATGGACGCCACGATGAGATCAAATTTTGCCAGGACCTCGTCTTCATAGTCCAGCGAACCGTCACCAAGGATATCCGACTCGATCCCCTTGAAGATTCTGAAGGGCGCCATCCTGGCGTTGAGCCGGTCGATCTCATCCATCTGTTCCAACACCCTTTCGGCAGAAAGTCCATTGGCATAAAAGGCGCTTCGGCTGTGATCACAGATCACGAAATAGTCATACCCTTTGTCCCGCACAGCGACGGCCATCTCCTCCAGGCTATGAATCCCGTCACTCCAGGTGCTGTGATTGTGGATGATGCCCCTGAGATCCGCCTCCGTGACCAGGCCATCCCAGCTCTCCGCCTTCATGGATGCCACGTTTTCGTGATCCAGGAATTCGACAGGTAAACCCGCATAGCCTGCCTGGGCAAGCATCGCATCCAGTGTCGCTTGTGCCGCGCCTTTTGCGGATGAAACGACTTTATCAAACAACCTATCCTGCATCGTCAGCTTCGACCAGGCAAGGAGGTATGCGCCCGGCTCGGTGAAATAAAACCGGATGACGAATCGCTCATCATATTCCATCATCCACGAACCATCCGGCATCTCCCGGGTGATGGTCAGTTTGTCCATCCGCTCTACGGCGCTTGTTTCGAGGGCAGGCGAGATCAGGCAGGACAATTCATGGATCACCGGGGAGTGCGTAGCCATGTCCCCGGTCCATTCAATGCGGTGCCCGGGAAAAGCCTGTTGCAGCGAATGGAGAAAATGGACCAATTCCTCCTCGCTGGTGCCGTAGAGGTATTGATGCCGTGTCTCAAGGAAATAATGAATCTTTTCTTTGAGATCCTCCTGTGTTTTAAGGCCGAAGCCCGGCAACCGGACCAGCCGGTTTTCATCGCAGGCATAGAGGAGCTCTGTGGGGCTCTCCACCTGCAGTTCGTCCCAGATCTGTCTTACCTTTTTCGGACCCAGCCCTTTGATGCCCAGCAATTGCTGAATCCCTTCCGGTGTTTTTGCTTTCCAGGATTCAAGCGCCTCCATTTTACCGGTGGTGTTGAGTTCATGTATTTTGGAAGAAACAGAAGCGCCTATACCGGGTATTTTCTCAATTTCTTCCAGGGCCATGCCGGACAGCGGCCGGTCCCACTTGCGCAGCACGAGATACGCGTTGGCGTATGCTTTTGTCTTAAAGGCATTTTCGCCATGGAGCTCCATGAGCGAAGCGAGAAGCTGGAATTGCCGTGCGATTTCTTTATTGACCATGGGGCCGGAAAGGCCTAAGGTCTGAAAAAATCCGTTTGTAGAGTCCCGAAGAGTCGGATTTGAATATCGCCTGCGGATTCATACTGGAGTATATCAGGAATGGCGATGCCGTATCCTGGCTCGCGTAGGCTGTAATAACCGCAGGTTCCACCAGGTTATTACCCCTGAGCGTGATTTTCTCCAGCCATGGCAACCCGTCGGTCGAGGGGCGTTCGCTGAACTCACTTCCCTGTGCTTCGGTGAGCGTAGCGAGATAATCTGTAAACCTGGTGGAATCCACCGCTTCCATCCCGGCATAATGCCATGCCCCGTCCTCCCTGGAGATCACTTCCTTTTGCCCATGCGAATCGGACCATGCAAGGGAAGTCAGATCGCCCGGCGACACTTTCACAAGTTGTTTGTCTCTGAAATGATCAAACCGCGCTTTGAAGGTCATGCTGATAAAACCATCTGCCGCAAAAACCTCCGGCCGCTGATTGTCCCGGATAAAGCTCGTCGCGCTCCGGGTGGCCTGATCAAATCGAAATCCGCCCACGACAATATCCGCGGTCTGTTTCTTTCCCTCCCATACCTGCACCCGCGAGGCCTGGTCTTCCGTGATTTCATATGCCCCATACTTTTCTTTATCCTTCGTCACGATATGGCTCCCTTTCAGGTCGATCAGTTGTCCGAGAATGGTATTGACTGATCCATTGGACGCGGGCACATGCAGATCCCCGCGGACCGCCTCCCAGGTGCTTCCGTTTCTTTTGAGTTCGAACGCCTCGCCCTGCGGTCCATTGGATGTGAATTGTATCCTGTCTACTTTGGCCGTGTCCACTACGGCGATCACCGGATCAAAGGAACTCGAGCGGTGACTGCGAAACCAGCTTCCGGCGAGGAAGAGGGCCAGGCAGGCGATAAAGATGATCAGCAGGGTGCGATTGTTCATATCAGGCAAAGCGGGATTAGGAATATTTTTCCTGCATGCGCTTCATCCGGATCGTGCGGGCACGCTGGGTGCGCCATATGCCCACAACGCCGACAAGGATGAGCGGCAGGAAGAAATTAGCATATTTCGTAAAAGCCCGCTTCCCTTCCTCCAGGTCCCGGATCGGCCGGTAGACAACGCCTTTCGTCCGAAGTTCCGCCAGGCCGGTTTTGTCACAGAGCCATTCGATCGTATTGACGACCAGGCTGACGTTGTCCGGATTAACATTACCCTGTTCGGAAACGAAAAAATCGCTGTCGGAGAAGACCACGAGTTTTGCATCCTGGTTTCCTTTCACTCCCTCGGCGATGCCTCCGATCACGAGGTGTGAAAGCGGAAAGTCGGCGGCGGTCCATTGCTTCTGCACGTCAAAATAAACCGGGGCTTGCTGGGTGCCCGCTTTTTCTGAAGTGGTCACCAGGGGAATGAAGGAACCGGAAGCATCGGCTGCATATCGAATCGGGCTGGCAAACTGGAACAATACGGCTTCAAGGCCTTTGGTAATCGGGTGTTCCGGAAATTTATTGACCAGCGGTATGTAGGGGAAATTGATTTGTGTGGCAAAACTGAAGAAGCTGGATCGTTGCTGCTGAACGGTCACCTTGGCACAGGACGCATCGATGATAAACGAGGGATCGATCGTAATCCCGTAGGTGTTGAGCCATTGAAAAACATTATGCGGGGCGGCCGAACCGGATGCCGTGCTCAGATCGCCATGAACGGCATTGACGGCAACAAACACTTTACCGCCTTTGGACAGGTAATCATCCATCCGGGCATATTGATCCGGCGGAATGGAGTCTGCCGGACTGACCAGCATGATGGCCTGGAAACGCTGCGGGATGACCGGTTCCTTTGACAGGTCCAGGTTTTCAATCGTATAGATGATACTGAGATCCTGCACCACCTGGGCCATCTGGTTCAGCGCGGGCTCCCCGTGTCCCTGGATGACCCCAAGGGACGGTTTGTCTTTGACGCTGATCTTTTTGATCGCCGTGGTGAGATCATATTCCATGGCGGATCCCTGGCTGATAAAGGGGATCACTTCCTTTTGATCGCCATATTCCACCAGCGCTCCCATAAAGGCTTTCTTTTGAGAGGCTTCATCTTTTTCCCGGACATTGATCAGCACAGGCTGAATGCCATTCTGCATGGCTTCCTGTTCCGTCGCCTGGTCCTTGCCGGGATCAATGACCTGGTAATTGACCTTGCCTTTGGAAATGTTATTGTATTCGATCAGCAGGTTTTGAAAATCTGTTTTGACGCGCTCAAAATCGGCCGGGAGTTTACCTGTGAAATAAGCCTTGACCGTCACCGGGTCATCCAGGTCCCGGAGAATGGTCTTGGTCGCTCGGCTCATCGTAAATTGTTTATCCTCCGTGAGATCAAAGCGGAGGAAGTATTGCCGCGACAGCAAAAACACGAGGGCGACAATCCCCAGCACCAGCAACATCGATACGCTTCTGTCTTTCTTCATGGTTATTTTCTTTTGGCGATCACGAGTTCAGTCAGCATCAGTCCAAGGAACGCGATGGCGGCGAAATACAGGACATCCTTTGTGTCGATCACCCCGCGTGACATGGATTCATAGTGACGGGGTATGCTCAGGTCCGTCATCAGGGCGCCCAGCCACCCGGATTCACCGGCACCCAGTGAGCCAATGATAAATTGAAAAAAAACACCGATCAGCAGGGCAACCAGGAAAGCAACGATCTGGTTATTGGTCAGTGACGAAGCCAGGAGCCCGATGGCGATATAGGCGCTGCTCATCAGGATCAGGCCCAGGTAACCGGTGATCGTGCTGCCGTGATCGATATCGCCCAGTCGCGCAACCGAAATGTAATACGGGAGCGTGAAGACAAGGGCGATGACGACGAGCAACAGGCAGGCCAGGAATTTGCCCATCACAAGTTGCCGGTCCGTCAACCGCTTGGTCAGTAACAATTCGATGGTGCCGGTCTTTTTTTCTTCCGCAAACTGGCGCATGGTGATGGCCGGAATGAAAAAGAACAGGGACCATAAGGCTACATTGAAAAAAGTATCCAGGCTGGCCTGCTTATGATAAAAAATATCACTTCCCCACAGCCAGGTAAAAAATCCGCTGAAGCCGAGGAATACGATGAGCAGGATATAGGCGACCAGGGAATCAAAAAATCCGCTCAGTTCTTTTTTGGCGATGATCCAGGATGCTTTCATTCATCTCGAGTTTACAATTGGGAGAGGTAGGGAACTTGCGTCAGGCTTAATTCATCGTGACGTTGCGGAAGATATCTTCCAGCCTGGCTTCCACCGGGCTCATCTGCAGCAGCATCCATTCCCGGCTGACGCAGAGCTTATACACGGACCGGGCGGTCTGGTGACTGTCGGTGCATTCCACTTCCATCAGTTTGTGATCCGCACTGAGTCCGATACCGGTGACGGTCGGTAGCTGCAGGAGGGCCTGCCTGATGTCCTGACGGGACGGCCCTTCGATGTCAACGAGCAGCATGCTCTTTCCGGTGGCCTGGGCGCGGAGAGAATCCGGTGTGCCGTTGGCGACAATCCTGCCTTTATTGATGATCAGGATACGGTCGCAGGTCGCCTCCACCTCCGGAAGAATATGGGTGGAGAGAATCACAGATTTATGAACGCCCAGTCGCTTGATCAGATCGCGGATTTCCACGCGCTGATTCGGGTCAAGCCCTGTGGTCGGTTCATCCAGGATCAGGATGGCCGGATCATGGATCATGGCCTGGGCCAATCCAACCCGCTGCCGGTAGCCTTTGGAGAGTTCACCGATTTTTTTGTGTTTCTCCTGATCAAGCCCGCACATCACCACCATCTCCCGCACCCGTTGGGCCAGGTGATCTCGATCGATCCCCTGGAGGCGGCCGCAAAATTCGAGGTAGTCGATCACGGGCATCTCTTCGTACAGCGGATTGTGCTCCGGCAGATACCCGATCGAACCGCGCAGATTGTTGGTGACGGTGGATTTTCCCCCGATGGTGATCCGGCCTGAATCGGGACTCAGGTATTGGGTGATCATCTTCATCGTCGTGGTTTTCCCTGCTCCGTTCGGACCGAGGAAGCCGACGATTTCACCGGTTTTGACTTCAAATGAAATGTTGTCTACGGCCTTTTCAAGGCCATAGGATTTAGACAGTCCTTCGATGACAATATCCATAGGGGATGGTGCGATGCTTTGTTATTAAAAGGTGAATGACCCCGCCGGGGCTGCTTTTAAGGGGGTGAAAATTAGCGTCATTAGGGTGAAATTCTCTAATCTTGCGCTTCGTTTACATATCAATAACAGAAAATGAAAATGAGCTGCATATCCCCGTTTCCGCGCATTTGGTTTCTCGTGGTACTGGCCTGCGGACTGCTCCTGGCGTCCTGCGAAAAGAAGAAAACCGGTTCGGTCGGCCTGACCGGCAAAAAGGAGGATCTTTCCGGACTGATCTACGAAGACATACCCGGCTCCACGGTAAAGTATGCCCGCCAGATGAATGCATCCGGCGGTGTGGAAATTGAAGGCTACATGCAGGACAATAAGAAAACCGGTATGTGGGTGCAGTACAGTGAAAATGGCGATATCGCAGTGATCAACCATTATGTCGATGGGTTGCTCGAGGGCGTCGCCCTGCGCATGACCTATCGCAACCAGGTAGATCTGAAATCCACCTACCGGAAAGGACAACTTAATGGTCCTTGGGCTTCGTATAAATTCGGCAAACTCGTAGAGGAGCGCACCTACAAGGACGGCCAGCTGGAAGGCACGGTCAAGACATACGATGATCGTACATTTAAACTGAAACAGGAGGTACAATATAAAAACGGCGTCCAGGATGGCTACTTCCGTTATTATGACGAGGAGGGCAACCTGACCCTGGAGTACCAGTATAAGAAGGGGGAAAAGGTCAGCGGCGGCCTGGTCAAGAAATAGCCTGTCCGGGCAAACGGCTTTTAGGGGGGAAACCTATTTTTTTCCCGGGTCCTATTACATATTATAAAAAAGTGTAATATTTGCAGGATAAGGAATCAAGCGTATGAATACTGCACACCAGTTGGCCAGTCATCTGAATCCGCAGCAGAGCCGGCTTCTGGCCGCAGGCACTTCCAGCCGTAAACGATGGATCTGGAGCGCCCAGGCGGATCACCTTCAGCTCCTGTCAGTCCTGGTCGCGGATGCCGCGCTCCGGGGACACCCGGTAGTCATCTGGTATGAGGATCCGGCCGCCGCCCGCGCCCTGCTCGAACAATATCCCCTGCTCAGACTGGACAAAGCCATCTACACTCCGATGGCCGACCGGACCAATCATCCGCAGCATGTCCTCAATCCGCTCTCCCCGGCGGAAAGCATCCACCACATTGAGCTTTACAAACTCACCGGAGATCTCGAGCGGATCCGCAAGCCCTGGGTTTCCCTCCACGAGGAATTGTGGCCCGGGACGAACCGGTATGACCTGATCCAGAAATTTGCCGGCGTATTCAATCATACGACAATCAATCCGCTTTTCTATAAGCTCAGCCGCACCATGTTTGATATCTCGCCGGCCGAGTACAAAAAACTGCGCAACAAAATCGAACATCACATCAAGCTGGACAAATTGCGGCAGGATGGTTTCGAATACATGGATCTGCTGGATGTCAACCTGCTGATCAACCATTCCCTTGATTATGTCAAGAGTGAAGTGATGCAGTCTATCTCCCTGATGACTGACCAGGCCACGGAATTACTGAAGCGTGCCGACTGGATCATGTTACGGTATTTCGATTATGTCAAGACGTACTGGATCCGGGAGATCCATATCTATGTCAATAAGATCAACAAGCTCCTGCATCATGCCCGCGAGCTTCACCTGACCTATGGGGACGCGTTCTCATTTGAAAGCAGCATGAGCCAGCTGGCGGACAAACTCAAGGGCCAGATCAGCCGCAAGGCGAAAATGATCAGCCAGGACCGGAAAGCCATCAAGACCCAATACCTGGAGCTGCTGGCCGAAATCGAAAGTGGGCAGCCCTGGGTGACCGTGCCGGCCGAACGGAAGATAAGTCCATCCCTGCAGGATGCCATGGCCTACCTCGAGTTGCTGAGCCACCAGTTGCTCAACGCGAAGGATGCCATCGAAGCCCATATCCGCAGTCAGCTCAAGCGCCTTAACTCCCACAATGCGCCTGCGGAAACAGGCCTTGGCCATGAGATAAAAGAATGGGAAGAAGATCTGCTGAAATGGTACAACAATGTTAACGTCAGCGGATATTTCAAAAAGCGGTTTGAATCCCAGGCCCTGAGCGTGCACCGGAGTGTGGAAAGCCTTCGGGAAGTCAACGATGCCCTCTCTGCCATCGTGGAGCGGCAACATTACCTGGAGGATTATTTTTTCTGGGCCGGTTTTCAAAACCAGTTTCCGGATAATGCCAGGACCATTGTCCAGGCCCTTCATCTCGTCCCCACGGCCGACTGGCTGACTTATTTTGACGAATGGTATATCACGCAGTTGGTTACGGGCGATGCCCTGGAAGTGGAATGGCCGGAAATGATGAAGGAGAACCTCAAGGACATGATCGAGCGGATCCGTCATCATTCGATCGCCGAATACCTCAATGAACTCACCCAGCACCGGATGTTGCTCCGGGAGACCCAGCCCACCCTGACCCGGAAGATTGCCTTGCGCAAAACCGGTATTGACAGCGAGGAAGCAGAACGATTTTTCAGGGAACTTCCCCTGGAGACACGCAGTCAATGGTACCCGATCCAATTACTTCCTTTGGATGAAATGGCCGCCGATCCCATCGCTTCCGAAAACCTCAGCCAGTTTGTCTTGCTCGAATCCAAAGACCCTTCTATCCTCCCGCAATGGCAAGTGATCCAGGAAATGGCTGTGGACGTTTTTGCCTCCATCCCGCCGGTCAACCAACGGTATCTCGGCGAACCGCTCGACATGCCGTCGATGATGACTGAATTCCGCTTGGGCCAAAACCGCAATTCCACGGCGCTTAAATACCTGACCAATATTGCCCGCCAGTTTTCCCCCTTCCTGGCTCAAACCTGCATTTATTCGGCCCACCGGGTAAATGTCATCTCCCTCCTTGGCTCGGAACTCGACCGGCAGGTGCTGGATCAGTTGCCCATGCCCTACAAGATCTCCGAGCAAAGCCTCAATCCTGATGAGAATTTCCTCATCGAGACTTTGCTGGATCCCACCAAACCATTTGTCTTGCTCGTCCGGGATTATTGGTCGACCGGCGCCTGGCCGGAAAACAGCCTCTGGCATCTTCAGTTCCAGGAAGACATCGAGAAAATCGGCATCAAGGTTATTCACAGTTGGTCGAAAGGCTGGCTCAATGAAGCCGAACTCGAAGTGCGTCGTGTCCGCGATGAAATTCTCCAATATGTAGGTTCTTCGTTTACCGGGATTCATGCGTTGTGAGTTGTGCGTTGTGCGTTGTGCGTTGTGCGTTGTGCGTTGTGCGTTGTGCGTTGTGCGTTGTTAGACGCAAGACGCAAGACGCAAGACGCAAGACACAAGACGGAAGACGGAAGAGCCAAGAAGTAAACTGGAAGACACGCTGCGCGCTGCCCTATTTATGGTCCACGGCACAACCCGTATCTTTGCGCCTGACTAGAACCTGTTGACCCCTGGCTCCCCACTCGATCCATATCGACCTCCTGTCCCTGCAACATTCCCTACGGCTCAGTAAGAAGGGCCCGGACGAGACACTCGTCTTCGATCCTGTCCGGAAAAGGAATCTGGTGGCAACCCCGGAAGAAATCGTCCGGCAACTCTGGATTGCCTATTTCCTGGAGGTGCTGAAAGTAAATTCAAAAATGATTGCCGCCGAACGCGCTTTTGAATTGCATGGCTTGAAGAAGCGTTTTGACCTGGTGATTTTCCGGAAAGACACCACTCCACTGCTGCTGGCCGAATTCAAAGCCCCCGATGTAACGATCAGCCAGGCTGTCTTCGACCAGGTCGCGTTGTACAACATGAAGTGGGAGGTTCCCTATGCCCTGATCAGCAACGGGAGAGAACACTTTTGCTTCCGCATCGATTCCGCAAGCAAATCCTACCTGTTCGAATCAACACTTCCCTTGTAGGCCAGGAGAACACGCACTGACGGCAAGGGCCTATGGATGCATTTCGCTGTAGAGCAGATGATCGAGCAATTCAATGGTCAGCGCCCGGTCATCACCACCGGTATATTCCCATCCTTTCGATTTCATATCATAGATATGCAGCCACTGCAGGCAGTTTTCAAGATGTTCAGACGAATATTTTCGCACCAGTTCCTTGTGTTTGTTGATCACAAAAGGATTCTTATTGTTGATCGCTTCCCCGATAGCCGCGTCCGTGGCCTGCCCGAGCGATTTGACGGCATAGAGGCGGGAATAATAACCATACAATAAGGCGATCAGCGGAATGATGCTATACCCTTTTTGTTCAGACATTCTGGATCCGATCCGCATGATCCGGGTGACGTTGCCGGTCTCCAGGGCATTTTGCAGTTCGATCACATTGTACTCGCGGCTCATCCCGACAAGGTCAAGGATGTCGGTGACGGTGACGGTTTTGCCATCCGCATGACTGATGGCCAGTTTTTTTAGTTCCGGGTGAAGCAGGCTCATTTCTTCCCCGATCAGGTCCACCATGGCACTGGCTGCTTCCGGATCGAGCTTGATCTTCATCGCTCCAGCGGTCTTGGTCAGCCAGGGCAGCACGTCCCTGAACTTCAGCGGATCGGCGGAAAGGATAAATCCCTTTTGCCGGATCGCGTCATACAATTTCGTTCGCTTATCCAGTGACTTTCCTTTGTAACTCAGGACAAGCACACTTGAGGGCGCGGGCTTCAGCACATAGGATTCGAGGTCCTTGAGATCATCCATCTGCTGGGCCTCCCGCACAAAGACCACACGCCGTACGGCCAGCAAAGGAAACAGCATGAGTTGCTCCAGGACGTAGCGGGCACTGACATCCATTCCATAGAGGATCTGCTGATCAAACGCGCGTTCATGTTCCTGCAGCAGGTGGTCTTCCAGGAAAGCGGCAGCCTGGTCGATGAGCAGGGTCTCCTCTCCCTGGAACAGGTACACCGGGTAGATCTTGCCGGATTGAAAATCCTTCTGGAGTTGTTCGACACTCATGAAGTCGTATTGAAGATCCAAAAATAGGATTAGGATTTAGAACGGAAGAGGGACAGGTTTCTTACCTGCCCGACGGCCAGGGTAAGCCATTGATTGATATCCGGTGAAATGGCGAGTCGCCAGACCGCGATACCATAGATCAGGCTGAACGCTCCACCCTTGATCACCATATCGGCATACGGCTGCCCCGTGACAGGCAGCCAGGCCGCCATCAGCCAGGCCGCGATGGCAAAACCAATAGCAGGAATCAACCTCGTACTGAAAGGTTGCAGCCCGAATTTCCAGCGGATGAAAAGCAACTTGACCACATTGAACAGGAACATCGAGATGCAGGTGGCCAGCGCAGCACCTGTCAGCCCATACAGCGGGATCAGCCATAGGTTGGTCAGGACATTAAGGCCTGCCAGGAAAAGCGTGAGATAGAGATTGGTCCTGTAATACCGGGAATACGTAATGATTTCTGAGTTGACCCCGGTCATCATATCCCACACCTGTGCCAGTCCGAGGAAGAAAACCACGTAGGCGCCCTGCTGCATCACGTCCGAATTGGGCATCACTTCGAAAATATGCGGCAGGATGGTCCAGATCAGCAGAAACAACCCGGCACCGATAATGGTCATGTTGAGCGCGGATTTCCGGTACAGGATCTGCACCTCGTTCATATTCCCTTCCTCGATGTAGTGCGCGATCATGGGACCGGCAATGGTGTTAAGCGTGCGTGAAGGTTTGACGATGATCTCCGACAAAGCCATGGAGATGGCATAGATCCCGGCAGCCTGAAACTGGATCAGGCCTGCCACCAGGAACGAATCCAGCCGGAAAGCGATCTGGCTTCCAATGCCGGACAGCAGGCCGTACCAGGAATAGCGTGAATATTCTTTCAACGCGGGTTTGTCCGTCCAGATCACGGGTTTTGTCAGCTTCCATTCGCCGAGATAGACCAGGTAAAAGACGAGGCCGAGATTTGCCAGAACGTAGGACAGGATGATCCCGACCCAAATGCCGGTCACCTGGATCCAACCCTGGACATACAGGAGGATCACCACCGGCAAGGTGATCTTGATCGTCAACTGCTCGAAAATAGTGGGGATGGCAATACGCCGGAAATTGGAGATGTACCGTGACAACAGGTTGATCATCGCCACCAGGAAGGTAAGCGGGATGATATACCACAGCACATCTTCATAAACCTTGTTGCGATCATCGAAAATGAAGTCCAGCAACCAGGGCTTGACCAGGGGATACAGAAGGAGGAAAAAGAGAAAGCCGCTTGCGGATACCAGGAGCAACCAGGTGAGCAGGCCATTATGACCCGAATCTGAATCCTTATACTTCGGAAAAAACCTGACGGCTGATACTGAACTGCCCATGAGGGCGACAATGCCGATGAGTACGGAGGCATCAAAGAGGGACCTGAACAAGCCCAGCACTTCCAGCGATTTCGGGTATACATACAGCGTGCTCAGGGCGCCGATGGCAACACCGATAAAACCGATGACGCTGCTTTTAAATCCCTGTCGCTGGATGACACCCATTTACCTGAAGTACCCGATGATTTTTTCACAAATATATTCCTGCTGCGTATCCGTCATTTCCGGATAGATCGGTAATGAAACCACTTCCTGTGCGGCGCGCTCCGCTTCAGGGCAGGAGGCGCGTATCCCGAGTTGCTCCGTAGTGGCTTTGAGTTGTGTGAGGGCAATCGGATAATGAATACCCGTCTCGATTCCTTCTTCACGGAGGCTGTTCCTGAATCCGCTCCTTTTCGCTGAAGGCACGCGGATAACAAACAGGTGATACGCGGAAGGACAGTCCGGGAACGTTCCCGGCAGCACTACTTGTTCAACCTCCCGCAACCGCATCCTGTAACGGTCTGCCAGCACACGCCGTTGTTCAACCCAGCGGCTCAGGTGTCGCAATTTGACCGATAATATGGCGGCCTGCAGGCTATCCATCCGGCTGTTTCGGCCAATCAGCTCATGGTCATACTTATCGATCCTGCCATGATTAGCGATTTTCAAACATTTGGTGTAAAGCCATTCACTCTGCGTGGTGATGGCACCGGCGTCTCCATAGGCGCCAAGATTTTTGCCGGGATAAAAACTAAAAGTATTGATATCGCCGACCGAACCGGCCATTTGTCCCAGGCAGGAGGCACCGTGTGCCTGCGCCGCATCCTCGATGACGAAGAGATGATGATCCGATGCATAGGCCATCAATCGATTCATGTCCGCCATCTGCCCATATAAATGCACGGGCAGGATGACCCGCGTACGGTCGTTGACCAGGGCAATGGCCTGGTCCACATCCATCGTATACCGCTCCGGATCGATATCACACAGCACCGGCGTCGCCCCGATATTGACAACCGCCTCCAATGTGGCGACAAAGGAGAAAGCAGGGATGATCACCTCATCCCCCGGGCCAAATCCCATGGAGGATAGCGCGATTTCAAGAGCATCGGTTCCGTTGGCGCAAGGGACACAATACCGCGCATCACAGGAACCGGCAAAGTCCTCTGCGAAACGCATCACCTTTTCTCCGCCAATAAACTGGCCGGAATGAATGACTTCCCCGATCGCGGAATCGATTTCATCCCGGATTGAGGCGTATTGTGCCTGTAGATCCACTAAAGGAATATGCATGCGGATGGGCGGAAGCGACATAAGGGCAGCGCCGCCTAACTTTTGACTTTGATCAAGGCGTCTGGATATTGCTGCAGGAAGGTATATACTTCTTTTTTGATCGGATTTTGGGAAAAACGGTTCCGTTCAATATCCTCGTGGAAAAAAGCATCCATTTCCTCCAGCCATTGTGCTTCGTGAGGGCTTCGCTGCGCCCCCTTGAGATTGAATCCGAGGATGCGGGCCGGGTTCCCGGCTACCTTACAGTAAGGCAGGATGTCGCGGGTGATCACGCTCTGCATCCCTACCATGGCATAAGCTCCGACATGCAGACGCTGATGAACGGTTGAGCCAAGACCCAGGTTAGCATATTCGCCAACGACGCACCGGCCTGCCAGCAATACACCGGCACTCAGCACCACGCCCTCTCCGATGTGGCAATCATGAGCCACGTAACTTTTATTCATGAGGTAGGCCCGGTCATCGATGCGGGTCTCCATGC
>CAZTXO010000048.1:22258-27262 GCA_964617515.1 uncultured Saprospiraceae bacterium | reverse complement strand
AAAAAAAAGCCCCGGTAAAATTACCGGGGCTTTTTGATTATTCAGCTTCTTTTTTGGCGAATTTGGAATTGGCAAACTTCTTATGAAACTTGTCAATACGTCCGGCGGTATCCACGAATTTCATTTTGCCCGTGAAGAACGGGTGGGACTGGCTCGAGATCTCGAGCTTGACCAGGGGATATTCCTTACCATCCTCCCACTTGATGGTGTCCTTGGTGGGGGCGCAGGATTTGGTCAGGAATGCGAAATCACAGGAAAAATCCTTGAAAACAACGTACCTGTAATTGGCCGGATGAATGTCCTTTTTCATGGCATTTTTAATAATGGACCGCAAAGGTAAGGTTATTCAAAATTTTACACAAGAGGTATTTCGGTCTTTTCGGACCCCGGGGAGCGAAAAATCAGATAAATCCGGGGTAAAAGGCATCCGGGAAATGTTCGATCCGGGCATCCTGGCCCGCCGGCCCGGTCACCCCCACGATGTCGAAGCGGATCTCCCCTTCATATCCGGCCTGGCGGACATAGGCGGCGGCGGCGTCCATGAGCCGGATTTTCTTGGCCCGGCCTACCATTTCCTCGGGCCGGCCGAAGCCGGTATCCGATCGGGACTTGACCTCCACGAAAACCAGGATCCCGTTTTCCCGGGCGATAAGATCGATTTCCTCCCGCCGGTAGCGCCAGTTGCGCTCCAGGATTTCCAGGCCCTGTTTTTCCAGGAACCCGGCTGCCAAAGCCTCTCCCCACTGGCCGTTTTTTTGGTGGACTGACATATAATGAATAAAAATAGTTTGTTTTGGGGTTTGAAATCACCCAGGCAGGATGAACCTGCCGGCAAAGGCCAGGCCTATGATGGATCAACTGATAGAGCGGTTTATGGACCAGCTGGAGGAAGCGCTGGAGATCGGGCAACATGCCTCGATCCGGCCGGCATCCTCGGACATCACCCACGTATATGTAGCCGGACTCGGCGGTTCGGGGATCGGCGCCGATTTTGTATCGTCTTTTATCCAGGATGAATGCCCGATTCCTTTCCTGGTCCGCAAGGGCTATCATGTACCTGCCTTTGTGGGGAAGCACACACTGGCTATCGCCAGTTCGTACAGCGGGAACACGGAAGAGACCCTGATCGCCTATGAGCAGATGAAGCAACGGGGCGCACGCATGATCTGCATTGCCTCCGGAGGCAAACTGATCGAGAAAGCCAGGGCGGACGGATATGAATATGTGCAGGTACCTGCCAATTCCCCATCCCCGCGCGCTTGCCTGGGCTATTCGCTGACGGTCCAGTTGTGGGTACTCCATAAACTGGGCTACATTTCCGACCGTACCATACAGCAAATCCACACCTCCGTGGCACTGCTGCGCCGGGAGTCAGCGGACATCAAAGCGAAGGCCGAGCAGATGGCTGCTCAATTGCATCAGCACATCCCGATCATCTATGCGGAGGACCGGATGGAGCCTGTGGCGGTCCGTTTCCGGCAACAGATCAATGAAAACAGCAAAGCCCTCTGCTGGCATCATGTGATCCCGGAGATGAATCACAATGAACTCGTCGGCTGGCGGGAAAAAAATCCCAACCTCGCCGTCGTGTATTTCCGCAATGAAGACGACTATTCCCGTAACGCCCTGCGCATGGATATCAATCAAACGATCATCCGGCAATACACGGACCGGATCCTCGAGATTCATTCGAAGGGCAACAACCAGGTGGAACGGGCGTTATATCTCGTTCATCTCGGGGACTGGATTTCGTGGTATCTCGCCCAGCTCCGCGGCATGGATGCCCTGGAAGTGAAGGTGATTGATTACCTGAAGGGAGAGCTGGGGAAGGTGAAGTGGTGAGTACGGAAGAGTGCAAAATGCAGAGTGCAGAGTGCAGAGTGCAGAGTGGAGAGTGCAGAGTGCAGAGTGAAGAGTGCAGAGTGAAGAGTGAAGAGTGAAGAGTGGAGAGTGAAGAGTGGAGAGTGAAGAGTGGAGAGTGAAGAGTGAGGCCTGGGGAGGAAGACGAAGTTAGCGATAACGACAATTAATTGTTTCTTATTAAAGTAATCCTGTCCGGGCATAGAAGAACAGGGTGTGGGCGGGACAGGGAAAAAAATTAAAAAACAGCCATCATGGGTTTATTAGAAGGAAAAGTAGCCATTGTCACCGGTGGTTCGAGGGGCATTGGTAAAGCCATCGTCGATGCCTTTGCCAACGAAGGGGCTTCGGTTGCGTTCACCTACCTTTCTTCGCGCGAGAAAGCGGAAGGCATCGCGGCAGACTGGAAAGCCAGGGGCCGTCATGTCATTGCCTGCTACTCCGATGCGAGTTCGTATGTGCATGCTGAATCCCTGGTGCCGTCCATTCACGAGCAGTTTGGCCGCATCGATATCCTGGTCAACAATGCCGGTATCACCAATGATACGCTGATGCTGCGGATGGATGAATCGCAGTGGGACAGTGTCATCGACACGAACCTCAAATCTGTCTTCAATATGACCAAGCAGTGTATCAAGGTCATGCTGCGTCAGAAATACGGATCGCTGATCCACATGAGCTCCGTCGTCGGCATCTTCGGCAATGCAGGCCAGGCCAACTACGCGGCTTCCAAGGCCGGCATCATCGGCTTCAGCAAATCCATCGCCAAGGAAGTCGGCTCGAGGAATATCCGCAGCAATGTCATTGCACCCGGTTTTATCGAATCGGATATGACCGGCGAGCTGGATGAAAACACGCGCAAGGCATTTCTGTCTAATGTTCCGCTCGGCCGGTTGGGCCAGTCGGAGGAAGTCGCCAGGCTGGCTGTCTTCCTGGCTTCCGACATGTCCTCTTATATCACGGGGCAAACGATCAGTATCTGCGGTGGATTAAACACCTGATCATGCGAAGGGGCCTTTTCCTGATGGCTGTCCTCTTGCCCTGGATGGCCTGCAGCCCTAAATTATCCCTGTATCCTGCCGCGCCCGGGGACATCACGCTTGTGCCACGGTCTCCCGAAGAGAAGAAAAATGTAAATGCCTGCTACGATCCGTTGGCGTACGCGCAGCATCCCGAACTCTTTCGTACCCGGTACATCCGTGTCAATTTTCATTTTATGGGATCCAGGGACGGGGTCTACGGCTTACCGCCCGATGAGGTCAAACAATACGCCAGGGACTGGCTCTACTCGTCCAATTACAATCTCGCGCGCAATGAACAGATGTACCTGCCCCATGGCAATCAAACACCCGTGTTGCCCATACCCTATCGCTATGTCCTGACACCCGACCCGCATGTCCCGGGAGACGACGGCATCTATTACCACGCGGATGATTCCCTGTGCATCGCTGTCAAAACAGGAAGAGATCGCAACATCAGTGACAAGCGCGTGATCCAGAAATATGCCGTGCAGCTGGATTCGGTCCTCAATATTTTTGTCCAGGCCCATCACCTGGACAGTATTCCTTCCAAAACGTATAAGGCGGATATTTCTGGTATCTCCCTCGGGACAGCCGTGAAGATTTTCGGAAAATGGAATGAAAAACCCTCCTACTGGGATTACCGCGGCATCCTCAACCACGAGATCGGGCACACGCTCGGATTGTCCCATACCTGGGGCGGCTATGACGGCTGTGACGATACCCCTGCGCATCCCAATTGCTGGAACGTCATGGAGACGCCACCGTGTGATTCGCTTTACTCCAACAATATGATGGACTACAATATCCATTGGGCCGCGCTTACGCCCTGCCAGATTGGAAAAGAGTTGCTCAACATGGCCAAACTCGGATCCCTGCAGCGAAACCTGCTCGTTCCTACCTGGTGTCAACTGGATACATCTGCCAACCTGGTGGTCAGGGACACGCTTCGCCTGGACTTCAGCATTGACCTGGAAGGTAACGTGATCATTGACCGGGGTGGCTATCTCGAAATCGGCTGCCGTGTCTCCATGCCTGAACATAGTACGATCACGATCCGGCCCGGCGGTACCCTGTCCATCCTGTCGACCGGATGGATCCATAATGCCTGTCATGCCTCCTGGGACGGCATCCTCCTGGAATCCCGGAAAAAAGAAAAAGGGAAAGTCATCGTCATCGAAGGCGGACGAATCGAAAATTGCCCGGTACAACTCATACCCGCGTCAGGCAATCCTAAAGGAAAGTAATGCCCGTTATTTGTCCTGTTGCGAAAAGACTTTGCGCAGCAAATCCGTTGTGCGCTGCGATTGATCCGACCGGATCTTTTCTTCCTTGACGCGGATCAGGCTGAACAGACCGTCGAGGGCCTTGTTGTTGACATGGTCATCCAGTTGCGGGTTGGCTTTCTTGACAAACGGAATCCCGTTGTAAGCGTCAATCACCGTTTTCCAATATTCCCTGGCGTGCACTTCATCCAGCGCCGACTGGATCACCGGCAGGAAGGCGTCATAGAGGGGTTTTCGTGTCTCGGTCTCCAGGTATACCGTGGCGGCATCTTTATCGCCCATCAGGATATTCATGGCATCCCGGATGGTCAGGGACGTGATCGCATCCACAAAAATCGGGGTGGCTTTTTTTGCCGCGAGTTCGGCCGCCTTATTCATTTTTTCAATCAGGTCCTTTTCCACATTTTGAAAACCGGGCACCAACTTTACCTTGGAAACGATTGCCTGGGCTTCTTCCGGAACAAGGATCTTGTACGGACTGTCGAGGTAACCGCGATCCGCCGAAAGTTTTTCCACAGCCTCATTGACTCCGAATTTCAATGCTTCTTTGAGGCCCAGTCCCACGTCCCCGTTGTCTGCCGGAAGTACCGTCTGTTTGGCTTTATTAAACAGATCCTTGATCTGCCCGTTGCAGGAGACTGAGAACAGGCTGAGGGTGATGATAAGTCCGGTGGTGAGGTATGATTTTACCAGGGTGTTTGTTTCCATGCCACTAATAACGCTGTAAAACGAAAGGTATCCTCCACAGGGACAGGAATTAACGCGATCTTAACCTACCGACCATACCGGGAGGGGTTCAATGATGCAGGGGCCTCCGCTTTACCCTCCAGGATATCACG
>CAZTXO010000048.1:0-22158 GCA_964617515.1 uncultured Saprospiraceae bacterium | reverse complement strand
ACCGGGAGGGGTTCAATGATGCAGGGGCCTCCGCTTTACCCTCCAGGATATCACGGACCAAACGCCCGGTGGCCGGGGCGAGACTGAGCCCCATCATTGCGTGCCCGGTGGCCAACACAATGGATGAACCCTTGCTCAAACGGCCGACATAGGGCATGCCATCCGGCGTGCAGGGCCGGTAGCCAAACCAGGCAGGCGATGCTGCCGGAAGGGGCATGTCTTCATAATATGCCGGTATTGCCTCGCGGATAGAATTCACTTTATGCTCCCGGATCCGGTCATCCATCCCGCTGATCTCCAGTGTGCCACTGATGCGGAGACGGCCCCCCATGGGGGTGACCGCTACCCTGGCCTCATGCAAAATCGAAGGTATGGAGGGCATCGCCGTCAACCCGGTGTAGGTAAACGAATATCCCTTACCGTCCTGCATGGGTAAGGGATAGCCGGAGGACTTCATCAGCCTCCCCGACCAGGCACCCGCGGCCACGATCAAAGCATCCGCCTGCAGGACCGCATCATCCGTTAAGACACATTCAACCTTGCCCGCTTCTTCCCGGACGCCCCGAACGTCAACACCCTGCGTAAAAATGACTTGCCGGGTAAGCAACCATGCTTTCATCTGGCGCATGAAGACATCCGGAGAAAGATGCGCATCGCCCGGATAATGGACTGCGCCTCGGATATTGAGCCGGCAACCTGGTTCCAGTTGATTTGCCTGGTCCCTGTTTAATGGCGTGGCGGTTATTCCAAGCGCATCGGCCATGTCGGCTGCCTGCAGTTCATCGCTTTCAGCCGCCTGCGTCTGATAAAGCATGAGAATACCCTGTCGGCTGAAATCAAAAGAAAAATCACCGGAGGCATTCCACGCTTCATATTGATCGCGGCTTTCCTGGTGCAGGTCCCGTAATAAAGGGGCACAGTTGGCGACGTGGGTGGCATTGGCGGACCGGTAAAACAACCAGAGCCATTTCAACAAATCCATATCCAGCCTGGGACGAATAAAGAAGGGACTTTTTTTCTGAAACATCCAGCCGATGCCTTTGGCGATCATCCCCGGAGAGGCCAACGGTGTAAAATGACTTGGCACAATCATTCCGGCATTGCCATGCGAACATCCATCCGAACTATCCTGCCGGTCGATCACTGTGACCTGCATGCCGGCCTGCCGGAGGTGCCAGGCTGTGCACAGGCCCACGACGCCTCCCCCGATGATGATCACTTTGCTCATACCACCTGGAAGCCATGCGCATAAGGATCATCTTCATCATCGATGATGATCGTATTGTATCCCGTGATGCGGGCCCACCCTTCGACAGACGGAATGATGGCGGCATGACTGCCGACGGTAGTCATGCTTTCGATGTGCCCTGTAAATTGGCTCCCAATGATGCTTTCGTGAATGAAAGGTTCTCCGGGCTTCAACCGGCCTTGCGCATGCCATTGCGCCATGCGGGCGGAAGTGCCGGTGCCGCAAGGGGAACGATCAATCGCCTTTTCGCCATAGAGCACAGCACCTCTGGCTGTGGAGGCAGGATCCATGACAGCCCCTGTCCAAAGTATATGCGTACAATCCCGGATGGATGAATCCAGCGGGTGTACAAAAGCGTATTGCCGGTTGATGTCCTTTCGTAATTCTCTGCCCCAATACACCAATTGGTCCACCGCATAATGTTCCAGGCCCCTGAAATGCTCCTGGACATCCACGATCGCGTAAAAGTTACCCCCATAGGCGACATCCACGGTCAGCGTACCCAAGTCGGGGCAAGCGGCTTGTAATTGGGAAGCCGCCAGGTAGGAAGGAACATTCGTCAGCCTGACGGACCTTACTTTTTGGTGATGGAGGACATAGCTCACCTGGATCAATCCCGCAGGCACTTCCAGCAACAGGCGTCCCGGCACTTTGGGGGTAATCAGTTTTTCCTCGATGGCAATGGTCACGGTGCCGATGGTCCCATGACCGCACATGGGGAGACACCCGCTCGTTTCCATAAACAGGATGGCGGCATCATGGGCGGGATCCGTCGGCGGATAGATGAAACTGCCGCTCATCATATCATGGCCCCTTGGTTCAAACATCAACCCACGGCGTATCCAGTCAAATTCACGGATAAAGTGAAGGCGCTTTTCGCTCATGCGATGGCCTTCGAGTTCCGGCCGGGAAGTCTTGACGACCCGGACCGGGTTACCACAGGTATGGGCATCCACACATTCAAAAACAGTCCTCATGCCCGGTAAAAGTATTGAAGGATCAGGGAATCAAAAAACCACACGGGATTTCCGGGCAAATCAGGAAGAAGAAATGGAAATCCGTCTGCGCACTCAGAATTTGGCCCCGACCGAGACCACCACGCTGCGTCCATCCGAACTCCAGACACCCGGGCCCGGGTAAAAGAGCGGCCGCTTGGTGAAATATTGGTGATCCGTCAGGTTATTGACGCCCGCACGCAAAATGAGATTTGACCCGAAGCGGAAAGACATATTCAGATCGAAAAGGCCATAGCCGGGAACGATCCCTTTAGCTCCGTTGGAAGTTGGCAAAGCCGTGTTGGCCGGATCCGAAAATGTTTCGCTGACATAACTGTACAGCAGGTTGACACGCAGTGTTTTATACCCAATGTTCAGGCCATTGCGGGTGATCCATTCGGGAACGCTTTCCACCTTGTTGCCATCGATCTCTGTATTTTGCCCATTGATGGCCAGGGAAGCATGGCGATACCGGGCATCCATCCAGGAAGTGGCAGTGAACAGGGACACATACACTGTCCTGGACTGGTAGGGCACGATTTCCGTGTACAGCTCCAGCCCCCGCGTTTCACTATCGCCAATGTTGGTTTTGTAGATATAATCCTTTCCGTCCTCCTGGAGGACCAGGCTGCCGAGACGGTTATTATACCGGATCATAAAAGCGGTGAGATCATATTTGATCCATGCCCTGACCTTGCCACTGATGCCCAATTCCGCATTGTAGCCATAGGCATCTTTCAGGTCTTTATTGGCCTTCTCCAGGGTAGATCCGGGAATGATGTCTTTAAACAGCACCGGCCGGTAGGCCTGCGCAATCCCGCCGAACAACCGGACATGGTCATTGGGTTGGAACTGCATATTGATTCCAGCCAGGGGAATCCTGTGCCGGATATGATTGGGGATGTCCGACGGATCGAGATAAGCGATATAGCCGGTCATATCCGTTTGCCCGAATTCATAACGCATACCGGGGGATACGGAAAAAGCGGTGGAAAGCCGGATCATGTTTTCCAGGGCCAGGGCGATATTCTGACTATGGTAATACAGATCGCGACCCCAGTCACCACTGATGGTCAGATCATAATCTGAGCCTGTCGTCCCCTTGCCTTGCTGACGACGGTGCAGATTGTTATTGAAATAGGTGATGGAGGCTGTGACGATATTTTCCAGTTTTCCGATGGCGTAGTGATGCAGCAAGCGCAGTTCCGATGTTTTCGTCCGGAACTGATCGATGTTGACGGTCCTGTTCTTATACGTCAGTGTCGCCGGATCGATGAGGTCAGGCTTGTCCGCAAATCCTTCAAACTCCACGCTGTTGCGGTTGCCGAAGACCCCCGAGGTCGTCCATTGGACGCGGGTGCGTGGATTGCATTGATACTCGAGGGTAAAAGAAGGGACATAGATGTCGGGTTCGAAATAATTGCGGTTGCGGGTAGCTTGCCTGGGGTTGGCATAAAACAGGCTGTCGGTCAGCGGACCCGGAATCCTGTAGCGATATTGACTTCTGCCCACTTCGAGCCGCGCTTTCAGCCTGGCGGAAAACTGGTACTCGAGGTGGAGGTATTGTCCCTGGGCCGACGATTCCGCGTTTTCCCTGTAGCCGTCCGACACACGGCGATGCACATATGCATAATACCGGAGCTTACCCACTTTTCCACCAAGCGCATTGTACGTGCTGAGCAAGCCGAATGAGCCTACGGAATTGATACTTTCAAAAGCGACCGGCCTGGTCGTGTCCGGTTCTTTCAGAACATAGTTGATCATGCCGCCAAATTCCGCGCCGTATTGGAGGGAAGCCGTGCCATGAATAATCTCGATGTTTTTGACGGCTTCCATGGGCATGCTGTAATGACTTGCGGGGTACCCATAGATATCGGAATTGATCATCACCCCGTTTTGACGCACGTTGAATTCCCAACTGCGATGGGCATCCAGTCCCCGCATGGAAACATTGATCTGGTTGCCCGAGCCATCCATGTCATAAATAAAGGCACCGGGGATTTTAGCAAAGAGTTGACGGCCTGTCTTTTCCGCCAGGTTGGCCGGTAACTCCTGGATGGGGAGCACTTCGTTTTTGTGCCCGGCCACCAGGTAGGTACCATGTACTTCGGACAGTTTGGTCGTCGTCTCCCCGAAGCGATAGCTTTTGACCACCACCTTATCCAATTGGAGATTGAGGAGGGAGTCCTCCTGTGCACGCATGGAGAAACCGATGATACACAGCAATCCGGCCAGACAAATCTTTCTCATCCTTGACAAAACTTGCGGCAAAGCTAGGGTCATCGCCACTACCAGGGCGCTAATCGGTATTAAAATATGCTTAGAAAACAGGACTGCCTTTTGTTGCCCTATTATCAGCCGATCACGTCTGCCCAATGATCATTGTGGCTCAAACCTGGATGTCCCCGGATGGAAGGCTTTCCAGCTGTGCCAATATTCCTGGTATACATTCACCCGGTCCAGGTCCCTGACACCAGGCTGGAGGGAATGCCCCAGCAAATCAAAACGAAGCTGACCTGTCATGAGCGTGTCCGCATGCAGGCTGAATACCTGGTCATCTGCCTGTCGAACGTAGGCGAAAATACTTCGGTTGCTATCCGTGACGATCAGCAAAACAGGGGTATGACCGATCCGGTCATGAATCACTTTTTTCTCCTTCAGCAGGTTCCAGTCATAGGCTTTGCTGTCGTTGCCGATGGCGATCCCCGCCACCCAGGATTTTTTTTGCCAGGAAGCAGAATCGTAAACCGTCAGGGTGCCTTCCCTTCTGCCCGTTTCGTAATTATCCATCTCCCCGTATTCGCGGGCAAAAGCCGGATCCGGTTGCATGATCAGGGATTGCGGATGCAACTGTAGCCAGGTGCGCAGCGAAGTTTGTGTCGAGGGAAACTCGGGCAGGCTTTCTCCTTTTAAAGGACCTGCCACCGCCTCACCGGTGACTTGTCTCCACCAGCTTTTGGTGGTTTGATCTTCAAACATGGCATTGAAGTGATCCATGCCGACAAGCCGGAATGTCTCCGGTCGCCCCTGAACCACCGGTTGGTATACCCTGCCGGTGCGGCAGACGGTGCAATAGGTCACGATGACCGCTTTGCCTCCAATGCTGTCCCTGACCTGATGGTGATACCCGATAAACTGAATCGGATAGGCTTTGGCCTGACCCTGGTATTCAATCCCGATGACAAGCCTGTCCGGGGAGATGCTGTTCGCACTGCTGTCCCGCAGGATCAGCTGACGTGGTTGCAGGAACATGTGATCGGCGACCATTTTTGCATTTACCAGGTAGGTCACCCCGATGTCCACCAGCAGGAAGAAAGCCACTAACCACTTTGCTTTTTTCCAGGCCGGCACGAATCCCAGGATCATCAGGAGTAAACACAAAGAACGAATGATCCACCTCGAGGCATGGAGGAAATACGCAATGGAAAGCGAATCCATGTCCTGGCTTCCCGGCATGGGCATGATGAGATAGACGGCCAGGATCTCAAAGCAAAGGAGAAGAATCGCGCCGGAATAGAAAAGCCATTTCATCATTCAAAACTAGGCATAAGCTGCTAATGAAAGCTCATGTGCAGCGCTCTAACAGTTGCCGGAAGGAGACAACAAGGGCGGAGACAAGCAAATAGCCTATGGGGTGGACCATTTTCCGGAAATGCGGATTTGGCAATCACGGATAGCCGTTTCCGATCCGGTTCATACCCGCCTGCAAGGCTGGCCAAGGTTGGTGACCGACCTGCTGATGAACAAAGTCCGATCGCCGCTCAACGGCAGTAATCCTTCTTACAGTTTAAACCGGTAGGCAAATCCCAGGGAAACAAACCGCTCAGGCGCATTGTCGGTGATGCCCTGACCGGCGGACACATCGATCACGAAATCATGACTGATCCTGTAGTTGATGCCGGCATCTACCCGGAGTTCCATCGGATCATTGTCCCGCTGTGGTGTACTTCCATACCCTTCCACATATAAGCCGATCCGGTCGGCAATGGAAAAAGTCGGCGAAAGGCTATAGAAGAAATTGGGTTCCGCTGTCTCCCCATCCCAATCAGCACCTACGCTGTACCCGACCGAAAAGAAATCGGATACCGTATTGTTGAAGGCCAGTCGGAGGCTGGGAGCAAAATAGGTCGTCTCCAGTTCATCCGAAACAATGCCGGGAAATGCCATCATGCCGATAAACACAATCCTGGGCAGGATCCCTTTTTCATCGTTGAGCCGGGTCTTAAATCCGAGGGCCAGCGGCAGGAACCCGTTCTGATCCGGATTGGGTTCTTTCTGGATGGTAATGTAATCCGTGTGCAGGCGGATTTCAAAGCGATCGTTGATGCCGTATTTCCAGTTCGATGACGGGTAATGGTAGACAAACCCGGGATCGGTGTCTTCAATGGTAAACCCATGTTCCATCTGGAAGTAACCTTTCGGTACCAGGTTGGCCCTTGGTGTATGGTCGGGGCGGTCAGCCTGCAAAGGAGGTGTCATCATCATGGAATCCACCTGTCCGTAGAGTTGGCAGGAAGCGACCAGGAGCAAAAAGAAGGATAAAGTCAATAACCGGATCATGGTCATAGAGGTTTCGTGAACGATTGGATTTCGCGTTTAGCCATGCATAGATAAAACCTTACCACGAATTATTCAAATGTCCGCGTCTAAATAAGGATATTTTTATCCTCATTTAACGGCCCTCCCACCCTGGCATGCTGCCCTGGTAGGTCACCGGCCGGAGCCATCGCCGGACCGCAAAATGTCCCACGGCTGTAAACCGGCTGTCCGTGCTTGCCGGGTAGGGTCCGCCATGGGTCATGGATGCACACACTTCCACACCGGTCGGCACTCCATTGAAAATGATCCGGCCGGCTTTTTCCGTCAGCAACTCCACCAGTGGCCAGGCTTCTTCCTTCCCCACCGGACCTGTCATCACAGAGGCAGTCAGTTGCCCTTCCATCGCTTCCGCGACCCGCAGGAAATCATCCAGGTGTCGGCAGCGCACGATAAGGGAATAGGGCCCGAAGATCTCGTGGTGCAGTTCCGGATGCGACAGAAAGACATCCACATCACAACTTGCCAGCACCGGCGCTGCTGCATGAGCTTCCGCCTCTCTTCTGGTAATCCAGGTAATACGCCCGGTTTGATCCACCCGCTCCATGCCCCGCCGGAAGGCGGACGCGATGCCCGGCGTCAGCATAGTCTGCGCTTCCACTTTCTCTATTTCCAGCCTGAGCGATTCCATCCAGGCATCCCCATCCTCGTCATGCAGCACCACGATGATACCCGGGTTGGTGCAAAACTGTCCCACCGTCAGGGTCATGGATGCAGCTAACCGGGAAGCCAGGCCATGTCTGTCCGCGTTGATGCTTTGAGGGAAAATAAAAACCGGATTGACGCTTCCCATTTCCGCAAAAACCGGAATTGGTTTCTTCCGTTGCTGGCCCAGGTCAAACAATGCCCTTCCCCCGGCGAGGGAACCCGTAAATCCAACCGCGGCTGTCAACGGATGTTGCACAAGTCGCCTGCCGGTTTCGAATCCATCTCCCTGCAGCGAAGAAAAAACACCATCCGGCAAATCCAGTGCCAGGGCAGCTTTCCGGATTACCTCTGCCACCAGGGCATTTGTGCCCAGGTGGGCGTCATGCGCCTTGACGATAACCGGGCAACCAACTGCGAGGGCGGAAGCCGCATCGCCCCCCGCCGTGGAATAGGCCAGGGGAAAATTGCTGGCCCCAAAAACAACCACCGGTCCGATGGGATGCATTTCCCTTCTTAACCAGGGTCGGGGTACCGGTGTGCGATCCGGCAACGCCTCATCCTCCGTGATCTCCCGCCATGCATCTGACTCCGCGACCGAAGCAAACATGCGCAACTGTTGACAGGTGCGCGTCCGTTCAGTGATAATACGGGCTACAGGATAGGCAGTTTCCGCGTGTACGCGATCCAATAAGATTTCACCCAGGCCTTCGATGCCATCCGCCACCAGGCGAAGGAATTTCGCGCGCACCTGACCCGATGTAGCCCTGTAACGCCGCCAGGCCCGGTGCGCCTTCTCCACCGCCTGATCGACTTCTTCCGCCGTAGCCACCGCAAATGCTTCCGGTAAATGCGCCTGATAAGCAGCACTGAAACTGGTGATGGTCCGGTCGGACAGGGCGGATAATTCGTGACCAATGATATTTTTCGTGATCATCGTTAAGGCATTTAGGACAAAAGATCGGCGGGCATATCAGGTCGACGGACCATGGCGGATTGAATGATCGCCAGGACCCGTTGCCGTTCCTGGCCGGTGAGCATTTGACGTGGAGGACGAACGGTTTCAGTCCCTAAACCGGTGACCACCTCGGCCAGCTTGATATACTGCACCAGTTGCGGACTGATATCCAGTTCGAGAAGCGGGAGGAACCAGCGATGTATACTTCTCGCTTCATGGATTCGTCCGGCCTTGACTAAACGGTAGATCGCGACCGTTTCGACCGGAAACGCATTGACCAATCCTGCGACCCAGCCATGCGCTCCCATGATCAGCGCTTCGGTGGCAATCGTATCCACGCCGGTCATAATCTTTAAACGTTCTCCGAAACGATTGAGCAGCCGTGTGACATTCGCCAGGTCCCGCGTGCTTTCCTTGACCGCCTGGATGTTGGAATGATCCATCAATGCTTCAAACATATCCGGGGTCACTTCGATTTTGTAATCCACCGGATTGTTATATACCAGGATAGGCAAAGACGTGTTGGCTGCCACGTCTTTGTAAAACCGGACGGTTTCGTTTTCCGTCGGCTTATACATCATCGGCGGCAACACCATCAGCCCGGCAGCGCCCTGCGCTTCGGCCTGTTGCGCCAATGAGACAGCCGCGGCGGTGGAACCCTCCGCAATATTGATCAGCACGGGTACACGATGTCCGGTTTCCTCCAATACTGCCTGCAACATGGCCAGGCGTTCGTCACGGGTGATGGTGCTGCTCTCCCCGAGGGAACCGCCGAGGATGATGCCCTCCACTCCTGCATCGAGTTGAGCGCGTACCCCGCGCCGCAAAGCCGGCAAATCCAGCGCACCATCGGGTTTGAATTTGGTCGTGACCGCCGGGTAAACCCCGGTCCAGGGAAGTGATTTCATCTTGAAGACGGTTGGAAATGAATATGGGTATCCAGCTTGATGATTATGGAATCAAAAGTACCAAATGAAGCACATACGGGTCTTTGCCTGCCCGTGACCATGGGCTGAACCAAGGAGCTGATTCCGCCTGATTATCTTTATCCCTGCGCGCCGGCGCAGGGTTGCCGGTCCCTGATGCATCCGTCCTATGGAATACACCGCCAGACTGGAAAACTTTAACACCAAGCTGTGGACGTATCATATCAAGGTGCCGGCAGCCATCGCCAAACATTTCCTTGACCAGGGGAATAAGCGGGTAGTCTGCACGCTCAACGGTCAGCACCGTATGCAGTGTGCCATCCTGCCCGCAGGCAATGACACCTATTTTATCAATCTCAACAAACAGGTCCGGGACAAACTGAAATTAAAAGAAGGCCATGCGGTCGATGTCCGCCTGGAGAAGGATGAGAGCCCCTACGGTCTGCCTTTTCCGGAAGCATTGAAAGTGGTGCTGGACCAGGATACGGAAGGCAACCGGCTGTTTCACCAACTAACGCCGGGCAAGCAGCGCAATATCCTTTACGCGGTAGGACAGGTAAAAAATGAGGATGGACGAATCCGCCGGGCGCTGATCATGGTAGCGCATATAAAGCGAAACAAGGGCAAAATCGATTTCAAAAAATTGAACGAAGAACTGAAAGGAGGGACGTTCTGACGGAGCGATTATTTTTTCTTCCCCTTTTTATCCTTTTTCTTTTTCTTTTTGGTGTCCGCCTTCCCTTCGGATTTTGTTTTCTTCTTTTTCTTTTTGCCCGGTTGTTCCCCGTTGCCGGCCATGGCTTTGGCTTCGGCCTTTTTCGCTTTTTTCATTTGTTTGCGGAGACGCTTCTCTTCTTTTTTAGCCGCCTTTTTTGCGTCTTTCTTCGCCTGTGCCTCGAGGATCTCGGGGGCGATTTGGGTGCCGCGGCAATTGGGCGATCCACAGAAACAGGCATATTCCTTTTTCACTTTCTCCGTGATCTTTCCGGGCACCTGGAGATAATAATCGTAGGTGATCTCTTCTCCTTTTTTTATCGCGCGCAAAGCCTCAATGAAAATCCGGTCGCCATCCTGCACTGCTTCGCAATTGGGCGCGCAACTATGGTTGATATACCTGGCATCTCCTCCTTCGTTGCCGTTAATGACCCGGTTTTCATCCACGGTAAACAGCATCGTATGGGAATGCCCGTTCTCCATCTTCTCCCCGATCTTATCAGCTTCTTCCGTGGAGATGATGGGACCTGTGTATTCGATCACCCGTGTTCCCTTGCGAATCGGTCGCCTGGCGAACACGCCCCGGCCATGGATCCTGGAGGTTCTGACACTATAATACGGTTGCGTAGCCATATCCTGTTGATTTGGAGGGGCAAAGATGCAGATAACCGCCCACTTGGATAACTTTATTTCATTGAAATCCTGACCCGAAAACAAAAATTTACAAACAGGTCATTTAGTCTTTAGCCATCCGGTGATACTCAGCCTGGGTTTGCGTGCCGGCAATACTTCATGCTCGATCCGGTCACTCCTGAAAAACACCACCCTGCCTCCCTCCGGCAAGACAGGCACCCGTCCTGTATCACGATACAGGACCAGTTCACCGCCATCGGCGGCAGTCCATTCCGGGTTGAGGTAAATGATGACAGAATATTTCCTGCCGGAATCCGAACGAAACTGATCGATGTGTTTTTTGTAAAAACTACCCGCGTCGTACCAGGCATAATGACTTTCGAAGTCATGCAATCCCGTATAACAGGTCTCATTGAGATAGCGCATGAATGCTTTTACCAGGTCGATATATTCCTGCTCTGCGGGCGTGGTTTCCGAATCTTCTATCCAGCTGATGAGGTCCCGCCGGATTTGCGCATTGTGCTGAAACGCTTGTTGCTGACCGATCCCCGCGGGTCGCATCAGGCCCGCTGCTAACCTGGCTTGCAAATCCTGACGGAGCGCATCTACGAGTTCTCCGGAAATAAATTCATCCATCACCGCGTATTCACGTTCCATCAAGCCTTCGATTAGCGTTTCAAAACGAGCCTGTCGATCCATCCCCGGCAAAACTAATGCGACGGAAGAAATTGTTTGCATGCTCCCGTCCACCGTTCGGGCCTGTTGATCCCGAATAACTGCGTATCCGCCTAAATTATTCTTGAATTTTCCTGTAGTGTCGAACTTGCATCAGCAGTAAAGACGGATTGTCTTTGCTCCGTGAACACCACTCAATCCCGATCTGCTGATGCAGCAACCCATACATCCCCGGTTTCGCTACCTCTTCCTGCTCCTGGTCCAGCCTGCACTTTTTTTTGCCCAGGGATATGTGCCGGAAGACAACCTTAATTCGTCCGGACAAATCCGTCGTCAATACAGGACACATGCCGCGACGGGCCATGCCCTTAAAATAGACGGTGTCAGTGATGAAGCAGCCTGGGATCTTGTGGATTGGTCCGGTGACTTCATTGAATTCGAGCCTGCCCAGGGTGATCCTCCTCACGAACAAACACAGTTTAAGATCCTGCATGATGAACGCTACCTCTATTTTGCCTTCCGGGCCTTTGATCATCATCCGGACAGCATCATCGGTCGCCTGAGTCGCCGCGACGAATTTCCGGGGGATTGGATCGAGATCAACCTTGACAGTTATCATGATTTGCGGTCGGCCTTTTCCTTTACGCTTTCTGTCAGTGGCGTCAAGGGGGATGAATTCATTTCCTCCAATGGCGATCAATGGGATGAAAGCTGGAACCCGATCTGGGAGGCTGAGACCCGGATTGACAGTCTTGGCTGGACAGCGGAGTTACGCATTCCGTTCAGCCAACTCCGGTATGGTAACCAGGCTGACCCGGTCTGGGGCATCCAGGTGCAGCGCCGGATATTCAGACGGGAGGAGCGGTCTGTCTGGCAGTTTATTCCGCATAGTTCCGGCGGATGGGTCAGTGAATTTGGAGAATTGCGCGGGCTGAGTCATTTGCCGACCAGCACCCAAATCGAGATAGCGCCTTACGTGGTCGCCCAGACGGAGACTTTTAAAGCGGAGCCCGGGAATCCCTACGCGGATGGCTCGCGCAACAAACTCAATGGTGGTCTTGATGGAAAGTTTTCCCTTACCCGGGACATGATTGTTGACTTTACGCTCAATCCGGATTTCGGCCAGGTGGAAGCGGATCCGGGGGCGGTCAGGCTGGATGGCTATGAAATCTTTTTCGAGGAAAAGCGGCCTTTCTTCATTGAAAACCGTAACCTGTTTGATTACCGGTTGACCGGATCTGTAACCGGGGGCGCCTACGATGCTGATCTGCTTTTTTACTCGCGCCGCATCGGCGGTTCACCCCATGGACGCCCTGCATTGACGGAAGGGGAATTTGCAGACATCCCCTCTTTCACTTCTATCGCGGGGGCCGCAAAACTGAGCGGCAAAACCAAAAGTGGTGTTTCGGTGGGCATATTGGAAACGCTGACGAAAGCGGAGCATGCTAAAATTTCAGACGGAACGAATGAACGGGAAGTGCTCGTCGAACCGCTCACGAATTACTTTGCCGGGAGGATCAGCAAAGACTTTACCAAAGGGAATACGATCCTGGGAGGCATCGTCACAGCTGTTCATCGCAGGCACAACCTGGCATTCTTACATGACGCGGCGTATGGCGGAGCGCTGGACGTTCTCCATTACTGGAAAAACCGTTGGTGGTTTATCAAAGCCAACCTCCTGTACAGCCGTGTGGAAGGAAGCCCGGAGGCTATCCTGCGCACCCAGACGGGTTTTGTTCATCTGTTTCAGCGAAGGGACATGGACTATGTCGAATTAGACTCGACGCGAACATTCCTGCAGGGAAGTGGCGGAACGGTGAAAATCGGGAAATATGGCGGGAAGTATAATGCGCATGGCGGTGTCTTCAAGATGGAATCCGGTGTGACCTGGCGATCGCCGGGCCTGGAACTGAATGATATCGGCTTCCTTGGGGCGGCAGATGAAATCAATCACTGGAGCTGGGGAGCTTACCACCTGTTGAGCCCGTTTTCGATCTTCCGGGAAGCCCGTTTCAACTACAATCACAGGGCCCGATGGGATTTCGGAGGCAACCTGCTGTATGTCACCTTCAACACCAATGCGCATTTTTGGCTGCGAAACAACTGCCGTGTGATCGCCGGCCTTTCCTACAACCCTTATGAGGTTTCCAATAACGCGTTGCGTGGAGCAACGGCCCTGCGCAAGCCTCCCGGTTTCAGCATCAATACATCCCTCCAATCGGATTCGAGGAAGGCTGTGTATGCGTCTGTGCAGTTTACCGGTGGCCATTCCTATCAAAAGTTCGTGACATTCCTTACCCTGACCGGTTCGCTGGTATTTCAGCCGTTGGATGCACTTACCTTTTCTGTCAGTCCCTCCTATGACAGATCCACGCGGGAACAAGATCAATTTGTGGCCAACGTGGATTTCCAGGGCGTGCAACGGTCCGTCGTGAGCTATGTGAAACGAAACAGTTTTTCCCTTTCCACACGGCTCAATTACTACATCACGCCCGATCTCTCCGTCCAATACTATGGGGAGCCCTTTATCTTCCGGGCGATCTACAAAAATTTTGGCTATGTCCGGGATCCGTTGAACAAAGAATACCATGCCCGGTTTCATCCTTACACCGCAAACGAAATTTCGATCGCAAACGGTACGGCATCCGTGGATGAGAATTCAGACGGACAACCGGATTATACATTTTCCCTGCCGGATATCAACCTCGTGCAATTCCGGTCCAACCTGGTGGTTCGATGGGAGTACGTACCCGGCTCGGAACTTTTCCTGGTATGGTCACAAGGGGTGATGCCCGATGCCTATGGTGACCTGGACACGCCGCTGGTCACCAGCCTCTTTGATCATGTCTTTGAGGAAAAACCCCATAACATTTTCCTGCTCAAACTTTCCTATCGTTTCCTGAAATAATCCGGTTTCCTCTCCGGGCAGAGGAACATGCCGGTATTGCCGGAGGCACGCAAACCGGAGGCAACGTCCTGCCATCTGCATTTCTCTTTTTAGTAGTTTTACCGGTATCCATTCACGATAAACTCAAAAAACATGAAACGGTCCATTCTGCTCGCTATTCACCTCCTGCTCTTCCTCGGAACCGGAGATGCACAATCCGTTGAAGAAATGCAGGCGATGAAGGAAGCCAAATCCACGGAACTGGCCAACCTGGAGGGACAACTCAAAGCGCTGACGGGGCAGGTTGATGCCCTGAAAGCGGAGGTAGCCGGTCTCACGGACAAGTTGACCCCATATCCGCGCTGGGACGTCGGGGCTCTCGGAAATCTTGGCTTTAATTTTTCCAGCTTCAGCGACTGGCTCTCCAAGGCACAAGCCAACACGACGGCTTTCAACATTGGATTTTCCGCAAATGGATTTGCCAACCTGCAACAGCAAAAATATTTCTGGCGCAACAATGCCACGCTTACGCTCGGCTGGCTGAAATTCAATGATCGGGATGATCCGACAGACAGTGAAAATTTCAAAGTATCCGCCGATGCCCTTACGGTGAGTTCGCTGATTGGGTATAAGCTGAGTGAAAAAATAGCCGTTTCGCTATTAGGGGAATACCGTACGGCGGTCCTGGATGACCGTTTTAACGATCCGGGCTACCTGGATATCGGCGCGGGTGTCACCTGGACACCGGTCAAGGACCTGGTGGTGGTCCTTCATCCGCTTGACTACAATTATATTCTTTCCAAAAGTGATTTCGATTTCGAATCGACGTTTGGCTGCAAGATCTTGGCGGATTATAAACGCCAGATTTCAAAAGGAGTCGCCTGGAAAAGCAACCTTTCCGCTTTTGCCAGCTACAAAGGGTTTGATTTTTCCAACTGGACCTGGGTCAATGGTTTCACCACCGCTGTAAAAGGAATCGGGATCGGATTTGACATCGGACTTCGGGGGAACAAACAGGAAGCCCTGGCGCTGAACCGCACCGATAATCCATTACAATCGTATTGGATCGTGGGTTTGTCGTATGCCATTCATTAAACTTTTATCGATCCTTCACCTGGTTGCCCTTACGCACCGGGTGAAATGGCTGTTGCCGGCAATATTTCTGTGTAATTCCCTGCATGGACAGGGATTTTATTTCGGCGCAGATCTTTCCTATGTGAATGAGCTGGAGGATTGTGGAGCGCAATACCAGGAACAGGGTCAATCGATGGATCCCTACAGCCTTTTCAGGGACCATGGTTGTAATCTTGTTCGCCTCAGGCTTTGGCATACGCCTGCCTGGTATGATGATTTAAACCAGGGCCGGCGCTATAGCGACGAAGCGGATGTGCGGGCTTCGATCCTGAGCGCCAGGGCGCAGGGCATGCAGGTCTTATTGGATTTTCATTTGTCGGATACCTGGGCCGATCCGGGACACCAGGTGATCCCGGCAGCGTGGAACCAGGTAGTCCATAACCTGCCGGTGTTGAAGGACTCGCTGTACGAATACCTCTACGGAGTCTTATACCGCTTATCCCTGGAGCAGCTATTACCTGACCTGGTCCAGATCGGTAATGAAACCAACAAGGGGATCCTGTTATCGCAAGCGGAAAACGATGCCGGATGGGTCATGGAATGGCCTCGCAACAGCGAACTGTTCAATACCGCCATCCGGGCAGTGCGGGATATCGAAACCATCACGGGCAATGAAATCCAGGTAGCGCTGCATTTTGCGGACCCCGAGGATATCGAGTGGTTTGCGGACCAGTTTTGGACGCATGGCGTGCAGGACTTTGACATCCTTGGTTTATCGTATTATGCCGCCTGGCACCCGGTGGATTTTACCTATGTGGGCAATGTCATCGGCCGCTTGAAAGCCGTCTATCCCGGTAAAAAGGTCATGCTCCTGGAGACGGCGTATCCATGGACGAGCCAGAATGCGGACAGCGCGCCCAACCTGATCAGCACGGCCGTGAGCGGTTATCCCTTGAGCCCGGCCAGTCAAAAACAATGGATGGTCGATCTGACGCAGACAGTGTTGGACCAGGGCGGAAGCGGTGTGGTGTACTGGGAGCCCGCGTGGGTCAGTACGGGTTGCTCGACGCTTTGGGTCACGGGATCCAGTTGGGACAACTGTACCTTTTTTGATTTTAATGACCAGGTGCAGGAGGATGGCGGGATCGGCTGGATGACCTATCCGTATGAATTTCCAACGGGCACGGAAGAGGTGGCCATAGGTGAAAATGCAGTAACACTCGTCCAGCGTGGAGCGGAAATATGGCTCAGGGCATCCGGGGCAACCCTCCCGGAAGGAAGGTTTAATTTGAAGATGTTTACGCTGGAGGGAAGGCTTGTGGCGGAGACCATCGTGCAGGCTGGCCATTCGAAAGAGATACTTGTTTTTGACAGCCGGGGCTGGGCGCCCGGGCTCTATGTATCCGTTTTGAATGGCCCTAATGGCACCATCTTGTCAGAAAAAATATCACGGTTCGCCTATTAGGGGACCGGATGCGGAATCGGTCAGACAAATGCCGGGTCTACCTTGGCTCAAAAAAAAGGGCGACAACAGGAGTTGCCGCCCTTTTTTTCTTCTGCCGCGAGAAATCAATTTTTCTTGATGGCATACTTGTACTTCGCTACACCGACGATTAACAGGTCAATGGTGTAATTACCTGCTTCCGCTACAGCTATGTTAGCGCCGTTGTACTCTACTGTCTTATTGTTGCCATCATCTCCGAAATTCACGCCCCAGTCATCATTGGCGCGGAACTTAATCTCCCCGGCCACCAGGTCGATCGTGATGGAGAATTTATTGGTAGCCGGATCAAAGGTCATGTTTTGATCTGAATTCCAGCCATCCGGTGTCGCGGAACCAATGAGGCCCCAATCGGTACGAAGCTGCGTGAAGGTAAAACTGTTCAGATCGACATTCAGTTTGTATACGCCGGCCAGCCCTCCCTTGATGTTCGCGCCATTGCGATCCAGTGTTCCGTTTTCGCCATCATCTCCCCAGTTAACATCCCAACTCGGGCCCTGGGTGAATTTGAATTCCGCATTATCGTCTTTGATATAAACATATCCCTCATACAATCCATTACTCTTGGGAGAGAATATAATGGTGTTGTTATTAGATGGATCCCAGCCCTGGTAGCTGCCAGGCACCTGGAGTTGAGGAATAATGACAGTACCCGTAAAAGGAATCATGGTGACCGTCACCACATCAGAAACCAAAGGTTGTACATCCGGGCTGACGGTTGCGGTAACCCGCATTTCTATGGAGACCGGTGTTTCCCCTTCCAGTTCTTTCGCCAGGAGGATATTATTGAGGTCACCCTGCGAGATGCTGACAGACAGCGCGTTCACGTTGCCAAGGGTCACGGGTTCCGAGAAATTTTTGCCGGCTACATCCATTTCCAGTTTGTACGTCGTACCAGCGGAAAAACCATACTCCGCGGCCGACCAGGTAAAAGCAGGTAACACGTCATTGGCCTGCGCCTCTTTCAACTCATACGTCGTTCCCGCTGTCGGAGCCGTAATCTGCGGCGCGGAATTAAGTTTGAGGATAGGACCCAAGTCATCGTCCTTGCAGGACCATACGGCAAAGGCACCGAGGAGAAAAAGACTGATATATTTTATGTATTTCATATCATCTGTGATTTGAAGTGATTGTCAATGATGAGATTAATAACCAGGATTTTGCACCAGGTTCGGATTGGCGCCGATATCATTGGATGGGATCGGGTAAATGTTAAAGTTGGAACTAACAGATCTTCCTTCCTTGGTACCGCCCTTCCAGGCCCATACGTAATCCGAATCTGTAAATTTGCCAAAACGTACCAGGTCAGTCCTGCGGTGTCCTTCCCAAAGCAACTCCCTGGCACGCTCATCCAGGATGAAATCCAGCGTCAGATCACTGGCTGAAATATTGCCGGATGGTCCGTTAAAGGCGCGCGTCCTGACATCGTTGACGAGTGTTAACGCCTGATCGATGCTCCCGCTGCCACCCCGAAGCACAGCCTCCGCATATTCCAGGTAGACATCCGCTAACCGGAACATCGGGAAATCTGTATCCACATGGGTCGGGTGAGATCCACGCTGCCCTGCAGAGGTCAGATTGCTCCATTTACCAAGCGCATAACCGTTGGTAAACTGTGATACATCATCAATATCCAGGGATTGCCCGGTCGTGAAAAACAAAGAGCGGCTGTCGAAACTGGTCAACTCAATGGAATAGGTATGGTCCGGCTTGTCCAGGAATAACTTGATGAGGTAATTCCCGGGACTGGCAATGCTGATGTTTGCCCCATTCTGTTCGAGCAAGGCATCGCCACCGTCATCACCGTAGTTCAGTCCCCAGTCATCGTTGGCCCTGAATTTGACCTCGCCGGCCGCCAGGTCCAGTTGGATACTCCAGGAATTGGAAGCAGCATCATAGGTCATGTTCTGATCGGAATTCCATCCATCGGGCGTTGCAGAGCCGATCAGGCCCCATTCGGTCCGAAGCATGGTATACGTCTTCGAATTGAGATCCACGTCCAGTTTGTACTGTCCGGCGGTAGCTGCTTTAATATTGGCACCATTCTGATCCAGCGTGCCATCCGCGCCATCATCACCATAGTTGACATCCCAGTTGGGTCCTTCCGTGAATTTGAACTCCGTATTGTCATCCTTGAAGTAGATGTACCCGCTGAAGCGGCCATCTACGCCCGGAGAAGCAAGTACCGTATTGGTATTGGACGGATCCCAACCCTGGTAACCGCCGGGGACATAGATCACCGGATACGTAGTATTGCCCGGGTTGGGGGCCACGATTACGCTTCCGGTTCCGACAGACGGGAATTTGGCGACAATCTCTTTGGTGACGCGAAGACCACCCCAGCCACCATCGATACCAAAATCCGCAGGCACCATGGAACCACCCACTGGTGCGTGAACGAGGAAGGTGGTACCTCCCCAGGTCTGGGTATTCAGGCCATCAAATTCAACGGCAAAAATCACTTCAGGAGAATTGTTGTTGTCCGCCAAAAACATGTTCCGGTATACCGGATCCAGCGTGTAACCGGCGTTAATGATCTTCTCACAATAGGTAGCACAATCCGAATAACGAGCGGTTCCCGTGTAGATCTCCGCATTCAGATACAGTTTTGCCAGCAGTGCCCATGCAGCGCCCTGATCTGCACGGCCATATTCATTGGTCCGTGCCGGGGTCAGGGTATTCTCAATATCCTTCAGTTCGGATTCGATATACGTGAACAACTCAGGTCCCTGGATTTGCTGCGGGAAAAAGGATCCGACAAAGTCGTTTTCCGTCACGAACGGAACGTTGCGGAACAGATCCAGGGCGTGCCAGTAGCTCAGGGCACGAAGGAATCGTGCCTCCGCCCGATATTGGCCAACCTCGGCTTTCAGATTGCCTTGTCCTCTGCTGTCCAGTTTAGCATCCGTGGCCTCCCGCAAGAATTCATTGCACAGCGATACCTGGTAGAAGATCCGGCTGTAGAACGCGTTGATGAAAACATCATTAGCGGTCCAGTTCTGGTTATGAAAATCCTTGATGGTTTGGTCATTCCAACCGATTACGGCTTCATCCGTTGACAATTCCTGGTGGTACCAGAGACCCCGGACATATTGACCGAAGCCTTCGTCAATCCCGGATATATCGGCCTGCCCTGAAGGTCCCTGCTGGCCACTCACCGCAAGACCGGCATAGAGTTTTGCCAATACCTTTTTATAAGCCGCCGGATCATTGTACACGACCGCGGAGGTAACGGCATCATCATCCAACGGTACCGTATCCAGGTCATTGAAACAGGACGTCTGGATGGTTAAGAGCCCGAGGAGAAATAAGAGATATGATAATTTCATTTTTTTCATGTCTGATGTCATTTATCGAGGTTAAAATCCGACGTTAAGGCCAAATAAATAGGTTCTGGATCTGGGGTATTTATTGTTGTCAATACCACCAAATACTTCCGGATCGATACCCTGGTATTCCGTGATCAGAATCGGGTTTTGAGCGGTAAACGTCAACCGGATGTTTTTCAACGTCGTTCCAATGGCACCCAGGTCATAGCCCAGGGTGATATGATCGACCCGCAGGAAGGATCCATTGCTTACGTAGAAATCGCTGAAGTATTCCGGCGAGTTAATATCAATCGCCTGGGTTCGGGCATTCACATTGTTGAGATAGCCAAGACCGCCTCCAGCGCTGCTGTAGATGAAATCATAGACACCCTGATCAGCGAGATTATTGTTGTACACATAGTTGCCAATGTTGGCCCTGGCGGCCGCGGAAAGATCAAAGCGACCGAGATCCAGGCTGGTATAGAAACCAAAGGTGGCATCAGGAGCCGCCTTTTTATACCGGTACTGGTCTTTCGGCGTGAAGACGCCATCCCCATTGCGATCTACATAGAGCCCCTCAATCGGCACACCGGCGGCATCATAAACCTGTTCGTAGACAAAAAACGAATTGGCAGGGAATCCGACACTATGGATTTGAAGGTTATTCCCCACGCCACCGGCAATGCCTCCTGTCAATACGCCCTGATAATTCGGATCATCGGTGGCGGTCAGTTTCGTAATCTCATTTTTATTATACGCCACATTGAAGCCAAATGACCATTCCTTCTGTCCCTGGCGCCAGGGCACAGCATTGATGCTGAGTTCAATTCCCTTATTTTCCAGGTCCCCCACGTTGGTCGTGATGAAGTTGGTGAGGTTGGTCCCTGCGGGAACCGGAATGAAGTTGATCAGGTCCGAGGTCTTACGCAGATACACATCCAATGAACCGTTGAGGCGGTTATCCCAAAGTCCGTAATCAAGACCCAGGTTATAGGTGGTGGTTTCCTCCCATTTGATATTGATATCATAGCCCTCCGGCCGGAGCGTGGTATAATATTGGTTGCCAAATGGATACTGGGCCGTTTGCGTGCTGGATACATAGCGGGCTAAATAAGGATAGTAATCCGAACTGATGCCTTGTTGCCCTGTAAGTCCGTAACCCAGTCTAAGTTTCAGAGAGGACAGGGATCCGGTACCGCCGTCGACCATCTTCCAGGCCAAAGCCGCGCCGGGGAAATTTCCCCAGCGATTGTCTTCGGAGAACCTGGAAGTACCATCGCGACGAAGTGTGAAGGTTAACAGGAAATCATCAAAGAGGGTCAGGTTCGCCCTTCCGAAAAGAGAGAGCAGGAAGTATTCCCGGGTGAAGAAATCTTCGGGTGTAACTTCTGTCGTTCCGGCAAAATTCGTTTCCTTGAAATAGTCCTCGGACCAGAAGTGTTGCCAGGAGTATCCGGCCATCAAACTGAGGTTGAAATCGCTGTTGATGTCCTTTCCGTAATCGAGGAAGAATTCCAATAATTCGTTTTTATTCTCCTGGCTATAGGTGGCATGTCGTCCCCCGGTGCTGTAGAATTCTGAAGCATAATCCGGAACAAGTCTTTCTCCTTCTCCTTTTGAATAATCATATCCTAAATTAAGGTTGGCCCTCAGGTCTTCGAGGAACCAAAGCCGGTAGTCAACCTGGCCACCCAGGATATACCGGTTGACCGTAGAATGATCATCGTTCAATTCGAGGAGTGCCAGCGGGTTCTCCGGGGCCAGTGTATTGGGCGTCCCGTCGTTATTCAGCCACGTGAAAAAATTGCCATAATTATTTTGGACATTTACCGGCTGCGTCGGATCAAAGAAGACCGCCGCACCAATCGCTCCCTGGTTGGCAAACTGGTTTTTGTCCGTCATCCCTTTGGCGCTGAAGTTGATTTGCAACCTATTGTCCATAAACCCGGGATTAAGGTTGATACCATACGTGAGGCGGTTGAAATTATCTGTTTTCA